>JBBIMH010000055.1:0-3120 GCA_037444505.1 Nitrospirota bacterium | reverse complement strand
GCGAGACCCCTTCGCATCCAGTACCCCGACGCCGTTTATCACGTCACCTGCCGCGGGAATGAAAGGCAAAACATCTACCGGGATGACACAGATCGGAGCCGTTTTCTCCAGCTTCTGAACCAGTCCGTAAACATCTACACGGTCAAGCTCCACAGCTACGTCATGATGACCAATCATTTTCACCTCCTCGTCGAAACGCCTCTTGGGAACCTTTCCGAATTCATGCGCCACTTCAACATTGCCTACATCGGCTATTTCAACCGACGACACGAACGCGTCGGTCACCTTTATCAGGGAAGATACAAAGCCATCCTTGTGGATAAAGACGCCTACCTTTCGGTCCTGTCGCGCTACATTCATCTAAACCCTCTCCGGATCAAGGCACTGGAGAAAATTGATCCGCGAGAAAAATATAAGCGTCTTACCAGCTACCGGTGGAGCAGTCTGCCGGGATATTTGAGTAAACGAAAAAAGCAGGATTTTGTCCGGTATGATTTGGTCCTTGCCGATTACGGCGGAGACACCTACAAAGCCAGGAGAGCATATCGAAAGGCCCTGGTCGAGGAAATGATCCAGGGGAGGGAGATAAGCGATCAGGTCATAGGCCAGAGCGTCATCGGCGGCGAGGAGTTCCTAAGTTGGGTCCGGGAAAAGTTCCTAAACGAAGAGGATGGTGAAGCGCCTGCAGTACGTGTGATCAAGCGGCATGGGGCAAAGGACGATATCATACAGACCATCGGCCGGCAGACAGGCAAGAAGCTCGACGAGATCAAAACGGAAAAGGGGGCGCTGCGACAAATTACGATGGATGTTTTGTATCGGCGCGGAGGCATGACCAATCCCGAGATCGGCAGACTTTTCGGCGTTGATTATTCGTCGGTAAGCCAGGAGCGACGGAGGTTGCGGGCGCGTATTGAAAAAGACCGGAAGATCAGGGCATTGTTGCAGAAAATCGAGTCTGATATATCAAGGATCGAGAAGTGACCCCCGGAGCCCCCTCATGTGAAAATAACCTTGACAGAAAAAACCTATTTTGCCATACTGTGCTAAAAAACGGTTTTAACCGCTTCTTGGTAGGGGGTCGCTGGAGCAGTTATAAGATAGTCTCAAAAAATTTATGAAAAACCGTTCTGTAGTATATGGGAAAATAGAGACGCCCAAGTGGCTTGGGGGGATAACTTTTCGTAAAGACAGGAGGCAAGCAATGGTGAAGAGGCTTGGTATCGCCGTAATCACGGCCTGCATCTTAACAGGAGCGCCTGGCTTTGCCGCCGAGCGGGGGGTCGCGGTCAAGGGCAAGACCGCCGCGCCTGCGACGGTTAAGGAGAAGAAGACCGCGCTGGTCATCGGGAACAGCACCTATCTTGTCTCTCCGCTCAAGAATCCGGCGAACGACGCCAGGCTCATGGCAAAGACCCTCAAGGAGCTCGGCTTTTCAGTTATAGAGCGCACGAACCTCACCCAGGCCCAGATGAAGCAGGCCATCGAGGACTTCGGCAGGAGAATCAAGGCCGGCGGCGTGGGGCTGTTCTACTACGCGGGCCACGGCATGCAGGTGAACGGCCGGAACTATCTCATTCCCATTGATGCGGACATCCAGGGCGAGGCCGAGGTGGACATCAAGGCCGTCGATGCCGGGGCCGTGCTGGCCAAGATGGACATTGCGCAAAACCGCATGAACATCGTCATTCTCGACGCCTGCCGGAACAACCCCTTCAGCCGCAGCTTCCGCGCCTCCAATCCCGGCCTCGCCTCCATGAACGCGCCCTCCGGCACGCTCATCGCCTATGCCACGGCGCCCGGCTCAGTGGCCGCCGACGGCACGGGTCAGAACGGACTCTATACCGAGCAGCTCGTGCAGAGCATAAAGACCCCCGGGCTCAAGATAGAGGACGTGTTCAAGCAGGTGCGCGCCGGCGTCCAGGAGAAGACCGCCGGCAAGCAGATTCCGTGGGAGTCTTCGTCATTGGTCGGAGATTTCTATTTTAAGGAAGGCAGCGCCATAGAGGATCGGCTCAAGGGCCTTGCCGAGGGCTCCAAAGAGCGTCAGGCCGAGCTCGAGCGGCTCAAGAAGCTCGAGGCAGAGGACAAGAAGCGGAAAGAGCAGGAGCAGGCGGAGATAGCCAGGAAGGAGAAAGAGCTTGCCGCGCTCGACGCCCAGATCGAGGCCATGAAAAAGCGGCTCGGCGCAGGCGCTCCTACCGGCGGCGACAGCCTCGACAAGATGCTGGCAATGGTGAAGCAGAAAGAAAATGACGCCCGCAAGCTCGAAGCCCTTCGCAGGCAGCGGGAAGCGGAAGAGGCGAAGCGGCAGGCGGAGATCCAGCGGCTCAAGAAAGAGGCCGAAGAAAAACGCAGGGCCGAGATAGAGGCGGACATCGCGAAATTCAAGGAAATCGCCGACTCTCCCTACGGCAAAGACATGATCCCCACGGCATGGAAGGCCCTTACGACCAAATACGCCTCAGTCGAAGGGGTCGAGAATATAGAAGAAGGGAACGTAAAGCTGCTTAGATCGTTGTTGATTGAGCCGATAGAGATGGTCCATGTCCCCGGCGGCTGCTTCCAGATGGGCAGCAGTGAGGGAGACGATGATGAAAAGCCTGTCCATGAGGTCTGCGTGGACGATTTCTATATTGGAAAGTACGAAGTGACCCAGGCGCAGTGGGAAGCGGTGATGGGAAACAATCCATCGCATTTCAGTAGTTGCGGTAATAATTGCCCGGTGGAGAGAGTGTCGTGGAACGATATTCAGGACTTCATCCGCATCCTGAACCAGCGGACCGGCAAGAACTATCGTTTGCCGACAGAGGCAGAGTGGGAGTACGCGGCGCGGAGCGGAGGAAAGAACGAAAAGTACGCAGGCGGGAATGACGTAGATGCAGTCGCATGGTACGACAGCAATTCAAATGGACAGACCCATCCGGTTGGTCAGAAGCAGCCGAACGGGCTTGGGCTATATGATATGAGCGGCAATGTCTGGGAATGGTGCTCTGATTGGTACGGAGAGGAGTACTATTCTGAGAGTCCGCGCAATAATCCACAGGGCCCTGCAAGTGGCGGCAACCGCGTGCTTCGCGGCGGCTCCTGGAACGATGATGCGGGGTACTCGCGGGCGAC
>JBBIMH010000054.1:0-2385 GCA_037444505.1 Nitrospirota bacterium | reverse complement strand
ATAGACGACCTCGTGACAAAGGGCACTCTCGAGCCCTACCGGATGTTTACCTCACGCGCGGAATACCGTCTTCTATTGAGGGAGGACAATGCAGACCTGAGGCTTAGGGAGAAAGGGAGAGAGATAGGCCTCGTAACCGACGATGACTATCGCCGATTCCTCGAAAAGAGAGAGACTGTCTCATCCGAGATAAAAAGGCTGAAGTCCACGAGGCTCAAGCCCACGCCGGAGGTGAACAGAATTTTGAGCGGACTCGGTGCCGCGCCTCTCAGCGAAGAGATCCTGCTCGAGCAGCTCTTAAAGAGGCCCGAGATCGAATACAGGCATATAGCAGGGCTGAGCCCTGCCCCGGAGGCTATAGACGCGTCCGTCGCCGAACAGGTGGAGATACAGATAAAGTACGAGGGCTACATCGAGCGGCAGATGAGGCAGGTGGAGCGCATGGCGGCGCTCGAGGAGAAGAGAATACCGGAGGACATGGACTATGACTCTGTAACAGGCCTGGGCGCCGAGGTGAGGCAGAAGCTCAAGACCGTGCGGCCGGCAACGCTCGGCCAGGCCTCACGCATCTCAGGGGTTACGCCGGCCGCCATATCCCTGCTCATCGTGGCGATCGAGAAGAGAAAAAGGGGCGCAAGGCTGCAGGATGGGAACAATGAGCAGGACATGGAATCGGTTCGCGTATAATGGTGCAGATTATAATTTCAGATAAAGCCCGGCAGGGCATGCCTGCACCAAAAAAGTGCTGAGTCTGGAATCAAAATAACCTCCTGATAAGGCTTAGTTTGTTTCTGTACGGGGGATAGCGGAGGTTAAGGTCGAGCCGCAGGCTGCTCTTCGTAACCGCCTTCATGTTCGAGAATGTATCGAAGCTCCACCTGCCGTGATACTTGCCTATGCCGCTGTCTCCCCTTCCGCCGAAGGGCAGCGTGGTCGTAGGCTGATGCAGCACTGTCTCGTTTATACAGACCCCGCCGGAAGATGTCTCCGAGATGATCTTCATCTGCTTCCGTCTGTTCAACGAGAAAAAATACAAGGCGAGTGGATGAGGCATCGAGTTGATCTTGGATATCGCCTCATCGAGGTCAACATACTCGAGCACCGGCAGGATCGGGCCGAATATCTCCTCCTGCATTATGGGGCTGTCCCATGCAGGCTCGGAGATAATCGTCGGCGCTACATACCTGGCATCGGCATCCGCCGTCCCGCCGATGAGGATCTTCTGGCCTGCCATCAGGCGCGAGAGGCGCTCCACGTGCCGCCGATTCACTATCTTGCAGTAGTCCCGGCTCTTAGACGGATCATCGCCGTAAAATTCTTTTATCAGCCGTGTGAGTCGGCCGACGAATTTGTCTTTTATGTCTCTGTGCACAAGCAGGTAGTCCACTGCAACACAGCTCTGGCCTGCGTTGAAGAACTTGCCCCAGGTTATCTTTCTTGTGGCCGTCTCCATATCCACCTCTAAGTCCACTACGCAAGGGCTTTTTCCTCCCAGTTCCAGCACAACAGGCGTGAGATGTTCGGCAGCGGCTGACATGACTGCTCTGCCGACGGCTACGCTCCCTGTAAAGAATATGTGGTCGAACCTCTCTTCGAGGAGCCTCGATGCGGTCTCCGGCCCCCCTTCTATCGCTGCGACGAAAGCAGGATCGAATGTATCCCTGATAATCCGGGAGATAAGGCCGGACGAGGCCTCTGCAACCTCGGAGGGCTTGAGGAGGACGCAGTTTCCGGCTGCAATCGCGCCGACGAGCGGGACGAGCGAAAGCTGGAACGGAAAATTCCATGTCCCTATGATGAGAGAAACCCCGTACGGCTCCGGCGCAATAAAATTCCTCGCGGGAAAGAAGGCAAGCGGAGCCCCGACGCGTCTGGGCCTGGCCCACGAATCCATATGACTCAATGCATAATCTATCTCCCTTATTATGAGGGCGAATTCGCCGAGGTAGGCTTCCAGCTTTGGCTTTCCCAAGTCTTTTCTAAGGGCGTCGTATATATCCCTCTCCCTCTCTACCACGGATCTGCGCAGAAGTTCAAGCTGCCTCCGCCTGAATTTCAAATCCTTCGTCACGCCTGATCCATAGAATGCCTGCATTTTCATCACGATGTCATGAATTCCCAACCGATCCATTCTCAGCCCCCTGTGTGTTAAAAAGGTAGCCTGCCGCAATTCGGACTTATGTCCCAGACCATTCAGAAACGCGTTCACGCCCAGACACACATCCACAACCCTAATTTGTATGCCCTATCTTCTCCCTCTCCCTCATGCGTGTCTAGCCAATGGCAATAGTTTAGAGGATAAAGACAGTGCAGTCAAGAAAAAGACGGCCTTCTCTAATAACCAAGGCCTGGTGGAGATCTTCATTTCGAGGCAGTAAAGACACC
>JBBIMH010000053.1:0-5790 GCA_037444505.1 Nitrospirota bacterium | reverse complement strand
CCAATCACACTGGATTGAGAAGGTTGCAATAGTTATATGGAGCCGCAAGAGACGAGATTCCAGATAAACATAGAGCAGGAGATGAAGACCTCCTACCTCGATTACTCCATGAGCGTAATCGTGGGCAGGGCGCTTCCGGACGTGCGCGACGGGCTGAAACCCGTCCATCGGAGGATTCTCTATGCCATGTTCAGGGAGGGACTGCTTCATAACAAGAAGTATTCCAAGTGCGCAGGCGTGGTCGGAGAGGTGCTTAAGAAATACCATCCGCATGGAGACAGCGCGGTTTACGATACCCTTGTGCGCATGGCCCAGGACTTTAATATGCGCTATCCCTTGGTGGACGGCCAGGGCAACTTCGGCTCCATCGACGGCGATGCAGCGGCAGCCTACCGCTATACAGAGGCGCGGCTCACAAAGCTGGCGGAGGAGATGCTCGCGGATATAGACAAGGACACAGTGGACTTCGTCCCGAACTTCGACGACACAACTACAGAGCCCTCTGTCTTGCCCACGCGCGTGCCCAACCTCTTGATAAACGGCGCATCCGGCATCGCCGTAGGCATGGCGACGAACATTCCTCCTCACAATCTGGCGGAGATTATAGACGGTCTTGTCATGATAATAGACAATCCCGAGGCCTCTGTGCAGGAACTCATGACGGTCATCAAGGGCCCCGACTTTCCCACCGCAGGATTCATACACGGCATCGACGGAATCAGGCAGGCATATACGACAGGCAGGGGCACGATACAGATGCGCGCCCGGGCAGCGATCGAGCAGGCGAAGGGCGACAAGGAGATGATCGTCGTGACCGAGCTCCCGTATCAGGTGAACAAGCGCAGGCTCTTGGAGCATGTGGCGGAGCTTATCCAGAACAAGAAGATAAACGGCATCTCCGAGGTAAGGGATGAGTCCGACCGCGAGGGCATGCGCATCGTCTTCGAGCTTAAAAAGGGCGAGATTGCGCAGGTGATATTGAACCAGCTCTACAAGCATACGGATATGCAGTCCAACTTTGGCGTTATAATGCTCGCCCTCGTAAACAACCAGCCTAGGATTCTCAATCTCAGGAAGCTGCTCTCCAACTTCATTCAGCACAGGCGGGACGTGGTGTTGCGCAGGACCAGGTTCGAGCTCAAGGAGGCGGAGGCGAGGGCGCACATACTGCTCGGTCTCAAGACGGCGATCGAGAACCTCGATGCCGTTATCGCCCTCATCAAGAAGGCGGATAGCCCGGAGCAGGCGCGTGCAGGGCTCATAAGGGAGTTCGCGCTTTCCGAGATACAGGCCCAGGCCATCTTGGACATGAAACTCCAGCGCCTCACTGGGCTCGAGAGGGAAAAGATAATCTCCGAGTACGACGAGACGCTCAAGGAGATAGAGAGGCTCAATGCCATCCTTTCGTCCGAGCAGCTTGTCATGAAGATCATCAAGGACGAGCTCCTCGCGATAAAGCAGGAATATGGAGACGGCCGCAGGACCGAGATCGTCCCTTCCGTGACCGAGATAGGCATCGAGGACATCATCAAGGACGAAGAGATGGTCATCACCATCTCGCATGCGGGCTATATCAAAAGGAATCCGCTGAATCTCTACCGGGCCCAGCGCAGGGGCGGTAAGGGCAAGATTGGTATGGAGACAAAGGAAGAGGACTTCGTCGAGAGGCTGTTCATGGCCACCATGCACAGCTACATCCTCTTCTTTACGAACAGGGGGCGGGTCTATTGGCTCAAGGTGCATCAGATTCCGGAGGCGGGCAGACAGGCGAAGGGCAAGGCCATAGTCAATCTGATCCAGATAGGCCAGGACGAGCGTGTCACAGCAGCACTGCCCGTAAGGGAGTTCACGCCCGGCCATTATATTCTCATGGCGACCAAGAAGGGCGTGATAAAAAAGACCGCCCTCGAGGCCTACAGCCATCCGCGGCCCTCGGGCATCATCGCGGTCACCCTCGAGGAGGGAGACGAGCTCATCTCTGCGGAGGTCACTGACGGCAGCCGCGAGATATTTCTCGGCACGAGGGACGGGCTCTCCATAAGGTTCAGCGAAGAGGACGTGCGCGAGATAGGCCGCATAGGAAAGGGCGTCATCGGCATCAGGCTCGATGAAGGCAACGCGGTCGTGGGCATGGAGATAGTCCGCGACGACTCGACGATCCTTACGGTTACCGAGAACGGATACGGCAAGAGGACCTCTCTCGATGAGTACCGCAGCCAGGGCCGCGCCGGCAAAGGGATCATCACCATCAAGACAACAGAGAAGAACGGCAAGGTGATAGGGATGGCCCAGGTCTCCGAAGAAGACGAGATACTGCTCATAACGATGCAGGGGAAGCTCCTGCGCATCAAGGCGAAAGAGATTTCCGTACAGGGCAGGAACACCCAGGGCGTGCGGCTCCTCGAGACGGAAGAGGGAGACAAAGTTATCTGCATCGCCAAGGTGGTGGAGAGAGAAGACGAGCGCGATGCCCCGGCGGAGAAGAATAACAACGGCCCTGAGGCAGGGCGGGTGATAGAAGATGCTTAGAAGGTGCTTGACGGCGGCTATCGTCTTGACGGGCCTGCTGGGGTGCGATTCCCTCGACAGGTCTGCCATGCGCGAGTACGAAGCGGCGACCAGGCGCTGGAATGCGGGGGATTATCGTACTGCTGTAACGATGTACGACGCCGTGGCGATGAACCATCCCTTCAGCCCCCGCGCGGACAATGCCCTGTACTGGTCCGGTATGACGCGGTTTCTGTATCTCGGCGAGACAGAGAAGGCTCTCCAGACGCTCCGGCTGCTTCTCAAGAAATATCCGCGCAGGGATATGGCGCCTCAGGCGCAGTTCACCATAGCCCAGATATACGAGCTGGGGTACAACGACTATGAGCGCGCCGTCGAGGAGTACAGAAAGGCGGCGGAATACTCGAACCGCGAGGTGCGGGAGAAGAGTCTCTACGGACTGGCGGACAATCTCTTTCGTGTGGGGAAGCTCGACGAGGCGGCGGATACATGGCAGAGGCTGGTGGACGAATTCCCCCGCGGAGAGCATGCAGAGCTCTCGTACTATCGCCTCGGCACAACGGCATTCGCAAAGGGCCGGCTCGAAGAGGCGGAGGATTTCTACAGAAAGGCGCTCGAGCGAAGCACGGACCCCGAGCTTGCAGTAAAGACCAAATTTTCCCTCGCTGGCTGCCTCGAGGCGAGAGAGGAGCTGTCAGAGGCCTTGAAACTCTATAAGGAGATCGCAACTACGTATCCGAACAAAGAGGCCATTGATATAAAGATAAAGGCGCTCGAATCGAGGATCATGAAGAAAAGTTATTGACAACATAAATGGAGAGTGTTACCTTAAAATGCTCGATTTAAAGTTCGTAAGAGAAAACCCGGAAAAGGTTGTATCTGCCATGAAGCGTAGGCGGATAGACCTCGATCTTTCAGAATTCCTAAACCTTGACCGTAAGAGGCGGTCATTGCTCCAGGAGGTGGAGGCGCTCAGGCGGAAACGCAACGAGGCCTCTGCCGAGATCGGAAGGCTCAAGAAGGCGGGCGAGCCTGCAGAAGAGCAGGTGGCCCTGATGCGGGAGGTCGGGGATCGGATCTCCGCGCTGGAATGCGATGTGCGGTCGGTCGAAGATGCTCAAGAGAGCATACTTCTGCAGATCCCGAACATTCCGCATTCTTCAGTGCCGGACGGAAAAGACGAGAACGACAATGTAGAGCTCAGGCGCTGGTCGCCGGAGGGCGGCGAGCCATCCCGTTTCTCGTTCGAGCCCAGACCGCACTGGGACATCGCCGAATATCTCGACATCGTAGACTTTGAGCGCGCCACGAAGATAACCGGCGCGCGTTTCGCCCTTTATAAGGGCATGGGCGCCCTGCTCGAGCGGGCGCTCATAAACTTCATGCTCGACCTCCACACCACGGAGCACGGCTATGTCGAGACGCTTCCGCCATTCATGGTAAACAGGCAGAGCATGACCGCGACAGGCCAGCTTCCCAAGTTCGAGGAGGACCTCTTCAAGGTGGAGGGCGGGGCATATTATCTCATCCCCACCGCCGAGGTGCCTGTAACGAATATCCACAGGGACGACATGCTCCCTGAAGAGAAGCTGCCGCTTCTATATACCGCATATACGCCGTGCTTCAGACGGGAGGCGGGCTCATACGGCAAGGACACCCGTGGCCTCATCCGTCAGCACCAGTTCAACAAAGTGGAGCTCGTAAAGTTCACGACGCCCGAGACCTCCTATGACGAGCTCGAGAAGCTCACGCATGATGCAGAGGATGTTCTAAAGCGCCTGGGGCTGCCGTACCGCGTCGTAGCGCTCTGCACGGGGGACATGGGTTTTGCATCGGCCAAGACATATGACATCGAGGTCTGGCTCCCGGGCCAGGGCAGGTACAGGGAGATATCCTCTTGCTCGAATTTCGAGGACTTCCAGGCGAGGAGGGGAAACATCCGATTCAGGCGGCAGGATGGGAAAAGGAACGAGTTTGTACACACGCTGAACGGCTCAGGCCTCGCGGTTGGCCGCACCTTCGTGGCCGTACTCGAAAATTTTCAACAACCGGACGGCAGCGTCATAATACCCGAGGCGCTTAGAAAATACATGGGTGGGGTGGAGAGGATAACACGCAATAAGTGACCTGCAACCCCTGCTCGGGTTCGAAAGACGCCTGGATGCGGGGGCTGAGCAGCCGATTGCATATTCGTTGGTCAGCGTACCCGGAGAGGTGGCCGAGCGGTTTAAGGCGGCGGTCTTGAAAACCGTTGAGCGAAAGCTCCGGGGGTTCGAATCCCTCCCTCTCCGCCAGTTGATGTATAAAATACAGAGTTCAAAGTTCAGGGTTCAGTTTAACATAGATGAAACGTCATATTTATTCTGAAGTTAATACTTTAATGGCATCGTAAGAAGTCAACCTTACCGCCGAACGCAGAGCATGCAGAAAAAATGCGTTTTAATTCAGAACCTTTCTCGGCGATCTCGGCGGCCTCTGTGGTGAAATGGGACCTTTTACGAGTTCATCATACTTTGAGTCTTGAACTTAGTACTTTGAACTATCGTTTTCGGAGAGGTGGCCGAGAGGCTGAAGGCAGCTGCCTGCTAAGCAGTTGTGGGGGAAACTCCACCCCGGGTTCGAATCCCGGCCTCTCCGCCAGTCAGGGTGGGGATATACTTACGGTATGGTCAAAGGTTGTCACTGGTCAACTTCATAAAGGAGGGCGTTGAAAGATGGTCAGAAGAATCGTTGCAGCAGTTCTCGTGGCAGGTCTCGCATTCTCTTTTGCAGGGTGCAAGAAGAAAGAGGAGAAGCCGCAGCTTCCACCCGGACACCCGAGCATGGAGGGCATGATGCCTCCGGCAGGCGCTCAGAAGCCTGTAGAGCGCAAGATAAACGTACCTAAGGACGTAAAGTCCAAGTGGAAGGCGGTGAAGCTCACTATTGATGACAAGGTTAAGAAGAGCTCCAAGGACTATGAGGTCAATATCGGCTCTGAGCTCGCAGTGCCGAATAGCCAGGTCGTCGTGAAGGTGCTGAACTTCCTTCCTCACTTTATGATGACTGATAAGGAAATAACCTCCGTCACCAATGAGCCGAAGATGCCTGCTGCTCAGGTCGTGGTGACCGAGAACGGGAAGGAGATCTGGAAGGGCTGGCTCTTCGCCATGCAGCCTGATATGCATCCATTCCCGCATGAGAAGGTCGGGATAAAGCTCGCAGGCGGTGTTGCAAAATAGTCCAGAGCGCCCATAGCTCAGTTGGATAGAGCGACGGACTACGAATCCGTAGGTCAGAGGT
>JBBIMH010000052.1:0-6550 GCA_037444505.1 Nitrospirota bacterium | reverse complement strand
TAACCTCTACAACTTTTAGACATAAAAAATGTCTTGACAAATGGGGTGCAGTACAGCAATGCAGAAACCAGGTGAAGCCTCCAATGGGATTCGTAGAGGATGCCTCGGGCAATCAGTCTTTGAACTAATAGGGTGATTTATGATAGATCATTTTTTGCCGGGGTTTTCGTTGTTTTCTTCCTTCTTCTCTTTTTCCTTCTCTTCCGCCTTCTGTTTCTTGGCCATCTCTTTGAGTTTCTTGTCTACGAAAAAATTCAATGTGCCTTCTGGATACGTGCCATCCGGAAGCTTCTCCCCGGCCGGCAGGCCAGTCAATATCTCCACTGCCTCGTCCACTGTCGAGACCGCATATATCCGGAACTTCCCGTCTCTCACCGCCTGGACTATTTCCTTCTTGAGCATGAGGTTCTTCACATTCTGCACAGGTATCACCACACCCTGCTCTCCTGTAAGCCCCTTTGCCTTGCAGATGGAGAAGAAACCCTCTATCTTCTCGTTCACCCCGCCGATAGGCTGGACCTCTCCCTTCTGGTTTATGGAGCCTGTGATCGCGATGCCCTGTTTCACAGGCACATCAGCGATTGCCGAAAGTATCGCTATCAGCTCTGCGGCGGAGGCACTGTCTCCATCCACCTCGCCGTAGCTTTGCTCGAACGCCAGGCTTGCGGAAAGAGACAATGGCCTCTCTTGCGCATACTTTCCGCCGAGATAGCCGGAGAGTATGAGCACCCCTTTGTTATATATGCGGCCCGAGAGCTTGGCCTCCCGCTCTATATCCACCACGCCGGCCTTGCCCAGATAGGCGCGGGCGGTGATCCTCGACGGCTTTCCGAACGAGAAATCGCCGAGGTCATAGACGGACAGGCCGTTCACCTGGCCGGCCACGCTCCCTGAGACATCCACCATGAGCGTACCCTCAGCAATGAGTTCCCGAATCTTCTCTTCGATCAAGTTCGAACGATATATCTTTTCCTCGATGGCCCTCTCCACATGTTGCCTGCCCACAACCTGGCTGCCGTCCAGCGACGCCCAATACGAAGACTCCCGCACAAGGTCGGCGATGTCGCTGAAGCGCAAAGAGAGCTTGCCTTTCTTCTCGGCGAGCCGCGCCGCGTAATCTACGACCTCGGCGACCGCCTCCCGACCGAAGGGCAGCAGCTTGTCAGTCTCGACCGCGCGGGCTATGAAGCGAGCATAGCGCATCTTTTCATCCGGCCCGTCCGAGGTCTGTGTGTCGAAGTCCGACTTCACCTTGAATATCTCCCTGAAGTCCTCGTCATACGCCAGCAGGAGATAGTAGAGCAACGGGCTTCCGAGCATGATGACCTTGAGAGATACGGGAATGGGCTCCGGCTTTATGCCCCCTGTCGCGAAGCCGTATATCTCGGCTATGTCTTCTATCTTCACCTGGTTGTTTTTGATGATCCTCTTCAATGCGTCCCATGAGAATGGGTTCCTGAGCACATCGAGGGCGTTCAGGAGCAGATAGCCGCCGTTCGCCTGGAGCACCGAGCCGGATTTTATCATCGTGAAATTCGTGAAGAACACCCCGAACTTCGCCTTGCGCTCTATGCGGCCCACGAGGTTGTTGTAGGTGGGATTCGGCTCCTCGATCATCGGGGCGCCCTTTGTCTTGGAATTGTCGACGACCACGTTCACTTTGTAGCGGTCGAGAAAACCCGCCCTGTCCATGCCTTCCACAGGAAAGGCGGGCTCCTGCTGCTGGCCGAGGAATTCTTTGAGGTTGTTGAGAATATCCTCTTCCACTTCCGAGAGGTAATCCGTTATCCTTGGATTCAGTCTGCCGTATTTTTCCTTGAGGTCTTCGATACCGTGGCCCATTGCAAAATGCGCCACCCTGCGGTTCGTCTCGTGGATCTTCTCGTGCGCCTCCTTGTCGAGCTGCCTCGCCTTTGCAAGAAAGTCTCGTATCTCCGCGTCCACCTTCTTCTCCCTCTCCTCCATATCGCGGCGCTCTTCGAGGGTAAGCTGTTCAATGTCCTGGGGCTCCAACGGCTTCCCTTTGTAGAATGGTATCTTGACGATGCCCGTTCGCGTAATCGTGAGCTGGAACCCCAATTCCTGCGCCCTGCGCCCAACCTCGGAGAAGAGCGCCTCCTTCGCCCTCTCGAGGCCTTCGAATATACGGGCCTTTTCTTCTTCGTATTCCTTCGACTCGAACAGTTTCGGGATCTCGGTCATCATGAGCTCTATGAACCACTCCATGTCGCGGCGGAATGCGCGCGCCTTGCCCGGCGGAAGCTTGATGGCCCGGGGCCTGTCCGGGTCCCTGAAATTGTTTATGTAACACCAGTCTTCGGGCACAGGCCTGTCTTTGGAGATGCGCGACACAATGGTCTTTACGATGGAGTTCTTGCCTGTGCCCGGAATGCCGGAGACGTAGAGATTGAAGCCGTGATTCTTTATTGACAGGCCGAACTCGATCGCTTTTACAGCCCGGTCTTGGCCAATCACCTCATCGGAGGGCACTATCTCAGCAGTCGTATCGAATGGGAACGCGGCAAGGTCACATGCATGCCTAAGCTCCGATACTGGTACTATCCTCTCGCTGGATGTCGGCATGAAACCTCCTTGGCACGGTACGAATTAAGCCCTTCGAGCGCTGTCTGGGCGTGGGCATGTATAATTGTATTCATGAACGGCGCTGATTGTCAAGGGCGGGTTTAGATTTTGGATTTTCGGCTTGATTTTATAATAATTATACGTATAATCGCTGTTATCCATTTATGACGCAAATCCGATCGGCACATCGGGGGCACTAATATCCAAGGTTTAACAAAAAAAATGAAACTACACCGCTGTAATTAGTATTTGACAATAGGAGATGCCCTGAAAGGAGCCACGGGATGAACCTTTCCAAGATGCTCCCGCCGAAGCCTGCCTTTGTCTTGGAACGGGAGCGGCTCACCAATAGACTCCGCTCATGGGAAGACCGGAAGGTAGTGGTCATTCATGGACAGGCGGGCCAGGGAAAGAGCACCCTTGCATCCAGCTACATCCGCTCGCTCGGCTTTCCAACCGCTTGGTACAATATAGATCCAGAAGACGACAACCCCGCCGTATTTTTATCATGTCTGGGTCAGGCTGTTCAACGCACATGGCCTTCTGCGGTCTCGAAGATCCCATTGCTTCCGAACAACCGATATGGCGCCGCGGGCATGCATCAAAGCATGGGGCGGTGGGTCTCCCATGTGTTCGGAGATCTACCTGAACAAAGCCTCATCATTCTCGATGACTGCCACGCCACAACCTCATCGGATTTCAAGTCCACTCTCAAAATACTGATCGAAAACACCCCATCTCATGTAAGGTTCATGCTGTTATCCCGCATAAGGCCGGAATTGGATATCACAAGACTCAAGGCGGCCCGCGCGATTGGAGAGATTACCGGTGAGGATTTGAAATTCAACGACCGTGAGGTGCAGGAGCTGTTCGAGACCATATTCGACATGCGGCTGTCAGAATCCGAAGTCGAGCTCATCAACAAGACGGCAGAGGGCTGGGCGGCAGGGCTTGTACTCATGCATGAATATCTCCAGGCAAGACAACCCGAAGAGCGCCGGGCGGCCTTGTCGAGCAGATGGCAGACAGGATTTCACAACCAGGTGTTCGACTATCTGGCACAGGAGGTGTTCTCGCATCTTCCCTTGAAGATGCAGAGATTCCTCTTGCGCACCTCCATAGTGGACTGTCTCACCCCGCCACTCATACGTCTTTTGACGGGTCTTTCGGAAAAAGGTACTGCAGGCACGGCGGGTACACAGGCCATGATAGAAGAGCTAAGGAAGAAAAACCTGTTCGTAACCACCTCTGATGAAAACGGCTCGGTCGTTCGATACCACTCCCTATTCAGGGAATTCTTGAAAAAGAAATTCGTATCGGAATCCCGCTCGTCTGAGGTAAAAAAGCTCTACAGCATAGCATCGGGATATTTCGACAGGTCCGGCGATATCGTCAGGACTATAAATCTCTTGATCGAGTCCGGACAGTACGACAAGGCCGCCTCGAAGATAGAGTCGAACGGCAGGGATATCCTCGGCGCGGGGCAGACGCGGACTATCTTGAGATGGCTCGGAGAATTGCCTGGCCAATACAGAGACAGACCTTGGCTGCTTTTTTATCGTGCGGTTGCATTGAGATTCTCGGACCCCAGGCAGGCGCTTTCGTTCTTCGAACAGGCTTATGCAAAATTCGCCCGTACGGGACGGAGCCGCGATGCAATCGCAGGCAGGATGCTCTCCCTCGCCGGGATCGTGGAGGCGTGTTTTTATACCGGCGGGGATTTCAGGCGTATGGCGCGTGCCGCGCGAAAGGCTACTGCATTGCTCACACAGGCGCGCCGCAGCTCACCCGAGGCACGTGCACGACTGCTCCTTGCCCTGGGCACGGCCTGCTTTTTCATCGGAAGGCTCAGGCAGGGGACGAGGGCGCTTGTGGAGGCACTGGAACTTTTCAAAAAAATCGACAACCATTTTTACCGGATTCACAGCGCAATATATCTCGCGCCTTGCGCCATATACGCGGGAGATATGAGGCTTGCGCGAGATGCGGTCGAACAAGGTTTCGAGGCGCTCTCTTCTATACCGGACGAGACTGGGGGAGAGGCCGCCCTTTACATGGCCAAGGCCATGACCGCCCTGTTCGAAGGAAGCTTCGAGGAGGCCCAGCGGTGCATAGATAAGTGCCACGGCCTTGCGCATGAATATGACCTCGAGGCATTCGACTTCCTCTCCCTCGACATAGGCGGATGGCTCAAGACGGCGACAGGAGATTATGAAGAGGCGGAAAAGCTGCTGTCCGAATGCAAACAAAAAGGGAAGGAACTGAACAACACTTTTTTTCATGCGTCGTCCGCGCATTTGTTAGCAGTGAATTTTCTCCACCAGGGAAGACTCGAAGATGCGCTGAAAGAGGCCTCTTTTGCATTCGAGGTCCGCTCGCGCATGGGCAGCAAACTGTTTTCCGCTGTCACGCAGGCGGTGATCGGCGCAATATATCTAAAGCTCAGAAAGGCGGGACAGGCGGAGCGGGCCCTCTCCGGCGCGCTCGAAATCTTCAGACGCATAGGCGCACTCCAGCTAGAGGCGAATGTATTGCTCGCACTGGCTGCCGTCAGGCTCGAGCAGAATAGGCTCGATGAGACGCTCGAGCTGTTGGGCTCGGCCTTCTCGATTGGCGAGCGGCAGGGATTCACCTATTACTACCTCTTTACTCAGAAGGAGCTCGGCAGGCTCGCTGATCTCGCATGCTCCAGGGGCATATGCCATGACTACTGTATCCGGCTCATCACCGGCAACAAGACAGGGTCGCGGCCGTGGATCAGAGTCTTCTCGCTTGGGGGCTTTAGGATCGAGAGAAACGGAGTCCCTGTACAGGACGCTGAATGGAAGGGCAGGCTCTCTAAGACTTTTTTTAAACTGCTTGTCGCCCAGGCTGGGAAAAAGATCGCCAGAGATGTCATCATGGATATATTCTGGCCTGATAAGGGAGGCTCAGCCAGAACTCTTCTCAACAACCTGATGCGCCGCATCAGGAGACTGCTGGACCCTCCTGATGCGCTTATATCCGGAGGCTTCTGCATTCTCTTGGATGGCGACATGCTCTACTTGAATCCGGAGACGGTCTGGACCGACATGGAGCAGTTTCTGTCTCACATCGAGGCTGCTGTGATCGTCAGGCCCCATGATCCAAAAAAAGCTTTAGACGAGTACGACAAGGCGTTCGGCCTTTATCACGGAGATTTTTTGCAGGATGACATTTACGAAGATTGGGCCGGTAGGGCGAGGGACCGAATCCGCTGGGCGTATCTGAAGGCCCTCGAAGACGCAGGCCAGATGGCCGATGGCATGGCCGACAAGGCGCGGGCGTGCATGTATTATGAAAGGCTTTTTGATCAAGATCACTGCAACGAGGCCGCGTGCCGCTGGCTGATGTCTTGGCATCATGCACAGGGCAGAAGGGCAGAGTCTGTCCGGCTCTTCGAATTATGCCAGAGGGCATTGAGCAGGGAGCTGGATGCAGAGCCGGATCCCAGCACCAGGTCGCTCTATCGCTCCATCATAGGCGGATGAGAGACGCGGTCCGGAGCCACGCACGGCCATGTTGGTAACTCGATGACAATATCGAGCTGAGGGATGTCAATGGCCTTGACATCAGGATGGCATTTGAGCTCGAACGGCACGATTACCAGGCCTCATTATGCTTGAGCGCCTTTGATTTAGTGAATGTCACCTCTATGAGTCGAGTCATAGTGGAACACTTCTGACACACCATGTAAAATATACGAATATGCGCTCGGCCCCCAGGATATACTATAGTCCCCAAGTTTGCGCATAGAAAAGGCCGGAAGGGTATTTCCTCTTCCGGCCTTATAGTTCGAATGCTCTGGGATCTCGGTTGCCGCTTTATGCCGCCATTATCTTAATACATCCCGCCCATTCCGCCGGGCACTCCTCCCGGCATCGGCGCTTCAGGCTTCTCCTCCGGCAGCTCGGTGATCATCACCTCCGTGGTGAGCATGAGGGATGCC
>JBBIMH010000051.1:0-9110 GCA_037444505.1 Nitrospirota bacterium | reverse complement strand
ATAGGGCTACTTTCTTTATGTGAATCTGAGATGCGCTCTCAGACACCAATCTGGCTCCCCGGGCCGGACTCGAACCAGCGACAGGGTGGTTACAAGCTCCCTCATGTTTCCACGAGGCTTGGACTATCTCTTTCCCATGAGATGTAATCTTTTAGGGATTGGGCGCTTATGGGAGTTTATTGGTCGGGTTCCTCACTCCATAGTCTCTGCACGTTTCCGCCTACATTCAACCCTTCAGCGGACTTCGCTCAGGATTACCCTATGGCATTCCTGCCACTTAGGCTTCCCTGAATTCACCCAATTTTTCAATCCCGATTTCTCGGGAAAGCTGCACTTCTGCATGTATCTCACGATGGCAATTTTAGCCACGTGCCTGTCTTCCCTTGTGAGATTCATTGCAGGCCCGAACGAGCTTGATTTGCAGCTCTTTCGGCGCCTCGCACAGCCACCTGCTCTACCGACTGAGCTACCGGGGAATTATTTAACGTCATTTAATCATCTTGAAACTTTTCCTGAACCACCTCCTTAGCTCTATTCCGGAAATGCGCTGCGTCCTTTCGCGCTAATTGCGAAAGAAAAATACCATATACGGACTGTTAAGTCAACGGGTTTCCTGAGGTGCAACCGCGGTCGTCCGCAGCCGACGCTCGGCAGATTCCAGCCTTACCCCCCTTCCTGTCCTTTCTTGAGCTCCATGATGACGAGCTTGGCGATCGCCTTGAGCGTGTCGAAGACACCCGTGCCGTCCGTTGCGACCGCCTCGAAGTCAGGTACGCCCCTGGGGTTCAAGGCCTTGCGCATCTCCTCGATAGGGACGACATTCGGCAGGTCTCTCTTGTTATACTGAATCACATATGGGATCGCGTCGAGATTGTAGCCTTGCTCCGCGAGGTTGGTCCTCAGGTTCTCTACGCTCTCGATGTTCGCCTCCATGCGCTCTATCTGCGAATCCGCGACAAATACCACTCCGTCCACGCCCTTTAAGATGAGCTTCCTGCTGGCATCATAGAATACCTGGCCTGGCACGGTATAGAGATGGAAGCGTGTCTTGAAGCCGCGTATCTCGCCGAGCGCAAGGGGAAGGAAGTCGAAAAAGAGTGTCCTCTCAGTCTCCGTGGCGAGCGAGATGAGCTTGCCCTTGCTGTCCGGATTGGTCTTCTTGTATATATATTGGAGATTGGTGGTCTTTCCGCACAGGCCCGGGCCGTAGTAGACGATCTTGCAGTTGATCTCTCTCGACGAATAATTGATAAACGACATTGGCCGCTGCTTCCTCTCCTTGTTTGTTCGGGTATGGCATGGGGCTTAGCCGAAGAGCTTGTCGATGTCTTCGTCCGTAATCTCCGCAAAGGGCGAATCCCCGCTTTTTCCTAAGCCCTTGCCTGACTCGACCTTCTGAAGAAGTTGAGCGAAGATGGCCCCGAGCACCTCTGCGCTCTTTTTTACCCTTAGCCGGACAAGACCGAGAGATGAGCGCTGATCGAAGATGACAACAAGGATGACGCGCTGACTAATGATGGAGATATGGATATTGTCCCGCTGGCCCTCGTGAAAGAGAATGGAAAACTCCTTCTCGCCGAGAAGCTTCGCCATGCCGCCTGTAGCTGCGATATTGCCCGCTGTGAGGGATGCGAGGGATGTGGTATCCAGGTTTTCGGTCTCGCCGGTCGCCGCAATGAGCTGGCCGTTCTTGTCCACCAGAAACACGACCTTTGCGTTGGCCTGCTGCAAGAGGCGGTTGAGTTCAGCATCTATCTGCTTGAACTCTTCTTCATACATCACCAGATCTGAGCCGAGCATCAGTGCGTCTCCTCATTCGATGTGCAGAGACCCGCAGGTTGCCGGGTTACTGCTATTAAACCACACTATGCGCCAGATTTCAAGGGTTTTTTGGCCCCAAAAAAGGAGCCGGGCGGATCCCAGGAGCCCGGCTTATTCATCTCGTTTATACAGTCCTTCTATTATCCGCCGAATGTCTTGGCCATCTTTTTGAGAGACTCCCAATCTTCGTCCACTATACGCTGGGCCTGCTCCAGCATCCACTCGTTCCCCGGTGCGAACATGTGCTTGAACCTCCCCTGGGGCTTGAGCCATTCGGCAAGCGGTTTCTTCTTGTCCTTGGGGTCGTAGTTGATAGTCCATTTACCCTTCTCGACTTCGTAGAGCGGCCAAAAGCATGTATCGACGGCAAGTCTCGACAAGAGGATGGAGTCGTTCGTCTGGGTGCGCCACCCTCGGTTGCACGGTGAGATGATTCCCATATACGACGGTCCGTCCGCAGCAAGCGCCTTCTTCACTTTTGTTATGAGGTCTTTCCAGTTGTGCGGCGATGCCTGGGCAGCATATGCCACGTTGTGGCTCGCCATGATCCGGGTCAGATCTTTTCTACGCTGAAGCTTGCCTGGCAACTTGGACCCTGCAGGGCAGGTGGTGGTGTCCGCGCCGAAAGGCGTGGCGCTCGAGCGCTGGATGCCTGTATTCATATACGCGCCGTTGTCATAGCAGATATAGAGCATCTTGTGGCCACGCTCCATGGCGCCTGAAAGGGCCTGGAAGCCTATGTCGTATGTGCCTCCGTCTCCGCCTATCGCAATGAAGTTTATCTCCTTGTTTATCTTTCCCTTTTTCCTCAAGGCGCGATACATGGTCTCTATGCCGGCTGCAGTGGCGGCGGCGTTCTCGAATGCGCTGTGCATCCAGGGTACACGCCATGCAGTATACGGGAAGAGACAGGTCGAGACCTCGAGGCATCCTGTGGCATTTGTAAGCACAACCGGATTTTCGACGGCCAAGAGCACCTGTCTTAATATCGTAGGTGCGCCGCAGCCGGCACAGAGCCTATGACCGCCGGTCAAGAGGTCCGGCTTGTGGGAAAGGGTCTTTAGGGTAAGCGGTTTATCCTGTGTAGTGGTGGTGTCGCTCATAATCTCTCCTTTAAGAGACGAATCCCGAACCCTGTCTTCGCGCACCGCGCATACCGCAAGCGCTGTTACGAATTCGGGATTCCTGATTTCGTCGTCAATTTCTGACGGTAATATACTCTTTGGGCGTCTTGACCTTGCCTGTCTTCGCGACATCTACTGTCTCGTCGAGCACCTGGTCGACATCTATCGGCATGAGGTCCCTTCCGCCGAGTCCATATATCTTATTGAACAGGCGCGGTCCGGCATATGGATAGAGCGCCGATGCGATCTCCATGTACATCGGGCCGAAGCCTCCGTATGAGTCGGCCCTGTCCATGACGCAGACCGCCTTTGCATTCTTAAGCGCTGCGCCGACTTCTTCGTACGGGAATGGCCTGAATAGCCTGGGCTTGAGGAGGCCCGCCTTTATGCCCTTGTCCCTGTATCTGTCCACCTCGTCCTTTATCGTGCCTGCCGCGGAATTGAGCGCCACGAGCACCACCTCCGCATCGTCGAGCCTGTATGCCTCGAACAGATCGTACTTCCTGCCGGAGAGTTTCGCGAACTCCGCAGAGACGTCCTGCACCACCTTTTTCACTTTCGTCATGACCTCGTGCTGGGCGCGCTTGTGCTCCATGTAGTAGTCTGGAAGGACGAGGGCGCCTATGCTCTTTGGATGGTCCACATCAAGGAGAGGATTGATATGCAGATATTCTCCTATGAACTTTCTTACATCCTCGTCCGAAAGATACTGCATGCTCTCTATGGAGTGGCTGATGATGAACCCATCCATATTCACCGCGATCGGCAGCCTTATGTCCGGATGCTCTGCAATCCTTAAGGCCATGATGGTGTTATCATACGCCTCCTGCGCGTTCTCTGACCAAAGCTGTATCCAGCCGCAGTCGCGCATACCCATGCCGTCGGAGTGGTCTCCGTGGATGTTCAGAGGCGCTGAGAGCGCCCTATTCACAAGCGCCATGAGAATCGGGAGGCGATAGCCGGATGCAATGTGGAGCATCTCCCACATGAGCGCCATGCCCTGGGAGCTCGTTGCAGTCGCGACCCTTCCGCCTGCCGCGGATGCGCCGATGCAGGCGCTCATCGCACTGTGCTCGCTCTCCACGAGCACGAGCTCCGAGTCCACCTTTCCATTGTTGACGAACTCCGCAAACCTCTGCATAATGTCAGTGGAGGGAGTGATGGGATATGCAGCGATCACATCCGGATTTATTTGGCGTAAGGCCTCAGCTACTGCCTGATTTCCGGTAACGGCAACTGTCTTCGTAGTGGTCCCCATCTATTTGCCCTCCTCTTCCATCACGATGGCCTTGTTGCCCTTTTTGCCGGGGCACTCCATTGCGCAGACCCCACAGCCCTTGCAGTGGTCATAGTCGAAGCCTGTCATCTTCTCGTCCTTTACGATAACCGCCGAGTCCGGACAGTATATCCAGCAGAAGAGGCATTGAATGCAGTTCTCTTCTATCCAGCGCGGCCTGAAGGAGCGCCAGGAGCCGGTGTTATACGTTTGAGCATTGCCTGCCTCGAGGATCGTACCTGCGTGAGGCAGCTCTTTCCAAGTCTTCAGTTTCATCCCTCGCGTACCTCCTCATAGCCGCGTTTCACCGCAGCGAGATTTGCATCTATAATCTTCTGTGCGAACTTCTTTCCGAAGCTGCCTTTCACATCCTCGAGCAGGACATCCATAGAAACGATGCCCGTCGCCCTGTTCACTGCGCCGAGCATGGAAGAGTTGGGCATGGGCCTTCCGATGGTCTCGAGCGATATCTTCGTGGCATCCACTGTATAGACCTTCTGCGACGGCTTCGCCTTGAGCTTCTGCCTCACCTCTTTCGGGTCCTTGCTGGTGTTGACAACGAATATGGCGTCGTCCGCAGCCCCCTCGGCCACATTGATCGCGTCTAAGAGGGACGCATCCACGACCGCCACCACCTTCGGGCTTACAACTGGGCAGTGTATGCGGAGCGGCCTGTCGCTTATCCTGTTATACGCCCTGAGCGGCGCGCCAGCCCTCTCAGGTCCGTATTCAGGAAATGCCTGTACATGCCTGCCTCCCGAAAGACAGGCATCAGCCAGGACCTTGGCAGCCGTGACCGTGCCCTGACCGCCCCTGCCGTGCCATCTGATTTCCCATAATTCGGACATAGAAACCTCCTTAGCATTCTAAATCAAGCGATTCAGACAGATGATTGCAGCCCCTTCTGTTTTAAGATATATTTTTGCTTGGGATGCGGCCATTCCAGGGCTCACATCTGTCTTCTGCCTTCAAGCGCTCGGAGCACAGTGTTTTCATCCGCGTATTCTATGTCTCCGCCCACCGGAAGCCCGTAGGCGATCCGGCTCACTGCTATGCCCAAAGGCTTGATCAGATTCGACAGGTATAGGGCCGTCGCCTCTCCCTTCACAGTGGGATTGGTTGCAATGATAACCTCTTTTATCCCGCCTGACTTGAGCCTCGAAAGCAGGCTGTCTATTGTCAGGTCCTCGGGGCCTACCCCGTCGAGGGGGGATATTGCGCCCTTGAGAACGTGATAACGGCCCCTGAATGCACCGCTTTTTTCGAGTACGAGTATGCTGCTCGGCTCCTCCACTACGCAGATGCTCGAGCCGTCGCGCCTCACATCCTGACATATGCTGCAGAGCTCGTCTTCGGTGATGTTGTAACAGACCTTGCAGTCTTTCGCGCTGGTCTTTAAATCCGCGATGGCCCGGCTTATTGCAAGCGCCTCTTCCTCCGGCATGCCGAGTATGGCGAAGGCAAGCCTCTCCGCCGTCTTTCTGCCAATGCCGGGCAGCTTCATAAGGACCTCGACTGTCCTGCCCAGCGCCCTTCCTGATATGCGCGAATCCTGTAGCCCGACTGGCTCCTTCTTTTTTGTAGCCGGTTTCTGCGACAGGGCCCGGCCATCGCCCATGGTCCCGGCCTTATGCCCGTCTTCTAATTTCATTCTATTCATTGAGGCTAAAAGAGCCCAGGCGGCAGTCCCATCCCCGACGTCAGCCTTGCCATCTCTTCCTTAATAATCTCCTGAGACTTCCTGAGCGCCTCGTTCACCGCTGCTGTTATCAAGTCCTGGAGCATCTCTATATCGTTCGGATCCACCACAGAGCGGTCTATTTTTACGGACAGCACCTCCTGCCTGCCGTTAGCGACGACAGTGACCATACCCCCGCCGGCGCTCGCTTCGACGGTCTTCTGCCCCGCCTCGGCCTGAAGCTGCTTTACCCGCTCCTGCATCTGCTGGGCCTGTTTCATGAGGTTGCTTAGGAGATTCTTCGACATATGCCTCCTGTGTCTGTCGGAGCAGACGGTAAGAATAGTATAATAAAAAAATCTATGACGCTTTGCAAGGGAAAATGCCGCTGTTATGAGGTCATTAAAAAAATAAATGAACGGCCTTATTCTTCGGGCTCGTTTTCGACAACCTCGCCGCCGAATATCCTGAGGGCTTCTATGACAGCAGGATTATCATTCTTGGGGGCGGCCCGGCGGTGCGTCTTGGACTTGGGGCTCTCTGCGTTCGGCCCGGCGTCGTAGATTCGGACGGAGACTTCTCTGTTGAGTAGTTCAGAGGCGAGCCGGGCGATAAGCTCTTTGTGATCCCGCTTTCCAGCCTGCTCTTTCTCGAAGTTCGTGCCGGAGAAGGCTATAGCCAGTTCGGTCTGTGTCAATGAAATAGGCCTGGAATTCCGGAGCGCGGAATGGAGAGCGGGCTTTTTCTGTTTCAGAGAAGACAGTATATCGGACCATAGCTGCTCGATGTCACGGGTCTGCGCCCTGCTATCCAGGGCCTTCGTGCTCCGGGCCGGGTTGTAGCCCATCTGTTGTTCCATGATCACGCCGGCGCCTGGGAGCCCCTGCCCTAGCCTCGCCTCTAGGGCCTGGAGCCTGGCCAAAAGCTCGGAGACTGGCTTCAATGGTCTTATGCTGCACGCCTTTATCAAACCCGCCTCGAGCATGAATCTCTGCTGCTGCGACCACCTCATCTCATCGAGGGTCCTCGACAGGCAGTCGAACAGCATCACGAGCTGCTCCGTGTCCACTGCTTCCGCCTGTTTTCTGACAGCCTCGACATTCTCCGGGGGCAGCTCTATTATCTTGCCTGGATCCTGCGCAATCTTGGCCACGAGCAAATTACGCACATGACCCACCACCGCCTGGAGGAACTGCCGGATATCCTGACCTTGTTCGATCATGCGGTCAACATGAGAAAGAAGGTTGGATACGTCTTTGGCGATGAGCAGATCCGCGAACGAGACAAGCGCCTCCTGAGACACAGCGCCCAGAAGCGTCATCAGGTCTTCGTCCTTCACATTCATCCCGCTGTAAGAGACCGCCTGGTCAAGCAGACTCTGGCCGTCGCGCATGCTGCCCTCTGCCGCACGGGCGATCATGCCGAGTCCTGCCGGAGAGACGGTGATGCCCTCCGCGGCCGCTATCTCGCCCAGCTTTTTGACAAGGGCATGGATCGAAATGCGCTTGAAGCCGTAGCGCTGGCATCGGGACTGGATAGTGGCGGGGACCTTCTGGGGCTCTGTCGTGGCGAATATGAATATTACATGCGGAGGGGGCTCCTCGAGGGTCTTGAGGAGCGCATTGAACGCCTCGTTCGTGAGCATATGCACTTCGTCAATGACATATACCTTGTACTTACCGCTTGCAGGCGCGTATTTCACCGCTTCGCGCAGCTCGCGTATGTGCTCGATGCCCCGGTTCGATGCGCCGTCTATCTCTATCACGTCCACAGACGTGCCTGCCGCGGTCTCCCTGCATGGGTCGCACTCCCCGCACGGCTCGGGCGTGGGTCCCTGCCTGCAGTTCAGGGCCTTTGCAAGGATTCGAGCGGTCGTAGTCTTGCCCACACCCCTGGGGCCGGAAAACAGAAAGGCATGCGCCAGTCGGTTCGTGGCGATTGCATTCTGAATAGTCCTCGTGATGTGCTCCTGGCCGACCACGTCGGCAAAGACCTGGGGCCGCCATTTTCGCGCGAGTACCTGGTAGCTCATGACACCCGTCCCGAGTCTGAGAAATAAAAGCCCGGGTTTCCCTGCGGCACACCCGACACCCGCTTACCGCTGCTTCCTTCCGGACCTGACGGGGTTCACGGGGCCGCGGTTGCGCAGGACCCGGGCGCGAAAAAACCTACTCATGACTTCTGACTTCTGACTCACCTGTTGCCGGTTGTCAGTTGATATTTCTGGCGGAGAGGGTGGGATTTGAACCCACGGTACACCTTTTGGGCATACACACGCTCTCCAGGCGTGCGCCTTCAACCACTCGGCCACCTCTCCGAAAACAAGAATCCAAAGTACTCAGCTCAGAGTTCGAAGCGTATGCAGCGTTTTGTTCCTATCTCTTTGAAGCATGAACTTTGAACTCAGCACTTTCATACACGCTGGCGGAGAGGGAGGGATTCGAACCCCCGGTGGAGTCACCCCCACAACAGATTTCGAGTCTGCCGCCTTCGACCTCTCGGCCACCTCTCCAAAGACAACAGTTCAAAGCACTCAGTTCAAAGTTCAAAGTAGGCATTACGTTTCAGCTATGCCACTTTAAACTCTGAGTTACGAGCTCCTTCTCCGCAGCCTCTCGAAGAATCCCCTGAGCACCGCGCTGCACTCCTCTTCGAGCACCCCGGGGGTTATGGGGAATACATGATTGAGCCTTCCATCCCGCACCACATCATACACCGAGCCCAATGCCCCTGCCTTGGGGTCCCGGCATCCATACACCAGCCGCTTGATCCTCGCCAGCACCATGGCGCCTGTGCACATAAGGCAGGGCTCGAGGGTCACATAGAGCGTTGCATCATCAAGCCGCCAGCGTGAAAGCCTCTCAGCCGCCTCGCGGAGCACAATTATCTCCGCATGTGCCGTGGGATCCCGCCATGTCTCGCGCATATTGCGGCCGCGCGCCAGGACCTCGCCGCCTACCACTATCACCGCGCCGACCGGCGTCTCGCCTGCCTCGGCGGCTTGAGCCGCCTCTGCAAGCGCCAGGCACATAAAGTCGGCATCTGTCATAATGAACGTAAATCCCTTCCCCTGAGGTCAGAGAGTTAGTGTATCAACGTTCTGCGGCTGAGGATGATACCGCGCAGACCCAGACTGGCGCGCCCAAGAGGATTCGAACCTCTGACCTACGGATTCGTAGTCCGTCGCTCTATCCAACTGAGCTATGGGCGC
>JBBIMH010000050.1:0-9301 GCA_037444505.1 Nitrospirota bacterium | reverse complement strand
GAGGGTAAAGGGATGAAGAGGTTTCTAATCGTCGCAGTTGCAGTTGTGTTGGTCATGGGGTTTGCAGGCGCGGCATTCGCGGCAAAGGCCGCGCAGGCGAAAGGCGGGGGTATGATCGACGGTACGTTGTCGTTTGCCACTGAGCCAGCCGGAGGATACGGCACTACTATCGGTATCGGCGTAGGCGCGAGCCTCGACATCACGGACCGCAGCAGCTTCGGTGGTAAGGATGCGAAAGTCCATATCCGCGGCGACCTGACGTATTATGAATGGGACGGTTCAGTGTTTGGTTTTGGTATCTCTTACACACGGCTTGCAGCTTTCGGCGGTATCCGCTACTTCTTTCCCATGAACGGAGGACAATCTGTTCATCCATATTTGGAAGGCGGACTCGAACTGAGTTATGACGATGCGGAAATGGGGGGGATCTTCGGGACGGCGAGTGCAACGGAGATCAGTCTCGGTCTTGCCGGCGGTGCAGGCTTGGAAATACCCTTGTCCGGCGACCTCGTGCTTGGGGTCAACGGAAGGCTCCACCTGATTACTGACTCCTTCTTGACGCTCGGTGCATCGCTGGGAGTGAAGTTTTAGCAAGTAAGGTGGGCTTGGTAGCCATAAGATGGCACCAAGCCTCCCTATGAGGCAAGCGACGCTCAGACCTGGAAGGCAACACGCTTTCCAGGTTTTTTAATTGTTGCGCGGTGGTGCTTGATATGATACATTATCCTTCAAGCATATTATAAGTACATGCAGTGATTGCTCGTGATTTTCACAATACGATAAGGGGCTTTATTCGAATGAAGCGCGCAGCGGGTGTCCTCGCGGTTTTTTTTGTTTTCTGCTCATTTGCCCAGGCAAAAGACTTGGCGCCTGACTTCACCTTCGAGTCCCTCGACGGCAAGATCATAGATTTCAAGTCCCTCGACAGCGCTCCGCTTGTGATGGCGGTTGGAGCGGCATGGTGCCCCGAGTGTCGGGCCGAGGCGCCTGAGATGCAGAAGGCATATGAGGCCTATAAGGACAGGGGCGTCGTCTTTATCTGGGTCTTCGGGAACAGTAAGGACGAGGATATAAAGGAGTTCATAGAGGACTATAAGCTCACATTTCCGGTCGGAAAGGACAACGGCATCGTGGATGCCTTCGGAGTCCGCGCGATACCACAGACCTTCTTCTTTTCGAGAGAGGGAAAGTGCATAAGACGCATCATCGGCTCCGCCACATTGCGGGAAATATCCAAATACGTTGAAATGCTTCTGAAGGAATAATTGTCCTGGAAAGTAACGCAGGCCTTTATGCGTGGTTTCAGGCGATTAGGAGTTTCACTCCTTTGCGCAGGTGCTTCTCCGCCGGCTCTGTGGTTGTTTTTTAACAAGACGGTTCGCGAGAAGCGGGGTCGGACGGATACGAGGAAAAACTCGACAAAGTGTCTGATGAAGAAATTTCTGATTATAATGCTTCTTCTTGCATCGTTGGGCCCGGCGGCCTCTTTCGGCGAAAGGCCGTTCGATATAGAAGAGTACGGCTCTGCTGATGAGCTTGCAACCGCATTGGTGCGCGTGATCTCCGGCGAAAGTCCGGCCAGGAGCGGCATCGAAAATATAAGGCTTGCGCTGCTTCCGACGGGGACGGCCCGGACGGATGTGTTTTCTGCTGTCTCGAAACGTCTGACGGCGACAGAGAGCCTATGGGTTCTCCCTCCGGCTGAGGCCTCGGCTTTTATCAGACGGAAAAGGGACGCGGGCCCTTCGCTCATATCAGAGATGATAAGGACTTTCGGGCTGGATCTCGTCGTTACTGTAAGGGAGCATTTCTCCGAGGGAAAAGCGCTTGTGCTCGTGCGCATCTTCTTCTCGGATCAGTCCAAGTCCGCTGCCACACTCGCCGGCTTCGTCCCTTCGGTGATGCCAAAGCCGTGGAAGCCCGGTGCACAGGGAGCGGAAAATGCTCAATGGAGCGGGTTTCCATCTCTGCCTGTCAATGTACGGTACTTCGAGTATGCGGACTTAGACGGAGACGGGGTCAGGGAATATATATTTTCAAACGGGGAGATGTTGTCCGTCTATAGGCTCGAGCCGTCCGGTTGGCGGCTGGTATGGACCGAGCAACACGCCGGTATAAGATCGAGGCCGCGCCATATTTCATTGAGCGCGGCGGATGTGAACGGCGATGGAAGGTCTGAGGTATTCGTGACTGGCATGGAGAAGGGGATTGCATCGTCTTATATCTCGGAATATCGAGGTGCTGAGCTCGTCCGTGTTGCAGAGACGACTGGTTTTCTGAGGCCTGTGCCATATCCAGGCAAGGAGGCGCTGCTTTTGGGGCAGGGATTTTCAGAAAGCGGTTTCTATGCCGGGGTTCCGAAAGAATATAAATGGGACGGAAAGGGATACGTACAGGGGCATGAGTTCGTGCTGCCCAAGGGCGTCGCCCTATTCGGTACGGCCTTTGCGGATTTCGGTGAGCTGTCTTTGCTGCTTGTTACACTCGATGAAAAGGGGAGGTTCAGGATTTTCTCTGGCGATAACGCTGTCTGGGAGAGCCAAGAGAGATACGGAGCGGTAGAGACGGTTGCAGTGGAATCATCGGGCGACATCTATGACATAAGACAGAGGGCGGTGGTGATGGCCGGGATCGAGCTGCTCGATATAGACCACGACGGCAAGGATGAGGTGCTCGTCCCGCGGAACATAGGCGCGACTGTCTTCAAGCCTGCCAAGGAGGCCGAGATGCATATTCTGTCATGGACAGGCGCGAGGCTCGAGGAGACGGGGCGGATAAAGGGTCTGCCCGGACCTGCTCTGGATTATCAGGTTGTCCGGAGGGATGAGAGCGATATAGACATCCTTGTACTCGTGCAGACAGAGGGCGGTTCGTTTTCAGGTCCTGCGAGCAGGCTCATGCGGCTCTCTCTCAAGTAGTTACCATGGTAATCCAAGCCTTGTCTCATCCACCAGCCGCCCTGATGGCCTGTTTTATCTGCTCAGATTCAGGGTCCCATTTGAGCGCCTCATTATAGACTGCAATCGCCCGCGACTTCATATTGTTTCTTAAATATAGATTCCCGAGCTCTATATAATACGCGATCTTCGTCGGGTCGAGCTCTATCGCCTTCTTGAAGCTTTTTTCCGCGTCATGCCCTTTTCTCGGCATTTGGCTGAAGGCCAGGCCCTGGTAGTAGTAATAGCGGCTGTTCGCGGGATCGAGCCTAGCGGCCCACATAAATGCCTCTGACGCGCCCCAGAAATTCCCCTCCTTGAATGCCTTGAGTCCCCTGTTGAACTGGTTCGCTGCGGTGGCTGTACGGTCTATCTTCTCTTCCTCCAAATCCATCCTTGCGGTCTTCATGGCGCGGGATGTGTCGTATGCCTTGCGGAGTTCTGGATTCGAGAGGGTGTTATATGCCTCCGTCAGCCTTGCAAACAATGCCTCTAGCGCTCCTTTGAGATCTGCCAGCGCAGGGTCATAGTGCCTGTCAGGGTGATAGAGCTTTGAGAGGCGGAAGTATGCCTTTCTGATCTCCTGGTTGCTTGCCGTCTCAGGCACATCGAGCACCTGGTAATGGTCTTTTGCGCCGAGTTCGTCGAATGCACGCTGAATAGAATTCCTGATATCCGAAATCGTCGTCTGTTTTACCGGCTCCGTCTGGGGCTCTATTTCCTCCATATTGAGCGCAAGCCTGACCGCCTGCTGCACAAGGGAGCGATCTTCCTCGGACTCGATCTCGCCGACCTCTACGATGGATAAAGCCAGAAAGAGATGAATTGCGGTAAGGGTATTGAAGTCTCCGATGGATGAGGCTGTGCAGACCTCCTCTATGCTCCTCTTGCCGTCTATCAGAAGGAGCACTGATTTTTGGTCGGGAGAAAAGTCCGCCGCCTGGAATATTATCTTCGGATCCATAGTTGGCCTGATTACGGTGTATAGGGGAGGCAGGGATCTCCGTACCGCCTGCCACTCGAATCCCTTCATGCCCTCGAGAATTATATTGGCCGGAGCGATCCCGAGGGGCACCATGCCTACAAGCGGAAAAGGCCCTTCGTCGAAACGAAAGGCTCCGTCTCTCCACGAGAAAAGGCTCAGTATTATGTCCTTGACCTGATGCCTCAGCGCCTCCTCCAGCCTGTTCTCGGAGATGAAGCCAAGGCCCAAGAGCACAGAGCCTTCCATCTTGCCTGTCTTCTGGACTATCTCAGACGATGCCAAAAACTGCTGCCTGGTGATCTCCCCCCTGCGCAGTAGAAGCTCTCCTAGCCTGTCTTTTTCGAGGTTGGAAGAGGCGAAGATAGGGTCTCCGTCCTTGAAAAAGACCTTCTTTACGGCGCCGTTCCTTTCGAATACGGCAATCCCCGTCTTTCTTTCGGCACGGACATCTAGAAAGAGCCTCGGCAGCGTTATCCCGTCAATTACACCTGTCAGCGGTTTCTCCATAAGACACCATACCATAAAAAATCATATCGATCCTTGATTCATTATTATAGCAGGATGGCGGGCGGAACGGAGGAGAAATTTCTGCCGATTTGAAGCAGCATGCCTCGCAGGCGCTACGTGAAAGAATAGAGTTGACTGCCCTTCCAAGGCTCATTTATAATAATATCGCCATTCCATCTCAATCCATAATACCTTTCGCAGGAGTAAGAATTGAAAGAGGGGATTTTTCTCGGCATTGACATCGGCTCGGTGGCCGTGAAGACGGCCGTCGTCTCATCCGACGGTGATGTCCTCGAGACAAGATACATACGCATCAAAGGCGAGCCGATCGCCGTGCTCCATAACGAACTCGCGGAGACGTTCCCTCCATTTCGAGAAGGCGACGTCATCGCCGCAGGGATCACCGGAAGCGGAGGCAGGCAGGCCGCTGATGCGCTCGGCGCGATATTCACTAACGAGATCCTCTGCCAGGCGGCCTTCGTCGAAAGATTCCACCCCGATGTTCGCACCGTCATCGAGATGGGGGGACATGATTCGAAGCTCATATCCCTGGTCCTTGACGGAGATACCAGCAGGGTCAGGATAGAAGACTTCTCCATGAACACGGCCTGCGCGGCAGGCACAGGCTCCTTTCTCGATCAGCAGGCTTCGCGCTTGAGGCTCACCATAGAGGAATTCGGAAAGCTCGCCCTCGAATCCAAAAATCCCCCTCCGCTCGCCGGAAGGTGCAGCGTGTTTGCAAAAAGCGACATGATACACTTGCAGCAGATCGCCGCGCCTGATTACGACATCGTGGCAGGCCTCTGTTTCGCGGTTGCGCGTAACTTCAAGGCGACGGTCGGGAAGGGCAAGGGTTTCGAGCCGCCGGTGCTCTTTCTCGGCGGGGTTGCAGCAAATCTCGGCATGCAGAGGGCATTTCGGGAGACGCTCGGGCTTTCAAACGGTCTCGTGGTCCCGGAGAATTTCAATACATCCGCCGCCATCGGTGCCGCACTTGCAGCCATGCAGACCAAAGACCGTCGGGCGAGATACAAAGGCAGGAGGGGGCTCGAGCCGTTGCTCGAGAAGAAAAAAGGAGCGCGGGGAGGCTGGGAGCCGCTCGTTCGTCCTTCAGTACCGCATGTGGTCGGCGAATCCATCGTTAAATCATCCGCTCCAGTTATAGATGCATATCTGGGCGTGGATGTCGGCTCTGTGTCCACGAATGTGGTCGTCATAGATAAAAACGGCAGGGTACTGTCGAAGCGCTATCTTCCTACCGCCGGAAGGCCGATAGAGGCGGTCAAACAGGGTCTCTTCGAAGTGGGGGAGGAGATAGGCGGTAAGGTCAGGATAGTCGGTGCAGGCACCACAGGCTCGGGCAGGTACCTCACCGGAGACATGATCGGAGCCGACATCGTGAGGAACGAGATTACCTGCCAGGCTGCTGCAGCAGCGGCCATAGATCCGGAGGTGGACACGATATTCGAGATCGGCGGCCAGGACTCGAAATACATCAGCCTGCATAACGGCGCTGTGGTTGACTTCGAGATGAACAAGGCCTGCGCAGCAGGCACGGGCTCGTTCCTCGAGGAGCAGGCGGAGAGGCTCGGCATAAGGATCAAACAAGAATTTGAAGAGCGTGCCTTCTGTGCAGCGAGTCCCTGCGGCCTGGGCGAGAGATGCACGGTGTTCATGGAGTCCGATCTCGTCCACTATCTGAACATGGGCGCTGGAGTTGAAGACATCTCGGCAGGGCTTGCCTATGCCATTGCTCAGAATTATCTCAACAAGGTGGTCGCAGGCCGCAGGATCGGAGAGCGCATCTTCTTTCAGGGCGGGGTGGCGTCGAACAAGGCCGTTGTAGCGGCGTTCGAGAAGATACTCGGGAAAAAGATCACGGTCCCGGGCCATCACGAGGTCACCGGCGCGATCGGTGCGGCGCTCATCGCGATGAGGGAGTCCGGTTGCTCGGCCTCGAGATTCAAGGGTTTCGATATATGCAGACGGGAATACAGGATATCGACCTTCACGTGCCACGAGTGCGCTAACAACTGTGAGATAAGGTCGGTGCGTTTCGGCACGGAGGCGCCGCTTTTCTACGGCAGCAGGTGCGAAAAGTACGATGTCAAGCGGAATGCAGCTTCATCGCCGAGATTGCCGGACCTCTTCGCAGAGAGAGAGCATTTGCTCACCGAGACATCACATGTCCATGACGCCCATCAAGGCCCTGTCGTGGGGATTCCGAGGCTCTTTTATCTCAATGACTTTCTGCCGTTCTGGAGGACGTTCTTCTCCAGCCTCGGGTGCAGGGTGATCGTATCAGAGCGCACGAACAGGTCCATAATAAACCTCGGCCTCGAGGCGTCTGCTGCGGAATCCTGTTTTCCATCGAAGGCCGCCCTCGGCCATATCAACGCCCTCCTCGTGAAGAAACCGGATTTCATTTTCATACCGAGCTTCATTCGCCTGAAATCCGAGACAGTCCATATCAAGGGCAGCCGGGCATGTCCTTACGTCCAGGCGATTCCATATCTCGCGAAGGCGTCCCTCTCTTTCGGGGATACCGGGATCCTCGAGCCGAAGCTCTACTTGAATGAACAGCGGCTGTTCATGAAGGCCGCGCTGGAGGTGCTCGACGGCCTCGGCATGAGCGGACGCAAGGCGACAAAAGCCCTCGAACTCGCCAGGCAGGCGCAGGAATCATTCGAGAGGGCGCTCGAGGATGCAGGCCGTAGGGCCCTGTCATCCATTCAAAGGGATGGGGTCGCTCTCGTTGTCATAGGCAGGTCATACAATGCCTCGGACATCGGTATGAACATGAACCTTCCTGCAAAGATTCGGGACCTCGGCGTGCAGGCCGTACCGATGGACTATCTTCCTTTGTCGTCCATAGACATTTCAGACTGGGAGCACATGTACTGGCGCTCCGGACAGAAGATATTGAAGGCAGCGAGATTTATCAAGGACTATCCGTATCTTTACCCTGTCTATATCACCAACTTCGGATGCGGTCCGGATTCCTTTATACAGCACTTCTTCAGGCAGGAGCTCGGGGACAGGCCCTTCTTGCAGCTAGAGCTCGATGAGCACAGCGCGGATGCAGGCGCGATCACACGGATCGAGGCATTCCTCGACAGCATCAAAAACTCCAAAAGAAGAGGGGTGCAGAAAGCATTTCATATCTCCGTGCGAACGGACGTCCGGAGCAGAAAGATGTTCATACCCGCCATGTCGGACCATGCCTATGCCCTCGCAGCCTCTTTCAGGGCCTGCGGGGTGGAGGCGGAGGTACTTCCGGAGCCGGATGATGAGAGCGTACGCATAGGCAAGGGGCTCACCTCGGGCAAGGAGTGTTTCCCCCTTGCGCTTACAGTAGGAGACATGATCAAGGCGGCTCAGAGGCCTGATTTCGATCCTGACAGGAGCGCCTTTTTCATGCCTGGCGGCAAGGGGCCGTGCAGGTTCGGACAATACAATCACTTTCACAGGCTGGTGCTCTCGAAACTCGGCCTGGGCCGCGTCCCTGTCTTCTCTCCGATGCAGGACGAGACAATGCACAAAGAGGTGAGGATGCTCGATCGGAACTTCGTTCGCATGACATGGAGGGGCGGCCTTGCCGTGGATCTGCTCCAGAAGGCGCTCAGGGAGAACAGGCCGTATGAAAAAAACGCAGGAGAGAGCGATCGTATATACAGAAAATCCCTCCAAGAGCTTGTGACGGCCATCGAGCAGAAGAGGGAGATACTGCCTGTGCTCGAGCGGGCATATAGAGGCTTCTCGTCTATAGAGGCATTTGAACGCGACAGGCCTGTGATAGGCATCGTAGGAGAGATATACATACGCTCCAACAGGTTCGGCAACGAAGACATAGTCGGAAAGATAGAGCAGCTCGGCGGCGAGGCATGGGTGGCGCCTGTGTCGGAGTGGCTCCTTTACCTTACGGAGACTGCAAAGGCCTCCGCCCGCATGTCGCGTTCATGGACGGACTTGCTCAGGGCGCATCTTACAGAGACGGCCCAGCATCTTGACGAAAGGCGCTTTCTGGCCGCATTCCACGGCAGCCTCATGGGCCTGCACGAGCCGAAGATCGTCGAGACCCTCGATTATGCAGCGCCGTATATACATCATTCTCTCGAGGGTGAGGCGGTGTTGACAGTGGGAAAGGCGATCGACTATATCAAGAAGGGTGTATCCGGCATCATAAACGTCATGCCGCTTACATGCATGCCCGGCACCATATCCTCTGCCCTGCTCAGGCGTGTGAGAGAGAGGCATCCGGATGTGCCGATTCTCACGATCGCCTATGACGGTCAAAAAGACTCTCAGACCATGAATCGCCTCGAGGCCTTCATGCACCAGGCGAGGGCGCTCAGAGAAAAAAGACGCAGGGACCTATCCTCATTCTAACAAACGATCTCGGGGTTCGCTGAGATTATGCGGTGCTTCTTCATGGCGGGCGATTTCGGTGTGACTTTGGTTCAAAAAAAATTACGATCAGATTGTTTCCGACTATGATTCTGATATGCTCAGGCAGGAACGGGCAGACGGCTGCAAGGAATACATTCATAAAGCATATCAGCAAGAGATGCAGGCTTAACGGATTCCACCGGCCGAGGCGTTACGATGAGGCCGGATAGTGTGGTGGACGCCCCAAACCTATTTTTTCCCTTCAGCACCCCGGGAGTCAAGCGACGCGCCTTTTTTCCTTAGCAAGTTGCTCCTTGATCCACATCCTGAGAAGGGATGTATAGTTTAAACCCTATCTTTTTGCGATGGCTTCAACTGTTTTAACATCCGCGGGGTCGAGCCGCAGCGCCACCGTCTTCTTGGGCCTTTTCACAAACCCGATTTGGGCTTCCTTCGTATCTCCAGCATAGTCTTCAAAGCTGTG
>JBBIMH010000049.1:0-10174 GCA_037444505.1 Nitrospirota bacterium | reverse complement strand
TTTACTATCCGATAATTGCCGCCGCATTGCAAGCGTTAACTGCCGATCTTAGGATGAATGATATTCCAGAAGTTAATCCTCTGAAGCTCCTCTTTGGTATAGCCCGCTATCGTACGTGCCGCTGCATTCAGATATATGAGACTGTTTCCCTGATGGATGAAGATGGCTGCAGATGATGTCTCTGCCAGGGTTCGGAACCTGGCCTCGCTCTCGCGCAGTGATGCAACGGCCTTCGACGCCGCCTCCTCAAGGAGAGACTTCTCGACTTGAAGGATCTCCTTCCGTTTCTCGAGTATCTTGTTGCCCGCGAATTCTCTCGCCTCTGCACGATACAGTACACGGGACAGCAGAAAGGCGAGGACGGTCAATACCCCTGAGTTGATCATATTGGCCATAAGGAGCCGCGGGTCATGCTGAACTTGATGAATTCCGAGTGCGAAAAAAAGGTACGATCCTATATATAGGGCCAGGGCGCCGGTATTCCCGATATAGAGACCGACCGTGACCCAGAACGCCGCGATGACATAGACGGTTATTTGGCCGTGTATCATCTGACCGACGATCGATATGGCAATGGCGACAAGCATTCCCAGTACAGGGAACATCGAACCCACGGCCTTGTGCCAAGAAGTTATGTCCGATGGAGAGCCGGGTTTCCCGATCGACGCCAAAATATAAAAAAGGGAAAATGCCACCCCGATCGCGATGTGCATAATGAAGAGATAAAAATATCCGGGAACGGAGGTCCAGAGACCTCTTTGTCTGTTCTGAATGTCTATGTAGATGAGAGGGATCTGCAGAATGACAAGGATGACGGAGAACATCCTCGCCCTCGACAGGTTTACGAATGCGGCGTTCCTGAGGAATTCTTCTGCATACTCCCCTGCGAGGCGGTCTAGATCTAAACGAGATGACTTCCGAAGCATGATGTCCTTCACCATACCTCTCCCTTCGAAGGCCTTGGCTGCCATGCCGCCGCGGCTGGAGAAACGCTTCAGGCGGAGTATCTCAAAGACGGGTCCACTTGTCAAGACGAAAGCGGTGAGAGGGAGATGATGACATCAGGTCCTATTCCGAGCGGAGGGCGGCGATCGGATCCAGCTCAGAGGCCTTCTTCGCCGGATAGATGCCGAAGAAGACGCCGATGCCTGCGGAGAATAAAAAGGCTATGGCGACGGAAAGGAGCGAGACCGAGGTGGGCAGGTCAGTGGCCCATCCGAGCACGATCGAGGCTGATATGCCGAAAAGCGCGCCGAGCACACCTCCGACGCTGCTAAGAATGATAGCCTCGAGCAGAAACTGGAGGAGTATATCCTTTCTCCTGGCTCCCACCGCCCGGCGAAGACCTATCTCTCTGATTCGCTCGCGTATGGATATGAGCATGACAGCAAGTATACCGACCCCGCCTACGAGAAGCGATACAGCGGCGATGCTGGCCAAAAGAAGCGTAAATGTCTTCGATGTCTCCTCTTCCGCCCGAATGATATCCATCTGGCTCTGGATGGTGAAGTCGTCTTCCATTCCGGGCCTGATGCGGTGGCGCTCTCTGAGTATTCCGGCGGCATCGGCAGCGGCCTGCGCCATATGCCCTGCGTCTTTCGCCTCGATATAGATATTGTTCAGATAGTCCACATTCATGAGCCTGCGCATGATCGTGGTGATGGGAATGATGATGATGTCGTCGTCGTCCTGTCCGATGGCGTTCACGCCTTTCTCCTCGAGCACGCCGATGACCTCGAACGGGACATTGTGTATGCGTATGCGCTCTCCCATAGGATCCGCCGACTCGAAGAGGTTATTAACGACCGTCTTTCCCAATACCGCGACGCGGAGGCCGGCCCTCGCCTCCTCCTCTGTGAAGAAGCGGCCTCTGAGAGGCCTGAAGTTCCTTATGTCAGGAAAGTCGGTGCCCGTTCCGGCGACAAGCGTCGTCGTGCTCGACTCGCCGTATTTGACCAGGAACCTCTTGCCCTGGAAAGGCGCAGCCTTTCTTATCGAGTCCGACTCTTCGGCTACGGCCTCGGCATCTTTTGGCGTAAGGGTGGTGACGTTTCCTATCTGCCTGGTTCTGCCCGCGATGACGCGCACCTTTCCCGCTGTGACGATGATGAGGTTAGTGCCGAGCCCGCGTATCTTCTTCATCACAGCGGCCTCTGCTCCCCTGCCTATGGCCACCATCACTATCACCGCGGACACGCCGATGACGATGCCGGCCACGGCAAAGGCGGTCCTCATCCTGTGACCGGCAAGGGTTCGGAGGGCGGTCTTTGTCCCCTTGAAGGGCCTCATCTCATCCCCTGAGCGCCTCTACAGGATCCATGGCAGCAGCCTTCTTGGCCGGGTGCACGCCGGCGAGCAGCCCCACGAGCCCCGAAAATACGAATCCGAGGACGAAAGGCTCCAACGAGGGCATGGCCGCCATCTTCGGCATGAGCCTGGGAAGGAGAACGGAAATGACGAGCCCGAGCAGTACGCCCGCAATGCCTCCCATGACGGTGACAAGGAACGACTCGAGCAGGAACTGATTTTTTATGTCCCTCTTGGTTGCGCCGACTGCGCGCCTCAGACCTATCTCCTTCACCCGCTCGCCGACCGAGATGAGCATGATGTTCATGACCACGATCCCGCCCACAACAAGGGATATGAGCGACACTAGGCCGAGGAAGAGATTCATCGTGCCCATGGCCCCCATGGCCATCTTGCTGATAGACGAAGCGCCTCGCACGCGAAAATCGTCCGGAAATCCCGGTTGGATGTGATGGCGCTCCCTTAGCACCGAGGCGACCTCTTCCTCGATGCGGCCGACGTCATTGGGGTCCTCTGCAGCCATGCGGATGAGGCTGATATATGTCGTATTGAAGACCCTGCGCGAGGCGGTGGTGTAGGGGATCACGACCCTGTCGTCCATATCCATACCCATCGGACTCGTTCCGCGGGGTGCCAGCACCCCGATCACCTTGAAATTCACATTCTCTATCTTTATATTCTGGCCGATGGGATCCGCATCTCCGAAGAGCTCTTTCACGACCGTCCTGCCGAGCACGGCGACGCGCGACATGCTGTTCATGTCTTCTTCAGTGAAGAAATCTCCGCTCTCGACCGACCACTCCCATGCCTCACCGTAGTTGATGGTGCCGCCGTATATCACCGTATCCGTATTGTTGTCCTCGTACTTGACGGTCCGGCCAAGCCTCACGAGCGCAGTGTCCATGGACTTTATGCCCCGCACGGTCTCGAGCACGGCGCGGGCGTCATCGAGCGTGAGGGTGTTGGTCTTTTCATCAGGCGGGCCGAAGACCTTGCCCCCGCCTGCAAAGACCATGACCGCGTTCGTGCCTATATTCCTTATCGACTTCATCATCTTTGCGCGCGCCCCTTTGCCCACGGAGACGATCACAGTGAGCGTGGCAATGCCGATGATGACGCCGAGCATCATAAGAAAAGTTCGGAGCTTGTGGGTCCCCAACGCCTTCAAGGCGAGATTAACAGTCTTAGCGGATTTCATCTTCATTCCCTCCGGATAGCGGTCCTCGGACCGCATTGATTGATGTAACGGCCGTCTGGCGGCCCGTTTTTCAAGATTTCCTCTCGTCCGACACTATGCCGCCGTCGCGCATCCTGATGATGCGGCCGGCTCTCTCCGCGATCTCGTCCGAGTGCGTCACCATCACGATGGTCCTGCCCTCTTTGTGGAGCTTGTCGAAAATGGCCATGACCTCGGAGCTGGCCGCGCTGTCCAGATTGCCGGTAGGCTCGTCGGCGAGGATGATTGCAGGGTCGTTCACAAGGGCCCTGGCGATCGCCACACGCTGCTGCTGTCCCCCGGACAGTTCGCTCGGCATGTGATGCATCCTGTCGGCAAGTCCGACCTCCTCGAGGGCCGCCTTCGCTGCTGCGTCCATGTCCTTCTCCTCCCGGCTGTATATCAGCGGAAGCTGAACATTCTCCAGGGCGGTGGTGCGGGGCAGCAGATGGAACTGCTGGAAGACGAATCCTATCTTTCTGTTCCTAACCGCAGAGAGCTCGTCATCGTTCATCCTGTCCACGGAGACTCCATCCAGCCGGTACTCGCCCGAAGTGGGTCTGTCGAGACATCCGATGATGTTCATGAGCGTGCTCTTGCCCATGCCCGAAGGGGCCATGATCGCGACATATTCGCCTTTTCCTATATTGAGCGATATGCCGCGGAGCACCTTCACCTCCATCCCGCCGTTCTTCCGATACGTCTTTGTAATCTCATTGAGCTCTATCATCGTTATCCTCCTTTTTCGGCTTATTACGTTTTTTGGTGCAGGCCGGCAGGGTGTGCCGGGCTTTATCTGAAATCATAATCTGCACTGTTATACGCGATGCGCCCATTTTTCATTTTTTATTTCCCGTCTCGCTCGTAACCACGACCTCTCCTTCTTTCACGCCCGAGATGACCTCAATATAGCCAGAATCCTTCCAGCCCGTCTTGACCTCTCGTTTGGAAATCTTGCCGTCCGCTCCCATGACATACACGAACTTCTTTCCGGCCTCCCGCTTTATCGCGTCTGCCGGCACCGCGAGCACTCCTTTCTTCTTCTTGAGAGTGATGGTCACGTTCGCAGTCATGTCCGGTTTCAGTCTGCCTTCGGGATTCTTTATGCTGATGAGGGTGATGTAATTGACCACATTCTCCTGGAGCACAGCCCTGGGATAGACGGCGGTGACCCTGCCCGAGAAGTCCACGTCAGGGAATGTGTCCACGGTGAACACTGCCTCCTGTCCCACGCTTACCTTCCCTATGTCCGTCTCGTCTATGTATGCGTTCACCTCGAGCCTCGACAGATCTATGATGGTGATGAATGTGGGTGCGTTCAGTCCTGCGGCGACCGTCTCGCCCTCCTGCGTAGTCACCGAGGCGATGGTGCCGCTTATGGGCGCCGTGATGGTTGCATAAGACAGCTGCGCCTTCGCATAATCGAGGTCCGCCTTGGCCTTGGCAAGCCTCGCCTTCGAGACATCATGGCTGTTCTTCAAGGTATCCAACGCCTGCTCGGATACATACCCTTCCTTCGCCAGATCCTTGTCTCGGTCGAGATCCGCCTTCGCCTTCTCGTATGTGGCGAGGGCCTCGTCGTAAACAGCCTGGGCCTGGTCAACGCGCGCCTTGAGGTCGTCCTGCTCGAGCCGCACGAGCACCTGCCCCTTCTTCACATAATCGCCGATATTGGCGTAGAGCCGCTCCACCTTGCCTGTGATGCGTGCGCCGACCTTCACCTCCGCGCCGACCTTGGGCCTTATGATGCCTGTGGCCTGGACAGTGGAACCCATGTCCCGCCTCTCGACTCTCGCCGTGGTCACGGCCTCGATGGTCTTATCTTTCGCCTTGCCGAGCGCGAAGATTATAAATATCGCAGCGATACCGGACAGGAATATTCCGGATATGATGATGACCAGGTTTTTCTTCTTCATGACGGCTTCCGCCTCCCTCCTTCCGCCTCCGCGCAGATATCGCGGAGATCACTTCTTCTCTTCTGCCCCGTATTGCTTGCCTATGACCCTGTTCAACCTCGCCATGGCGCTGTGATAGTCTCCGACAGCGCGTATATACGAGGCCTTCGCTTGCGTAAGCTCCGCCTGCGATGTCAGGACTTCTATGTAGGTGGACTTGCCATGTTTATAGAACTCGGTTGCGGCCTTGTATGCCTCTTCCTGAGCAGTAGCAAGCCTCTTCGATGCCTCGACCGCCGCCAAGGCGGTGCGGACGTTTCCTAAAGCCTCGCTCAGATCTATCTTGATCTGATCCATCAACGCCTTTTCGTTCCACTCGAGCTGCCTCAGCCTGGCCGCGGCCTTCCCTGCCTGGCCGCGGGTCTGCCAGCCCTCGAATATGGACCACTCGAGAAATACCCCTGCTGTCCATTCATCTTCCCCGCGCGGTGCAGTATCCCTGTCGCGGTAGCCGTATGCAGCCTGCAGGCTGATCTCGGGGAAATATGCGCCACGAGCGGATCTGAGCGAGGCGGCGGCCTGCTGTTTAAGAAGGCCGATCCTCTTCAGGTCGGGATTATTGCTCAATGCCTCATGGAGCAGCCTCTCTTCCTCACCCGGGCCGGAGAACTCCTCCGGCATGGAATCTGCTATATCTATCTTTGCGTCTAGCCCGATGCCGATGAGCCTCTTTAGGATCAACTCGCTCAGCCGGACCGCCTCGCGCGCCTGGATAAGGCTGCGCTCGGAATCATGGAGCTGCGCCTCGGCCCTCAAGGCCTCGATCTTAGTGGCCTTTCCCACCCTTTTGAACGCCTCTGTAAGTTTAAAAAAGGCCTCTCGTTGGGAGCGGGAGACCTCGGCCGTCCTCAAAAGCTCCCTCGCCTCGAGCACCCGGAAGTACGCCTGGCTCACCGATGAAATCGTGTCGAGCCGCGCAGCCTCAGAGGATTCTCCCTGCGCCTCTTTCGCCCGCTTCGCAGCCAGTGCGGAGTTTCTCGTCCTGCCACCGTCGAACAAGAGCTGCTTCGCCTTGACCTGCGCGAGGGCTTCATCCTCGTAGAACATGCCTGTGGGCACTCCGAGCCGCGTATCATCGAGCTTGGTATAGGACGCGCTCAAGGATACCCTGGGAAACAGCCCGGAGCGGGCGATCAGATAATCGTTTTCGAGCTCCGCGATCTTCTCCTCTTCGGCGCGGAGCATGGGATTGTTTTTGAGCGCCGATTCTATGCACTGGCCGAGCGTGAGCTTGACAGGCACAGAGCCAGCAGCGGCATTGTCCTGCGCCTGAGAATTGAGCGCCGACGCAGACATGAGCCAAGCAACAATCAACAAAATGAGCGTGTTCTTGGGCATAGACATCATGATCATCCTATATGCAATCTACAGACTGTGCAGAGAAGCAAACCGGAATGGGCGCCGAGGAAGGTTCTGAAGAGAAGTGGCTAAGATTATTTCCATTCAGCCGCCTCTTTTCATAACCTGGCCAGCATCATCCGCTCTTTGCAAAATATATGCGGAATTCTCTTTACGGAACCTGGCCCGGCCCCGGACAACCGCCCATGCCTCCGGCGGCCATCCTCTGCTCGATGAGATCCAGGAACTTCTGCTGCCGCTCTTTGTCGAGCGACGACTTGACCTCGAGCATATGCACGACTATCCTACGCTGCATATCCAATTGCATGGCGCCGATCTCCGCGACGGCCGCGTCTATCGCTCTTCTATCCGGCGCATCAGAGCGCATCAGGCCGATCAGCCTTTTGCGTTTGTCTATGATCTCGCGTCTTTGGGCATCTATCTCACGTCTAAATGGAACAGCCTTCTCCCTGAGCGCCGCGACCTGCTCTGGAGAGAGAGAAAGCTCCTCAAACAGGAAATGATAACCGGCCATCCTCGCCCCGAAAGGAGAAACCCATTCGGTCGAATGGCGGTAATATCTGTATGCAGCGGCGGAGAGAAACGATATATTCAATACCACCGAGAGCAAGAGAAAGAATTTCAGGAGCCCCCTATTTTTCATGGCTGCCCTCCGCAGCAGAGAGGTATATCGCGCCTATGGAATCCGGCGGCACAGGGTCGAATACGTCCAGGACCCACGACGTCCCCCTCGGCTCCTGCCGGACGGCCGAAACGGCTATCAATCCGGCTGCCGAGCCGATGACGAGCACGAGCAGCACCACAGCGAATTCCACAGCCCATATGAACGCAGGGACGAATCCGCCTCTGCGCCGCCGGCCCAGAGACTCCACCCTCGCCATGACACGCCGATCGAATCCATAAGGCGCTGAAAATCGACCGGACTCTTTCAGCATACCGCCGAGACGCTTCATGTCCTCGAGAATGCCGGCGCATTTAGGGCAAGATGCGAGATGCGCATCTATCGACTTCCGACGTTTATCGGAGACTGCGCCGTCAAGATACTGTGACAGATATCTGACCCGTGGACATGCCATGTTCGCTCCTTATGCCTGTTTAAACGCAGCAGGCTCAATTTTGTTCCGTGATTTTTTTCATCGTGTCTATGATTTCGAGGCGCGCCCGTGCGAGCCTGGACTTCACCGTCCCCACAGAGACATCCAGGGTCTCCGCTATCTCTTCGTAGGAAAGCCCGTACAATTCTCTCAGGATTATGGCCGCCCTGAGCTTCACGGAAAGCCTTCCGATCGCCAGCCAGAGCGCACGGGCCGTCTGTCTGGACTCGGCAAGCCTCTCAGGAGAAGGCTCTTCGGAGACAGGCTCATAATGGACCACATTTTCGTCCGGCATTCCGGCTATCGGCTCAAAGACGGGTCTTCTTCTATAGTCTATGCAGGTATTGACGGCGATTCGGTGGAGCCAGGTCGAGAGGGAGGCCTCCGGCCTGAAGCCAGGCAGGGCCTTGTACGCCTTCACGAACACCTCCTGCGCCGCGTCCTCTGCATCGTGGGGATCTCCGAGAATGCGGCGACAGAGGTTGTATACGGCGTCTTGATGGCGCAGGACTATCTCTTCGAAGGCGGAATCATCGCCTGCCTGTGCCCGCTGCAGCAGGCCGAGTTCGTCTGCAGGCTCGGGCGCATTGGATGTCATCTGAGCAGCATGAACAGCATCACCGCGAATCCGATGAAGACCGCGGCAGCGGTCTCATGTTCCGAATTCTCCTTGACGACACTCCAGCTCCATCGGTTTCTGGTCCTGCCGGGATAGGGCGTGAGACGGGGGATGTAATCAGGCACCGCCTTGTCGTATTCGAGCCACTTGTCTCCGAAGCTGCCTATGAGCTTTTCATGCTCCTGCTTCTTTTTGTAAGGGGCGTAATAGATGAAAAACCAGACAAAGCCGGCTATCATTATATATACGTTCTTGGCCATCGCGCTGTAACCGGTGGTTATCAGCAGCGTGCCTAGATACAGAGGATTCTTCACATAGGCGTAGGGCCCTGTGGTCGTGAGCTGCTTGTTCTTCCGGAGATGGCCTGCGGCCCACAGTCTGAGCGATTCTCCGGCCAGCGCGAGAAACGCCCCAGGGATGAACCAGGCAGGCTCGGGCTCTGATACAAGAAAGAGCACGAGACCTATCACGCCCGCTGCCGCAGTGCGTGTGGTTATCTTCGTAAGTTTGTACCTGAGCGTATCTTTGATCGTCATTCGTTTTTCCTCGAACCATTCGAATTCAATTTATTTCGCAGCCGTCCGCGATTGCACGGCCTCACCACTTCCTGGGCATGACGAGATTGCGCAGCCGGATCAACCTCTTTTCCATATCCGTGAGCGAGTCCGGCACATAGAGCTTCTTCAGCTTGACGAGGGCCAGCCTGTCAAAAAAACCGAGCAGCCTCGTGAGCAGCCTGCCTATTACAGGAATACGGCCGGGATTGAACGCAGACGCCAGATCTATGACGACGATCTCGCCATTTACGAGGAGGATGTTCGTCCTTCTCTGAAGGTCGAGGTGCACCCATCCCACCCGATGTATCCCGTTTATTATATCCTCGAGGCGCCTGATTACATCCGGACCTATCTTACCCCTGTTCACAGCCCCGAGGTCTTTCGCATCGATGTACTCGACAGCGAAGGCGAAAGGAGACAGCCTCTCGAATCTTTCTGGGACTCCGGCCGTCCCTGCCAGCGCCCTGTAGGCGCGGACCTCGCGGGATATGAGCAGCCTGCCTATGAGATTCCTCTCCAAGAAGCCCTTGGACGAGAAATCCTTCACGACATACGGCCTGCCCCGCAGCCGTGCGATATATACATCCGCCTTTCCGAGGCCGCCCCTGGCGAGCACCTTTTCTATTTGGATCGAACCATTCTTGTCTATTGTCTCCACATCCTGTCCGGCCTATGTTCAGGACACACCATTTTAGAAGGCGGGAAGAAAAGAGTCAAGAACAATATTACACGCTGTAAAGATAAGTGACCCTAAGATTCCATTCTGAACATTATTTCCTGAAATGAGATATTTTCTCCAACAGCAAAGAAGAGACAAAGAACCCTTTCTCTTTTAGCTCCACTACTTTAGCATAGGCATCCAGGATAAGCCCCAGTCGCTCCGTTTGAACAATATTCCGATGGTGCCAGTGACCTTTACGCCCAACCGCCCAGCCGTCTTGCGGGCTTTCTCATCGTCTATGACCGCCCGTATGCTTGTTTCACTTGCAAGGGCGATCACTTCTGATTCGCCTCTTCCTAAATTCAACCTGAATCCGGCGTGAAAATGGTCAGATTTTCAGCCGGGC
>JBBIMH010000048.1:0-10186 GCA_037444505.1 Nitrospirota bacterium | reverse complement strand
TTATTTGCTCTGCGTGTAGAAATCCGGATAGGCCGGACCGCCGTGCTCGAACACGTCGAGCCCCTTGAGCTCCTCAACCGGGGACACCCGGATGCCAATAATCATATCGAGTACCTTGAAGATGACGAACCCGGCGCCGAAGGCCCAGATGACCAGCGCGCCTACACCGATGAGCTGGGCGATAAGCTGGTCCGTTCCGCCGCCGTAAAAAAGCCCCGTAACGAAAGGCGGGTTGAGCGAGTAGTTGCCGTAGGTGCCGTCGGCGAAAAGACCCACACTGATGAGGCCCCAGATGCCGTTTAATCCGTGGACCGACACGGCGCCCACGGGGTCGTCGACCTTGAGTTTTTCCAGACCGTACACCCCGATCACGACGAGCGCACCAGCAATCAGGCCTATGACTACCGAGGACCACGCTTCGACCCAAGCGCAGGAGGCGGTAATGGCAACGAGTCCTGCCAGCACGCCGTTAAGGGCCATGCCCACGTCCCATTTCTTTGTCTTGAGATAGACGAGGAGGAGCGCCGCGAATCCGCCGGCGGCTGCGGCCACGTTCGTGTTCACGGCGATGACCGCAATGCGCAAATGACCTGCGTTGAAGGTTGAGCCAGGGTTGAACCCGAACCAGCCGAACCAGAGGATGAACGTGCCCAGGGCCGCCAGTGTGACGCTGTGGCCCGGGATGGCATTGGGCTTGCCGTTCTTGTTAAATTTTCCGAAACGGGGGCCGAGAACGATGGCCCCGGCGAGCCCGAACATGCCGCCCACGGCGTGAACGACGCCGGAACCGGCAAAGTCAAGATGGCCCATGCCAAATGGGAGCTTTGACAACCAGCCGCCGCCCCATACCCAGTGGGCGTACACGGGATAGACGAAGAGGCTGACGATGAAACTGTAGATCAGGTAGGCCGAAAACTTCAGCCTCTCCGCTACGGCCCCGGAAACGATCGTCGCCGCCGTGGCGCAGAACACGAGCTGCCAAAAAAAGTCCAGGTATTTGTTCACGTCATACTGCTCTCCGCCGAGTAACAGCGGTCCCATGCCGAAAAAGCCGCCGAAGTCCGTGCCCTTCAAAATCGTGTAACCGATGACAAAAAATGCCAGAGATCCAATGACGAAATCGATGAGGTTCTTTGCCATCAGGTTGGCCGCGTTTTTGGACCTGCAGAAGCCTGTTTCTACCATGGCGAACCCAGCCTGCATGAACATGACGAGAAAGGCGCACATCAGGACCCAGACGAATGTGACCGAGATGGTCGGGTCTGCCTTAATAGTAGCTGCGCCAGAAGGGTCGGGGCCTGGCGCCGCCGCTTCGACAGGCGTTGGTGCCGGAGCCGTTGCCTCCTGCGCGAAGGCGAAGCCCGCCACGCAGAGCAGGCCGAGAAGCAATAGTATGCTGATCAGTTTCTTCATGATTATTCCTCCGTACATTATGCCCCTCACCCCTGCCCCTCCGATGGAGATTCACCCTCACCTTCACTCCCTCTCCCCTCTGACGGAGGGGACAAGAGGTGAGGGGGCTTTATCTCCCGAGAGGGAATAAGGGAGAGGGTTCTTCAACAAGCGGGCCTGCCGGAAACAGTCCGGCAGGTCCTTCCGGATACAGCTAAAAATCGATGTCCACCTGCAGCGTGTACGTGGACTTGACGCCCTCTAAGGTGTAATCGTCCACGCCCAGGATCACGCCCACGTTCGGCGCAAACTTCCAGGCAACGCCATAGCTCACTGCACCATAGGCGTTGTCGCCGCCCATGTAGTCGATGGCCGCCCACAGCTTGTCCGAGATCTCGGATATGGTCCGGTCCCAGGACGCCAGGACGCCCTTCTCGTCCGCCTTGCCCGTTTCGTCTAAGAGGAGCTTGTCGTTGCCCTGGTAATAGCCGACGGAGAACCGGCCGAGCTTGCCGAAGGTCTTGGCCACGAGGCCGTAAATAATGTTGTTGTCCGTCAAGTCCTGCTTCGTGCCGAAATCATAGCTGCCCACGGCGATGGCCGGCGAGCCCTCGAACAGCGAGCCCTCGGGCGTGCCGATCTTTGCGTTGAAATAAAAGGGCGACGAATCATACGGCTGGATGCCCAAATGCCGGATGTCGATTCCGACTTCCGCCTGGATCTTCTCGAAGGGCAGGACGCCGACGGTGATGCCGTTGTTGATCACGTTCGGCTCCCTCGTTGTTTCGTCCGTCTTTCTTATTTTCACATACTGGTCGAACCCGAGGTGGAACTTCTTGTACGGCTGGATGTCCGTGGACGGAATCCAGATCTGCGTCGACGGCGTGGCAAAGGCCGTGCCGGCGAGCGCGACAACTGCTGCTGCAACTATGAGTATTTTTACGAGCTTCATGATTGACCTCCCTTACGTAAATTTGTGTGCGGTTTCCTGCCACATCACATCTAAAACAGCTAACTATTACAACTGCGATTATCCCACTGACTTCCCTTCCCTTCTTTCTACTTAATGAACTTAATTGTGCTTTTCTTTTATAAATTTAAAAATGAGCGAATTCCCAGCAGCTTGCTGCGGCGGCAGCGAGCAAATACGATCATATTTTCAACTCGAAAATCGAAGACTCTGTGCAGCTTGAGCATGGAGCTCAAATGAACACGCATTCGGTAGGCTGCAAGCCTCGTACCAAAAGAAAACTCATTGAAAAATCGTGTGCTTGCGCTTAACAGGGGGCTGGATACAGGGCGCGGCGCAGTGTACGAAAAGAGCAATTGCCGAAAATTCGGGCAGGCGCAGGGCAACCAAAGGCGGGTAAAATGGCGCTTGAAAAGAAGGAATAAAAACGGTATTCTTGTCGTGATTTCTATATTCACAAAGGAGAATTTCTGCGGTGCCGGATATGTTAGAAACGGTCCAGATCAAGCCACGCGAACGAAACGGGCAGGCGCTCTTAATCATCCCCCTCGGCGGCATAGGCGAGATCGGCATGAACTGCACCGTGCTCGAGTGTGGCGACGATATTCTCGTCATAGACGCGGGCCTCATGTTCCCGGATCCGGAGATGCTCGGCGTAGACATTGTCATACCGGACTTCTCATATCTCATAGAGAATAAGGGGAAGGTGCGGGGGATCGTGATCACCCACGCTCACGAAGACCACATCGGCGGCCTGCCCTTCCTTCTCAAGGAGCTTAAAGCGCCTGTATACGGGACAAGGCTTACACTCGGCTTCGTAAAAGACAGGCTCAGGGAGCACGGGCTCGATGAAACATCTGAGCTTGTCGTTGTCCGTCCCCGCGATGTGGTCGATATAGGGTGCTTCAGGGTCGAGTTCATCCGCGTCACGCACAGCATAGTGGACGGCGTGGGTCTGGGTATCACGACGCCTGCGGGCCGAGTGGTGCATACGGGCGATTTCAAGATTGATCCCACGCCTGTGGACGGCGAGGTGATGGACCTCAGGACCTTCACGGAATACGGGGAGAAGGGCACGCTCGTTCTCCTATCGGACAGCACGAACGCGGCCCAGGGCGGATATACATTCTCTGAAAAGGAGATCAGGCGCGGGCTCGAGGATATCTTCCGGGCGGCAAAGGGCAGGATCGTCGTCGCCACATTCGCCTCGAACATACACAGGGTGCAGCAGATCATAGATGTGGCCGTTGCCCACGACAGGAAGGTCATACTCAACGGCAGGAGCATGGTCACGAACGCCCAGATTGCGCTTGATTTGGGCTATCTCAAGATACCACCGGAGACGTGGCTCAGGATAGACGCGCTCAAGACGCTCAAGGACAACGAGGTTGTCCTCATCACGACTGGAAGCCAGGGCGAGCCCATGAGCGCCCTGACGCGCATGGCGGCGAACGAGCACAAGCACTTCCAGATAAAAAATGGGGATACAGTCATCCTCTCCTCCAAGATGATCCCTGGAAACGAACGCGCCATTGCAAGGATAATAAATCACCTCTTCAAGCGGGGCGCGGACGTATATTATGAAAAGGTTTCGGAGATACATGTCTCAGGCCACGCCTCCAAGGAAGAGTTGAAGCTCCTCCTGAATCTCGTCAGGCCGAAGTACTTCATCCCAGTCCATGGCGAGTACAGGCACCTCGTATATCACGCCCAGCTCGCCAAGAAGGTGAACATTCCCGAGGAAAACATCTTCATACTCGAGGACGGCGAGGTCATGGAGTTCACCCAAGACAGCGCGAGACGCGCAGGCCTGGTTCAGGCGGGGAGGGTGCTTATAGACGGAAAGGCGACCGCGGGGCTCGAGAGCGTGGTGCTCAGGGACCGCATGAAGCTAGCCCACGACGGCGTGGTAATCGTTATCCTGGCCATAGAAAAGCTCACCGGCAAGGTCGTCTCCGGGCCGGATATCGTCTCTCGCGGCTTCGTGTTCGAGGACGCCTCCCAGGAATTGATGGCGGAGGTGAAGGACCTCGTAATGGACACCCTGCTCGTGATGATACCGGAGGCGAAGGGCGACTGGCAGCTCGTCTCCGCGCGCGTCAGGGGTGCGCTCAAAAAGTTCATAAACAAACGGCTAGAGAGGCGGCCGATGATCCTTCCGATTATCATGGAGGTGTGACTATGAAGGCGCTCTATTACGAAGAGCTCAAAGGGTACAAGGCGATCAAGATCGGAGATTTTCCTGTCCCGGAGATCGGGCCGACGGATGTCCTCGTGAGGATAAAGGCCTTCTCTCTCAATCACCTCGATGTCTGGGTGATGGAAGGGAAGTACCCTGTTAAGATACCCGTCCCTCATATATTCGGCTCCGATGCGGCCGGGGTTGTCGAGAAGGTCGGCCCTCTGGCAGGCCACATCAAGCCCGGGGACGAGGTGGTGCTGCACCCAGGCCTATCCTGCGGCCATTGCGAAGACTGTTTGGCCGGGAGGGATAATGAGTGCAGGGAATTCACGCTCATGGGTGTGATACAACCCGGTGTGTCCGCAGAGTACGTCAAGGTGCCCGCAGCGAACGTCTTCAAAAAACCCTCAGGCCTCTCCTTCGAAGAGGCGGCGGGCATAGGCATCGTGTACGCCACGTCATGGAGTTCACTCGTTCTAAAGTCCAGGATCAGACAGGGAGATACGGTACTGATACTGGGAGGCGGAAGCGGCGTGGGCACCGCGCTCATACAGGTCGCCAAGCTCTGGAATGCGAAGGTCATCACAACAGTGGGCGACGATTGGAAGAGGGAGAAGGCAGCAGCCATCGGCGCTGATATAGTGATCAATCACAACAGGGAGGATATCGTCGAAGCAGTCAAGAAGGCGACAGGCGGCGAGATGGCGGATATAGCGGTCGACCACGTGGGCGCGGCGACATTCAACAAGTCCCTGGCCTCGGTTAGGAAGGGCGGTCAGTTGGTGACATTCGGGGTGACGAGCGGAGACGAAACGACCTTGTCCCTCAGGCATGTGTTCGGCAGGGGCGTATCTATTCACGGCGTCTATACAGGCCCTATATCGGCCGTGCCGTCGTATCTTCGGCTCTTCCCGACCAAGCTCAGAACAGTGGTGGACTCCGTCTTCGAATTCAAGGATGCGCAGAAGGCCTATGAGAGGCTCCTGTCCAGACAGTTCTTCGGAAAGATCGTGGTGAGGGTGTGACGGGCTGTCAACCGGATTCCATAGAGATCCCGAGTCAGGCGGTAGAGAGATTATCTCCCGAGCTCCTCGTTCAGGAAGGCGAGAAATCTTTTCATTTCAGAAATGAATCTATTCGCAATACCGTCAAATTTCTCCGATAGATAGTTTATCCTGTCGCCTTTCAGTTCGAATCCATATATATTCCTGAATACATGCCCCGAAATGAAAGGTATTCGTCTAGTTCCGCAGCAAGCTCTTCCGATATCACTGCCGGCCTGACATCCCTCACAGGGATCGTCATCCTGAAGAGCAGCTCCTTGTGCCACTTTTCCTGATCATCGAAACGGCCGTTTATGTCCTGGCCAATCTTTTTGAATATCCTCTTACAGCAAGTATAAAAGTCGTGTAGGATCGATCCCTTCGAGCGCCTGAATATGATGGACTCCCGATGCCTGACCTCGGACATCTCCTTTTTGAGTCCGCGGAGATTCTTCAGCTCCTGCTCTATCTCGAAAATAATTTGCCGCAGAATATCTCTATCCAATCTTAAGCCCCTCCTCAAGCACCTTATCCTTCCAGAATTCGCCCATATCTTCAAAGGGCTTCAGGTCTATGTCATAACGGCTATTTCGGAGCTGAAATGCGTGCGTCCTGAAAAAATCGCGGCTCAAGACCCTTGATGATCATGTCTATATCGGACCTGCGGGAAACTCCATGTGAAAGAATAGAGCCGAATAGATAGAGAGATTCGAAATCGAAGCGTTCCCTTAACAGCACGGCAAGCCGTCGCGCCTCGGACAAAGCAGCCTGCCTCCACTTTACAGCATCTTCGCCCTCTCTCTCAGCACATCCGATAATGACATTTCTCTTCCATCCGAACTTCAAGAGCTTATAATAATATATATCCATATTATCAAACAGCTAAATAAATGTCAAAAACCAATAAGTTAAAAATATCACGATTCTATTTCAAACATAGCAGATTGGTAAGAAAGCTTTAGCCTACTAAAACAGGCTTGCCATCAGCGACACGTTTTAGCACCTCTCCGCCTCAATCTTTTTGCGCCGGAAAAACTACGCGAATCCACTTGCATTCCCGCCTGCTTTGTGAAATAATCCGTCATTGAACTCAACTGGGAGAGAAACCGATGATAATAGAAGCAGTTGTCCTGGGTGTGATCCAGGGGCTCACCGAGTTTCTGCCGATAAGCAGCTCCGGCCACATCATCCTTGCGGGGTGGGGCTTCGGCTGGCACGGCGAGTTGATCGATAATCTTGCGTTCGATGTCGCGCTCCATGCCGGTACGCTTTTCGCTGTGCTCTGGAATTTCAGGCACGACTGGCTGAGCCTCGGCTCAGCGGCGCTTAAGACATTGAGCGGCAGGGCCATGGAGTTCGAGGTCCGGCTCGTGCTCTTCATCGGCCTTGCCACGATCCCCGCGGTGATTGCAGGCCTGCTCTTCGAAGACATAGTAGAACGCGTCTTCAGAAATCCGCTCCTTATCGCCGGAGCGCTTTCTCTCGGCTCCCTATTGATGTATCTGGCCGACAGATACTCCGGCAAGTCCCGCAGGCTCGGCTCGATGACCCTGGGCCACGCCATATTTGTGGGCATCGCTCAGGCAGTAGCCTTGATCCCGGGGGTGTCGCGCTCGGGCATAACTATCTCTGCTGCACTTGCCGCAGGATATAAAAGAGAGGATGCCGCCAGGTTCTCGTTCCTCCTTGCCACGCCGGTCATTTTTGGCGCTGCCGTTACCAAGGCAAGACACATGGTCTTCCAGGGCCATGCTGCAGTCGGCTGCATCATGGGCACGCTTGCGGCTGCGGTCGTAGGGTATTTCGCAGTCAGGTTCCTCATCAAATATCTCGAACGCCACAGCTTGAACATCTTCGTGTGGTACCGCCTGACGCTCGCCTTTTTAGTGCTTATACTCTGGATTGCGAAGACATAATGTGTTATTATCATGCTGACCGAAACCCCTTATGCCTGCATCTGCCATGAAGAATAAGCGCCTCAATGAGGTCATCGCCCTTTTGATGTTTGCAGCAGGGCTCCTTATTTTCCTGAGCCTCATATCCTACAGCCCGGCCGACCCATGCTTCAGCGTATCTGGCCCCTTTGTCCGAGTTCACAACTATATAGGCATATTCGGCGCATATCTATCCGATGCGCTCCTGCGCTTCTTCGGCGTTTCGTCTTACTATATCCCGCTCTTTCTTTTCGGTTACGCCAGCTATCTGATGCTTGATAAGGAGGCCGTTCATCCGCACCTCAAAAAGACAGGTGCGGGCCTGCTGTTCGTCTCTTCGGCAGCCTTTTTCGGGCTCGGTGGCGAAACCGTCCGGCTCTTCGGCACGCAGATACCAGCGGGCGGGCTCATAGGAGACCTTCTCACGCGGCTTCTTCTCAAGGCCTTCTCGGAGACGGGCTCGTACATCATCACGCTCACGTCGCTGACAGCCTCTCTCATGCTCCTCACCCCTTTTTCCCTGAAAAAGGCGCTTGCTTGCCCCGGACAGGCATACGCAAGGTTGATGAATGAGCTGGACATACTGCTGTCAGTATGGCGCGCCCGGATGGAGAAATCGAGGCGGGCGAAGGAGAAGCAAATCCCTCCTGCCGAGCCTCCGAAGATAGTGGAGTCTTCGAGACCGGCCAAGCCCGGCGCACGGGAGGAGCGCCAGGCCAAGCCTGCGAAGCCTGTGCAGGCGAGCTTCGAGTTCATGGAAACGGGAGGGGCGTACAAACTGCCTTCTTTCGATCTTCTGGATCCCCTGCCTACCGTAATAAAGCGCATATCGAGAGAGGACATGCTTGCGCAGTCGGAACTGTTGACGAGAAAACTCTCTGACTTCGATATACAGGGCCGCGTCTCTCAGGTGCATCCGGGTCCTGTGGTAACCATGTTCGAGTTCGAGCCGGCGCCGGGAGTGAAGGTGAGCAGGATCGTTAACCTTGCCGACGACCTCGCGCTCGCCTTGCGCTCGTCATCCGTGAGAATCGTCTCCCCTCTGCCCGGAAAGGCGGCCGTGGGCATCGAGGTGCCGAACAACACGCGCGAGACGGTCTATTTCCGCCAGATTATAGAGTCGCCCGAATACCAGCAGAGCAGATCTAAACTCCGGATACCCCTCGGAAAGGACATATTCGGCCAGCCTGTGGTGGCGGCTATCGAGAAGATGCCTCACCTGCTCGTGGCTGGCGCGACAGGCTCTGGGAAGAGCGTTGCGATAAATTCTATAATCCTTGCGCTGCTGTTCAATGCGAAACCGAACGAGGTGAAGCTCGTGCTGGTGGATCCGAAGATGCTCGAGCTCTCGCTCTATGACGGCATACCTCATCTCATGGCCCCTGTAGTGACCCAGCCCAAGCGCGCGGCAGAGGCGCTCCGAGGCCTCGTTGCGGAGATGGAGAGGCGTTATCGTCTGCTTGCAGAGAAGGGCACGAAGAACATAGATTCATACAACAAGGCAGCTCAGGAGCAGGAGCGTCTGCCTTATATAGTGGTAATCATAGACGAGCTCGCGGATCTGATGATGACCGTGCAGCGCGAGGTGGAGGACTCCATCATGCGGCTGGCGCAGATGGCGCGTGCCGCAGGTATCCATCTCATCGTCGCCACCCAGAGGCCGAGCGTGGATGTTATCACGGGGCTCATAAAGGCCAACCTGCCCGCCCGCATCTCATTCCAGGTCTCGTCCAAGACGGACTCCCGGACCATCCTCGACGCCAACGGCGCGGAGAACCTCCTCGGCATGGGAGACATGCTCTTCCTCCCCCCGGGCACAGCGCACCTGATGCGGGTGCACGGATGCTTCGTGTCGGAAGGGGAGATAAAACGAGTAGTCGAGTTTGTGAAGAAGCAGGGCAGCCCCAACTACGAGCTTCTGGCCCAGCGCGTTAAGGAGATTGCAGAGGCGGAGACGGCTGAGGCCGGGGAAGGCGAGAGGGACGAGTTGTATGCGCGGGCGGTGGAGCTCGTCCAGATGAACGGCCAGGCATCCACCTCTTTCCTGCAGAGGAGGCTCCGTGTGGGCTACAACAGAGCCGCGAGGATGATAGAGATGATGGAGGAAGACGGCATCGTCGCGCCTGCGGACGGAGCCAAACCCAGACAGGTGCTGATCAGGAAGAACATGGACGGCACCGAAAGAGACGGCTGACGGCCCCGTCATCGTGGAGCCCTCTCTGATGGAACACTGCTCAACGGACAGCGGAGATGGTAGACATGTCTATTCGCAGGAGCCGTATCCGCTGCTCCGGCTTGCTGCATTGATCGGAGCGACGGCCCTGGTTTTCAATGCTGGTGGTCCCAACGGGGATCGAACCCGTGTTTCCGGCGTGAGAGGCCAGCGTCCTAGGCCGCTAGACGATGGGACCTTTTTATAGAATAGCTGCATCGAAAGTAACCGGTCGGGATTCGGTTAAAGGGAGGCGACTATAACCCGAGCCGATAACCCCTGACAACGCTCTAAAGCAATAGCTCAGCTTCAAAAACAAGCTCAAACTACTGTACCGCACCCCATTTGTCAAGACATTTTTTATGCCTAAAAGTTATAGAATTCATGCTGCCTTCCTTAATCATCTCGCTCGCATATCTTGCCTCAAACTCCTCTGGACTCAGGTATCCTAGT
>JBBIMH010000047.1:0-13326 GCA_037444505.1 Nitrospirota bacterium | reverse complement strand
TTTGCCTTGAATGCCGCATCATGCGTCCTTCTCTTTATCATCCTGCCATACCTCCCGAACGATGCGAGCCGGAGGATGATATCTCCGGCCCTCTCTCTAAAAACCGGACATTTCTATTTTGGGTTGACAATACCTTCTTTTCCCTTGACTTTTTGACCGAATAAAGCTAATTTTCACATTGAGTACGGCCTATATCAATAATATCCGTATAGGAGAGGTATCCGCACTGATGTCCTATCATGTAAAGCTCGATATCTTCGAGGGGCCCATGGACCTCCTCCTTCACCTTATCAGAAAGCACGAACTCGATATATACGATATCCCCATCAGCCTCATCACGCAACAGTACCTCGAATACCTGGAACTCATGAAGAGCCTCGATATAGAAGTGGCGGGGGAATTCTTGGTGATGGCGTCCACACTCACACACATCAAATCCAGGATGCTGCTGCCGCCGTCCGAAAATCCAGATGACGAAGACGAAGGCATCGACCCGAGGGCGGAGCTCGTACAGAGACTGCTCGAATACAAGCGCTTCAAGGACGCCGCCCTGTCTCTGGAGCAGAAGGAGCACCTCTGGTCGCAGGTATATACAAGGCCGCCTGTTGCCGCGCCGGATGATTACGCTGATGACGAGCCCCTGCTTTTCGATTTTCATATTTTCGACCTCCTGTCCGCATTGAGAGACGTATTGTCCAGGGCGCCGGACAGCCGGTTCGAAATCACACCCGAGTCCGTGTCCATCACGGAAAAGATCGCATATATACTCGAACTGCTCGAGTCCAGAGACAGCATACTCTTTACAGACCTGTTCACCGAAACCGCCACAAAACTCCAGGTAATAGCCACGTTCCTGGCCCTTTTGGAGCTTATAAAAACGCGCGTGGTGAGGGCGCTGCAGGTGGAGCAGTTCGGCGCCATAAGGCTCATGAAGTCTGTGGCGGAAACGCAGTCTGCATGATCTGTTTCATCTAAGGTCTCGAAAACCATGGCTATGGACATAAAACGGCTCGCGCAGGAGCGCAGATTCGGAGAGATAGAAAAGGCTGTTTACGGAGACAGGCGGCTCATCGGAGAGCTTGTGTCGCTGCTCTCTGATAAAGACGGCGACACGCGCTCGGGCGTATTGAATATCCTCTCGCGCGTCGGCTTCGACTATCCGCAGGACACAAGGCCGCATCTTGCGAGGCTCATAGAGCTCCTGGATGAGCCGGATATGTTCGTAAAGATAGACGCTGCGAACGCAATCGGAAACCTCGGCTTCAGCTTCAGGGAATCCGCTGAGACGGCAGCCCCGAAGCTGAAGTCCCTGCTCCATCACGAGCAACCCCTTGTGAGGCAGGAGGCTGCATATGCCCTCGGCAACATAGGCTTCTCTTTCCCTGACATCGTCCGGGACGCCGTGCCGAGGCTCATCGAGATGCTGGAGCGCGGGGAGGATGACGAGCGCGAGGCTGCAGCCCATGCGCTCGGAAAGGTCGGCATAAACGCGCCTGAGCTTATCCGCGGCATACTTCCTAAGCTCGTCGAGGTGCTGGAGTTCTCCAAAGAGGCCTCTTGCGGTGGCGTACTATTCGCCCTGGGCGCCATCGGGCTCCATTATCCCTCTGAGGTCGCAGACCTCGTGCCGAGGCTCATGCAGTACCTGGACAGCGAGCACCCGAATGCCGTAAAAAACGCCGTTGCTGCGCTCGGAAATATAGGCAGCTCGAACCCGGGGCTCGTAAAGGCCGCCCTGCCGAAGATCAAAAAGCTGCTCGACAGCCCGGACATGGATATACAGATGAATGCAAAGGTAGCACTCGGACGGCTGGGCGACCCGGCGGCGTTATGAGCATATGGCAGAGCGCATAGAGCAAAGAGTGGGAAAGAATCTCCCTGCACCGTGCCTTATGCGCTATGCCCTCTGCGTATTAAAGGAGTTCTATATTTGGAAGACTTGGAACTGAAATCGGCTTTGGAAGCCCTACTCTTCACTGCTCCGACGCCCGTGCCGCTCGACAGGCTTGCAGGCGTCTTCTCGGATGTGGAGAAGGGACGCATAGAGGCTGCACTAAATCTGCTCAAGCAGGAATATGACTCCCGCTCGTCGGGACTCATGCTGGCTGAGGTCGCAGGCGGATATCAAATCGTAACAAGGCCGGAACATGCGGCCTGGATCAAGAAGTTCAGGACAGTGAAGACCTCTGCCAGGCTGTCGAGACCGGCGCTCGAGACGCTGGCCATAATCGCGTACAAACAGCCCATCACACGCACCGAGGTCGAGAACATCAGGGGTGTGAATGTTGGCGGGATCATGAGAAACCTCATGGAGCGGAGGCTCGTGAAGATAGTGGGCAAGAAGGACGTGCCCGGTAAACCCATGCTCTACGGCACGACAACGGAATTCCTGCAGTACTTCGGGCTCAAGGACCTATCCGGACTGCCCACACTAAAGGAATTCCAGGAACTCGAGGCATCCGAAGAGCCTGTCCTGAGCGCAGCCGAGTCGGAAGACAGTTCAGCCGTCGGAGAGGAAGGGGCAACCGAAAAAACAGAGGAGGTCGGCGCAGCCGCAACAGCGGAGACCGCCGAGGCCGGATGATAGATCTCCAGGAAGCCCTACGAAGAAAAGAGATATGGGCCATAGGTGGGGGCAAGGGGGGCATAGGGAAGAGTCTTCTCACCGGAAACATTGGCATCTGCCTGGCCCGGCTCAAGAAGAAGGTCCTGCTCGTCGATGCAGACCTGGGCGGCGCCAACCTTCACACCACACTCGGCATCGGTGTGCCTGAGATGACCCTCTCGGACTTTCTGAACCGCAGGGTTGAGAATATCACCGATGTCATTATAAAGACCGGCATACCCAATCTATCCCTCATAAGCGGCGCACAGGACTTTCTGGATGCTGCAAACCCCAATTTCGCTCATAAGACGAGGCTCCTCCGCCACCTCGAGACGCTCGATGCTGATTATATACTGCTCGACCTGGGCGCAGGCACGTACTTCAACATACTGGACTTCTTTCTGTTTTCGGACCACGGGATATTGGTGGTGCTGCCCGAGCCAACCGCCATAGAGAATGCCTACAGGTTCATAAAGAGCGCTTTCTACCGCCGCTTCAAGAGGGTCGTCACCAACCAGGGCATCAAGGACCTGATCGATGCGGCCATGGACCAGAAGAACACCATGGGCATCAGGACGCCCTTCGACCTGATAGAGAAGGTGAAGCAAATGGAGCGTGAGGTAGGCGAGATCCTCGAGCTCGAGGTGCTCAAGTTCAAGCCTAAGCTCATTGTCAACCAGGTGAGGACGAAGAACGACATCCAGATTGGCTTTTCGATGAAGAGCGCATGCCAGAAGTACTTCGGCATAAACCTGGAATACCTCGGATACGTGGAATACGACGATTGCGTATGGCAGTCCATAAGGAGCAAACGGCCACTTACCATAGAGTACCCGTATTCAAGGCCTGCCCGTTGCATAGAGCGCATAGTCCACAACCTCCTGAGGAAGGAACAGCTCACCCTCAGCATGCTGTACTGAGGCATGGAGGCCATGATGTTGAAGAAGATAGATGATCTGAACTTTTATGAGCTGCTCGAGATCCCGCCGACCGCGACGATGCAGGACGTACAGAAGGCGTATGACCGCATCAGGAAGATATATGATCCCAACTCGATAGCCCTCTACTCGCTCTTCTCGGCGGAAGAGACAGCCCACATCAAGCAACGAATAGAAGAGGCATACAGAACGCTCATCCATGAGGGGAACAGAAGGGCATATGACAAGATGCTGCGCGAAAGGCACGAGATCCCCGAGCCTGAACCACCAGCGCCCAGATTCAGGCCCGTGTCAGACCAGGCCTCGACCCAGGCAGAGATAACACCCCCCATTACTGACGCGGTCAGGACGAAACCCGAGGCATCGGATGGAAAGCCACAACAGTCCGGCGACGCGCAGACCGGGACAGTGGGAGAGTTCAGCGGAGCGGCAATCAGGCTTCTGAGGGAGAAGGCGGGTCTTACCACCCGCGCAGTGGCGGATATAACGAAGATAGGAGAGCGCTATCTACAGTATATAGAAAACGAAGACTTTTCTAAGCTCCCCGCGCGCATATATCTCAGAGGGTTCCTCATACAGTATGCAAAGGTGCTCGGGGTGGATGCGGAGCGCTTTGCAGGAGGATACCTAAGACGTTACGAGACCGCGATGGGCAGGCAGAGATAATGATCGACCATTTTTCTTTCTGAAAGACACGGTACAGGCGGTGCCATTCTACTTCAAAGAAGGAAGAGGATATGAAGAGGTTGAGCGCAGTGGTTTTGGTGTTATGTCTTTGTGCAGCAGCGGGCTCGGCGGCCGGCCAGCAGGCTTCCGGACTCAACATCGCGAGGATGGAAATCGCGGGCAACGTGGAGAACAGAGAGCCAGTTGGGATCGCATCCTCGTTCCCTGCGACGCAGGAACGGGTATATTGCTTTTTGGAGTTCAAGGACGTGGCCGCGGAGACGACCGTGAGCGTAGTATGGACCCTCGGGATGAATGAGATGAGCAGGGTCCCATTGACCATAAAACCGTTCTCGAAATTCAGGACATGGGCATACAAGACTATCGGAGGGCTTAAGGGAGAGTGGAAAGTGGATGTAGTGGATGCCTCAGGCAACGTCCTCAAGTCGGCTGCATTCAAAATCGAGTAGGCCGTCACAGGACGGATTTATAACATAAAGGCGCTGGATCATCCCAGCGCCTTTTTATTTCCGCGTCAGCAGGCACAGCTGGATGGAGCCGACATACCTACGCGCTACGGCCACTCCATCTATTCCTACACTTGATACTCATCCTTTTTTCCGAAGCTCCCTCTCCCGCCAGATTACATATATCGCTGGATATATGACGAGCTCGAGGATGGTGGAAGTGACGACGCCGCCTACCATCGGCGCTGCGATGCGCTTCATCACATCCGCGCCCGTCCCTGTAGAGAAGAGGAGTGGTACGAGTCCCGCGAGAATGACCGAGACGGTCATTATCTTCGGCCTTATGCGCTTGACCGCGCCCTCCATCACTGCATGCTCTATGTCCGTGAGCGAGTTTATCCTTCCTTCAGACCTCCACTTGTTATAGGAGAGGTCGAGGTATAGCAGCATCACTATACCTGTCTCTGCATCCAGGCCTGCAAGCGCGATCACGCCCACCCAGACCGCGGTGCTCATGTGATACCCGAGGAGATATAAAAGCCATACCGCGCCCACGAGCGAGAAAGGCACCGCAAGCAGGACGATTGATGTCTTCGTCCATGACCTTGTATTAAGATAGATGAGCAGTATAATAATGAAGAGCGTGAGCGGGATCACATAAAAGAGCTTCTTCTTTACGCTCTGCATGTACTCGTACTGGCCGCTCCACTGGAGCGTATATCCAGGCGGCAGTTTTATCTCTTTTGATACGGCCGCCTGGGCCGCCTTGACATAGCCGCCATAATCGCTCCCGTCTATATGAAGAGTCACATACGCCACGAGCCTGCCGTCCTCGCTCTGGACCATGCCGGGGCCGCGCGTTATACGGATGTCCGCGAGCTGGCCCAAAGGCACATGCCCTCCGTTCATGATAGGCACGAGAACGCGCTTGAGTTTCTCCACATCGTCCCTGAAGTCTCGCGGATAGCGGATGTTCACAGGATACCGCTCCCTGCCCTCTACAGTAGTAGTGAGATTCATCCCGCCTATGGATGACTGTATGATGTCCTGGACATCCTGAACCGTGAGGCCATATCTCGCTATCTCCGCCCGGTCGATTATGAAATCCAGAAAATAGCCTGTATCCGCCCTCTCTGCGAACACGCTCCTGGTGCCGGGCACATTACGCAGTACCCTCTCCACATCAAGTCCTATGCGCTCGATCACGTCGAGCTTGGGACCGAATATCTTGATGCCCAACGGCGTGCGGATGCCTGTGGACAGCATGTCTATCCTGCCTATGATAGGCATCGTCCATGTATTAGCGACCCCCGGTATGGTAAGTGCATTGTCCAGTTCATTGCGCAAATCGTCCAAGCTCTTGAACTGAGGCCGCCACTCTTTCTCCGGTCTCAAGTTCACAATCGTCTCGAACATCTCGAGCGGCGCAGGATCCGTAGGGGTCTCGGCCCTGCCCGCCTTACCGAACACCATCTCCACTTCGGGGAATTGTTTCATGATACGGTCTTGGAGCTGAAGGAGCCTGCCTGCAGTGGTAATGGACGTCCCCGGCAGGGCAGAGGGCATATAAAACAGCGTGCCTTCATAGAGCGGGGGCATGAATTCGCTCCCGAGTTTCATAAACGGTATTACAGTGATCGCCATGATTATTATCGCCGATATGATAACAAACTTTCGGTATTTCAGGACAAACCCGGCCACAGGATGATAAATCCTTATCAAGAACCTGCTCACCGAATTGTCGTCCTCGTGCCTTATCCTTCCCTTGATGAAGAGCGTCATTAGCACCGGTGTGAGGGTGACGGCCAGAAAGCTCGCAAAAAGCATGGCGAATGTCTTTGTGAATGCGAGCGGCTTGAACAGCCTCCCTGCCTGCGCCTCGAGCGTGAATATCGGCAAGAATCCGACCGTAATAACAAGGAGCGAGAAGAATAGCGACGGACCCACCTCCTTTGCAGCCTCAATGATCACATCGATGCGGTTTTTATATCCCTCCTCCGACGAAGAGGGGCCGTGGAGTTTCAGCCTCTCCCACTCCTCGAGTTTCTTGTGTGCATTCTCGACCATGATGATGGATGCATCTACCATGGCACCTATGGCTATCGCAATCCCGCCCAGGCTCATGATATTGGAGCTTATGCGCAGATAGTACATGCATATGAAGGATATGATGATTGCGACAGGAAGCGTAAGTATCACGACCAGTGCGCTCGGAAGATGAAGAAGAAAGACTATACACACTGCGCTTACCGCGATCGTGAGTTTTATAATCTCATCCCGCAAGGTATCCACAGAGCGATGTATGAGCTCGGATCGGTCGTATGTCGTTACTATCCTGACGCCTTCTGGGAGAGAAGGCCTTATCTCTTCTATCTTGCTTTTTACCCTCTCTATCACGGACAAGACGTTCTCTCCGAATCGGACTACGACGATGCCTCCCACGACCTCTCCGTTGCCGTCCAAGTCCGCGATACCGCGCCTCATCTCGGGGCCGAGCTGGATACCGGCCACATCCCGAAGCAGTATAGGCGTGCCCTTTCCGTCGGTACCCACGACGATATTCTCTATATCGCTGATGTCCTTTATATATCCCCTGCCGCGCACCATATACTCGCGGCCGGCCCACTCCAGCACCCTGCCCTCCACGTCGAGGTTGCTCCTCCTCACTGCCTCCATCACCTTCATGAGCTCGAGATTGTAGACATGCATCCTGTTCGGGTCGATGGTGATCTGGTACTGCTTCACGAATCCGCCTATGCTCGCAACCTCTGATACGCCCGGCACGGATGCGATCGCATACTTGAGATTCCAGTCCTGGAGAGAGCGGAGCTGTGCCAGGTCATGTTTTCCCGTATCGTCCACAAGGGCGTACTGGAAGCCCCAGCCCACGCCTGTCGCATCCGGTCCAAGCACTGGCGTAACGCCTTCGGGCAGCCTCGCCGTCACACCCTGGAGGTATTCGAGCACCCTGCTCCGCGCCCAATAGATGTCTGTGCCGTCCTCGAATATGACATATACAAAAGATATTCCGAGAAACGACTTGCCTCGTACAACACGCACCTTGGGTGCGGACAGCATTGCAGAGACGATAGGATAGGTGATCTGATCCTCAACGAGGTCCGGGCTCCTGCCCATCCATTCCGTGTATACGATCACCTGGACATCGGACAGATCAGGGATCGCATCCAGCGGAATGTGATATACCGCCCATATCCCCCAGGCTGCCAGGAACACGACCATGAGGAAGATTAAGAATCTATTTCTAGCAGAAAGTTCGATTATTTTAGCTATCATAATATATCCTTATGGACCGAATGGACGTGGTGCAAAGACCGTCGCTTAAGTACCCACTTCCATGCCTTTTATCTCAATGCTGATGTCCTCCACCGCCCGGCCCGGCCCTGAGCTGACTCTCTGAATCTATCAGGAAATTGCCCGACGTCACGACACGCTCGCCCTTTCTGACGCCTGAAAGCACCTCAACATACGTGTCTCCGCGCAGACCGAGCTCGACCTCACGCATCTCATATACTCCAGGCTTCTTCTCCACATACACTATGCGGCGAAGACCGGAGTCAAGCACCGCCTCCTTCGGAATTGTGAGCCTGCCTCCAGGAGAGGTCATGATGATCACATCGGCGAACATCTCCGGCTTCAGTTTGAGCTCAGGGTTCTTCACCTCGAGTCTGACCTTGATAGTCCTGGTCATGGGATCGAGTGTTGGATAGATATAGCTCACTCTCGCATCGAATGCCTCGCCCGGAAAATACGCAAGGCTCACACGCGCATTCTGGCCGATCTTTACGAGTGGGGCCTCGTATTCATAGATATCTCCGATCACCCAGACCGATGTGAGATCCGCTATCTTGTAGAGGTTCATGCCGGGCATGATATAACCTCCCTCCAAAACCATCTTTTCCATCACAATGCCGTCAATGGGCGAGTATATGGTCATTTCAGTCCTGGGCACTCCGGATTTTTCGAGTTCTGCTATCTGCTCCGGAGCGATATCCCAAAGAAGCAGCCTCCTTTTTGCAGACTCGAGCAGACTGACCTGAGACTCGGCAATCTCTCCGAAGCGGGACGGCACAACAGAGCGGCTCGCCTTAAGCGCAAGAAGATACTCCTCCTGCGCAGACACGAGTTCCGGGCTATAGACGGACAGCAGGGGTTCTCCCTTCTTCACCTCTCTTCCGGTATAGTCCACATACAGCCTCTCCACCCACCCGGATATCTTTGTGTTCACGAATGCGAGCCTTGTCTCGTCCACATCCACCTTCCCAACAGTACGCACCTGCCTGTCAAGGGACCTGTATGAAGCCGCGGCGGTCCTCACACCTATGAGCTGCCGCTTTTCATCGGACAGCGTGATGGTTATCGCCGCCTCCTCTTGTTCTGCCTTTCTCTTCGCAGCTGTTTCGTGATCTCTCGGCGCCTGTTTGACGGTCTCGCTGGCCTTTTTATGCAATCCGGAGGGATGTGTATCATCATGAACGGCATGGTCTTGTGCATACGCAATCGTGCCTGACATCCAGAGTATCTGCACAAGTATCATCGCAAAAATGATGATGTAAAAAGCAGCCGCCGCGCCGCGTCTTTCTACTTCTGACATCCCGCTTACTTCTTTCAGCACTTCAGTCTTCATTCCATCATCTCCCCTGAAATCTCGGCTATCTGCGCAATGGTCTTATTCAGCCTCACAAGCTCCTGCTCGTATGCCAGTTGATATCTATACAAAAGCGTCTGGCTGTCCAAGAGCATGAGGAAATCTATCTTCCCCACCTGATAGTTGGATGCCGCCGATTGGAGCGACATCCTGGCCTGCGGTATGATGCCAGCCTGATACAGGCTCAATAGCTGCTCCGATGTCTTGGCCATGGAATATAATTCCTTTAGCCTAGATAGCGTCATGAGCTTTGCTGATTCATATTCATACCGGGCAGAGCTGAGCCCAGCAGATGCCACCTTGACCCCAGCGGTCTTGTTCCAGAACCACAAGGGGACCTTGAACATGACGCTTGCAGACCAGATATCCGTCATGTCCCCTCGATTGAACCATCCGGCCGACACAGTCATATCTGGCAGGAACTCCCGTTTGCTCAGCGAAAGCTCGGCCTCGTTCATCTCGACCATTTTCTGCTTGGCGAGTATCGAAGGCGAACTATCGACCACCCGGGCGGCAAGCTCATCCAAAGGCGTATCGAACGATGTCCTGAGCCTTTCCCCGGGTCTGCCAAGAGGCGCAATGGGATCTCTGCCCAAGAGGCTGTTGATCATAGCCCTCGATGCCTCTTTCTTCTGCTCCTCCATGGCGATTTTTTCTATAAGCATCGAGACTTCAATCTGTGCCCTGAGGGCGTCTTGTTGGCTGGCCTGGCCTGTTGCATACCGCGTCTCGGCGATCCTCTGGAAGTTCTTCATAACATCCTTGCTCTGCATGAGTATCTCTGCCGAGCGATAGGCAAGATAGTAATCGTAATATGCCTCGCGCAGACCCCTCAATACTTTGAGCCTCGTCTCGCGCAGGCTCTCCTGTTCACGCTCTGCGTTCTTCGCCGCAGCCCTTTTCATTACCCCGAGCTTTCCCGGAAAAGGGATCTCCTGCGTCACCACTATCCCTGCCATGCTCATCTCCTGTTCTCCGACAGTGATATTGCTCAGCCGCCCCACGTTCTGGACTTCAAAGCCGATCATAGGGTCCGGCAGGGCGGCTGCGGTCGTGATCCTTTTCTGTGCGGACTCGGCCCTCTTCTGCGCCATGAGAATCTCGGGGCTGTTTCTCAAGGCCTCCTCCTCGAGATCCCTAAGCATCACAGCCTGCTCTTGGCCGTAGGCCTCCATATGTACGCTCAAAACCAATACAATGCATATCAAAACAGACCTCATAAGGAAACCTCCTGATGTCCTCTTACTGCAATACACAGGCCAGAAATATCACACTCCTCAGAGCTGAAAATCGCTGTTTTTTTCAAGAGATATTCAGGATGGGTTGCGACCGCTAAATCTTATGCTTCACAGGATGAAGCATATACTACACCGATATTAACACATCGGCGATGCTGCAGCAGGCCGGAATGGATATGATAGAACATGGAGATATGATCGGTGGGGCCGCCAAGAACGACGCTATCATATGAGCGTCGGTCCCGCGAGAACGGGAATCAAGGGCTTTCGATGCGCTGTCCGCCTTCTCGATTCCCGTATTTGAGCGGGGTGGTGTTTTTACATCATAGTCACGATTTTATAACCTATACTGCTCACCTGGCGTCAAGGTTGAATGTGGCTGTTGCTGAAGGCTTTCCCGGCTGAACAACGGTCACCTCAACCTTCCAGCCGCCCTCCATCGGGATATTAGCGACAATGGTATAGGCGTCCCCCTTGAGTTCGGCCTTGGCATTATAATCCATAGGCGCCATTCCAGGCATAGGCGGCATGAAGTATCTCACATTCACATCCGCATTTGTCACGGCCTTGCCGGCGCTGTCAGTAACGGTGATCGATAGCGCATTGTCTCCCTTGATGAGGGGATAACGAGCCGCCTTGAGCTTCACCTTCACGTCTCCGGCGGTACGCTCAGACTCGTACCCCTTTGCGCAGCCCAGCACAAGCGCGGCTGTCGATAGGATAATCAGTGCAAAAGCGATGACTCTCTTCATAGCTGCACCTCCAAGCTATAGATTTTATATTTGAAGATGACGGCCGTCTCAGCCTAAGACGCTACTTGGAAATCTTTCCCAGTTTCTCTTTGGCGAGGGCGGCCTCTTTGGAATTCGGATGCTCTTTCATGACCTTTTTCAGAAACTCCTTGGCCTTCGCGGTATTCTTTTCGTTTAGGTACGAAAGCCCTGTCTTCAGTTTTGCCGCTGGGACCTTGCTGCTTTGGGGATATGTCTTTATGAGTCTCGTGTAGGTCTCTATCGCCTTGTCGTAGCGATGCATGGCATAGTGTGATTCCGCGATCCAGTACATGGCCTCGTCCGCCTGGCTAGCATCCGGGAATTGTTTAAGATAGTTCTCGAAACCCGCAAGCGCAAGCTCGAAGCTCCCCTTGTTGTAATCGTCCTTGGCCTGGCGGAACGCCTCCGACGGCTCAAGTGGCTTGGCAGTGGGGTTCTTGTCCTTGTCAGGAGACGGGGTCTCGCCTGACGTAGCCTTTATCTTCGCCTCGAGCTCCTCGACCTTGGCAGCGAGCTCGGAGAGTTTGAATGCCTTATCATCCAGCTTCTGGCCAAGCTCTGATATGCGGAAGTTGTTCTCCTCTATCTTTCCCTGGATGAGCTGCATGTCCGTGGCGAGCTGGTCGAACCTCGAGCCTGTATCCGCCATAACCTGCTGAACATTCACCGTGGCCTTGACATTGGCCTCGATGTCCTCCAGACGCCTCTTGTATTCCTCGAGCATGGACTTCATCGCCTTCACATCCGCCCGCAGGTCAGAGACATCAGTCCTCGTCTTCACGAGCTCGGCCTGCGGTGCGCAGGCCGAGATTAGCATTACGGACAAGCATATAAACATGTATCCGGGTTTCATATGTTTATTCACTGTAAGCGGTGCATAAAGAAAGATGAAGCACATAGGGAGAGGGGCCGGTTCTATCGCACAGCCGGCCCGCTCCCCACCTCCACAGTTCCGCTGTTATACCCGTCTAATCCACCGCGACGAAGTCCGCACGCCTGTTCTTCTGCCAGCAGTCTTCGTTATGCTCTGTGCATATGGGCTTCTCCTTCCCATAGCTGATGGTGGATATCCTGTTAGCAGAAATGCCAAGATCGGTCAGATACTTTTTCGCGGACTGGGCGCGCCTCTGTCCCAAGGCCTGGTTGTACTCTATGGTCCCGCGTTCGTCGCAATTGCCCTCTATCCGGATCTTTATCTTCGGATTCGCCTTGAGCCACTCTGCATTCGCCTTCATCGTGCCTCTGGCATCGTCTCTTATGAAAGACCTGTCAAAATCGAAGTATATCGGCTGCAATCCCTCTTCAGCTTTTGCAGCCCGCTCTTTAGGTTCCTCCTTAGGCTCCTCCTTAGGTTCCTCCTTAGGCTCCAGCCTTGCAGGCTCGGATGGTTTGGCCTGCTCCACGGCAGGCGCCTCTGGCACTGCACCCACCTCGGCCTTTTTCGGACAGCCCCAGAGAGAAATCACCGACAGACATATGACGACTGCATAAAGAGTGATAATGCGCTTTTTCATCTCGAATCCTCCTTTGTGAAGTGTGTTCGGTTTCTTGATAAAGACCTTTTATCAGGAGACGGCCGTGGGCATTGGGCGATAATTTATCAGAAAAGACTTTTAATTTATAGCATAGCCGTTCATGGTTGTCAACAACTATTGATAACTCAAAAATAAACATTGCCTCCGATACACCTGTTTTATGTGCTCTTTGAGGCGGTTTTGATGGTGTATATGTTCTGCTTTTATGTCTTCAATGGGTCGGACTGCTCTCTTTCTTCACGCCGTCGGGTGCTTACGGGCAATTTTACACCACTCCAGCTGTAGTTAAGCCAGCCCATAGGTTGGCCATGATTTTTATGCCCAACCCATACGCATGTGATAATTTTGTTGGGCAAGGTGAACTGTTTTGACCAACCTACGGGCTGAGCCAGTCTCCTATAGCCGCCGAGGTAGGGATGGCAGCTATGCCTGTCAATT
>JBBIMH010000046.1:0-14636 GCA_037444505.1 Nitrospirota bacterium | reverse complement strand
TCAGGGGGAGAGCGCTACCTTGACACGGTAGAGGTCGGCGGTTCGAGACCGCCCGGGCCTACCATAGAAAAAATTTGAACATTAGTGTCTGATGACCTGCAAGAAGATGCGTAGGAAGGCATACTGGTTGCGGGCTGTTGTTTATTAAGCTATGAATACCTATGAGTAATATACGGCTCAGGCTGCCTGATGGAACCGAGAGGGAGTATGCCAAGGGTATCAGTGGTCTTGAGGTTGCCGAAAAGATCGGTCCCCGCCTGGCAAAGGATGCACTCGCCATTAGGATTGACGGACGACTCCAGGATCTGAACTTACCGATTGAGCAAGACGGTGCTGCAGAGATCGTCACATTCAGCTCCAAAGAAGGCAAAGAGATATATTGGCATAGTACATCTCATCTGTTGGCCCATGCGGTCAAGGAGATGTTTCCGGGCGCGAAGCTCGCCATCGGACCGGCCATAGAAGAAGGCTTCTATTATGACTTCGACTATGAGCGGCCGTTTACACCCGAAGACCTCGAAAAGATAGAGGCTCGGATGCACGAGCTCGCCAAGGCGTCGATTCCTATAACAAGAAGACTCCTCACAAAAGAGGAGGCGATCCTGTTCTTTGATAAGAAGGGCGAAAGCTACAAGGTAGAGCTCATAAGAGAGCTGCCGAACAGCCACGTCTCGGTCTATGAGCAGGCGGATTTCGTGGATCTGTGCAGGGGTCCGCATGTGCCGGCCACATCGAGTCTCAAGGCATTTAAACTGCTCTCGGTCGCAGGCGCCTACTGGCGGGGGGACGAGCGAAACAGGATGCTGCAGCGTATATACGGCATCTCTTTTCCGGCCAAAGATGAGCTCGACTCCTATCTCGTTCGGCTCGAGGAGATAAAAAAACGCGATCACCGCAGGCTTGGAAAGGAGCTGGATCTCTTCTCTGTTTCGGAGGAGGTCGGCGGCGGACTTGTGCTGTGGCACCCCAAGGGCGCCATTGTGAGGAAGCTCATAGAAGACTTCTGGCGCGAGGAGCACTTGGCCAATGGTTATCAGTTCGTCTACTCGCCTCATGTGGGTCGGGCCCATCTCTGGGAGCAGTCGGGTCACCTGAGCTTCTACCGTGAAAACATGTATTCCTCCATGGATGTGGAGGGGCAGGAATACTACGTAAAGCCGATGAACTGCCCGTTCCATATCATGATATACAAGAGCAAGCTCCGCTCGTATCGCGAACTGCCCATAAGGTTTGCGGAGCTCGGCACTGTGTATCGTTTCGAGCGCTCCGGCGTCCTCCACGGCCTGCTGCGGGTCAGGGGATTCACCCAGGACGACGCCCACATCTTCGTGAGACCGGATGAGATGGAGCAGGAGGTCATACGGGTCATAGGCTTTGTGATGAAGATGCTAAGGACATTCGGATTCGATGAATTCCAGGCCTATGTCGCCACGAGACCGGAAAAGGCGGTCGGTGAGCCGGATCGATGGAACGATGCGACCGAGGCTCTCAAGAAGGCGGCGGAGCACGCAGATCTTCCGTACGAGATTGACGAGGGAGGAGGCGCCTTTTACGGGCCGAAGATAGATGTCAAGATAAAGGATGCGCTCGGACGTCTCTGGCAGTGCTCGACGGTGCAGTTTGATTTCAATCTGCCTGAGAGATTCGACATGACATATATCGGCGTGGACAACCAGCCCCACAGGCCATATGTCATCCACAGGGCGCTTCTGGGCTCCCTCGAGCGCTTCTTCGGCATGCTCATCGAGCACTATGCAGGGTCGTTCCCGGTCTGGCTCGCGCCTGTTCAGGTCAAGGTGGCCTCTATAACAGACCGGCAGGCGGAATATGCGGCTCGAGTTTGCGACAGGCTCTCTCAATCAGGCATCAGGGTAGAGCTCGACACCAGGCCGGAAAAGATAGGCTTCAAGATACGAGAGGCCTCTCTCGAGAAGGTGCCCTATGTGCTCGTTGTGGGAGACAGGGAGATGCAGAGGAATGTCGTGTCTGTGAGGGAGAGGGGAGGAAAAGACCTCGGCGCGATTCCTATAGATGAATTCATATACCTGATAAGGGAAAAGATAGAGCATAAGACTGCGACGACGGAACTGCTAAGGAGGTGATTTTATATCAGCACCAGAATAACGACGCGCATCAATAATCAAATAAGGGTCAGAGAGGTTCGTGTAATCGCACCGGACGGGGAGCAGCTTGGAATCATGGACACACGCGATGCGATCCGCCGGGCAGAGGAGCTCGGGCTCGATCTCGTGGAGGTGGCGCCAACGGCCAAGCCGCCTGTTTGTAGGATAATGGACTTCGGCAAGTACAAATACGAGATGAGCAAGAAGGCCCACGAGTCCAAAAAACGCCAGACCGTCATCACGGTCAAGGAGATAAAGCTCAGGCCTCGCACCGATGAGCACGACATCCAATTCAAGACCAACAACATACGGCGTTTTCTTGCCGACGGAAACAAGGTGAAGCTTACGATCATGTTCCGCGGCAGGGAGATGGCGCATACAGAGCAGGGCAGGGCATTGCTCGACCGCGTCATTAAGAGCCTCGAAGATGTTGCCGTCGTCGAACAGCAGCCTGGGATGGAAGGAAGGAACATGGTAGCCGTTTTGGGACAGAAAAAGGCCTGAGAACGGCAGGACGACATCCGGAGACGGATATTCACAATATAATAAATCGAGAGGAATTGCTATGGCGAAGATGAAGCTCAAGACGAACAGGAGCGCTGCAAAGCGCGTCAAGACAACGGGCACTGGAAAACTGAAGAGGAACCAGGCGGGCAGGAGACACCTGCTAACCGGCAAGGACGCATCACGCAAGAGAAACTTGCGGGGCAGTGTGCTTGTCGATAAGGACAATGTAGAGGTAATCCGAAGACTGCTTCCGTACGGGAGCAAATAGGACGTCACGTACAGTATGTTCACGAGTTTGTGCATAAAGGAGGTTGAATAAAATGCCGAGGGCAAAAGGCGGCCCGAAGACGAGGGCCAGACGCAAGAGGGTGCTAGACCTTGCTGAAGGATATTGGGGTGCAAAGTCCAGGCTCTACCGCATCGCCACGGAAGCGGTCGACAGGGCGCTGAAGTATGCGTACAGGGACCGCAAGGCGAGGAAGCGGGATTTTAGGAGGCTCTGGATAGCGCGTATCAACGCAGCTGCGAGGCAGAACGGACTGTCCTACAGCAAGTTTATTGCAGGTCTTGCAAAGTCCGGCGTGGGTCTCGACAGGAAGGTCCTGGCGGACCTTGCAGTGACTGATCCGGCGGGCTTCGCAAGACTCGCCGAGACTGCAAAGGCTGCGTCATAAGCTGTAAGTCCGGAAGAATGTATCCTATCGCAGAAACAGGGCCCTTGTGGAAAGACAGGGGCCTTTTGTCTTGCCGATTTTTTTTGTTTGACACCCCCCTGCCGCCAGTTTACAATTCATCCAGTCTATGGCGCCATGCGGAAGGATAGCCAATGCAGCCCTTCTGGCCTGCTTATTAACAGCAGTCAGTGCTTCGCCATCCCTGCCTTCGCCCGATGCCGAGGCGGTACGCAAATATTCCATAGCATGCCAGCGTCTTTCTGAGTTGAAGAAGAGCACCAGGAAAAAATACCGCTCATACTGGATGGATTGCAGCCGCACATTCGAGACCATAGAAAAGAAATACCCCGGCACCCCGGCAGCGGGCGACGCATGTTTCGAACGGGCGGGGATATTCTTTTCCCTGTATCAGCTGAATAAGCGCAGAAGCGATCTGTCCGAATCCATCAGGCTTTTCAGCAGGTGCATCGATGTCTATCCAAAGCACAAATCCGCGCCGGAGGCCCTCTACCGGCTCGTGGAGATGAATCTGGTCCATAAAAAGGACAGGCCTGCTGCACAGTCTGCATTCGAGAGGCTGTCGAAGCTCTATCCTTCGGACCCATGGACTGAGAAGGCTCGGCTCGGTCTGGGGATGGGGTTTCAGAACGGCATTCACAGGGCTGCGCCGAGGCCGAGGCCTGTTGCAGCCGACTCCATATCCGGCACGGTCAAGTCTATACGCCACTGGTCAGGCGGTGGATACACAAGAGTGGTGATAGACCTGGACAGACCCCTTCAGTTCAGGACGCATGAGCTCAAGAATCCAGATCGCCTCTCGTTCGATATATACAAGGCTCGTATTTCAAAGGATATGGATATCCATGAGCCGATGCCTATCAATGACGGTATTTTGAAGCAAGTAAGGGCGAGCCAGTTCGATCCAGATACTGTAAGGGTGGTGCTGGATCTTGCGAGCCTCAAGAGGTACACTGCCTTTCCGCTTTCGAGCCCCGACAGGCTTGTGATAGACGTGATGGGAGAAATGTCCGAGCCCGGACGAAAGAGTGAGGCGCCTCCCGGCGATGAACAAAAGGCTGATCAGCAGAGCCGGCCTCCTCAAGACAGCGGGGAGAAGGAAAGATATTCGCTGTCTGAGCAGTATGGTCTGAAGATAAATACCATTGCGATCGACCCGGGCCACGGCGGCCGCGACCCAGGTGCCATCGGCAAGGGAGGCCTCAAAGAGAAGGAAGTCACGCTCGATATCGCAAAACGGCTGGCGGTCCTTGTCAGGGAGAAGCTCGGCTGCGATGTGGTGATGACGAGGGACAGGGACGTATTCGTGGATCTCGACGCCAGGCCTGCCATTGCAGCATCCAAGAAGGCGGATATATTCGTATCCATCCATGCGAATGCGAACAGAAAGAGGACGGCGAGGGGAATAGAGACATACATCCAGGGCCTTCAGGCGACCGACCGCGATGCAATGGCGACGGCGGCACGCGAGAACTCAATGACATCCAAGAAACTGAGCGAACTCGAGGAGATACTCCAGGGCCTGAAGATGGTCAGCAATGACGAGGACTCCATCCGGCTGGCCCATGCAGTGCAGGACTCTCTGCTAGAGGGCTCCAAGCGGTATCAGTCTCATGTGGTAAATCTCGGGGTGAAGAGGGCGTTCTTCTATGTGCTCATAAACACAGACACCCCAAGCATACTTGCAGAGGTGGGCTTCATAAGCAATCCGGAAGAGGAGAGGCTGCTCAGGAAGCCGGAGTACAGGCAGCAGATAGCAGAGGCATTATTCGAAGGCATAAGGAAGTTCGTGGAATCGAGGACTCCGAGGATGGCAGGCATGTGATCATGCAGTCGAGCCGATTTTCTCTGCAGAAGGCCTGTTTCCTTGCGCTGTCTGGAGCAGATATGCGTCTATGAACTGGTCTATTTCCCCGTCCATTACTGCCGAGACATTTCCAACTTCCATTCCTGTCCTGTGGTCTTTCACCATCTGGTACGGCTGGAACACATAAGACCTGATCTGGTTTCCCCACGCAATGTCCTTTTTTTCGCTCACAATCCTGCCGAGTTTCTCTTCCTGCTCCTTTTTCTTGAGCTCATACAACCTGGCCCGCAGCACCTTCATGGCCACGTTCCTGTTCTTTATCTGCGAGCGCTCGTTCTGGCATTGGACTACTATCCCAGTCGGTATATGTGTGATGCGCACCGCAGAATCGGTTTTGTTTACATGCTGACCGCCGGCGCTCGAGGCCCTGTATGTATCTATCCTGAGGTCCTTTTCATCTATTACGATGTTTATGCCGTCTTCTATCTCGGGATATACAAATACGGAGGCGAATGACGTGTGCCTGCGCTTGTTCGCATCGAATGGTGAGATGCGGACAAGCCTGTGGACGCCGGCCTCGGCCTTGAGCTTTCCATAGGCGTATTCTCCGGATACAGTGAAGGTCACTGATTTCACCCCTGCTTCCTCGCCTGCCTGATAATCGAGTATCTCTGTCTTGTAGCCCTTTAACTCGGCCCACCTAAGATACATGCGCATGAGCATCTCGGCCCAGTCCTGGGCCTCTGTGCCGCCTGCGCCGGGATGGATGGAGACGATGGCATTGCTGTTGTCGTGCTCTCCGGTTAGAAGGGCGGCGACTTCAGCAGAGGCGATATCGGTCTGCATCGCTGCGAGCTCGCGCTCGAGCTCGGTCAGCAAGGACTCGCCGCCTTCTTCTGATGCGAGCTCTGTCATGGCCTCTATGTCGTTTATGCGTCTGATCAGGCGATCGAAATCCGCGAGCGAGCGCTCTATGAATGACTTTTCCATGAGCACGGTATTCGCCTTTTGCTGATCGTCCCAGAAACCCGGCGATTCCACTATGCGTGTGAGCTCGGAGAGCCTTGCTTCCTTTGAAGGGATGTCAAAGATACCTCCGGAGGGTTTCGAGCCTGCCTTTGAGATTGTTGGTCTGCTGTTTGAGGTCTTCGAGAAGCATCTTGTGTCTCCTGTGCACGTCGATTTCTGACGGCGCTATTATACCATAGTATAGTCCGGCAAGGCAATGATGCTTTTATGGATATGTTACCTTTGGTGATAAATAAGTAGATTGAGATTATTTGTATTCTAAACTTAGGTTTGACATGAAGACAAAAGAGATGTAGGGTTATTTTATAATGGCATGGGTCGGGACTTTGGATGTCGGATGCAGCGTTGGATTTCGCATCGGATATCTGTTTCGGAGGTGGCATATGAATACCAATCTGACTGTTCGGCATGTATTGGAGAGAAAGGGCGGTGGATATTGGTGGATAGGGCCGCATGCAACTGCTTATGAGGCCCTCGAGCTTATGGCAGAGAAGAACATCGGAGCCCTGCTCGTGCTCGAGGAAGGCCGTCTTGTGGGCATCTTCTCGGAGAGGGACTATGCACGTAAGGTGATACTTTATGGCAGGTCTTCTAAGAATACGACAGTGGGAGATCTGATGACGAGCCCGGTGATCACCATAGACCCGGAGAACAACATTTCGGACTGCATGGCGATCATGACGGCTAACCGTATCAGGCATATACCTGTTGTGGAGAATGGCAGACTCCTCGGGCTTGTAACCCTCGGAGATGTCGTTACGGCGCTTATATCTGCACAGGAGGCCGTGATCCGGGATCTCCAGAATTATATTGCCGGCAGCGATTATGTCCCGGTTCCTTTCAATTCATCGAGGTAGGGCAATATTCCACAGCCCGCGTAGACAAGTCAATCAACCTCGTGGAAAGACCGCATGATGCAGATACTGCTGTCCCGTCCCTTGGACGACCTAATCCACGACTATCTGACGGAGTACGACCCACCGAAGGAAGAGTAGGAGAGCTTCCACCTCACAAGACGTAACAGAAAGTCCGATACTGAGAGGCTCCAGTCATTGATATGCGGCTTGCGACATGCCGCATATCCATGTCCGCATGCCTATTTCCCGAGTTCGAGGCTTTCCCGATATACCTTCTTCTTCGGCAGATCCAGTTCTTTCGCAGCGGTTGCGACAGCGTCTTTCCTCGTCATGCCCCTATGGATTATTAGGTTCCGCAGGTACTCCTTGACGTCTTGAATAGACCCCGCGCCCTTTTCTACGTCTGCGCCTTGGACAATGATGGTAAATTCGCCTCTCGGATGCCTTTCTTTCAGCATCCTTACGGCCTCGGACATGTCCGCCCTTATGATTTCTTCGTGTATCTTTGTGAGCTCCCTTGTTATGACGGCCTTTCGGTCTCCGAGGACAGAGAGCATGTCTTCGAGCGTCTTTACGATCCTGTGAGGGGCCTCGTAGAATATGAGCGTGCGCTCGTCTTGTGCGAGCTCTGTGAGCCTTCTCATTCTCGCGCCATGCCTGGATGGAAGGAAGCCTTCAAACAGGAACCTGTCCGTCGGAAGTCCGGACACGGAGAGGGCTGCTATCGCCGCGACAGGACCAGGCACCGGAACGACAGGGATATGCTCATGGATCGCAAGGTTTATCAAAAAATATCCCGGGTCCGAGATCCCCGGAGTGCCTGCATCAGATACAAGGGCGATATTTTTCCCCTCCAAAAGCCTCGATATGAGCACAGGACCCTTTTCCTCCTTGTTGTGGTCGTGATAGCTCGTCATATGCGTTTCTATGCCATAGCGGTCGAGCAGGACCTTTGTATGCCTGGTGTCCTCTGCGGCTATGATATCGACCTCTTTGAGGATGCGGAGGGCCCTCAGTGTGATGTCTTCGAGATTGCCTATCGGCGTCGCGACTATGTATAGGGTGCCGGTATTCATAATGGTCTTTGGCAAAAAGAAAGACTGGAGCAGTTGTATTTTTTTAGGCTCATCACGTTTTTTGATGCAGCCTAAGAGGGCATGCCGGAATGACTTTTAGAGCGATACCTTAGGCGGAAATCAGCATAACGGACACATCGCTGATCCATTAGGCCGAGGGTTGTATATTCACAATACACAGATATAATATTCATCGCGTTCTAAAAGTCATGGAAGCATGCCCTGTTAGGTTTTATCTGAAATTATAATTTCCGACATTACGCGATGAGCCTTTTTTTATCGCGAGCCGTGCCCTTTGTTCTGTTTGATTCAATAGCTCTTGTACCTATTAGTTATTGGGAATCTCCTGTCCTTGCCGAGGGCGCGGGGCGTTATCTTGACGCCGGGCGGGGCCTGTCTGCGCTTGTACTCACTCATATCCACGAGCCTGATCACTCGCTCCACGGTCTTTCGGTCGAAGCCCATTCTGAGCATCTCCTGGAATTCCATGTCGTCTTCCACATATGCCTTGAGGATGGGGTCAAGGACCGGATACGCTGGCAGCGAATCGCTGTCTTTCTGATTTGGTCTAAGCTCCGCTGACGGCGGCTTAGTCATGACGCTCCTCGGAATGAGTGTGCGGCCTGCAAGCCTGTTAGCGCATCGGGCGATGTCATATACCATGGTCTTGTAGACGTCCTTTATGACCGCGAAACCGCCAGCCATATCGCCGTAGAGTGTTGCATAGCCTACAGACATCTCGCTCTTGTTTCCCGTGGTGAGCACGAGCCAGCCGAACTTGTTGGAGAGCGCCATGAGTATGTTTCCCCGTATCCTGGCCTGTATGTTTTCCTCTGTCACGTCTGGTCTTGCGCCCTTGAAGGCGCCGCTCAATGTCCTTAGATATGCATCGAAGGCGTCATGGATAGGGATCTCCAATATCTTTATCCCGAGGTTTCTTGCGAGACCGAAGGCATCCTCGCGGCTCTCATTCGAGGTGTATCTCGAGGGCATGAAGACACCGATTACGTTCTCCCTGCCTACGGCCTGGACAGCCACTGTAGCGACGAGGGAAGAGTCGATTCCGCCCGAGAGCCCTATGACAACGGATCTAAACCCGTTCTTCCGCACATAGTCCCTTGTGCCGAGGACAAGGGCGCGGTAGACCTCTTCGCAGAGAGAGTACGGCTTCGGTCTCTGCCGCCTTGGGAGGCGGACTTTTTCCCCGCCGGACGAACCGGAAAGCTCTATTATATCTATTGAGTCCCTGCGGCTCTGGATGAGCCTGTCGGATGACATGTCCAAAGTAGGACGCATCTCGGAAGGCAGTGAGATGTCGGCGATGATGAGCTGCTCCTCGAACTGCCTTCCGATGGAGACCAGACGGCCCTTGGGATCTATTATCATGCTCTGGCCGTCGAATACGAGTTCGTCCTGACCGCCGACTGCATTCACATATACGATATAAACACCGTTCTCCCTCGCCCTCTCGGAGAGCATCTTCATCCTCTCTCTGCCCTTGCCCTTGTGATACGGCGAGGCGTTGAGGACCGCGATCACCTCAGCGCCTGCAAGGGACTGTAGCCTCGCAGGGCCGTCTGCAAACCATATGTCTTCGCATATGTTTATGCCGATATTTACGCCTTTTATCCGGAGCACCGGATGGCGTGCGCCGGGCTTGAAATATCTGTATTCATCGAATACGCCGTAGTTCGGAAGGAGCATCTTGCAGTATGTATATACATGCCTGCCCTCGTGTAGCACAGCCGCTGCATCATATATAGATTCGTTGGAATCGACGAATCCGACGAGGGCTGTCAGGCCTTTGGTTGCGCGGGCGATTTGCCCGACCGTCCTGATGTTGTCCTTTACGAACTGGGGCTTGAGCACGAGATCTTCTGGCGGATAGCCCGTCACAGCGAGCTCCGGAAAGACTATGATATCCGCCTGGAGCTTTCCGGCGCGATTGATATAATCTATTATCCTATCTCTGTTGCCGGAAAGGTCTCCGACAGTAGGGTTTATCTGCGCCATGGCGATTCTGAGTTTTCTCATGTCCACACCCTGATGAAGTCTTGGAAAAGCTGCTGCACACAGCCAGACCGCCTAAAAATATTCATTTGGCTCATTGCGTGTAATGGTGCAAATTATAATTTCAGACAAAGCCCGACAGGGTATGCCTTCATGACTTTTAGAACGCGATGAATATTTGTATTGTGAATATATACCATCAGCCTTATGAATTAGCAATAAGCCGAATATTTCGATTCGCTTTTTGCGGGATAGTTATACCTTGAATCTCTTCAGATACTCCGCCTTCGCTTCTTGGACCACCTTCTTCAGCGGGACGTTCTTCTCGGTCGCAATCCTTCTGCAGTCGTCGTATTCCGGCGAGACCGTCAAGACTTCCCCTGCGAGCCTGCTTGCCTTCACCCGCACTTTACCGAATGCCGTCTCGACTTCCACGATCTCCCGCGGAAGCTTCCTCCTGCCCACTTCGTAAATCCTGAGCCCTATGCTCGTGGTCTCTCTGAATATAACGTCGATCACCTTTTCTCGACTCTGTCTGTCAGTAAGGGCGGATACAAGAATCCCTGGCCTACCTTTTTTCATGATGACCGGCGTGAAGAATACATCAAGTGCGCCCGCCTTCATCAGTCTTTCCAGGAGATGATCATATATTTGCGGATTCAAATCGTCGATGTTGGTCTCTATCAGCACCGAAGTGTCTTCTTCATATTTCTGCGATGCCTCGCCAATGAAGATCCTGAGGATATTAGGGTGGACTGGTATGTCAAGTGCTCCTGCCCCGCAGCCGATCTGCCTGATTATCATCTGGGGCATCGGGCCGAACATGGATGACATCTCAGAGACTATGACCGCGCCTGTAGGCGTCGTAAGCTCATGAGAGATATAAGACGAATAAACAGGAACTCCCTTGAGGAGCTCTGCTGTCGCAGGCGCGGGCACAGGCAGCCTGCCGTGCTCGGTATGGATCGAGCCTGAGCCGAGGTTGATCGGCGAGCAAATTATCTCAGATACGCCCAGGTGCTCGAGCCCTATGACCGCGCCGACGATGTCTATGATCGCGTCTACAGCCCCTACCTCATGGAAATGGACATCGTCCATTGTCGTACCGTGGACAGCGGCTTCTGCCCTTGCGAGACGCTCGAAGATCGCGATGCTCTTTTGTTTGACGGAGTCGGAGAGGGATGCTCTGTCTATTATCAACTTTATGTCCCTCAGCCTCCGGCACGGCTGCTCTTTCTTCTCCAGTACTACATTTACCTTTGTGCAGGCGAGGCCGGCGCGCGCCACTTTTTGGCTCTCTATGCTCCAACCTTGAAGATCCAGCCTCGAGAGTTCGGATTGCAACGTATCTATGGGCAGGCCCGCATCCATGAGCGCTGCAAGCAGCATGTCGCCGGATATGCCCGAGAAACAGTCGAGATAGGCGATGGTCATAATAATCAATCGTAAACGGAAAGGCCCGAATCAGAAACAACTCTGCGAAACCGAAGGGCCGATCATGTCCGTCCGGATGTCATGATCCGGATCTTTCTCCTATCATGTTTATCCTGTGCGCGAGCACGCCGGCGCCGAATCCGTTGTCTATGTTCATCACGGCGACGCCTGCTGCGCATGAATTGAGCATCGTGAAAAGTGGCGCGAGTCCATTGAATCCCGCGCCGTAGCCGATGCTTGTCGGGACCGCGATCACGGGTTTGTCCACCAGGCCGCCGACGACCGAGGGGAGGGCGCCGTCCATCCCGGCCGCTACGATGATCACCCTCGCGGAGTCCATAATTTCCATCTTGCTGAATATGCGATGGACGCCGGCGACGCCCACGTCATATGCCGTCCGGACGCTGCTGCCAAGCGTAGAAGCGGTTACCGCGGCTTCTTCAGCTATGGGTATGTCCGATGTCCCTGCTGTGAGCACCAGCACGATGCCTTTAGTGGCCTGTCTTTTGTTCTGTTTTATCACGACGACCCTAGCCTCTTTGTGATATACGGCTCTCTTATCCATCTTCCGGATCACCTTATATACTTCCGGCTGGGCTCTGGTGGCTATGACATCGCTTCCGGCCTTCAGCATGCGGCTTACGATGCCTGAGATCTGCGCCTCGGTCTTACCCTCGCAGTAGATGACCTCAGGCATGCCGTGCCGCAGGCTTCTGTGATGATCGATATGCGCATAGACCGCATCCTCGAAAGGCATCATCCGGAGGCGGTCGAGGGCCGTCTCTATATCCGTCCTGCCGGCCTGTACGTCTTTCAAAAGTTTCGTCAATAAAGCCTTGTCCATGGCCGCTGTATACGCCTGTCTATCTGGTGGGCCCAGGCTGCTTTTGGCGGACTCTTTCGGGCAGATGCCGCCTGCCGCCGCACTCCTTGAGCACTTCAACAGCCCGCTGTTTCAGTATTGCGAGCTGCGGTCTATTTATCCCTCTGGTCGAGTCCATGAATCGCTTGAGATAATCTACAGTCATGCGGCAATTTCTTAGAGCCCTGAATGTCATGCCGGTCATAAACAGCATGCGCGGTTCATCTGGCTGCATCTGTTCTACAAATTGGAATTCCCTGAGCGCATCCTTGAATCTTCTCTGGTCTTTCAATAGCTCTCCCAATTGTAATCGGAAGTATATGTTCGATGGGTCGCGACTCAGTATGTGGCGAAGCTCCCGCTCCGCGGATTCAGGATCGTTTCTTTGCTTGTATATGGAGGCGAGGAGAAGCCTGGCCCGCATATTTTCTGGATTTATCCTTACTGCGTTTTCTAGGACTTTAAAGGCCCTGTCCATTTCGGTCGCGTCGGGTGGCGGGGTGTCCTTCCGAACCCAGGCGCCTCCTATGCGCGGTGAGAGACCGGTCCACATCCTGTTCGTATCGTCTATGCTCTCCTGATTTGCGAGGACGGCATCGAGCCTCTTCCTCGTCTCTTCGGCCCTCGACTTGTCCTTTTCTTCGGCAAGCTGCCTCAACAATTCGTCCCGCTCTTTTCTGAGCGCTTCGCTCTGTCTGACGGACTCTTCGAGTTGTTGTTGGAGTTCTCTGTTTTCTCTATAACTGTTTATCTGGTCCATGAGCACATCTGTATCTATTTTGCATCTCAGTTTGATATATATCTCCGGTCTTGCGGCGGTACCCCGCATTTCTTCCGAAACGACCTCTGACTCTATCACTCCGGCGGTATAGGCTGTGATCTCGTCCTTAGTGAGCTCGAAACTCTTGATCTCGGTGAGGCTCGCGATGAATGTTCCGGCGGACTCTATGGCTTTTCGTTTCGCCTCCTGTATCGCAATGCGTCTCGCATCCACCTTGCTGTCGTTGTCGCCCATAAGATAAATGCCTTCGGATTCTATGACCTTTACTTCGGCATGTGAGTCTATGCGCATGACCGCAATAAAGAAGAACACCAGGACTATGAAGGTAAGCTGCTTCATGGTTTCCTCCAATCGATGATTTGAGGGCAGTCTATTCTTCTTTGAGCCCCCTGTTCATCAGGTCGCTAACGGCCTGTCTCGGGTCCTTGTCTTCGTAAAGGATCCTATATACCTCTTCGACTATGGGCATCTCCACTTTGTGTTTACGCGCGAGCTCCCTGGCGGCCTTTGTCGTCTTGACCCCTTCGGCAACGGTCTTGGCTCCTGCCAGTATATCTGCGAGCCGCTCGCCTTTGCCGATCCTGACCCCGAGTGTTCTATTTCGGGACAGGCCGCCTGTGCAGGTGAGGATGAGGTCACCCATTCCTGCGAGGCCGGAGAATGTGGCAGGGTTCGCGCCCATAGCAGCTCCGAGCCGTGCCATCTCTGCGAGCCCCCGCGTGATGAGCGCGGCCATGGTGTTATGCCCGAATCCCAGCCCTTCTGTCACTCCTGCCGCAATGGCGATGACATTCTTCAGCGCGCCTCCAAGCTCCACGCCTGTCACATCCGTATTGGTATATACCCTAAAATAAGGCGTGCTCAATATTTCCTGGCTGAGCCTGCCTATGGCTTTGTCATAGACTGCCAGCGCAACTGCCGTAGGCATCTTGAGCGCCACCTCTTTCGCGAAGCTCGGACCGGAGAGGAATGAGAGGCGATTATGGAATTTCGGAGGCAGGATGTCTTTGAGCACTTCCGACAAAAGCATCAACGTCTCGTTCTCTATGCCTTTCGATGCGCTGGCGATGATAGCGTCATCGGATAGAAAAGAGGCATACTGGCTCGCCACCGATCGCAGGGTATGGGAAGGCACTACAGAGATCAGAAATGTCCTTTCTCGAACAGCCGTCTCCATGTCCGATGTCACCAGGATGGAAGGAGGGATGCTGAAGCCGGGGAGATACACCCTGTTCTCCCTGGTGCGGGCGGTCTCCTCGGCCAGGTCTTTTTCGTACATCCATAGAGAGACATCCAGTCCCTTCGAGGCGAGCATGACGGCAAGTGCAGTACCCCACGCACCGGCACCGATGACACCGACTTTTTTTCTCATGGGTTTAGATTATAAAATGATTTGTATCGTCTGTCAAAAGAATTGTGTCACCGCCTGGCAGGCATTTCCTATTGTTACTGCTTGTA
>JBBIMH010000045.1:0-17020 GCA_037444505.1 Nitrospirota bacterium | reverse complement strand
AATGCTGAAACCACCATCGATATGATGATGTGCTTCGGCACGCTCTAAACTCTAGTCATCTCGATAAAACAGGACAAGAAGAAAATCATTCATAACCCTGAGGTCATTGAAGAAATAAAACGAGAGATTGAAAGATTGCAAAATGAATAGGTACGACCTCTATATCTACTTAAAAAAAGAGCTTGGGAACGGGTCGAAGGACCTCGTCACGCGGCCGTCGGGGGAGAGGATACGGCAGCGGATAGAGCGGAATCTGACGAGGGAGCCTGAGGGCGCGGTGGTCGGCCTTGATTTCTCTAAAATCGGCATCATCGACTATTCCTGCGCGGATGAAATCATCGCCAAACTCATCTCCAGGCTCGTCTCCGGCGAGTACGGCGAGCGGTATATAATGCTCACCGGCCTAAATGAGAACCAGAGGGAGAACATAGAGGTGGCCTTGGAGAGAAAGGACCTGGCTGTCATGGCCGAGATGCGCGGCGGAGAAATCGTCCTACTCGGGAACCTCAATAACTATCTCAAGGACACACTCGATTTTGTCGCTAAAAAGAAGAAGACCACATCCAAGGAGCTCGCCGAGGCCAGGAAGATCGAGACGAATACGAGCGGTACGAGGCTTCTGAATCTCTATAAAAAGCGTCTTGTGAGGCGCATCGAGGAGTCGCGCAAGGACGGCGCGGTCTGGGTCTACGAACTATTGAAATAGTCCGCCCCAATTTCCATTGACTGTACAGCATAGGAGATGCTACAATGCAAAGTCTTTCAGAGCAGAGGCAGTCGGGCAGGGCAAGACGTGCGCTCATCCTTTTCTTCGCGCAGGGCGGCTTCTCCGGCAGATCGCCGTTCGCGCCAGGGACAGCGGGCAGTCTCGCAGCAGTACCCTTATACATGGCCGCGAGCGGGTTGTCGTGGCCGGTATATGCATCCGTCGTTCTCGTTATAGTCGCTGTCGGCGTGTGGGCTGCTGACAGGGCGGAGGAGTTGTTGGGGAAGAAGGATCACCCCTCAATCGTAATCGACGAGATCGCAGGATTTTTCATCACTATGTTCCTGCTCAAGCCGGAATGGGAATATGTCATGGCCGGATTCGTCTTGTTCAGGCTCTTTGACATATGGAAGCCGTTTCCGCTGCATAGGCTTCAGCAGATGCATGGCGGGCTCGGTGTAATGCTCGATGACATCGGTGCGGGGGTATATGCCAATATCGTGCTTCAAACAATCCGGCTCTTCACGGGGATATGATGGTGTTATATAGGACATCAGGATGGTGGATGTCTGATAGACGGGCGAGCGATCATCAGTCATCCGTTATCCATCATTTATCATGCGTCGTGCAATATGCGTAAGGAGCGTCATGCGTGCGGAAATAATAGCAACAGGCAGTGAGCTGCTGTCGGGTGGAGTCGTGGAGACGAATTCCATCTTTCTTGCTGAGGAGCTTCTGCTCATAGGAATCGAGACCGCCTTCAAGACGGTGGTGGGCGACAACGAGAGGGACATCGAGGCGGCGCTCCGGCAGGCGCTCCAGCGGGCAGAGGTTATCCTGATTACAGGCGGAATAGGCCCTACGGAGGATGATGTGACGAGGAAGGTCCTTGCCAAGGTGACGAAGCGCAGACTCATATTGAGCGAGGATGCGCTTAGCGCAATCAAGGGCAGGCTTGCCGGCAGAGAGTATGCGAGCACTAATGACCGCCAGGCCCTCGTCCCTGTCGGAAGCAGACTTCTGCTGAACCCCGTAGGCACTGCACCCGGCTTTTTTTTGGAAGAGGGAGGCAGGCTCATCGCTGTGCTTCCTGGTGTGTCTCAGGAGATGGAGGCGATGTTCAGCGAAGGGCTTAGGCCTGTCCTCGCCGAGCGGTTCGGCGGCAAGCTGTTCATCAGAAAAAGGGTGCTCCGGACATTCGGGATGCCGGAGTCCGCAGTGAACGAGGCCTTGAGCGCCGTTGTAAAGAAAAAAAGGCCGGTCATCGGGCTTACTGCGAAGGAAACCGGTGTAGATGTGCGGATCGTATCGAGCGAGCCAAATCAGGAGGCCGCTGAGGCCCTTATCGAGAAGACCGAGTCTGAGATCAGGGAAAGGCTGAAGGACGCCGTGTATGGCGTGGACAGCCAGACTATGGAGGAGATTGTCGGAGTCCTTCTTAAGCAGCGGCGGCTCACGATAGCTGTTGCAGAGTCCTGCACAGGCGGGCTTATCTCCAAGAGGCTTACTGATGTCTCCGGCAGCTCAGGTTATTTCATGTCCGCTGCAGTCGTCTACAGCAACAGGGCAAAGGTGGAGATGCTCCATGTGCCGGATGAACTGCTCGAAAAGCACGGTGCTGTGAGCCGGGAGGTTGCTGCTGCCATGGCCCAAGGCATAAGAAACACAGTAAAGACCGACTTAGGTCTTTCTGTAACAGGGATCGCAGGCCCTACCGGCGGCAGTGCGAAGAAGCCGGTTGGGCTCGTGTTCATGGCGCTCGCCTCGTCGGAAGGCGCTAAGGTAGAGGAGCACAGATTCCTGGGTGATAGAGGCCAGATACGCATGAAGGCCTCGCAGGCGGCATTGGATATGGTGAGAAGGTACTTGATAAAGTAGGTGGTGGAGGGGTTATTCCTGTAGTAAGCCTGCTGAAAATTATGGGCTCATCAAGTTTTTTGGTGCAGCCTGGCAGGGTGTGCTGGAATGACTTTTAGAGCGATATCTTAGGCAAAAATCAGCATAACAAAAATTGCGCTAATCCATGAGGTTAAGGGTTATATATTCACAATACACGATATAATATCCATCGCGTTCTGAAAGTCATGGAGGCATGTCCTGCCGGGCTTCATCTAATTTGCACCATTATACGCGATGAGCCTAATTATGCGTACTTTTGTTGCCATAGAGCTGCCTGACGGCATGAAACAGGAGATTTCCAGGGTTCAGGCTGAGATAAAAAAGAGCGGGGTGAGTGCATCATGGACAAGGCCGGAAGGTGTACATCTTACGCTTAAATTCCTGGGAGAGGTGGATGAGTCCCGCGTAAAGGAGATATTGAGCGCTGTCGAGGCCGCTGCAACAGGGTTGAGACCTTTCAGGATAGATGTGGCCGGTATAGGGGCATTCCCGAATCCTATGACCGCGCGTGTTGTCTGGCTCGGTGTTGGGGGCGATGTAGATATACTCAAGTTCCTTCAGTCGTCTGTCGAAGATGCTATGTCGAGGCTTGGCTTCGAGAGAGAAAAGAGGGGTTTTACGCCGCACCTCACGCTGGGGAGGATAAGGCGCATTGCTTCTCGTGATGCGTGGCTCAGCTCGCTCGAGGCGTTGAAGGACATCAGTCTGGGCGCGATATATGTTGATGGGGTGAGTCTAATGAAGAGCGAGCTCAGAAGGACTGGCGCCGTATATACCGAGCTCGGGAGGGTGTATCTGAAATAGAGGGCAGGCAGCATAGGGCATGGATCTATTGGCATCGGGCCGTCGGGGCCGCAGAGGCTTATTATACAGGGATGTCCTGATGACAGGCGTTATATATGATCGGATCATTCACGCAGATATCCAGAAAGGAGCAAAACCATGGGCGATAAGGAAAGGTTGAAGGCGCTTGAGCTTGCTGTAGGGCAGATAGAGAAGCAGTTCGGTAAGGGCGCGATCATGCGTCTTGGAAAGGATGAGGGTCCGGCGAACATCCCTGCGATCTCGACAGGCTCTCTCGGTCTAGACATCGCTCTCGGAGCAGGCGGGGTTCCGCGAGGGAGGATCATAGAAATATTCGGCCCCGAGTCCTCGGGCAAGACCACCCTGGCGCTGCATATCATCGCAGAGGCCCAGAAGGCCGGCGGACAGGCTGCGTTTATCGATGCGGAGCATGCACTCGATGTCGCATATGCCAGGAGACTCGGCGTTAAGACGGATGACCTGCTCATCTCCCAGCCCGATACAGGCGAGCAGGCGCTCGAGATTACAGAGACACTTATAAGGAGCGGCGCAGTGGACGTGATTGTAGTCGATTCCGTGGCCGCGCTCACACCCAGGGCTGAGATAGAAGGCGAGATGGGCGATGCGCACATGGGTCTTCAGGCAAGGCTCATGAGCCAGGCCCTGAGAAAGCTGACGGGCGCCATCAGCAAGTCCGCCACCACGCTCATCTTCATCAATCAGATACGCATGAAGATAGGCGTGATGTTCGGGAATCCCGAGACGACCACAGGCGGCAACGCGCTCAAGTTCTATGCCTCTGTGCGGCTCGATATCCGCAAGACCAATTCCATCAAAGAAGGCGAGGACGTGATAGGCGGAAGGGTGAAGGTGAAGGTCGTGAAAAACAAGATTGCGCCGCCATTCCGCTCCGCAGAGTTTGATATAATGTTCAATGAAGGCATATCCAAGGTCGGGGAGATAATAGACCTCGGCGTGGAGAAAAATATCATCGAGAAGAGCGGGGCGTGGTTTTCTTATAACGGAACACGCATAGGCCAGGGCAGGGAGAATGTGAAGCAGTATCTTCTGGAGCATCCTGACACGGCTTTCGAGATAGAGCAGAAGGTGCGGCAGGCATACGGCCTCGGGTTGCAGGCCTCGGGCCAGGCGGAAACAGCCGCTCAAAAAGAGAAGGAGCAGCAGAGTGCTTCAGAGAGATCTTCCAAGGGATCTCGCGGTCAGAAGGCGGAGAGGCACGTGGAGGCATAGATGAATCTCAATGAATTATTGAAGATCACTTTCGAGCGCAGGGCGTCAGACCTACATCTTAAGGTCGGTGTGCCGCCGATCATCAGAATCGACGGAAAGCTTGTGCCCATCGAGACTGAAAAGAGACTTACACAGGAGGATACGCTCGGCATCGCCTTCGGGATCATGAATGCGGCGCAGAAGGCGAAGTTCAAGGAGAAGAACGAACTCGATATGGCCTACGGCGTGCCCGGACTGGGACGCTTCCGCGTGAACGTGTTCCAGCAGCGCGGCAGTGTGGGCATGGTATTCCGCTCCGTTCCAGCGAAGATACTGAACTTCGAGGAGCTCATGCTCCCAGAGGTGCTCACCAAGATCGCCACTGAGCAGCGCGGCCTGATACTCGTTACGGGTACGACCGGCAGCGGAAAATCGACCACGCTCGCGGCCATGATAGACTACATAAACACAACAAGGACCGCGCATATCATCACCATAGAGGACCCCATAGAGTTTTTGCACAGGGACAAGAAGAGCATTGTGAACCAAAGGGAGATAGGCACCGACACGTTCACATTCGGAGATGCATTGAGGAGCGCCTTGAGGCAGGACCCGGATGTAATACTGGTGGGCGAGATGCGCGACTTCGAGACCATATCCACCGCTATCACGGCGGCTGAGACCGGACATCTCGTACTATCCACCCTCCATACAGTGGATGCAGCCGAAACAATCAACCGCATCATCACCGTCTTCCCGCCGTATCAGCAGAAGCAGGTGCGCATGCAGCTCGCATCCGTCATAAAGGGCATTGTCTCCCAGAGGCTGGTGGCGCGTGCGGACGGCAAAGGCCGCGTGCCTGCTGTAGAGGTGCTCATAGGCACCCTTACGGTGCGGGAGGCGATCGTTGACGAGAACAAGACCCGCCAGATACCCAATATAATTGCATCCAGCCAGCTCCATTACGGCATGCAGACCTTCGACCAGTCCATCCTCGGTCTTTACAAGAAGGGGCTCATAACATATGAAGATGCGCTCATGAATGCGAGCAATCCGGATGATTTCATCCTCAAGGTCAAAGGCATCCAGTCGACGAGCGACCTCACGCTAGAGGAGGACGAGCGCAGACGCGCAGTGCACAAGCCGGGTGCAGGGGCGTCTAAGCCCCAAAACGAGCCCAGGGAATGGAAACCCCAGACAGGCGGGAGCGAGTTCAAGATAGAAAGGTTTGGGGACAAGTAGTGATGTGCGGCTCGTAAGAATATCCCGGGCAGGCGCATACGTTGCGGTCCGATGTAAATCTCAATCCAGGGTATCAAGGAGTCGATGTTGAAGTCAGGCGAGATCAGGAAACTATTTCTCAATTATTTTGCAGAGCGTGGCCACAAGATAGTGCCGAGCTCTTCGCTCGTGCCGAGGAACGACCCCTCTCTGTTGTTTACTAATGCGGGGATGGTGCAGTTCAAGGGTGTATTCCTCGGAGAGGAGAAGAGGGACTATACACGCGCGGTTACGAGCCAGAAGTGCATGCGTGCCGGCGGAAAGCACAATGACCTCGAGAATGTAGGACATACAGCTAGGCACCATACTTTCTTCGAAATGCTGGGCAACTTTTCATTCGGCGACTATTTCAAGAAGGATGCCATTGCATATGCCTGGGAGTTCCTGACAGAGGTGGTGGGGCTACCGAAAGACAGGCTGTGGGCCACTGTGTACAAGGACGACGACGAGGCGTTCGACCTCTGGCGCAAGATCGTAAACATGCCTGTCGAGCGCATCGTTCGAATGGGAGAGAAGGACAACTTCTGGTCGATGGGCGACACAGGGCCATGCGGCCCATGCTCCGAGATTATCATCGACCAAGGGCTGGAGGTCTCCTGCGGAAAAGCGGGGTGTTCGGTGGGGTGCGACTGCGACCGGTATCTCGAGATATGGAACCTTGTGTTCATGCAGTACAACAGGGACGAGTCGGGCAGGCTCACCCCGCTTCCCAGGCCGAGCATAGATACCGGCATGGGGCTCGAAAGGCTCTCTGCAGTGGTGCAGGGCGTGCACAGTAACTTCGCCACGGATCTGTTCCAGCCGATAATCAAGCAGATCGCATCCATTGCGGGCGCTTCCTATGGTCACGACAGACAGACAGATATCGCATATCAGGTGATTGCAGACCATCTGAGGGCTATGACCTTTCTCGTCTCCGATGGTGTGCTTCCGTCTAACGAGGGCAGGGGATATGTCCTTCGCCGCGTCATCAGAAGGGCGGGCCGATACGGCAGGCTCATCGGCATAGAAAAACCCTTTCTCTATAGGCTTACGGGCGTTGTCGCGGATGAGATGCGCGATGCCTATCCCGAAATCGCGGACAACAGGGAACACGTTGCTAAGGTCGTGCTGATCGAGGAGGAGAGGTTCGCGGCTACGCTCGACTCTGGACTTGCGCTCCTCAACGAGACCACAGCGAGGCTCAAGGCGGCGGGCTCGAACATCATACCTGGGGATGTGCTGTTTAGGCTCTATGACACCTATGGGTTTCCGCTCGACCTCGTTTCTGACATGGCCAGGGATACTGGCCTCATACTCGACGAAGAGGGATACCGCAGGGCCATGGAAGAGCAGCGTTCGAAGGCGCGCGCCGCATGGGTCGGCAGCGGATCGGAAAAGGTCAAGCCTGTATATAAGGACGCAACAGCGAAGCTGCCGAAGACCGTGTTCACCGGATACGATACCCTGGAAGACAGCGCGGAGATTATCGCGATCATCAAGGACGATGCCATAGTCGGCGAGGCGCATGAGGGAGAGAAAGTAGAGATCATACTCGACCGTACCCCTTTCTATGCAGAGTCGGGCGGCCAGGTCGGAGACAAGGGCGAGATACTCGGAGAGTTTTCCAAGTTCTCGGTTATGGATACGGTAAAGCCACTGGAAGATCTCGTCATACATAAGGGGTTGGTGAAAAAGGGCTCGTTCAAGAGGGGTGACGCGGTGCTCGCCAGGGTTGACAGCGAAGTCAGGATGGACACCATGCGTCACCATACGGTAACCCATATCCTCCATGCCACTCTGAGGTCCGTGCTCGGAGAGCACGTGAAGCAGGCGGGCTCTCTTGTTGCACCGGACAGGCTCAGGTTCGATTTCACCCACTATGCCCCCCTTTCCCGCCGCGAAAAGGAAAGAATAGAGGAGATCGTGAACGAGCGCATTATAGAGAATCATCCGGTCGAGACTAGGGTGATGAGCCTAGAAGAGGCGATGAACACCGGCGCCATGGCGCTCTTCGATGAGAAATACGGAGATATGGTAAGGGTGGTCACTGTGAGGGACGTGAGTCGGGAGCTCTGCGGCGGCACGCATGCGAAGGCGAGCGGAGACATAGGTCTGTTCAAGATACTTTCGGAATCAGGGGTGGCTGCGGGTGTTAGGAGGATAGAGGCGGTCGCAGGCCGCAGGGCATATGCAGCCGTGAAGCGACAGGGGCAGGATCTCGCTGAGATTGCAGAGATGCTCAAGGCCCCGGACTTCGAGGCGGTGCAGCGTGTCGAAAAGATGCTCGGCCAGGCAAAGGCGCTCGAGAAAGAAGTGGAGCGTCTGAAACAGATGCTTCAGACGTCGCAGGCGGCAGACTTGGCTGGAGATGTGAGGGTGATTGAAGGTGTAAAGACTCTTGCAAAGCGTGTGGACGGTATGGACGCAAAGGATCTACGCGCCTTCGGAGACAAGCTGAGGGACAGGCTGGGCAGCTCTGTCATCGCCCTTGGCTCTGTAAAGGATGAGAAGGTGAACCTCATAGTCATGGTCTCGAAGGACCTTATAGACAGGTACCATGCAGGACAGATCATAAAGGACATGGCGGGCGTACTCGGCGCTACAGGTGGAGGCAAGCCCGACCTTGCGCAGTCCGGGGGAAAAGACCCAGCGAAGCTGGACGCGGCGCTTGACAGGCTGTATACTATAATAGAAAGGTTGGCTGCCAAGGTTTCGGTCAAGGACTGACTCAGAAGGGAGGATGCCATGACGCTTTCGGAGATTCTCAAGAAGACGATGCTTGCAGGCCTGGGCGCCCAGGAGAAGGTGAAGGAGTTCATTGACGAGCTGGTAAAGGCGGGAGAGCTTTCGAAGGGAGAGGCCGCCTCCCTTGTAAAGGAATGGGCGCAGAAGGCGGAGGAGAGCACAAAGGACATAGACAAGAGGATAAAGGATGCGGTGGCGAGCGCCTTCGAGAGGCTTCACATCCCCACCAGAGACGATATAGAGAGGCTGGAGAAGAAGGTCCAGAACATCTCCGCCCGCCTCAGAAAACTCGAGGGCGCCGGGGAAGGGGAAGGCGGGGAGTAGTCAGGCCCGCATGCAGGAATGTCTCTTCTTGGTTTCTGGAGAAGACACTATCGGGACATCCCCCGGATCCGTCAGATCATCATGGTCGCGTCCCGGCACGGGTTCGGCCGGCTGGTCGAGCAACTGGGACTCGATCGGTTTATATCTTTTACCAGACGTCTGGCGCCGTTCAGACGGTATGTACCGCTTGAGCGCAGGTATTCCGCTCCAGAGCGTATGCGTATCTTGTTCGAGGAGCTCGGCCCGTCATTCATAAAGCTCGGCCAGCTCCTCGCCTGCAGGCCGGACCTCATTCCTCTGGAGTATGCGCGGGAACTCTCCAAGCTCACCGACTCGGTATCTCCATTTCCATTCTCAGAGGTACGAAAGATAATAGAGCAGGAACTCGGCGGCCCTGCATCCGCTTTTTTCGCAGAGATAGACCCTCACCCCATGGCGGCGGCGTCCATAGCCCAGATACATCGCGCAAGACTCTTCGACGGCAGAGACGTCATCATAAAGGTTCAGAGGCCCAACATCGAGAAGATAATAAGACGGGATATAAGCATACTCGAGGTCATCGCCGAACTCGCGGAGACGTATGCGCCGGATCTCGCTGTCTACAATCCGAGCGGCATTGTAGAGGAATTCGGAAAGACCATAAACCGAGAGCTCGACTTCGTCGTAGAGGCTGCGAATGCGGCACGGCTTAGGAAGAACTTTAGAGACAGCGCTGTTCTCTATGTGCCGGAGGTATTTCCCTCTCTTACTACGAGACGCGTGCTGGTGCTCGAGAGGCTCGAGGGGATCCGCATAGACGATATCGAGCAGATAGATAAAGCAGGGTTCGACAGGTCCGAGATTACGAGAAAGGGTGCTGCAGCATACTTTCAGATGGTGTTTCAGGATGGGTTCTTTCATGCGGACCCGCATCCCGGGAACATCTTCGTCCTGAAGGACGGAAGAATAGGGCTGGTCGATTTCGGCATCATGGGCAGGGTGTCCGAAGAGAACATGGAGTATTTCGCGCAGATATTCGTTTCGCTTGCGCGCAGGGACTTTGCAGGGCTTGTACAAGCGTATGTGGACATAGGCTGGGTGCCGGAAGAGACCGCAGATGTCGAGCAGCTTCAGAAAGAGCTCGTGGAGGAGGTGGCGGAGCTCCTGGATCCATACTACAGTATGACAGCCGGACAGGTGGATTTCGGCTCATATGTGGAGAGTGTGACGCGGATCATGCGGAGGCACAGGCTTAAGCTCCCCAAGAATCTGTATCTTGTGGACAAGACCCTGCTGACGCTGGAGGGGTTGCTACGCCGGATATACCCTGACTTCGACTATGTAGAGGTCGCGAGGCCGTATGTAGAAAGACTGATCAGAAGACGCAGGGACGTGATCAGGTCATTGCGCTCGGCAGGCAAGGGTGTGGAGGATGCCGTCGGCGCGATCCTGGCCATGCCGAGGCAGGCCCGCATCGGCCTCAGGAAATTTCTGCGCGGAGATGTGCAGGTGAAGCTCAGACATGAGGAAATCGGCCGCTTTATACGCGACATAGACAAATCGAGCAACAGACTGTCCTTCAGTATAATAACGGCGGCGATCATAGTCGCATCCTCCATTGTCATTCATTCCGGCCAGGGCGAGCGGTTGTTCGGCATGCCTGTCTTGGGACTGGTCGGATATGTCATCGCAGCACTGTTCGGGGTATGGATACTAATCGGCATACTCAGGTCGGGGCAATTATAAGAGACAAGATTGATGGCATCATAAGAAGTCAACCTTACCGCCGAGCACGCAGAAAAAATGCGTTTTAATTCAGAGCATTTTTTGGCGATCTCGGCGGCCTCTGCGGTGAAATGGGACTTTTTTACGAGTTCATCAAGATTAGGCATCGAAATCGACAGGCTGCTCAAAGAGCTTTAAAAGGATCAGGATATGAAGGTGATGGCCAACAAGAAGATAGAGGCGCTCTATAAAAAATGGAAGGGCGTAAAAAGGTGGGTGAAGAGACACCCATGGTTGTCGTTTTCGATCGCGACGCTGGCGCTCATAGTCGTGATACACTTCTACATCGCCCTCTTTGTTCCGCCTACGCGGGAAAAGGTATGGAAAGAGGTGGAGGTTGCCGAGGGAATGAGCTTCAAGGCGATCACAGCCCTTCTGCACAGGGAAGGCATCATCCGATACAGGGGATACTTCGACATATTGGGTAGGCTCAAGGGCATCACCAGAAAGGTGAGGCCCGGCTTCTACGGCCTCAGCAGCCACATGAGCATGTGGGAGGTGCTGGACGCACTGGCAGAGGGGAGGATAATAGAATATCAGGTGGTCGTGCCTGAGGGCTACAATATCTATCAGATCGGGTATGTGCTCGCGCAGACGCCCTTGCTCAAAGACCCGCAGCAGTTCATAAGACTCGCGAAGAGCAGGGATTTCGTGAGGGGCTTAGGCATCGAGGCCGACAGTTTAGAGGGTTATCTATTTCCGGATACTTATTATCTTCCGAAGGGCATTACGCTCGAGGGTATCGCAAGGCGCATGGTCCAGAGATACAGGTCTGTGTTCGACGACAGTTATCGCTCACGAGCACAAGCTCTGGGCTTTACAGAGCACCAGATAATCACGCTCGCCTCTATTATAGAGAAAGAGGCAAAGCTTCCGTCTGAGAGAAAGTTGATTTCCGCTGTATATCACAACCGCCTCAAGATAGGTATGAAGCTGCAGGCGGATCCGACGGCGGTATATGGTAAAAAGGCCTGGGTAACGAATGTTACAAAGGAGGACTTGAAAAGGAAGTCTCCGTACAACACATACCTTCACAGGGGCCTGCCGCCCGGGCCTATAGCCAATCCAGGCCAGGGCTCTATACTTGCAGCGCTGTATCCAGAGCAGGTGGACTACCTGTACTTCGTTGCGCAAGGGGACGGCTCTCATCACTTCTCGAGAAAATATGGCTCGCATATAAAGGCGGTCAGCCGATACAGAATCAACAAGAAAAATGCCGGGCGGGTCAGCTTGCGGCCCGGCCGGTGATGCACTTTCCGCCCCATTCGAGGAGCCTTTCCATGATGAAGTCGATCACCGCCTGGTGCTCTTCGACCCCCCTGTCTTTGATCCTGAGCGGACCGCCGAAGGCGATATGCACATTCTTCGTCGGATCTATCTTGCCGAAGTCCTTGAGCCATTTGCCGTTTCCCCAGGCATCGGTTTTTACTGCAAACGGCACGACAGGCACACCGGCCCTCTTCGCAAGCTTTATGCCCATTGTATTAAATGCAGTCGGATCGAAGACGACGGATCGCGCACCTCCCCTGGGCTGCTGCGGAAATATCACTATGGATACGCCTCTTTTCAGCCGCTCCTCACCGCCTTCGAGCACGACCTTGAGGTCCTCTCTAGGGTTCGTTCGTCTCACCACTACGGGGTCCCGAGAGAGCATGATATGCCTGAAGACAGGGTACTCCACGAGGCCCTCCTTCACCACGAATGTGACAGGCATGAAGGGCCTGATGATGGCCGGCAGCGCGAATGTCTCGAGAGTGCTCATATGATTCCCGATGAACACGCAAGGGGTGTCGATCTTGCGCAGATGCTCTATGCCGGAGATATGGAACACAGCGCCGACGGCCTCGAGGCTTCTTATCGTGTCGAGGCTGCTGCGACACCAGTCTGAGTCGCTGTATCCGCCCTTTTTCGCCCGGCGGCTTGCCCAGAGAACGATGCACAGGACGTCCTTATAGAACACAATGGACGGAAATAGCTTCTTTATTAACGGGACCCTGCGGGGTGAGGTGAGATAACGATTGTTTCGATAGGATAGGGATGGCGGCTTTTGCAATGGCGGCTCCTTATTGATTATTAGGTTGTTCCGAGTTTCTATCGTCTTATCCAGATGAGGGAATGGTAGCAGATGTCATTCAGCCCCTCTCCCTCGGTACTGGGCAGAGACTTTTTACGATTGGATTATGAATAATATACCACCGAAGGCGGGTTCTATGGAAGGGCAAATGAGGTCCGATCAGCGGAGGTTGTTGTCTCTGTTAAGCGACGGCTGTATTGGATTGAGCGTCCTGCTCTCCAGATATTATCTTGTCTATCATTGCGAGCAGATCAGCTGGATGAAAAGGTTTCGTGAGATAGTGCACGGGATTGTTCTGGAAGAAATTGTTGATGGTTTCGTTCGCGGTATCGCCTGACATCAATATAGTCCTACGGAGGAGTCCCTCGGCCTTATTGATATTTTTGAGAAGTTCTTCCGTTGACATATCAGGCAGCCTTGCATCACAGATGACTATGTCATAGCCTTCCTTGGGTATCAGCAGGAATGCGTCCGCGGCTGTGCCGACGGTATCGACGACGAATTTCTTCCTTTTGAGCACCTCCCTCATGGATTCCTGTATGGCCAGTTCATCATCCACTATGAGTATCTTTATAGGTTTGCCTGTGGCCGGGTGATATGGAGGCGGCCCAGTGTCTTTCGGCCGCCCGCACCATGCGGAAAGCGCACTAAGGCTGGATGCGATCCTTCTTGCACGCTCCGACTCTCTGCTTATCCGTTCGAGGGTATCATACACATCGCTGGTAGGCGAAATGTTGCTCTTGAGCGTATCTATATATGCTGCAATGCAAGATAGCGGCTTGTTCAGGTTCTTGGCGGCTTCTGCAACGAGATTTCCAATTGCCGCAAGCTTATCCATGTCGGGGTGCAGCATTTCCGTACTGCTTGCATGCTCCTTCGGCGCTGAAAGCCCCTCTTTGAGAAGCAGATTGGATACGTGAAAAGAAATGATTTCAGAAACAGCCGTGAGAAGTGTCTGTTCATGTATCGACACGTCGCTCGGGAGGACCCTGCCTGCCACAAAAACAGCATATACCCTGTCTTCGGAAACTATGGGGATTAACGCGACGGATCCCTGGGCGAAGAAATGAGGGAGAGAATCACCGTAGTGAGAGGTCAGAGGAGCTGCATAAGGTAGAAATATAGGCGAACGGCTCATGATCGACCGGGCCAGAGGACCTGTTTTATCCTCGAGGGAGAAGTCGAAAAGAGCAGCAGGCTCGTCCTTCTTGATGGACAATCCATATAGTGAAAAAACGCCCCGGGCCTCTTTGACTTTTAGCAGCGCACCGTATTCCAGACCTGCGGCATGAAGCAGCGGCTTGATTAGCTTTGTCAGGATCCATTCCAAGTCCTTTTCGGGCAAAAAGGCCTTCTGCCGGCTGCTTCTTGCGTCGTTCTGGCTATTTGCCGTATTTCTCCCTCCTAAGTGGTTCTTCGGCTTCAATTGGCCCTCCGCGATATGAGGCCGGATAATTCTGAAATACCTCCTTTATGAAGACAAAAAAGCTGATCTATACGTCCGACTCTTCATTGCATTTCTGCGAAACTGCGTAGACGAATAATGACCGAAATCCGTCATAAAATAACGGTCAATACGACCTCAGGAGTCATGGCAACTATTGTAGCATATTTTTTTGGGGTTGCGGCGATAGTTGTATAAAAAATCAGTGAAAGGACGGCTATTCTGCAAGCCTGGGGTCGAGGGCGTCTCTGATACCCTCTCCAAGGAGATTGTAGCCGAGCACAGTTATGAGTATTGCAAGCCCTGGAAAGAGAGAAAGCCACCAGGCGATTTCTATATTGTCCTTTCCAGCAGAGAGCAGGCTTCCCCAGGATGGTGTTGGAGGCTGGACCCCGAGCCCCAGAAAGCTCAGGCCTGATTCGATAAGTATCGCGCCTCCGATGCCCATTGTTGCAGAGACGAGTATAGGCGAGATGCCGTTGGGCAGGATATGCCTCAGGATTATCCTAGCATCTGACGCGCCGACGGCCTTGGCTGCGACTACGAACTCACGCTCCTTCAAAGAGATGAATTCCGCCCTGATCAGTCTTGCAGGCTCCATCCAGCTTGTAAGACCTATGGCAATCATGATGTTCCATATGCTCGGCTCCAGAATGGCTATCATGGCCAAGATGAGGAATATAGTTGGTATGCTCAGCATGATGTCGACAGCCCTCATCACGATGGTATCCATCATGCCTCCGTAGAAGCCTGCAACGGAGCCGAGGATGACGCCGATCAGCGTTGCGATGCCTACTGCGGCAAAGCCAACCCTGAGAGACACCCGCGCACCCCAGATCATGCGGGACAGTACGTCCCTGCCCAGGTCGTCCGTGCCTAAGGGGTGAGCAAGAGACGGTCCTTCAAGAATACTCTTTACGTCAATTTCAGACGGGTCGTACGGAGACAGAATCGGCGCGAATATGGAGATCACGAACACAGAGGCCACGAGCATCCCGCCGATCACAGCAAGCCTGTTCCTCGAAAAACGCCGTAGTATAAGACCTGTTATCGTCGTCGGCCTGTCTTCCGAGCGGTCCCTATCCATGTACTACCCCCATCACCCTTGTCCGTCTCACTTCAGCCTGACCCGAGGATCTGCTATGGCATATCCGATATCTGCAAGGAAATTTCCGAGCATGGTAAGCACTGCACCGGGTACGAGGATGCCCATTGCGAGATTGTAGTCGCGCGAGAATGTCGCGTCATAGAACAGCTTGCCCATGCCTGGTATCCCGAAAATGGTCTCTATGATAACGCTTCCGCCTATCACCCCGGGCAGCGCCATGCCGAGTATCGTAATTACAGGCATGAGCGCGTTTCGTAGTGCATGTCTGTATATGACTACACCCTCTGGAAGGCCTTTTGCCCTTGCAGTGCGTATATAGTCCTGCCGCAGGACCTCGAGCATATTGTTCCGTACATACCGAGAGAACCCGGCCAAACCTCCGAAGGCGAGCACGAATACGGGGAGGATCAAATGCTCGGCCCTGTCCATAATCCGCTGGCACCGGGTGAATTCAGACACATCGAGGCTTTCTATACCCGAAATGGGAAGCAGGCCGAGCTGTACCCCGAGGAAATATATAAGGAGGAGGCCGAGCCAGAAGGAAGGAGTGGAAAAGCCGAAGAATACGAATATCGTCACGAAACGATCGAGCAGGGAGTACTGTCTCGCTGCGGAGAGTATGCCGATCGGTACAGCGATCAAGAGGATCAAGCCCAGCGATAGCAGGTTTATCGTAACAGTAATAGGTAGGCGTTCGAGTATCTTGTCCTTAACCTTGCGGCCGTCGGCAAAGGCCTCTCCGAAATCGAGTGTCATGAACTTGCCCAGCCATGTGATATATTGCTTGTGCACGGGCTGGTCCGCGCCATAGAGCTTTCTCAGCCGCTCCCTGGCCTCTGCAGACGCCTTTGCAGCGAACTCCATCTGGGCCTCGGCCGGTCCGCCCGGCGCAAGGTGCATGACGCCGAAGCTCAGGAATGTGATTCCGAACAGGATCGGTATCATCAAGAGGAGGCGCTTTAATGTATAGAAGAGCATCGAGACTATCCTGAGATTTTGAACACGAGATCGAACGGCTTCGCCTGCTGGACGAGCTTTATGCCTGCGAACTGGCCCCTGTGCGCCTTTTCGATGGGCTTGTGGTCGAATTCCATCGCCTCTATCTTCTGGGTGAAGTCCGTGGAGTTTCCCTTTATCCTGATCGTATCGCCTACGGCCAAGTCGCCGAACTCCAGTTTTATGGCGGCAATGGAGCTATTATCGAAAAACTTTATCACAGAGCCAATCCGCTCTTCCATGAATGTAAATAATAGTATAAAAAATCAATTATTTCAAGTGGAGTCTTTTTACATTGAGCTTGACAAGCAAATGGGGTATGAGTATTATATGCCTGCGACGGCGCTCGAGGGGAGTTGTAGCGGATAGAGAGCGACATCGAGCGTTTGTTTAATTGCAGTTACTGGTTCCGGTTGTTTTTTCCGGGGCGTGGCGCAGCCCGGTAGCGCGTCTGCTTTGGGAGCAGAAAGTCGGAGGTTCAAATCCTCTCGCCCCGACCACTGGAGCGCGGGATCCGGATTTATGGATGCGGATCATTGACGATAAGGTTTTTCATTCCGCATTCGGTATCGCTAATGTAAGAATGCGCCTGTAGCTCAGGTGGATAGAGCAACTGCCTTCTAAGCAGTGGGTCAGGGGTTCGAGTCCCTTCAGGCGCGCCAG
>JBBIMH010000044.1:0-17208 GCA_037444505.1 Nitrospirota bacterium | reverse complement strand
ACGGAGAAGTTTCAACAGGTGCCGTGGAGGGCTTTAACCTCAAAGCGAAGCTGACCATGAGAAAAGCATACGGGTTTCGGTCATTGGATCACCTGCAAATCGCCTTATATCATACACTTGGCGCTTTGCCGGAACCGGAGAGCATCCACAGATTCTGCTGAAGAGCCATCGAGGGGGTTCCGCCTCCATCTGATTATATCTATCATGTCATCAAATACAAATTCTTCAAATCGCATTCATTATGCATGGATAATCGTATTCGCAGGCACGCTCGTGATAGCTGCGTGCCTCGGCGTCGGCAGATTCGCCCTCGGCATGCTGCTGCCGTCCATGGCGACGTCTTTGGGCCTGTCTTATTCGCAGATAGGTTTCATAAGCGGGGCGAATTTAATGGGCTATCTCATCTCCGTCCTCGCGATAGGCCACTATGCGGAAAGGATGGGTCCCAGGCGGACGATAGTCATCGCCGCTATTTGTGATAGCGGCATCCATGGCCGCGGTAAGCAGGGTAAAAGGTCATACAGATATACTGCTGCTGTATTCCATTACCGGCATAGGCAGCGGTGCAGCGGGCGTGCCTATGATGGGGCTTATTACCTCATGGTTCGGCAGGACCGTGCGCGGCGCGATATACTTTCTCTTCGGATATACCTACGTAATCTACACGACGTTTATCGTGACCTCGCTCATAAAGGAGCGCGGCTTTCCAGAAGGTGTTGCAGGCGGATTCTGGGCATGGGTGGGATTACTGAGCATATTCTCCGGCCCTGTCTTCGGCGCCCTATCCGACAGAGTGGAAAGGAGGGCCGGGCTTGTTGCAGTCTTCTCCATCCAGACCGCTGCGCATCTCCTTGCCGCCTCTAATCTGCCGGGGATGTTTATCCATCTATCCATATTCTTCTTCGGCATCTCCGCATGGTCCATCCCTTCTATCATGATTGCGGCCGTGAGCTGGCATGTAGGCGCCGGACAGGCCTATGCCGCCCTCGGGTTCGCGACCTTCATCTTCGGTATCGGGCAGATCATCGGGCCTTCCGTGGCGGGGTCATTGCGGAAACGACCGGCGGTTTTTCCTCTTCGTTTATGATGGCGGCCGCTCTTACTGCATCCGCTGTAGCCGTAGCCGCGGCATTGAAGAGGCCGCAGGGGTAGTGCATAGGTTTCAGACCGCGGCGGCAAGCTCCATCACGAGCCGCTCGGTGTCCTTCCAGCCCAGGCATGGATCTGTGATGGACTTTCCATATACTCCCTCGGAGGGTTTCTGGGAGCCTTCTTCTATGAAGCTTTCGATCATGAAACCCTTTACTATGCCCCTTATCCGCTCGGAGTGCTGCCTGCTCCTCATCACCTCCATTGCGATGCGCGGCTGCTCTTTGTACTTCTTGTCGGAATTCGCATGGTTCGTGTCCACTATCACAGCGGGATTGGCGAGACCGCGCTTCAGGTACATGTCTGCAAAACGGATGAGGTCCTCATAGTGGTAATTTGGTATCGCCTGGCCGAACTGGTTTACTGCACCGCGCAGCACGGCATGGGCGAGCGGATTCCCCTTGGTCTTCACCTCCCAGCCGTTGTAGCTGAAGACATGCGGCGCCTGGGCGGCCTGGATGGAGTTGAGCATCACTTCGAGGTCGCCTGATGTCGGGTTCTTCATGCCTGCGGGAACATCGAAGCCGCTCGCGGTCAATCTGTGCTTCTGGTTCTCTACGGAGCGGGCGCCTATTGCCACATACGAAAGTAGGTCCTCAAGATAAGGAAAGTTCTCGGGATAGAGCATCTCGTCCGCTGCAGGCAGACCGGACTCCCTGAGCGCCCTGATGTGCATCCGACGGATCGCGCGTATGCCCTCGACTATGTTCGGCTCCTTATCAAGATCAGGTTGGTGCGCCATGCCCTTGTATCCAATGCCTGTAGTCCTCGGCTTGTTCGTATAAATTCTGGGGATGAGGACGAGCCTGTCTTTGACAGATTCCTGCGCCTTTGCCAGCCTCGATATGTAGTCGCATACTGCATCTTCGTTGTGTGCAGAACAAGGGCCTATAATGAGCACCATCTTGCCGCTCTTTCCGGTGAATATATCCTTTATCTCCCTGTCCCTGTCCGCTTTGAGCTGCTTGAGCTCCGGAGAAAGCGGCATTTCGGCCAGTATCTCCTGCGGCCTGGGTATCTGTCTCACATACTCAAAACCCATTATGTCCTCCTGTTATCAACTCTCAGTCAGGGATGATGAAGCCATAAAAAAGTCGTACTTCACGCCCCTGCTCGAATATATCGTATATCGTCCCTTTATGAAATATGCGTGATTATAAAATCCAATCATCTATGAGTCAATAAAAATATATCCCCGATTGCCGCACCGCTCCGGGTGGATGCATAGGCGGCGTATCTCAGACAGTAATGCCGTCGATCCGCCTCAGGCCCGCCTGAAACGCCGCCTCGACGGCCTGCTCGAACTCACGGGTGGTGATCCTACGGTCGAGAGGCGGGTATCTATATGCCTCGAAGCACGGCCGATACTGGTCCATGATATTGATATATGTATTCTTCGAAATCTCTTCTGCGATGAAGCGCACGACCTCCCGTGTCCCTGCAAGGCCCTCTGGAAGTACGAGATGGCGCAAGAGCAGCCCCCTCCTGGCTATTCCATTCTCGTCCATCACCAAGTCTCCCACCTGCCTGTGCATCTCCTTGATGACGGCCTTCGCAACATAAGGGTAGTCCTTTGCCTCGGAGTATTTGAGCGCTGTCTCAGGGTTGGCATACTTGAAGTCCGGCATATAGATGTCGATGACTCCGTCGAGTAGCTTTATCGCTTCGAGAGACTCATATCCCCCACAGTTGTAGACCACGGGGAGGGCGAGGCCGGCCTCCCTCGCCAATGCGAGGGAGCGCAGTATCATGGACATCTGGTGCGTTGGGGTGACGAGGTTAATGTTGTGGCAGCCCATTGCCTGAAGATCGAGCATCATCTCAGAAAGCCGCTCGAACGAGATCTCGGCCCCTTCGCCCAGGTGGCTGATTGTATAGTTTTGGCAGAATACGCAGAGGAGATTGCAGCGTCCGAAGAATATGGTGCCTGAGCCGTGTATGCCCATGAGCGGCCTCTCTTCTCCGAAGTGCGGCCCCCAGCTCGATACGAATGGCCTGTCGCCTGTCCTGCAGACGCCGAGCCGACCTGATATCCTGTCCACTCTGCATTCGCGAGGGCAGAGTGTGCACTGCCTGAGAATCTCCTCCGCCTTTCTCACCCTTTCTTCCAGAGACTCGCTGGAGAGGCGGAGATATGAAGGGAGAATGCCTGGTTTTACGGTCTTTTTCCTGAACATCGCAAGCCGCTCTTACTTTAGGTGTTATGCAGACATGCTTATGACTCGTGACTCGGTCCGGTGTAACCGGTGCAATATCCCCGGGGAAGCGGATGCACCATGAATGCAACCGTGCACATTATACACCACTCTAATCCAAACCCGATATTTTCTTGACAATAGAGGGTTTTTTTGTATAATAACACTCTGTTTTTTCACCTTTTTGCGTTGGAGTAGCCGTTGACATTTCAGGAACTTATACTTACTCTTCAGGGCTTCTGGGCATCGAAGGGGTGCGTCATCCATCAGCCATATGACGTCGAGGTCGGGGCAGGTACATTCCATCCCGCTACATTCCTGAGGGTCCTGGGGCCGGAGCCCTGGAACACGGCCTATGTCCAGCCGTCCAGAAGGCCGACTGACGGCAGGTATGGAGAAAATCCGAACAGGCTCCAGCACTATTACCAGTTCCAGGTCATCCTGAAACCCCACCCTGCAAACGTTCAGGACATATATCTCGACAGCCTCGTGAGCCTTGGCATAAAACCCCTTAAGCACGACATCAGGTTCGTAGAGGACGACTGGGAAAGCCCTACTCTCGGCGCATGGGGGCTCGGCTGGGAGGTGTGGCTCGACGGTATGGAGATCACCCAGTTCACATACTTCCAGCAGGTCGGAGGAATAGATCTCAAGCCTGTGTCTGCAGAGCTTACATACGGGCTGGAGAGGATAGCCATGTATCTCCAAGGTGTGAACAATGTCTATGACCTCGAGTGGACAAAGGGGGTAAAGTACGGGGATATACATCTCGACACAGAGGTCCAGTTTTCCAAATACAACTTCGAGCTGTCCAACAGGGAGATGCTGTTTCTGCAGTTCGACTCATATGAAAAAGAGTGCGAAGGGCTGATAAAGGCGGGGCTCGTCTTCCCTGCATATGACTATTGCCTCAAGTGCTCCCATACATTCAACCTGCTCGATGCAGCGGGCGCCATCAGCGTGACGGAGCGTACAGGCTACATAGCGCGCGTAAGAAAGCTTGCAAGGCTATGTGCGCATGCCTATCTTTCCGAGCGTGAGGCGAAGGGTTTTCCGCTGCTTAAAAGGCAGGGGGAGATTAACAGCAGAAAGTAGATTTTAGACGGCGAAGAGGCTGCGTATGTTCTGCTCTGCGCGGTCTGCCGTTTTTGAGGGGTGTTTTTATTGTTTAAGGATTTCTTATTAGAGATAGGCACCGAGGAGATACCGTCGAGGTTCATTCCGGTCGCGCTCGAGAATATGAAGACGCTTTTCGTGCAGCTTCTCGAGTCCGGCAGGGTTTCCGCCGATACCAAGGAGATTAAGACGTTCGGCACGCCAAGGAGGCTGGTACTCTATGCGCCCGGTATAGAGGAACGCCAGGCGGATGTATCGAGAGAGGTCCTCGGCCCGCCGAGGAAGGTGGCCTTTGACGCTGCAGGCAGGCCTACCAAAGCTGCGATAGTCTTTGCGGAAAAGAACAATGTGCCTGTCGAGGGCCTCATCATCAGGACGACCGAGAAAGGTGAATACGTCGCCGCCCGGATCGACGAGAAGGGTAAGGACACCGCAGAATGGCTCAGGCAGACCCTTCCCGGATTCATACTTTCCATACCTTTTCCAAAGTCCATGCGATGGATGGACAAGGACATCCGCTTTGCAAGGCCGATTCACTGGATACTTGCGCTTTGGGCGGGTGCCGTGGTAGAGTTCGAAATAAACGGTATAAAGAGCGGTAACCTATCCCGGGGCCACAGGTTCATGAGTCCGGGGGCGTTTCTCGTGAAAGACTTCAAGTCCTACATGGGCCAGACAGAGTCGAACTTCATAGTAGTAGATCCCGAGGCAAGAAGGCGTAAGATAGCGAAGCAGACAGCGGAGTTGGCGGCCTCCGTCGGCGGTGAGGTGCTCGATGACCCGGGCCTCCTAGACGAGGTGACCAATCTTGTGGAATATCCGGTTGCGGTCATGGGCTCCTTCAATAAGGACTTCCTCAGATTGCCCAAGGAGATCGTGATTACGGCGATGCGCGAGCACCAGCGCTACTTCGCGGTCGTGCGGCCCGACGGAGGCTTGCTTCCATATTTCATAACGATCAGCAACACCAGGGCGGATGACATGGATGTAGTGCGGGCAGGTAACGAAAGAGTGCTGTCCGCCAGGCTCTCGGATGCCGCATATTTCTTCGACAATGATTTAAAGGTACATCTCGCCGATAGGGCAGAAGACCTCAAAAAGGTAATGTATCAGGAGAAGCTCGGAACCCTCTATGACAAGACGCTCAGGATAAAGGCGCTTTCAGTATACATCGCGGGGCCCCTGAATGCGGAAGTGAAGATATGCGAGAGGGCTGCATTGCTGTCCAAGGCCGATTTGCTCACAGGTGTGGTGGGCGAGTTTCCCAAGCTTCAAGGGGTCATGGGCATGCATTACGCCATGCTATCAGGCGAGGACCCGAGGGTTGCGGAGGCCGTCTATGAGCATTACCTCCCACGCTTTGCAGGCGACAAGCCGCCTCGGACCCTCGAAGGCATGTGTGTCGCCATGGCGGATCGGCTGGATTCCGTAGTAGGATGCTTCCATGCAGGGATCACGCCGAGCGGCTCCGAAGACCCATATGGTTTGAGACGTCAGTCGACGGCTGTGCTCAACATGCTGATGGAGCGCGGACTGAGGGTCTCGCTCAAGGGGCTTGTCGATACTGCGTGCGGCGGTTTCGGGCTAAAACAGCCCGACCATCGGAAGACAGCGGATGAGGTGATGGACTTCTTCCGCCAGCGGCTTGCAGCGATACTCACGGCGGAGGGGCTCAGGCCTGATATCGTGGATGCGGCCCTGTCTGCAGGATTCGACGACCCTGTGACGGCTCGCGAGAGGGCGAGGGCCCTGGATGCGCTCCGGATGTCCGAGGATTATATGCCGCTGGTCACTGCGCTCAAGAGGGCGGGAAACATACTCCCGGAGAAGTTCGAGCCCGCAGTGAAAAAGAGCCTCCTCAGGCAGCCAGAGGAAAAGGCGCTTTTCGAGGCCTATATGGATGTGAAGGCGCGGGTGGAGGAGAAGATCGCGAGGTTCGATTTTCGAGGGGCGCTTCTCGACATCGCATCTCTCAGAAGACCCGTGGATGCGTTCTTCGAGAGTGTGATGGTCATGGACAAGGACGTCGAGGTAAGGCACAACCGTCTATCCCTGCTTTCTAACATCACCGGGCTCTTCGGAGGCATTGCGGATTTTTCGAGGCTGATCTTGAGCGCGGAAGAGGGGCAGGGAATGGAAAGTCGAAGATCGGGGATCGAGGGGCGGTGAGAGGGCAGTAGGGAGCAGGGTTTTCTTGTTGCTTGTGATTCCCGAATAAGCGATAAATACTTTTAGGGAGGGACATTCCATGGCAGAGGGCAAAAAGTACATCTATTTCTTCGGCAACGGCAGGGCGGACGGCAACGGAAAGATGAAAGACCTCTTGGGCGGAAAAGGCGCCGGCCTGGCGGAGATGACTAATGCAGGCGTTCCGGTGCCTCCGGGTTTTACCATAACAACGGAGGTGTGCAATCTATTCTACGACCTGGGAAAGAGGGTGCCTGACGGGCTCGATGAAGAGATGAAGAAATACATAGGCATGATAGAGCAAGCCGTCGGCGACGGGTTCCGCTTCGGAGATCCTTCAAAGCCTCTTCTTGTGTCTGTCCGCTCCGGCTCCAAGTTTTCCATGCCCGGCATGATGGACACGGTTCTCAATCTCGGGCTGAACGACGAGACCGTGCAGGGCATCATCCGCATGACGGGAAATGAGAGGTTCGCATGGGATGCCTATCGCCGCTTCATACAGATGTTCGGCAATGTGGTGCTCGGCATCGAGAAGGAAGAGTTCGAGCACATAATCAGCGAGCTCAAGAAGAAGAAAAAGGTGAAGCTCGACATAGAGCTCGCTGCGGAAGACCTGAAGGGGCTTGTACAGAAGTTCAAGGCGAAGGTAAAACAGAAGACGAAGAAGGACTTTCCGCAGGACCCCTTCGAGCAGCTTAGGATGGCAAGGGATGCCGTATTCAATTCTTGGAACAATCCGCGTGCAATCACATACCGGAAGCTGAACGACATCCCGAACAATCTCGGAACAGCGGTCAACGTACAGGCCATGGTCTTCGGAAACATGGGGGAGACATCCGCGACAGGCGTAGGATTCACGCGGAATCCTTCGACAGGTGCGAAGGAGTTCTACGGCGAGTACCTCACGAATGCGCAGGGAGAGGACGTGGTGGCCGGCATACGCACGCCGCACCCGATTGCAGACCTCGAGAAAGAGATGCCGAGCGTCTATAGGCAGCTTAGGGAGATAACAGACAGGCTCGAGAAGCACTATCGCGATGTGCAGGACTTCGAGTTCACGATCCAGGAAGGCAAACTCTATATGCTCCAGACCAGAACCGGCAAGCGTACTGCGCAGGCTGCTGTGAAGATTGCGGTCGACATGGTCAATGAAGGCCTGATCACGAGGGAAGAGGCGGTGCTCAGGGTGGAGCCTGCGTCTCTGGACCAGCTCCTGCACCCCATCATCGATCCGAAGGCGAAGGTGAATGTCATAGCAAAGGGCCTTCCCGCCTCTCCAGGTGCTGCATCCGGCAGGGTGGTGTTCACGGCGGATGAAGCGGTGAAGCAGGCCAAAAAGGACAAAGTTATACTCGTCCGTCCTGAAACCACACCAGATGACATTCACGGCATGGATGCAGCCAAAGGCATCCTTACGGCCAGGGGCGGAATGACCTCTCATGCCGCAGTCGTTGCACGCGGCATGGGCAAGCCGTGCGTTGCAGGCGCGGAGTCGATAAAGGTGGATCTCAAGGCGAAGAGATTCACTGTCGACAAGGTCACCGTCAAGGAAGGGGACTGGATCACCATAGACGGAGGCACGGGCCGCGTGATACTCGGCAAGGTCCCTACAGTGGATCCTACTGTGTCGGGAGACTTCGGCACCCTCATGAAGTGGGCGGATGAAGCGAGGACGATGAAGGTAAGGGCGAATGCTGACATCCCGCGCGATGCAAAACAGGCGCGTGAATTCGGGGCCGAGGGCATCGGTCTGTGCCGTACGGAGCACATGTTCTTTGCGGAAGACAGGCTGCCGATCGTGCAGCAGATGATTCTTGCAGACACGACAGAGGCGAGGGAGAAGGCGCTCTCGAAGCTCCTCCCGATGCAGCGCTCGGACTTCAGGGGCCTGTTCGAGGCGATGGAAGGCCATCCTGTCACCATCCGCCTGCTCGATCCGCCGCTCCATGAGTTCCTGCCTAAGAGAGAAGAGCTCATGGTGGAGATTGCAGTCATGCAGGCGAAGAAGGCCCCGAAGGCTGCAATCGCGAAGAAGGAGAAACTCTTGAAACGCGTCGAAGAGCTGCACGAGTTCAACCCCATGCTCGGCCATCGGGGCTGCCGACTGGGCATCGTATATCCGGAGATAACACGCATGCAGACGAGGGCCATCATAGAGGCGGCATGCGACCTCGCCAAGAAGGGCAAGAAGGTCGTCCCCGAGATCATGGTTCCTCTCGTCGGCATCACAAAGGAGCTCAAGAACCAGAAGGAACTCATCAGGCGTACTGCGGAAGAGGTGATGAAGAAGAAAGGCGTAACCATCGAGTACATGATAGGCACGATGATAGAGCTCCCGAGGGCTGCTGTCATTGCGGACGAGATCGCCAATGAGGCGGAGTTCTTCTCATTCGGGACGAACGACCTCACCCAGACCACATTCGGGTTCAGCCGTGACGACGCAGGCAAATTCATAAACCACTATGTGGATAACGGCATACTCGAAAAGGATCCGTTCCAGACGCTCGACCAGGACGGCGTGGGACAGCTCGTCAAGATGGGCGTTGAAAAGGGCCGGATGACGAGACAGAACCTCAAGGTCGGGATATGCGGAGAGCATGGAGGAGACCCTGCCAGCGTTGAGTTCTGCTACAGGGTGGGGCTCGACTATGTGAGCTGCTCTCCATTCCGTGTGCCCATAGCGCGGCTTGCAGCGGCCCAGGCGAGGCTCAAGGAGATGGGCGTGGGTGCCTCGGTGTCCAAGTAGAGTAGATATGATGCGGATCGTCATGAGGCCGGCCCTTGCGCAGGGTCGGCCCCATGCATTTAACTCTCCCCCCCCTCCTAAAAACGGCTCGTCGCGTATAATGGTGCAAATTATAATTTCAGATAAAGCCTGGCAGGGCATGCCTTCATGACTTTTAGAACGCGATAAATATTATATCTGTGTATAGTGAATATATAACCATTGGCCTCATGGATCAGCGCCGTGTATGTTATGCTGGTTTCAGCCTAAGGTATCGCTCTAAAAGTCATTCCGACACACCCTGCCAGCCTGTTAAAAAACGTGATGAGTCTCTTAAATTAAGAGTAGGGGCAGAGAATTTCCCTTATTAAACCAAGAGGGGGGATTCCCGCGTGCGCGATATGGCTGATAAAACAGGTTTTCTCGACGAAAAATTCATGCGCATGGCGCTCAGGCTGGCGGAGAAGGCGGCTGGAAGGACAAGCCCCAATCCCATGGTCGGCGCCGTCCTCGTCAAGGACAACAGGGTCATAGCCCGAGGTTATCACAAGAAGGCGGGCACTCCACATGCCGAGGCCGTTGCCCTCGAAAAGGCCGGGCGGAATGCAGAGGGCGCGACACTGTACGTGACCCTGGAGCCGTGCTCGCATACTGACAAGCGCACCCCTCCATGTACGCTCGCGATCAGACAAAGCAGGGTGGCCCGTGTAGTGGCCGCAATGACGGATCCCAACCCGAAGGTCTCGGGCAGGGGGATGGAGTTCCTTCGCAGCGCAGGCATAGAGGTCTCTACAGGGATACTCGAGTCGGAGGCTAGGAGGCTGAATGAGGCCTATATAAAGCATATAGTCTCCGGCATGCCGTTCGTTACGCTCAAGATAGCTCAGACACTCGACGGCAAGATCGCAACGGCGAGGGGCGAATCCAAATGGATCACTGGCGACGAGGCCCGGCGCGAGGCGCACAGGCTGCGGGACAAAAACGATGCGATTCTCGTGGGCATAAATACTATCTTAAAAGACGATCCCATTCTTACGACCCGCATCCCAGGCGGAAGGGACGCGGTCAGGGTCGTCGTAGACAGCAGGTTGCGGATTCCACTCGATGCAAAGGTCCTGACGGTCGAGTCCCCGGCTCGGACGATCATAGCAACGCTGTCGTCCGCTCCGAAGATAAAGATGAAAAAACTTCAGGAGAGGGGCGCGGAAGTCCTTCTGGTGAAGAGCAGCGGCGGCAGGGTGGATATGACGGACCTTATGAAGAAACTCGGTGGAAAGGGCATCATGTCCGTTCTCATAGAAGGCGGCTCCGAGATAAACGCATCCGCGCTCAAGTCGGGTATAGTAGACAAGGTGGTTCTCTTCATCGCGCCCATGCTCATGACCGGCAGGGACTCCATATGCTCGATAGGCGGCCCGTCTCCCGCGAAGCTCGTTAAGGCTGTGAAACTGAGCAATATCTCCGTAAGGTTCGTGGGCCGGGACCTCATGGTCGAGGGGTACACGCAGGCCGAAGCAGAGCCGTGACAGCCTCTCTGTTTTCCGATCAAAGCAGCCCATTCCTTATTGCACTTGACTTTGCTCTGTGCCGGGTGATATTATCGCTCCGCTTGATTATCCATCTCGTAAAGGCTTGAGGGTATGAAGAGAGCCGTAGGGCCGGCTGTGTGCAGCTGTTCTCCTGAATGATTCATCATGCCCTTTGAAAAGGGGGTAAAAATTGAAAAAGACCCATTCATGCGGCGAATTGACGAAGGCCGATGTCGGACAGACCATAACGCTTATGGGCTGGGTGCACAGCAGGCGCGACCATGGAGGCCTGATTTTCGTGGATTTGAGGGACAGGGGAGGGATTACGCAGGTGGTTTTCAATCCCGAGATATCCCAGGATGCCCACAGGACGGCAGGCGATGTACGCAGCGAGTATGTGCTTGCTGTCACAGGCAGGGTCGCACTCAGGCCGGAAAACACGATAAATCCCAAGATCCCCACGGGAGAGATCGAGGTTATCGCCGACGACATAGAGATACTGAACCCCTCCAAGACCCCTCCGTTCATGATAGAGGATGAAACGGATGTGGCGGAGAATCTCCGCCTGAAGTATAGGTACCTCGACTTGAGAAGGCCGTCTCTCCAGAAGGTCCTGATCACGAGGCACAGGATTACGCAGACGGTGCGCAGATTTTTGGACAGCCACGGTTTCGTGGATGTGGAGACGCCGTTTCTTACGAAGAGCACGCCCGAGGGGGCGCGCGACTATCTCGTACCGAGCAGGGTGAACCCGGGCATGTTCTATGCGCTTCCGCAGTCTCCGCAGCTTTTCAAACAGATATTGATGATCGCGGGCTTCGAGCGCTACTATCAGATAGTGAAGTGTTTCCGCGACGAGGACTTGCGGGCGGACCGCCAGCCGGAGTTCACGCAGATAGACCTCGAGATGTCGTTTGTCGACAGAGAAGACGTGATGGTACTGATGGAGCGGCTCATCGCCGCTATATTCAAAGAGGTGAAGGGAGCCGAACTCTCCATTCCGTTTACGAGGCTCACGTACCAGGAGGCAATGGACAGATACGGCTCGGACAAACCGGACACGCGCTTCGGTCTCGAGCTTAAAGACATCACCGATATAGCAAAGGCGACGGACTTCAAGGTATTTCTCCAGGCAGTGGAACTCGGCGGCCAGGTAAAGGGATTCGCCGCCCCTGGTTTCGCAACGCTGTCCAGAAAGGAGATAGATGACCTTACGAACGAGGCGAAGCTCTTCGGCGCGAAGGGCCTGGCCTGGATAAAGGTCACGGACTCAGGCTACGAGTCTCCCATCGCCAAGTTCTTCAAAGAAGGCCAGATAAAAGAGTTTGCAAGGAGACTCGATGCCAAACCAGGCGACATGATGCTTTTCGTCGCAGACAGCGGAAAGGTCGTGGCGGAGACCCTCGGCCATTTGAGGTTATTGGTCGGACGGCGGCAGAGGTTGATTGACGAGTCCAGGTTCGACTTCCTATGGGTCACGGACTTTCCGCTTGTCGAATGGAACGAAGAAGAGAAGCGCTATGATGCAATGCACCACCCATTTACAGCGCCGATGGATGAAGACGTCTCTTTGATGGACACGGATCCGCTCAAGGTCAGGGCGAAGGCATACGATATCGTGCTAAACGGCGCTGAGATCGGAGGCGGGAGCATACGCATACATCGCTCCGACATACAGGCGAAGAACTTTCGGCTGCTCAATATATCCGATGAAGAGGCGAGGGATAGGTTCGGGTTCCTGCTCGAGGCACTGCAATATGGCGCACCGCCTCATGGAGGTTTGGCCTTCGGCCTGGACAGGCTCACGGCGATCCTGACGGGTATGCAGTCCATCCGGGACGTCATTGCCTTCCCGAAGACGCAGAAGGCTGTCTGCCTGATGACAGAGGCGCCGTCCAGGGTCACGCAGGCTCAGCTTCGGGAGCTTTCGATCAAGCTGGATATAGTGGAGTGAGGAGATTTGCGGATGGCAAAGGCCGGGGGGGATAACATAAAAGGCCCATCACGTTTTTTGGTGCGGGCCGGCAGGGTGTGCCGGAATGACTTTTAGAGCGATACCTTAGGCGGAAATCAGCAGAGCAGATACGGCGCTGATCCATGAGGCCAAGGATTATACATTCACAATACACGGATATAATATTCATCGCGTTCTAAAAGTCATGAAGGTATGCCCTGCCAGGCTTTATCTGAGATTATAATTTACACTATAATGGGCGATGAGCCGCATGAATGGACATCGGAGGGTAAGGTCTAGGTGTTTGAGCTCCATACCTCATGCCCTGTTTCCGTATTCGCGAAGCAAATTATGACTTGCAGGATTTGCGGAAAAGAAGTAAGACTAAATATAGGCTGACGCGCGGTCATCATACGCTGCACGGCGTGCGGCAAGGAGTATCCAGTAAAGGATTACATGGACGAACTCGATGATGAGATGTGGGAGCGCATTTCACAGAGGCCTTGTAATAGGGTATAATGGGCTGGATAAGTCTACCCTTTTCAGGAGGTGAGTGTCATGAAACTTACACCACTCAATGACTGGGCAGTGATCATCCCTACTGAAGAAGGGGGGATGACCGCTGCTGGTATATACATCCCTGATACAGCTAAGGAAGAGCCCCAGACGGGCGTTGTGGAGGCCATAGGGCCTGGGGCGTATGAAGAGGAAAGGGACTGGAAGAAGAAAAAGGATAAGGGCGAGAGAAAGTTCGTTCCGACCGTGGTGAAACCGGGAGATTATGTGTTGTATTCCCGGTATGCTGCAGAGAAGTTCACTATAGACAACAAAGAGCGCTATCTCGTCAGGGAGAGGGATATTTTCGGCATCTTGCTCGAAAGGCCGGAGCCGACACGGCGTACGGTTACACCCGCGGCGGAGCCTGATAAGACAGAGAACCGGGGCTCAGGGCCTTCTTCGAGCGAAGAGGGCCGGTCCTCAAGGTCTTCTGCAGGAGTGGGAGGGGCATTGGCCCGAAAGGCCGCTGCGAAGAAGACCGGCCATGAAAAGGCAGGTAAATCAGTTGCTAAGAAGACGGCTGTTAAGTCCAAGGCTAAGGCGAAAGTAAAGTCAAAGCCAAAGCCTAAGAAGAAATAGTTTGGCCTGCATGGAGTCAGGACATTCCAGTTGAGCTCTGTTTTTATTCATCACGACGGCGCACTCGGGGACGTGATGCTGTCTCTTCCGAGCATACAGCGCATCAAGACCATAGGGAAGCTGCATTTCGCAGGCAGACCCGATGTCGCGCGCCTGCTCAAAGAGGTGTTTATCGCGGATGATGCCTCTTCGTCTGAGAGTGGTTTGTACTCATCCCTCTACTCTGGTTCTGTAACAGAAGAGCTCAGGAACTTCCTTGCAGGCTTCTCGAAGGCATTCGTATTTAGTGCGCGTGCTGATTCGTCTGCTGCGGCGTCCGTCGGAACTGTGATCCCTGATACCAAAGTGATCATCACCATTCCCGCTTACGGCTCAGGCATATCCGCTTACAAGTATAGGCTCGAGCAGGTGTCGGGTGCATCAGGCCTTGACAGGGGGCCGTTCATGACGATCCCGCCGATTTACCAGTCCCTTGCCGATGGGCTTCTCTCCCGCTCGGGTTATGACGGCTTCGGCCCTGTTGTCGCGCTCCATCCCGGCAGCGGCGGAAAGGCGAAGAGATGGCCGCTTGAGAATTATCTCGGCCTTGCTGCAAGGTTGATCGAAGAAGACAATGCCTTTGTCGTCATATTTACCGGGGATGCAGAAAACGACAGGTTTAAGGCGGATGTCGATGCGTTCGCGCGAGGCCGCCTGGGAGCGGCGCATTTCGAACAGCCTGAGTTGATCGCGCTTGCCGCATTGATCGAGCGTTCATCTCTGTACATCGGCAATGATTCAGGCCCTACGCATCTCGCTGCCGTCATTGGAAGACCTGTGCTCGCCTTGTTTGGGCCTACCGACTCCGGTGTCTGGATGCCCGCCGGACCCGATGTAGAGATCATGCAGGTGGACGAGCTTGCGCGTGTATGTGTGGATGATGTACACCGCCGGTCCACAGCCTTGCTGTCCAGAGGCGTATAGAAGCGGAGGGGATTAGATATCTATGGAAGACGAGCCGATAGTGCGTGAGAAGAAGATTTTTGCCGTTCTCAAGCAGGAGATAGAAGAAGGCGAGGACATGGCGGACGAAGCGAGAAAGATGGTTTCATATCTCCTGCTCGAGAAGAAGGGGTATTCAGCAGATGAGGTCAGGAGTAACGTCGTCTTTGATGTCAAACTCGGGAATGAGGCGGCAACGTCTTCTGTGGACTTTGTGGTCTCCGTCGGCGGCAGACCGGGCATGGTCATCAAGTGCGCCGCAGGCTCCATCGCATCCAGAGAGCGCCAGGCTGTTGCAGCGGCAAGGCTTATAAGCTCTCCGCCCGTGCCTGTCGCCGTCGTGGCGGATCCCATGACCGCTGAGGTGCTCGATGTCCAGACCGGAAATGTGACAGGCGAGGGCTTCGGCGCGATACCTGTAAGAGAGCAACTTTTCCAGATACTCGAAGAATCCAAGCTCCAGCCCCTTTCTCCGGCGCGGATAGAAAAGGAGAAGCGCATTCTGCTCGCATTCGATGCCATCCGCTGTTATATTCCAAAAGGCGCCGATGGAGGCGTGAAGCTGGATGATGTCTGCAATGATAAATGAAATGCAGATGGTGGAGCTTCCTGCGACGCGCTATCGGCCTGTTTCTGGATGACTCAGATTACTGAAGATACATTCGAGCAGATTATCCGGTCCTTCATCCGATCCGAGGAGATAGACCTGCGGCACGTATCGTTCATCGATCCATATGGAATGGTCGGGCTCCTCGAGATCGGCGAACTCTGTCTCAGGGAAGACGTCCGAAAGTCGGTTTTGCTCCCCCTGTCCGAAGAGGTATGCAGGTATCTCGACCGGATGGACTTCTTCAGATACGCACCCAGATATTTCACGCTTCTGCCGGCACGGCCGGATATTCCTAATGGATCTTATCGCAAGCCGGATTCCGACGTCCTTCTCGAAATAACACCTATAGAAAAGTCTGACGACATCCATTTCATCGTAGGCAAGGTGAGGGAGCGGGCGCAGGCCATCCTCGAGAGGCATCTCCACTACGACGACCGTATGATCAACGGTTTTATCGTAGCCTTGTCGGAAGTATGCCAGAACATCATCGAGCACAGCGAGAACAAGGGGTTCGTGGGAATTCAGAAATACCGCTTCCAGGGACTGAACAGGAACGTCGTCAAGATCGCGGTCATGGACGTGGGCATCGGATTCCGGAAATCCCTTTCCGGAAGGTTCAAACTCCGGAGCGACCTGGAGGCGGTCGACAAGGCGCTCCTACACGGCGCGTCGCGGTACGAAGACGAAGGCCGAGGCCACGGCCTGGCCGCTGTGCGAAGATTCGTCAATCAATGGAACGGCAAGATTTCCATCCGCTCTGGCACGGCCCGCATTTCCATCATCCCCAAATGGGCCAGGGGCAGGGAGCAGGAGCGAAACCTGACCTTCTTCCCCGGCAGCCAGATCAATATCATGCTACCGGAGATGTGATAAATCGTTTGTGGAGCCGGAAAGCTGGATCATAACATTCTCAGAAACCTCTTCCTCTAATCGAACAACCCACCAAATTTTTCGCTTGACAAACCTTCTCTTTTATGGTTCAATTGACACAATTGAACTGAAATGCCATTCCAGGATATATGTTAGGAAAAGCGGATAGAGAATGATTTCATAACTGGCGCTCATGGCAAAAAACTATTACACTAGTTTCTAAATATACTAGACTTTAGAGTTTCGCATTCATCGTGAAGAAATTTTTTTCAAAAAAAGTGACGAAATTGAACTATTGTTCGGCGCCATCCTCACCGAGGCGGGGTTCGTCACCCAGGCATATCTGGCCCTGCCGATGAAGCGCCACTGGACCAGCTACTACAAATGGCTCCAGAAAGGCAAATGGTCCTGGGTGGACTTGGGTATTCAAGTGGCTAGGATGCTGGTGCGGTTCTTCCCACGTTCGGCTGCTCATGGATAGCTGGTATATGCGCGGCAACCTCCTCGCATACGCGCTGTCCTTGGGATTTCATATCATCGGCCAAGTGCGCAAGGATACGGCGCTCTATGCGGCTCCGACCAAGACCGGCAGGCGGGGCAGAGACCCAGAAAGTACGGGGAGAAATACACCCCGGAGATGATCAAGAGACTACCGGTGGTCTGGATCAAGCTCTTTGTCTACGGCAAGATGCGCTGGGTACGGTATCGTCACGCCCTTGCTCAGGCCCGGTTCTTGAACGGCCGCATGGTCGTCG
>JBBIMH010000043.1:0-19940 GCA_037444505.1 Nitrospirota bacterium | reverse complement strand
ACCATCGATATGATGATGTGCTTCGGCACGCTCTAAACTCTAGTACAATAGACAAAGCCTCAGTTTTTGCTTCTAAAGCCATCGTGATTAACGCAGGTCTCCTCTGTTCCTCTTTGATCTGGCAAAATATCTCGAGATGCCTTATCCTCTACTGTGTGCGACGGCACAATACCGAGCTTCCAGGTGTATACCCTGCCGCAGACTTTGCAGGATGCGCCTGCAAGAGATTCTCCGCAATTGGGGCAATAGATTATATACTTCGGGGAGAGATGAGGTTCATGGCCTTCGATGCCGACCTGCCGGCCGCAGCACCTGAATTCCTGCAACAGATCCGCGCCGCACACGCATCGGTGGTCACGCGGCCAGGGATACATCCCCTCGATCTTATAGACCGCCTGGCTGAGCAGCTCGGCGAGCTCCTCGTCGGAGGCATCGCCGAAAAACGACTCCGTGAGCTTTTCGCGTATCTTTAACATTATGGCGTCTTCCTTCAAGAATCTGAGGAACGACCTGAGCCTCTCTTCGCCCTTTCCTATTCTGGACAGGGCGCGGATATTCTGGTTCTGTTTGTAGTACTCCTGAAGGTATATGAGAGTCCATATCTGCGTCATGTCATAGAAGTATTCGAGGACAGGGTAGTATCCGTACTTCTGCCTGATGGTGGCCTCGATATAGCCGCGCCTCTCTGGAATTTTCGGGAATACTGCGATCAAGAGCCCCTCCTCGAAGTCCTCATAGAAAAAGGGAGTTCCAGAGAAGTGTCGGCAGCCGCAGTCCGGACACTGGATTATATTGAATTCCCATCTGAGAAGGGCCCGCCTCGCCTGAGGAGCCCTGGATACGTCTATCCATGTGATGACCTTTGCCTGAAAATCGCGGCCGCAATGGCCGCAGTGAAAGGCCTCTATGCTGAAGGACTCGGCATAGTTGGTGAGCAGATTCGTCATGTAACAATTATACACTACTTTGTCGAAAATATTGCTTGGAAAAATGCCGCCTTATTGTGGTAGAATGCCGCCGATAAAAATCATATCCGCGATTTCTGCATAGAAAGGGGCTTGCAGATGGCAGTGAAGGATGAACAGATACTTACGACGCCTCTCCACCAGGAGGTGGAAAACCGTTTCCTAACATATGCGCTCTCGACCATAGTCTCGCGCTCCCTCCCTGACGTGCGTGACGGACTCAAGCCCGTTCACCGCCGCATCCTGTACGCAATGTGGGAGATGGGCCTCGGACCGACGGCGAAATTCCGAAAGAGCGCCGCCGTAGTCGGAGAGGTGCTGGGAAAGTTCCATCCCCACGGAGACCAGGCGGCGTACGATGCCATGGTCAGGATGGCTCAGGATTTTTCCTTACGCTATCCATTGATCGAGGGCGCAGGGAATTTCGGAAGCCTCGACGGCGACCCAGCAGCGGCCATGCGCTATACAGAGGCGAGGCTGTCACGGATTGCGGAGGAGCTGCTCATAGAGATAGACAAGGAGACGGTGGGCTTCAGGCCGAACTACGACAATTCGCTCAAAGAGCCTGTCGTGCTTCCGGCAAGATTTCCCCAGCTCCTCGTAAACGGCACATCCGGAATCGCTGTCGGCATGAGCTGCTCTTTCCCGCCGCACAATCTGTCTGAGGTCATAGACGGCCTCGTCGCCGTCATAGACGACTCGAATATAGAGCTCAAAGATATTTTGAAAATCGTGAAAGGCCCGGACTTCCCCACCGCCGGCCAGATACTAAACACCAAGAAGGAGCTGAAGGAGATTTATCAGACAGGCTCAGGAGCAATCCGCATACGTGCGGAATACACGCTCGAAGACCTTCCCAGGGGCAGGCGGGCCGTTGTGATAACTTCCATACCATACGCGATAAACAAGGCGAAGCTCCTGGAGAGGCTTGTCGGGCTGGTCGAGGAAAAGAAGGTTCCTCAGGTGTCCGCGGTCAGAGACGAATCCACAGACGAGGTCAGGATAGTGCTCGAGCTCAAGGCGGAGTCGAATCCGGACCTAGTAATGGCGTATCTGTTCAAGCACACCGACCTCGAGTCGTCATTTCCCGTGAACTTCACCGCGCTGAAGCCCAATATGGAGCCGGAGAGGCTCTCCCTCAAGGAGTTGATGCAGTACTTCCTCGATTTCCGCTTCGAGATGGTTACAAAACGGCTCAACCACGAGCTGAGGCTCCTGAAGACGCGGCTCCATATACTGAAGGCATTCGAGCTCATCTATGACGACCTCGACATTGCGATAAAAATAATTCGCAGGTCGAAATCCAGAGAAGAAGCAGCAGATAAATTGAAAAAGCACTTCAAGTTCGATGATGAGCAGACAAAGGCCATACTCGAGATGCAATTATATAAGCTCGTCGGTCTCGAGATAGAGCGGATACTCAAGGAAAAAGCGGAGAAGACGAAGCAGAAGAAAGAGATCGAGTTTGTGCTCGGAAGCCAGAAGAAGATCTGGGCGCTCATCAGGAAAGAGCTCTTGGAGATAAAGGAGAGTTACGGCGACAAGAGAAGGTCCCAGATCCGGGCCGCCGAAGAGATCGAGTTCTCGCAGGAGGACTTCATTGTCCATGAAGATGTGACAGTGATACTCTCTAAGATGGGCTGGATAAGACGGGCGAAGACGATCGGAGAGAACCTCCGCTTCAAGGAGGGAGACGATCTGCTCGCCCTCTTCCCCGCCAATACCCGGGACAACATCGCCATCTTCACCTCCGCAGGCAAAGCCTATGTGATCAAGGCATACGACCTGCCTGCAGGGAGCGGCTTCGGGGAGCCGGTGCAGCACCTGTTCAAGTTCGGCGACGGCGAAAGGCCTGTAAGCGCAATGAACATATCCGCCGTATTCTCGAAGGATGCCGAGGGGCCGAAGAAGCAGGACGAGACCCAGAAGGTTGTTGCCGCCCTTTCCATATCCTCCAAAGGCGTAGGCTTCTTGTTTGACCTCGCTCCTTTCAATGCACCTACAACGAGGGCCGGCAGGAAGTTCGCCGGCGTAAAAGACGGAGACGGCATCATGGGGGTCGGCGTGGTGGACGCTCCAAACGTGCTTTTCCTGACAACGGAGGGCAAGGCTGTCGTGATTCCTGTAAAGCAGATACCCATGTTGTCCGGCGCAGGCAAGGGCGTGAAGCTTGTGAATGTAAAAGACGGCGAGGTAGCGCTCTTCAGGCCTGTCGCTAAGAACGAGCAGGTAAGGGTCATCGATGAAAAAGGGAAGGAAAGGCTCATTGACCTCAAAGAATACGGAGTGATGAACCGCGGCGCAGTAGGGCTTAAGGCGGTGAAGGCCGTAAGATTCGTGTAGCGGACGTATATCGAGCCTGCATAGTCACAGATTTCTTCGCAGCCTCTATGTTGATAGATATCCCGCCTTCCCGCGGATATGATGCACGATGCCGCTTGCCCGACTGCCTGTCGCTTCTACATCCGACCGGATGTCAGTTGTTTCTCATGTCGTCTCAGCAGGTCATGGCGTTGATGTCGTAGCCGTTCCGCTTGAAGGCCGTCCGTAGGCTCTTGCGCTCATCCGGCGTCATCGCTGCGTAGATCTCCTTGACCTTGGCGCCCGAGCGCTCCTGCGTGCAGTTGTACCTGTAGAGATCTTCCTTTACCCTCTGTGGCAGCGAGGAGGCCTCTGCAAGTATCTTCTTGAGATCCCCTGATTCGCAAAGCATGGCATATATCGCCTTGGACTCACTCCCCCACATATATCCCCTGCCTTCTTTGCTGATCCTGAAAGTGGTAGAGCAGCCCGTGGTCGCGGACAGGACTATTGCAAAGGCCGATAGTAGAAAAATATTTTTCATAATATCACCTCTTCTTGCCCGACGGCAGATAGGCTGCAATGCGCTGTCTGACTGCGGGATCATCCCATTTTATTTCGCCTATAAACTTCTCTCGGATTATCCCTTCGGCATCTATCAGAAAAGTCGTCGGAAGCGCCACAACGGCGTAGTCGTCGAAATATACCTCTTTTTCCGGATCCATGAGGATGGTAAATGTCAAACCCTTCTCAGACTTAAGCGACGTAGCCGCCTCCAGCGACCTGTCTATGGAGACGGCCAGCACCACAAGCCCCTTGTCTTTTAAATCTTCATACAGCCGATTGAGCGAGGGCATCTCTGCCCTGCACGGTCCGCACCAAGACGCCCAGAAATTCAAAATTACCGCCTTGCCGGCGTAGTCTGTGAGTTTCACCTTCTTGTTATCCGTAGTCGCGAGTTCGAAGACAGGAGCTCGCTTGCCCACATGAGGGCCTATGTCTGTTGAGTGCGCGGCATAGAACGGCCACGAGAGAAGAAAAATGAGCATCACAAAACGGCGCAGAAACATTCGCTGACCTCGATAAAAATGTTTATAATACGCTAAACCTTTGTTTATAGGTTGTCAAGGGAGAATATTTGTTGGATAGATAGGGCCGGGCAAAATAAAAAGGAGGGGCGCTCAGCCCCTCCTGTCGAAACCGCGAATAGATTTAGAACTGCACGTCGAAGGTCGCGTATATGTCCTGGGCCTTGTCGAGGGGGATCAGTCCCTGGGCAAGTGCCGGATTGGTGGTATTTAGGTCATCTATCTTGGCAACAGGACCTACCCAGTTGTTGCTGCCCGTGTACTTGAAGTCATAGTACTGATACCCGAGCCTCACGAATGCCTTGCCCTTCTTGGACACGGCCTTTCTCTTGAGCTCCTGGATCACATACACTTCGTACACGCTGCCCCTGGTTCCGAGCTTGCCGGTCCAGATATCGTCCTCGGCAGGCACCATGCCGATCCAGTACTTCGAGCCCTGGTTGTACTCGAGCCCTATCTTCGTACTGCCCATGTCATAACGTCCGCCTACATAAAAGGCGTTGCCCGAATGGTCTTGGCCATCGAGCATAGGCGCGCCCATCGCACCGATATTGCCGTTAGGATCCGCCTTACTGACTGCAGCGGTTGCAAAGAGGTTCAGATTGCCCATCTTGCTTGTGACTACCGCGCCATACCAGTCTATGTCTCCCAGATTGGTGGTTACGCCGGCATCAGACGGCATGTCGAATATATTCTTCCCTATCTGATACTGAACTTCTACATGGAGCTTCTCTGTGTCATACGGAACCACATTCAGGCCGTAAAAATCGGTATCTTTAGCGGTGCTTCCAGGATAGTACTGACCTTTGAACCCGCTGTCATAGCCCCTACCGCCGCAGAGCTTTGCATATGCGCCTGGAAGCGCTTCGATGTCAGGCGCGTAGCCAATGGTGAAGCCGTCGAATGCATAGTTCACCATGAGGCTGGGAATGCCTGCTGTACCGAGCTTCTCCTGGTTCTGGCGATATGTGCTCGGGATGCCGCCTGTGGAGGGTCTGCGGCCCACGGAAATCCACATGGGCTGATCGAAGACATTGTTTACTGTCGCATAGGCATAGTCAATGCGCATGACGCTGTCCTGGGGCACATGGCCTACGGTGCCGTCATTCGTGGCGCCGTACCTGTCGGCGAAGAAATACCCGAGAGCAGGGTCTGACGTCTGGTGTCCCCATATCTTGTAGGCGACGATCCTCGCCTTCACTACCACATCCTCTACTGGATCGGCCTTTATATTGAGGCCGAAACGGTTCATCATGATGGAGTTATTCTTTACTGTATATCCAGGGACAGGCGTAAAGGTAGCTGGAGGCGTAAATTGCATATAGTCATGCACATCACCCTTCAGTGAGTCGTACCTGAACCTATAATCTCCGCTGATCTGTATCCAGTCTTCTGCAGCGGCCATGCCGGCGGACAGAAGAACAGCAGCCAATGCCAACACCATAACCTTCTTCATATCGCGTTTCCTCCTTACCGAATTTAGGTTGAAGCTCAAAAGCCACTATGGATAAAAAACCGGAAACTCCCCCTTCACCCCCTTTCTTGCAAAGCACGAGATTGTCCCAGGCTGAAAAAGGCGCCTGCTGTTATGCTATGATGTCCCATCCATAAAAGTTATCGTGTTTAATATAATTGCAACTTTTGTGTTATAAAAAAAGGGACAGCTTCTCACTGCCCCTTTTATTTCCATTATGCGATAAGTTTCTTTTTTGCTGCATGCTGCTCGAAGAGTACTTCTTTCATCAGGGTGCATGCCTCGATGACCTTAGGATTCGCCACCCTGTAGTAGATATTCACGCCTACGCGCCGCGTTATCAGGATGCCTTTGTGCCGCATCACAGCAAGGTGCTGAGACACATTGGCCTTCGAGACGCCGAGTGCGGCCACGAGCTCTGATACGGTCTTCTCTTCGCCCTTCAAGACGTTCAGTATTTCGATTCGTTTGGGATTAGTGAGGGTCTTGCAAATCTCGGCCTGCATCTCGAAAATAGATCTGTCGGTAAGGATCTGGCTTTTCATGAGCATTCTTTTAGCTTAATTGGAGCATTTTGTCAAGTCTTAAATCGCTGTTTTATCATAAACAGGCTCGGGCCTTTTTGATTGACTTTAAGCCTGTAAAGTGATATAAAGTTAAGAAATTTTGCAACTATGTTCTGAATCTAAACTCGAGGCCGTAAAAAGGAGGTGAAGCCGATGAAGAGACTGTTCGTAGTTGTTGTCGCCCTGCTTATGGTGTTTTCGCTCGGAATGATCGCCTTCGCCCAGGAAGAGCTCAAGGTCAAGGGCACGGTGACTAAGATCGATGAGGCGGCGAAGAGCGTGACCATCACACCCAAAGAGGGCGCTCCTGTAACCGTGGTGGCCGATGACGCATCCATGCTCTCGAAGGTGAAAGAAGGCGAAAAGGGCGAGGCGAAGTACGTGGTCAAGGACGGCAAGAACGTCGCCGTAAAGATCAAAAAGCTCACCGAAGGCTGCCAGTAATATTGTTTCTCTGCGTATTGAAAACCTGCTATCCGGCGTAATCTTACCGTGATACTCGCCATAGACAGGGCATGGGATTCCAGAACCCCATGCCCTTTTCTTTTTCCTGCCGCGGTGTCAGTCCCTTATTTTTCTTGAATTCTTCCGCCGAAATGTTTAAGATAAAAATCGTTTTGAAGAGGTGAAAACATGATAGGCATAGTGCTCAAGAAGATATTGGGGACGAAAAACGAGCGGGAAATAAAACGCATCCAGGACGTCGTGGAGAAAATAAACGCGATCGAGCCTGAGATCTCGCGGCTGTCCGATGCAGAGCTCCGAGGCAAGACGGATGAATTCCGGAGAATCATCAAAAAGCGCACCGAAGGGCTCGCAGATCCGGACGAGATCCGAAAGGTAGAGGCTGCGGTGCTGTACGAAATCCTGCCCCAGGCCTTCGCGGTCGTGCGCGAGGCTGCAAAGCGCACAATAGGCCTGCGGCATTTCGATGTCCAGCTCATAGGCGGCATCGTGCTGCATGAGGGTAAGATCGCGGAGATGAAGACCGGCGAGGGCAAGACCCTCGTCGCAACGCTCCCTGTTTATCTCAACGCGCTCGCAGGAAGAGGCGTCCATGTCGTCACCGTGAACGACTATCTTGCCAAGCGCGACGCCCAGTGGATGTCGCCGATATACAACTTCCTAGGTCTTACAGTCGGCGTCATCGTGCACGGACTTACAGACGCCCAGCGCCAGGCTGCCTACGGCTCGGATGTCACGTATGGGACGAACAACGAGTTCGGCTTCGATTATCTCCGCGACAACATGAAGTTCGATCTTGCCGATTATGTGCAGCGCGAGCTGAACTTCGCCATCGTCGACGAAGTGGACTCGATCCTCATAGACGAAGCGAGGACGCCGCTCATCATATCCGGCCCTGCGGAGGAGTCCACCGATAAATACTACAAGATAAACCGCATCATTCCAAGCCTCAAGAAGGACGTCGACTATACCATAGAAGAGAAGACAAAGACGGTGGCCCTTACCGAGGAGGGCAATATAAAGGTCGAGAAGCTGCTGGGCAGCGGGAACCTATATGACCCTGCAAACGTAGATCTTGTCCACCATGTCCACCAGGCCCTGAAGGCGCATGCCTTGTTTCATAGAGATATAGATTACGTGGTCAAGGACGGCCAGGTCGTGATCGTGGATGAATTCACCGGCAGGCTCATGCCGGGCCGCAGATGGAGCGACGGCCTCCACCAAGCGATTGAGGCGAAGGAAGGCGTAAAGATAGAGAACGAGAACCAGACCCTCGCCTCGATCACATTCCAGAACTACTTCCGTCTCTATCATAAACTCGCAGGCATGACGGGCACGGCTGAGACTGAGGCCGCGGAGTTCGCGAAGATATACAATCTGGATGTCGTGGTGATCCCCACCCACAGGCCCATGATCAGGGTGGACAATCCGGATCTCGTGTACAAGAGCGAAAAGGGGAAATTCGGCTCGGTTATAGATGAAATCGTCGAGTGTCACAAGAGGGGCCAGCCCGTGCTCGTGGGTACGATCTCTATCGCAAAATCCGAGGCCCTCTCGGCCATGCTCAAGAAAAAAGGCATAAAACACTCTGTTCTCAACGCAAAGTATCACGAGATGGAGGCAGAGATCGTCGCCCAGGCAGGCCGCTATGGCGCCGTGACCATTGCCACGAACATGGCGGGCCGCGGCACAGATATAGTCTTGGGCGGAAATCCGGAGGGACTCGCCCGCCAGGCGCTCAAGGGCAAGGAATACACGAAGGAAGAATGGGAGAAGACGCTCGAGCACTTCAAGAGGCAGTGCGCAGAGGAGAAGGAGAAGGTCATTGCTGCGGGCGGGCTCCATATCATCGGCACGGAGCGGCACGAAGCAAGGCGCATAGATAACCAGTTGCGCGGACGCTCCGGCAGACAGGGAGACCCGGGCTCATCCAGATTCTACCTCTCGCTTGAAGACGACCTCATGAGGATATTCGGTTCCGGAAGGATCATGGGGCTCATGGAGAAGCTCGGGATGGAGGAGAACGTCCCCATCGAGCACCGCATGGTCACCCGGGCGATAGAGAACGCCCAGAAGAAGGTAGAGGCCCACAATTTCGAGATGCGCAAACACATTCTCGAGTACGATGATGTGATGAACCAGCAGAGAAAGGTCATCTATGAGCAGCGGCGCCAGATACTTGCAAGCGAGAACCTGAGGGAGGAGGTCTTGGGCCTCGCCGAGGAGGTGTTCGAGGGTATATTCTCCTTCTATTGTCCTGAGGACGCTTATCCTGAGACATGGGACATGACAGGGCTTCGGGATGCGCTCGCCTCCAAATTCGCATACCGCATGCAGGACATCGACGTATCGAGTCTCGGTCGCGAGGAGTTGCGCGAGAGGCTCTGGAACGACATCCAATCAGGATACGAGGCCAAGGAGGCGGAGATCGGGGCTGAGCTTATGCGCAGGCTCGAGAAGATATTTATGCTCCAGGCGGTGGACCACCAGTGGAAAGACCACCTCCTCGCAATGGACCACCTCAAAGAGGGGATCGGCCTGCGAGGCTACGGACAGAAGGACCCCTTAATCGAGTACAAGAAGGAAGGGTTCGAGATGTTCGAGGAGATGAAGCAGAGGATAGTGGAATCCACTGTAGAGAATCTCTTCCGCGTAAGGGCTGCAAAGACTGAAGAGCAGGCGATAGAGCGCAGACAGAGGAGGCAGCTTGCGCAGCTTAACTTCGTGGGCGCAGGGGCGTCGGCGCCTGCGCTCCAGCCTGTGCATGTTGGTTCCAAGGTCGGTCGGAACGATCCATGCCCCTGCGGCAGCGGCAAAAAATACAAGAAGTGCCATGGGAAGTAGCAGGAATCACGATTTTAGTGAGAGTGTTATAATCGAGGCTCCATGAAAATCGCAGGCATTCAGATAAGCGCAGGTCGTGAGCCTGCCGGCAATAGAGAGCGCGCCCTGGATATGGCGGAGCTGGCTGTCGAAAAAGGCGCTAAAATAATCTGCTTTCCCGAGCTTTTTCTTACACATTGGTTCCCGAAAAAAGAGGCCGAATCCGCGTTCTCGCTTGCCGTCGGCAAAGAATCCGATTTCCTGTCTCCGTTTAAAAACGTATCCGCATCCACTGGAACAGTAATAGTAGTTCCATTCTTCGAGACCGAAGCCGGTAGATACTACAACAGCGCTGCTGTATTCGACAGCGGCAGGCTCATAGGGATCTATAGAAAGATTCACATCCCGAATCTGCCTTTATATCATGAGAAGTACTACTTCTCTCCGGGCGACCTCGGCCTGCCTGTGTTTAAGACTACTCATGGGGTCATCGGCATACAGATATGCTGGGACAACCTGTTTCCAGAGGGCGCAAGAATACTCGCCCTGAAAGGGGCCGAGATAATCCTCGCGCCGACCGCCGCTTCGCAGGACACGCACCACTTGTGGGAGAAGGCGGTGACCGCCAATGCATTCGCGAACAATGTCTTTATCTTCAGGATAAACCGCGTAGGCGCGGAAGACGGGCTCTCGTTCTACGGCAGGAGCTTCTGTGCGGGTCCGTGGGGCGAGATGGTCTCAGAACTCGCCGGAAGCAAGGACGCAATAGTGCTCGCCGAGATAGACCATGCCGAGCGGAAGGCAGCCCTCGATACATGGGGGTTCCTGAAGCACCGAAGGCCCGACGCCTACCGCGAGCTGACCGACACAACAACCCCGACGGGCTCGTAAACAACCGGCACCTCCGGAAAGAGCGCGGTTGCGGCTGCTCGACATCACTCCCTCTCCATCTCGGCCACGCACTCGATATGGAATGTATGCGGAAACATATCGATAGGCCGGAGCCTCTTGAGCCTGAAGCCGAAAAGCGCGAAGTACTTGAGGTCCCTCGCCAGGGTGGAGGGATTGCAAGACACATAGATTATCTTGCGAGGTACGAAGGCGAGGATCCTCTCTAAGGTCTTAAGCGTAGCTCCCGCCCTCGGAGGGTCGAGCACCACCACATCCGCCTTGAGCCTTCTCTGGAGGAGGGCTTTCAGCCCTTTCTGTAGGTCGTCCGCGATGAATTCGATGTTTTCGAGCTTGTTCCGCGCGGCATTCGCCCTTGCATCTTCGACGGCAGAATAGCCGGATTCTATGCCTATAACGGCCTTTGCCCTTTTTGCGAGCGGCAAGGCGAAGTTACCGATGCCGCAATAGAGATCCAGCGCGACCTCGCCTTCGGACAGGCCGGCGAACTCGAGCACGGTCTTGACCATATTCCTGTTCTGCTCCCAGTTCACTTGATAGAAATTGCCCTCTGTGACCCTGAATACCATGCCGTCCAGTTCGAGATTGAGGAAGTTCCGTCCGAGAGAGCAAACCTTCTTCTTGTCCGCATATGCCGTTACGCCTACGACCTCCGGCGCCGCCGTCCGCAGTCCTTCGAATAACGCCTCCATATGGAGCCGTATCCCCGCCTCTCCGAATAGAAGCAGAACGGCCTCTCCGTCTGGGCTTACGTTGATATGTATCTCCTTCGCAGCGGAAGGGAGGCGGGAAAGAGATCTAAGCGTATCGAGAACCTTATCTATCAGCGGATACAGAAGTATGTTTCTCTTGACCTCGACAAGGGAATAGGTGCCCGGTCGGAAAAATCCGATTTTCGGCCTGCCCTGCTCCCAGCGGACATTGAACTGCGTGCGGAGCCGATAATGCTCTGTCTTAGGCGAAGGGATTATCGGAAGAAACCGCTCCGGCTCGAGGCCGCCGATGCGCTTCAAGACTTCCTTGATTATCTCTTCCTTGTACCTGAGCTGGGCCGGGTATGCAATGTAAGACCACGTGGCGCCTGTGCACTCCTCTTCGCCTCTGCACGGCGGGGTTATCCGATCCGGTGACGGAGAGAGCACTTCCACCGGCGCCGTCTCGATGAATCCCTTGCGCCTTCTCAGGGTGCTTACACGCACCCTCTCGCCCGGAAGCACACCGTGTACGAAGACAGACCGGCCGGACTCGAGCCGGGCGAGTCCGCTTCCTCCATAGACGAGTTTCTCTATGATTACATCGAATTGCTCCTGCATTTTTCATCCGAGAATTTTCTTGATGGTCTCGAGCAGTGCGGTCGTATCCGAGGACTTTACGATATAGGCGTCCGAACACCAGCTCCCGAAATCATGCTTGTAATCTTCATAGGCCGTCGAGATCACGACACGGAGACTGTTGTCCTTTTCCTTCATACGCCTGAGTGTTTCTATCCCCGGCAGGCCGGGCATGCGCATGTCGAGTGTGACGAGGTCGAACTTCCCGGCCTCCATAGCCGCCAAGGCCTCGTCTCCGCTCGCCGCGGTCGTGACCTCGTAGCCCATGTCCTCGAGTTCTTCCTTGTAAAGCAGGCGGATATTCTCCTCATCATCCACGACAAGGATCTTCTTCATTTTTGCGCCTCCTTTTTCTATAGTATGCAACGGATGACATATCAACACGGCATCTCATACCGTCTTGTCCTTACTCGGACACGGCAGGAAGACGGCGAATACGGCACCGCCCGAATCCTGGTTTCTGACCTCTATCCTTCCTCTATGCGCCTTGACGATCCTGTGGGTGATCGGGAGACCGAGCCCCGTACCCCTCACCTTGGTTGTATAATATGGATTGAAGATGTTGTGCATCGCGTCGGCTGGAATGCCTGGCCCGGTATCTTTTATCTCCACCACCACCTCGCACGGCTCGCTCCTGTACGAGCTGGCGACCGTAATAACGCCGCCGTCCGGCATCGCCTCCATCGCATTCGTAATGAGGTTGATGACGGCCTGCTTTATCTGCTGTCGATCAAATGAAGCGGCAGGCAATGAATCCGCCAATTCCTTCTTGACCTCTATTCCCCTTTGGAGGAGCTCGTCCTCGTATAGTTCGATGACGTCTTCCACCACGCCGTTCAGATCGTCCTCCTTGAGCTCCGGCGTCATCTCTCTGATGAATGCCAGATTGTCGTGGATGATTCCCTCGAGTCGGGAGACCTCTCTCAATATGATATCAATATACTTCTTTTCGGCCTCCCCCGCGACCTTCGAGGCGAGTCTTCTGGCGAAGCCGCCGATGGATACGAGCGGATTCCTGATCTCATGCGTAATCTCGGCCATCATGGCGCCGAGGGCCGCCATCTTCTCCGACTGGACGAGCTGTTCCTGCATTGAACGCATGTCCCTGTTCATGGCCTCGAGGTTTGTATGGATTATCGCATTATCCACCGCGAGGGCGGCCTGATTGGCGAACATGGAGAGAAACCGAATATCTCCGTCAGTGATAGGGCGCTGGTTGAACATATTGTCCACAAGTATCACACCGATTGCCTTGTCCTTTACCACAAGTGGAGCCGTCGCGAAGCTGTTCACGCGTAGAAGCTCTCTCAATTCTCTGGGAACAATCCTGTCCGAGGCGGCGTCTTTTATGTTGAAGGCCCGGCGCTCCAGTGCGGTCAGGGCGAGAACGCCCTCCTCCGGCGAGAGCGGCACGCGTATGCTTCTTGCAAGGCTGTTGAACTCTGTGTCGTGGTGCCTGAATATCTCTCCGCTCTGTATCCACTCCAACAGGCTCTTGTGCCTGCCTGCGACCTCGCTCCAGACCCTGCCCGCCTCCTCCCAGCTCGACGGCCCCACACCCATCATGCCCTGGAGTGTATTGGAGCGCTCATTCACCAGAAGGAGTATGGCGCGGTTGAAACCCAGGCCGGCCCCGCCCATTGTAGCCGCCGTCAGTATGATCCTGAGCAGCCTGTCGAGATTCAGTGTCGTGCCCATCGCAGTTGCGATGTCATAAAGTATCGCAAGCTCGCTCGCCCGTGAGCGAGATTCCTCGGCGAGGGCCTCCATGCGATCATACATGACGGCATTCATGATGGCTACAGCAGCAGTGCCTGAAATAGTGGTGAGAAATTGCAAGTCCTCTTCAGTGAAAGGTCTGCCGTCGTCCGTTCCATAGAGGATTATCACCCCGATCGCCTTGTCATGATACATGAGCGGCACTCCCATGAGCGGGCACGGCTCTATCGCGGGATCGGTCCGCGCGAAATCGGATCTTGCAATGTCCTCCAATACCACAGCCCTTCTTTCCGCTGCTATCTTTTCGGCGACGGACTGGCCTATGAGGCCGTCTAGCTGTTTCATATTTTCTTCCCCCGCCTGATAGGCGGTGCGGACGGAAGAATGGCCGTCGAGCAGATTCACGAGTCTGATTGCGCAGCCCCTGGCATGCAGGATCTGGCTGGTATTTTTCGCTATGATGCCCAATATCTGATCGAGGTCCAGGGTGGATGTTATGGCCATGCCTATTTCATATAGTGTGGCGAGCTCGGACAGCCTCTCTTGTATCGAGTCGAGTAGCCTTGCGCTCCTGATGACCCCGCTTATCTGGTTCGCGGTCGTGGAGAGAAGCGTGATGTCCGATGAGGAGGGGCTCCAGGGCTCGGAAGACAATACGAAGATGACCCCCAGGCACTGGTCTTCATCCAATATCGGCGCGGCGGCAAGGGATCTGAACCGCCCTATGCCCGAATCCGGGACATAGGAAAACCTTGGATCCGAGTATGGATCGAGAAGCGCAATAGGCACCTTTTGCTCTGCTACCCAGCCTGCTATGCCCGTCCCCAAGGGGAAAGACAGCCTGCCGATGCTTTCTTGGTTCAGACCCACGGCAGCGGCCAAAGTCACATTACGGCCTGATGGATCGATCAAAAATACAGATGCCCCCTCCTTCTCCATTCCATGGGCCACTACATTCACAATGCGTTGAAGCTTATGCCCCAGGTCTGCCGGAGAGTTGGATATGCGGCTGATCTCGGAAAGGATAGTCAGCTCTTTTTTTTCCAGTCCATCCATAGAAGATATTATAGAGCAGTCTGCGGACGGCAAAGGGTAGGTTGTATAAGCTCCTACACCCTGCCTCCTCCCGGCTGCTTCCTGATTCCTGCGGCCTTTTCATAGACTTGCACATATTCCTTTGCGGACCGCTCCAATGAGAAGTCCTGCTTCATGCCGGCCTTCATCACGGCACGCCATCTCTTTCTGTTTTCATAGACAACGACTGCCCGCTTCACCGCGTCGGCGAGGGCATCCGCGCTGTATGCATCGAACAGAAAGCCAGTGCCTTTCCCGGTTTTCGGATTATAGTCCACGATCGTATCTGCTAGCCCGCCGGTCCTCCGCGCAATCGGAACCGTACCATAGCGGAGCGCTATCATCTGACCGAGGCCGCAAGGCTCGTATAAAGACGGCATCAGGAACATATCCGCGCCCGCGTATATCTGCCTTGCAATCCCTTCGTCGAAATCGAGGATGACCCTCATTTTGTCTTTGTATTTTTCCTCCCCGGCCTTGAGCAGCCTGTGATACCTCTCCTCGCCAGTGCCGAGTATGACGAGCGGGATGCCCATTCCCATGAGCGCAGGCAGTGCCTCTGCAAGGATATCGAGCCCCTTCTGCTGCGTCAGCCTCGTCACCATACCCACAAGGGGCTGGTCGGAAACGACCAGACCAAGCCTGGCCTGGAGCGCCCTCTTGCAGCCGGACTTGCCCTCCGGATTTATAGAACTATACTGCTCTGCGATCAGCCTGTCCCTGGACGGGTTCCACTCCGAATAGTCTATGCCGTTTAGGATCCCGTAGAGGTCCGCCCCACGTTTTGCAAGCACACCATGCAGTCCGTGTCCGTGCTCTGGCGTCTGTATCTCGCGGCTGTACGTCTTGCTTACAGTCGTGACCGCATCTGCATAGACAATGCCGGCCTTGAGAAGATTTATCTTGCCCCAGAATTCGATGCCGTCGGGATTGAATATATCCGATCCAAGCCCTATGAGCCTCAGATCCCAGTGCCAGAATATGCCCTGATAACCGAGGTTATGGATCGTGAGCACCGTGCCTGTTCGTCTGAAATTAGGCGTCGAACTGTAGGCCTTCTTGAGATAGAGCGGCACAAGGCCTGTCTGCCAGTCGTTTACATGTATTATATGAGGTTCGAGACCGAGGGCGATGCAGAGCTCAGGTATCGAGCGCGAAAAAAAAATGAACCTCTCTGCGTTGTCCGGATAGTCAGCCTGCGCAGTGCGGTAGAGCTCCGGCCTGTTGAAGTAAATGTCCTTGTTTATGAAATATACGGTGACCGGCTCCGTACCGCTCTGGAATACATCGCACCTCTCCTTCCATGTACCGAGGGGGACGTAGAATGAAGCCGCATGCCTCAGCCCGAAGGCAGCGGGATCCACCCTGCTGTATCTCGGCATCACGAGCCTCACATCATGTCCGAGTCTTGCAATAGCGATGGGGAGCGAACCGGCGACGTCAGCGAGGCCGCCCGTCTTTGCATAGGGCGCAACCTCAGAGGCCGCAAAGAGGATGTTCATAGCCTTATTTCCCGGAGGAATTTAGCCGCCTCTTCAGGGGGCGTGGGATTTATATAGAAGCCCGAGCCCCACTCGAAGCCGGCGACGTTCGTGAGCTTGGGCATGAGCTCTATGTGCCAATGATAATAGTCGTTCTGCTCGTCCCTGAACGGTGCGGTATGAATTACGTAGTTGTATGGCGGATTGGAAAGCGCCCTGTCTATCCTCTTGAGAATCTCCTGGATTACTCCGGCCAGGTCCCTGTAGTCGTCTGCACCTGCACAGCCGTAGCAGGACATGTGCTGCTTGGGAAGTATCCAGGTCTCGAATGGAAATCTGGGGGCGTATGCTGCTAGGGCGACGAATCTCTGAGACTCGAAGACGACGCGTGTACCTGTATGGAGCTCCTGCCTGATGATGTCGCAGAATATGCAGCGCTCCTTCATGTCGTAGTGATGCCTGGAGCCATCGAGCTCTTCCTGGACCTGGATAGGGATGATCGGAAGGGCTATCAACTGGGAATGGGTGTGCTCGAGCGTCGCTCCTGCGGAAAGGCCCTCGTTCTTGAAGATGAGCGTATACTGAAAGCGCCTGTCCTTTTTGAGATCTTCCATGCGGTCCCTGTACGCCCAGAGCACCTCTTCCATGGCCTTCTGCGGCAGAAGTGCAAGTGTTGCATTATGGTCCGGGCTTTCTATGATAACCTCGTGGGCGCCTATGCCGTTCATCTTGTCGAACAGACCCTCGCCCTGTTTATTGAGATCCCCCTCGATCTGGAGGGCGGGAAATTTATTCGGCACGACCCGGAGTCTCCAGCCGGGTCCGTTCGGCTGGCCGTTGTCCCTGTAGGCAAGGGTCTCATTGGGAGTCGTCCTTTCGTTCCCGGCGCAGAAGGGGCAGAAGCCGCCGCGCTTCTTTGTCCGCTGGTCTTGAAAATCAGTGGGCCTCTTTCCCCGCTCCGAAGAAATAATGACCCATCGGCCTGTTATTGGATCCTTACGCAGTTCCGGCATGAAGCAATGCTCCTTTTAGAAAACGGCACGTAATAAGCTCGTATTATAGCCGTCTCCGCCTTGCTTGTCCATACTGTAAAATCCGCAGATGGAGGTTTATGACATCTTGGGAGATAGGAGAAAAAAGGGCGCTGCATCGCGCAGCGCCCTATCGAGGATGGTAGGGAAAATCCCGTTGGTGCTATTTCACCTTGCGGCCGCCGACCTTCATGGGGTCGCCTTTGTAGCCGAGCTCTTTCCAGTTCAGCCTGCCTTTGTCGCTGTGGCAGTCTGTGCACTTGAGCGCCTGCTCCTTCGGCGTCACCATGTGATTGATGCGCCAGTACATGCGGGTTTCGACGAATCCATAGCTTCCGCTGTAAGGGAGCCCGCTGGCGGCCATACCGTCGGTGATCGCCTTCTGCCAGTCCATGTGTTTCCAGTAGCCTCCGAAGATCTGAGGCGTCACAAGATAGTTGTTTTTGGAGTCATACGGCTGTTTTCCAGCCATTACCTTGAATGGATATATCTTGGAGTTCTTGTCCGAGATGGAGCCGATCGGCTTCGTCAGATATACAAGCTTCTTGGGATCTATCTTCTCGCCGACAAGATAACGCTCAGACTTGCCGTTGTACCAGGCGTATGTCGGGACGACGTTCTTAGCCCACTTGAACTCGCCCTTGATAGCGGCATAGTCCTCCATGCCGTTCTCGTCTTCCTTGGGCTTGCGCTCTTTGTCGCCCGCCTTAGACCAATCCCACCATACCTTCGTCGGGTCCTCTTTTGCGAAGGTAGGTATGTGGCAGGTCTGGCAGGCCACGGCCGCGGTGTGTTTGTTCAAGCGATCATTCTTATGTGGCGTTTCGCTGTGGCAACCGCCGCAATGGATGCGCTGTCCTTCGCCCACAGAGACGGACATGGCCTGGCCTGGGATCTCGTGGTTCTGTGTCTGGTGACAGCTCTGGCAGACCATATTCGTGCCGTCCGTCCCCATGTGGACATCATAGGAGCGCTTGGGCTCGGTGAGAGATGAATCCAGGTCTCCGTGCTTCACCCTGTCCCCACCTCCACCGAAGAAGTGGCATGCCCCGCAGTTCGCCCTGTTAGGCTTGCCGACATTCTGCGCCACCTTCAGCAGATCTACCTTTGGGTCCGGAAGTCCTGCGCTCTTGGCCTCTTTTTTATACCCTCCTGTCGTGTCATGGCACACAAGACAGTCCACATTCTCCGGCTTACTGAAGTCGAAGCTCGCATCCTTCCAACCATAGCCTGCATGGCAGCTCGTGCAGCGCGGCCAGTTCGAGGTTATGGAGATGCAGAAGTTGTTGATAGAGACCTTCTTGCCTATAGGCGCCTTGCCCTTGCCGGGGATGTCCTGAGTCATATCCCAGGTCCAGTGGACCGTCTTCATGAAGTCCTTCGCCTGCTTCTCGTGACAGACGAGGCATGCCTTCGTGACATCCTGAGGGCTCGTAAACGGCCCTGTTACTCGGTCTGCATGGCTCGGCGCGGCTGCATGGGCCGAAATGCTCAGCACAGCAGCGGCGCAGAGCGAAAGCATACTTCCAACCACTCTCTTCATGTCAAAACCCTCCTTAAATATGGAATAGGATAGTCCTCTTCTCTCACCCGACATATTCGGATGCATTTTATTCCCAGGCCGTAGACAGAACTCCGGCTCGAGATGCCCGAATCGCAATGACACCCTGGACTGGTTATTGTGCAGATATGCAGCGGCTATGTCTATTTACAATGGAGAGGACCGTGCAGTAGCAGCCGATGAGACTCACGGCTATAATCCAACTGCCGGCCAGGCGCGTCGTGACGCCGAGGGAACAAAGCGGTTTTAATCAGCAGAATGCTGTTATATTGTTGCAGAAAATCGAATTACCTAAACCTAGATACAATATCACAATTTCTGGTTTTGTCAAGCGTCAATTCTTTTCCAGGCAACCAAAAATAGATGAACTCGTAAAAAGTCCCATATCTCTGCAGAGGCCGCCGAGATCACCGAGAAAGGCTTTGAATGAAAACGCATTTTTTCTGCATGCTCGTGTTTTCGGCGGTAAGGTTGACTTCTTACGATGTTATCAAAATAGAAATGTCCGGTATTTAGAGAGAGGTCAGGAAATCCCGTTTGTTGCCTCCAGAATTATCCCGTTTTCAAGCTGAAGGTCGGCGTAATTTTAGAACAATGGCTGGATGAATATGAAAGGCGCTATTTCATCAGAAATCTTGGGACGGAATAATGAGGAAATCAACAGCGTGGCGCATCCACTAGGGAAACGCAATTGAATCTTATTTTTAGCTCATGGCATATATTTGTGCAAATTATAATTTCAGATAAAGCCTGGCAGAGTATGCCTTCATGACTTTTAGAACGCGATGAATGTTATATCTGGTATTGTGAATATATAACCTTTGGCCTCATGTAATGGCGCTGGGTCTGTTATGCTGATTCTCGCCTAAGGTATCGCTCTAAAAGTCATTCCGGCACACCCTGCCGGCCTGCACCAAAAAACGTGATGAGCCTATTTTTTTTAATGCGCTCAGTTTGTTTTACAGCCATACTATCTTAATCTCCGTTTCAACTGCCTTGAATTCCGGATCGCACGTATATAGCTCTGCTTTCTTCTGTCTTGCGAGTGCTGTACTGCACCCCATTTGTCAAGACATTTTTTATGTCTAAAAGTTGTGGAGGTTATGCTGCCTTCCTTAATCATATTGCTCGCATATCTTGCCTCAAAAGGGA
>JBBIMH010000042.1:0-20180 GCA_037444505.1 Nitrospirota bacterium | reverse complement strand
GCCGATTTGTCCGGTATGCGGCAAACGCCGGGGCATCTACGATACTCAAGATCCGTGCTCACGGCGAAGTTTCAACAGGTGGCGTGGAGGGCTTTAACCTCAAAGCGAAGCTGACCATGAGAAAGGCATACGGGTTTCGGTCATTGGATCACCTGCAAATCGCCTTATATCATACACTTGGCGATTTGCCGGAACAGGAATCCATCCACAGATTCTGCTGAAGAGCCGAGTCTCTCTATGAATATATCCCTGATATGCTCGCGGACGAGAACATGCGCGTCAGGCTCGGGACTGCGGCCTTGGTGGAGGAGCTTCTGAACGGTCATAGGGATGAGATCAGGAAAGCTGTGCCGGGCATAGCCGCGCTCTTGAGGCACGCAGATCCGAACGTCAGGGGCGATGCCGCCTATGTCCTGGGGTTGATAAAGGACCCTGCCTCAGTACAGGGCCTCGAAGCCGGTTTCGATGACGAGAATCCTGTGGTCAGGGATGTCATCCGGGATGCACTCGAGCAAATCCGCAGCTCCCCGTAACGTCAGAGCGAGCGTATGCGGTCTGCTATCGCCACCCCTATCAGGAAGACCATGCCTGTTATGCCTATGAGCGTGAGCAGGAAATATCCGGCCTTGGCTGCTGCTGATATATCTCGCCTCCTGATGGAGAGGAAATACACGAGTATGCTGAAACCGAGGCCGAATACGAAGAAGATGGTCTCTATCATGGCAATATGATATATCAATGCCGATGCCGAGTCAACCCAATCCTCAAACCCGGACGGATCCGCCTCTAAACCGGTGTTCTGAAACCACAATGGTGGTTTTTTTGTTTGACACCTCAGACCGTGTCATTTAATATTGAAACCATTGACCGAACGCTGAAACATTAATGGATTATTTTTTGCGTGAACATCAATGCTGGATTATATGGATCTCATCGTGCCCATAGACATACGCGATATATACGGCAGACCCATAGCGGACGCCGGCGAGTCGGTTACGCAGGCACTGCTTTCTAAGGTTGCGGAAAAGAGCAGATTCAGCAGCACGTGCAGGCTCGGCCTCGACGGCAGCAGGCTGAGGAGAGACATGGAAGACCTGCTTATGGCAGAGCCTTATTTGACAATGTTGCCCCAAGATAGGCGTGCGAAGGTACTCGAGATATACGACAATCTCAGGATATTGCCGGTGCTTTTCGAGGAGTTTCAGTGGATGCGCGAGGCGGACTGGTATCTGTATGAGCATACTCTCAAGACGGCGGCCCTTACCACATCCCTTGCGCTCTATTTCTTCGGAGAAGACAAGGCCATGCTCATTGGCTATACCGCCCTTACCCACGACATCGGGATGTCCAGACTGCCTGACGATATCCTGAAGCAGGACATGGGAGACGATGCAGGCAGGCGCTATATTCTATACGGCCATACCATAATAGGCCATATCATCTTGACCTATTACATGGGCAACTCGGATTTCAGCAATGCAAGGGTGGCGCTCGAGCATCACGAGAGGCCGAACGGCAGCGGATACCCGAAGGGCATCGAAATAAGCGATAGGGTGATAGACCTGCTCGCTGTTTCAGATACCTTCGATGCGCTCATTTCTCCGAGGCCTTTCCGTCCCCGGCCGGTGGATCTGCGCGCTGCGCTCGATTTTCTGCTCGACAGGGCGAGGAAGGGCTATTTTTCCGAGGAGGCGGTTAAGCTGCTCATAGCCTACAGCAGGCAGGGTCACCATATAGCAGAGGACATCATGGTCTCGCGCGAGGCGAGGAGCAGACTCCTTGACGATCATTATATAGACTGGAGCATGTGGAAACAGAGCCACCCGGCCTTTTGCCCTCTCGTAAAGAAGCCGTAGGTAATGTCAAAAGTTTCATGAAAAGACATGAAATGAAACTATCCCATCGAGGAATTGCTTAAGTAACATGCCCTGTGCTCGTGGGTTTAAATACAGGGCAAAAACAAATAGAGCCGGTGATGAAAAGAGGCGGAGGGGGCGCGTGGACACCGAAGGGTTTGCACATTAGTTCAGGATATTCCCAGTGTCCTCTGTGGTTATTTTTGGGCTTATCACGTTTTTTGGTGGAGGCCTGCAGGGTGTGCCGGAGTGACTTTTAGAGCGATACCTTAGGCGGAGATTTGCATAACAGATAAAGCGCTGATTCATGAGGCCGAAGGTTTTATATTCACAATACACAGATATGATATTCATCGCGTTCTAAAAGTCATAAAGGCATACCCTGTTAGGCTTTATCTGAAATTGTAATTTGCACCATTATGCGATGCGCCTATTTTTTTGATAATAGGAAGCCATAGAAAAGGAGAATGATATATGTCGGAAGAACACGCAATTAACGAATTCGAGGAATCGCTCGAGGGCTACAAATCGAAGATCTCACAGGTGAACAAAGCGACCCTCACATGGGACAAGGAGCTCATCTTCATCGGTCGTACGAACAGGGGATATGAGGTGGAGTACGATGCAAAGCAGCAATGGGGCTGCTCTCCTACAGAGACGCTCCTCTTGAGCGTGGCGGGCTGTATGGCCATCGACATGGTCTCTTTTCTGCAGAAGATGAAGGTGGAGATAAAGTCCTATAAGATGGACATAGTAGGTGAACGCAATCCAACTCCGCCTCAATACTACACGGCCATCGAGATGGTTATACAGGTGAAGGGTACGGGGCTTACACCCAAAAAGATAGAGCGGGCGATCTCGCTCTCTCAGGAAAAATACTGCTCTGTCTATCATTCGCTCAGAAAAGACATCAACGTAAAGGTGAATTATACTTATGAGAATGTATAGGCCTCGACGGGTATAGAGGGCATATTGGATATAGACCTTCCATGGCAGAGCTCCGTCTCCTTAAAAACGGCATAGAGGCGTTTCCGGCGATGTTCGACGCGATGGACGATGCACGTTCGTGCATCGCCCTCGAAATGTATATAGTCGCAGATGACGAGACGGGCAGGGAATTCCGCAGGCATCTTGTCCGGGCCGCATCGCGCGGGGTGGGGGTCATGGTGCTCGTGGACGCGTGGGGCTCATGGTCCCTGCCTAACTCCTTCTGGGATGATCTCCGGGCTGCAGGGGGTCTGGTGAGATGGTTCAGGCCTGTGAGCCGGGGGTTGTTGCCATTCAGAAATCACAGAAAACTCCTGCTCATCGACGACAGTATCGCCTTCATAGGCGGGATCAACATAGCCGATGAATACTACAGGGGTTCGGAGAAAGAACCGCCCTGGCGGGACAATGTCCTGCGCATCTCAGGTCATGAGGTCGCGCAGCTCCGCCGCTCATTCGCGAGGATGTGGAGGAGGGCATACAGGCCTGTGAGGCCTATGCTCCTCTTGAAGCGTGGCATGCAGGCGGCAACCGGAGTAGATCAGGGCTTTGAGAAGGGGATCTCTTTCCTCGAGAGCGGGCCGGAAGACCCTGTCCAGCCCTTGCGTGGGATATACAGCCGCATCATCCGCAATGCAGAGAGGCGCATCGACCTCTCGATGAGCTATTTCTATCCGCCAGGCAGGGTGATGCGTTTGCTCAAGAAGGCAGTGAAGCGTGGCGTGCGTGTGAGGCTGGTCGTGCCGGAACGCAGCGACGTAGCGATCGCACGCTGGGCGGCAAGGGGTCTGTACGGCAGGCTGCTCCGCGCCGGCATAGAGGTATGGGAGTACAAGCCTTCCATGCTACACTCCAAACTTGCCATAGCCGATGATACGGCGGTGATAGGCTCGGCCAATCTGGACATACGGAGCGGAAAGCTGAATTATGAACTCGTGGCGATTGCAATCGACAAGGCCCTTGCGGAGAGGGCAAGGACCGACTTCGAAGAGGATCTGCGGCATTCAGAGCGCGTGCAGCTCCATACATGGCGGCGGAGGCCATTTTTGCAGAAGATCAAGGAGCGCATCAGCTACTGGCTTCTCGCGCGGGCAGACCTTTTCGTGGCGAGGATGGAGATAATGAGGAAGATCTGGTAGGAAAAATACCTTGGAGGTGGGCTATGAAACTCAAAGGCACGATGACAGAAAAGAATCTGCTTGCTGCATTCGCAGGGGAGTCTCAGGCAAGGAACCGCTACACGTATTTTGCGAGTGTCGCGAAAAAGGAGGGCTATGAGCAGATTTCGGCCATATTCCTCGAGACGGCTGAAAACGAGAAGGAGCATGCAAAGAGGTTCTTCAAGTTCCTCGAGGGCGGCATGTCTGAATTCACTGCGTCATTTCCGGCGGGTAGGATTGGTACTACAGAGGAGAACCTGAAGGCCGCGGCAGAGGGAGAGAACGAGGAATGGTCAAGGCTTTATCCCGCATTCGCGGACGTGGCGGACAAGGAGGGGTTTCCGGAGGTGGCCACTGCATTCAGGAACATTGCAAAGGTGGAGGTCCAGCACGAGAAAAGATACCTCAAACTGCTCGAGAACATGCAAAAGGGCAAGGTGTTCAAGAAGGACGGTCCGGCTGTCTGGAAGTGCAGAAACTGCGGTTATCATCACCACGGGACCGAGGCGCCTGATATATGTCCGGCATGCCTGCACCCCAGGTCGTTCTTCGAGCTGCTGGCTGAGAATTATTGATGCGGCCGGTTTTGAACTTTATGCAGTACAGCTCGGACTTTAACCTACCGATTGGAAACAGATGCCTGCTATAGGCCGGGGGGTGAAAGAGATGCGTATCCATGTCCTTGGAGAGTGGCGCGTTATCTATGTCGCCAAGTTTGAAGATGCTGTACGTGTTCTCCATTCATTTCAAAAGAAGACACGAAAGACGAATCAGCATGATATTGAGATCACCAGCAAGCGATACAAGCAGATTGGGATGGTGGCATTATGAAAGAAGTTGTCAAAAAATCTTCCGGAAATGTGTTCCTTGATCTCGGCTTTCCTCCGGAGGAGGCTGCGATTTATCAAATGCGCGCCGAGATTATGGCCGAACTGAAAAAATTTATCAAAAGCAAAAAGCTGACGCAAGCCGAAGCCGCCGATATCCTATGTGTGAGCCAATCCCATGTGTCCGATCTTGTACGTGGCAAATGGGAAAAATTCAGTCTTGAAATGTTTATTTCGCTTGCAACGAAGGCTGGGATGCGCATCAGTCTTCGCCGAGCGGCATAGTGAGTCGTTTCAAATGGTGCTTCTTGGGGTCATCTCTCCTCTATCAGGGAGTTAAACCGTAACACTTTCTCTTCTGCGGGGCGCGGCAAGACTGGTGAAGGTCGGGCCTCTCGGATTTGCGGATGGAGTCAAGTCTGATGAACTCGTAAAAAGTCTGATTTACCGCAGAGATCGCGGAGAGTACCCATTCAAAAGATAGACGTTTTTCTCTGCGTCCTCGGCGTTCTCGGCGGTGAAAATGCTTTTTTACAAGCTTGTCAAGTCTTTATATGGGGCAAGGGATGGATGGCTGAGGCGGGGGAATATTAGGCATTGCAAATGCTGCAGGAGGGTAGTATTATATCCCCGTATATTCGCAGCACAGGAGGATTCAAGATGTGCGATATGGATATGAAAATCACGGAGCCGCCTACATGCCCGCACTGCAAGTCGGTCATGGAAAAGTTCGATTCCCGGCATCTTGACTGGGGAACGCCGTTTCTCTGGGTATGCTTCAACAATGAGTGCTCGTTCTTCGTGAGGGGCTGGAAGCATATGATGGAGAATTTCGGCCAGCAGGCCTCATACCGCTATATGGTCACTCCAGACAACGGTCAGAACTATGCACTGCCCTGGTTCGGTCCGGAATACATCATGAGGAATGTCGTCAAAAGAATGGACCCGTATGTCCAGCCGGAAGAATAGCGGATCCGCCTGTTCAATCGAGCAGATCCATGCCTGGCCTGAGATTGTATCTCTTTATCTCTTCGTATGTGAATACAGGACCGTCGTCGCATATAAGCCTGCCGCCTGAGTAGCAGTGGCCGCACTTGCCCACCCCGCATTTCATATGCGCCTCGAGGGTAGTGATTATCCTTTCGTCAGGCATGCCCATTAAAGACAGATCCCGCATCGAGGCCTGGATCATGGGTGGAGGGCCGCATATATATGCTGTGCAGTCCTTGAAGTCCACCTCCGCCTTCCCGAGGTGATCCGTGACCACGCCTGTGCAGCCTTTCCAGTCGTCTGTGTCGCATGTATCAACGGTCAAGATCAGCTTCGCACCCTTTTCCTCCCACTTGGACGCCTCTTCCGCAAAGAGTACCTCCGACGGGTTGCGGGAGCCGTAGATGATATCGAGATGCCGGTAACTTTTCCTATCTGAGAGCAGCAGCTCTATCAGCGGTCTCAACGGCACTATGCCTATGCCGCCCGTGACGATGAGGATGTCTGCTGTTTCGGGCTTGGTCGGAAAAGGCCTGCCATAGGGACCGCGTACCCAAAGCGTGTCACCCTCGGAGAGCGATGTAATGGCCGAGGTGACTTGTCCGACGGCCCGCACGCAGACCTCTATTCCCTCTGACCTGCCGGGAGTGGAAGTGATGGATATGGGGACCTCTCCCTTGCCCCAGAGGGAGAGCATTACGAACTGACCTGGCAGATAGTCGAACCGCTCGGGCAGTGCGAGCTCGAACAGCTTCACGTCTCTGGAAAGCGCCTCGGACCTGGATATCCTCGCCTTCATCGGCATGTAGATGTTCTTCTTTTCCATATGCAGCTCACTCGGTCTGGTTAGAAACCTTCATCATCTGCACGACTGCGGCCATGTCTATTCCGCCAGGGCATGAGACAGCGCATCTGCCGCATCCAACGCACCCGAACAGCCCGTACTTTTCAGGCCAGTGTATGAGCTTGTGATGGAACCATCTTTTCGTCCTGTAGGGCTTTTTCTCCGCCGGCAGCGCTCCTCCGGCCATGCGTGTGAATCCCTTGAGCATGCATGTATCCCATATGCGCATCCGCCTTCCGGAATCGGAAGAATGCGCACGGTCTATTATGCTGTAGCATGTACATACAGGGCAGTTGTAAACGCATCCGCCGCACTCGAAACATCGAAGCGCCACAGACTCCCAGAATTCATCGGTCAACCGTCCCGAGAGTATCTGTCTAGCCGCCTGCTCGAGATTCACATGCCTTTCAAACCTGCTCTGGGATGCGAGCCTCGCCTCGTATATGTCTTCTCTGTCAATCTGTCCTGGTTGCTTAAATATATGAGGGAAGGCCTTGATAATCTCATTTCCGGCCTCAGAGCCCGCCTCAATTGCAAAGCGGTCTCCGAGGTCGGTAAGTTGGATGTCGAAGCCTTCCTTGAGAAACGGTCCCGTACCTAAACCGAGGCAGAAGCATGTGGGGTCAGGCTGTGTACATGCAATTGTGATGAAGAGGGTGTTTCGTCTCCTGGCAGCGTAATATGGATCTATGCCGCCGTCGAGATAGAAGCGGTCTAATATCTTCACCGCGGCCATGTCGCACGGCCTGATGCCGAAGACCATGCGCCGCCTTTTGTCCAGCGACTCTTCCAGGCCGTCTTCAGACCAGCAGAAGAGCTGTTCCATCTGAGGCAGAAGGAACTCCTTAGGAGACGGCATGAGAGCGGGTCCGTCCAGAGCGGCCTCGTGCATGCGGTGGAGCTCGGTGAGCACAATCTCGCCAGAGGCGGTCCTGACGGGTGCAATGAGGGTCTTTCCATCATGCATCCTCCTCAGCCAAAAAGAGAGATGGTTCTTATCGATGATATACATGTCGGTCATCACCCGACTCTCGGCTTCCATCTCATCACATCTCCTCGGGCGGTATATATAGCTCCAGCGCCATCCTGAGAGCTTCTCTGTAGCCTATCTTCGGCGCAGGACGCATGCCTGGTTTCTGGTGCACAGGCTCAATAGCGACGGCGCATACCTTGAATTCCGGAATCTTTACGTTTGAGTCAACGGCGCCTATCGTGAGGAGATTGGCGGCCGCCTCGCGGAAGTGGAACGGCATGAAAACGGTCCCTTCCGGCACGATCGGAGTAACAGCCGCCTTGACCTCGAGGCTTCCGCGTCTGGAGCTGAGCCTCAACAGCTCTCCTGCCCTGACACCGAGGTTTTTTGCATCCGAAGGGTTTATCTCCACATAGCACTCGGGCTCTTCGCGTTCGAGCACGGTCGTGCGGCGGCACATGGTGCCTGTATGGTAATGAAAGTACTCTCTGCCTGTGGTAAGTATGAAAGGATATTCATCATCGACAGGCTCTGCAGGAGGGATGAAATCCACCGGCATGAACACTCCCAACCCCCTTGCGAATTTCTTCCTGTGAAGATAGGGCGTTCCTGCATGGTTTATGTCCGGGCACGGCCATTGCAGTCCGAAGCAAGAGTCGAGCCTGTGATGCAGGATGCCTGCATATGAAGGCGTAAGGATTGCGATCTCCTCCATGATCTCGTGACTTGCGGCATACTTCATGTCATAACCCATTCGCTGCGCTAAGTCGGTGATTATCTCGTGATCCGGCCTCGCTTCCCCTGGAGGTGGCACGGCCCTCCGTATCTTCTGAACGCGCCTCTCGGTGTTCGTGAAGGTGCCCTCCTTTTCTGCAAAGCTTGCAGCAGGAAGTATCACATGCGCCAGCTCCGCCGTGTCCGTGAGAAAAATGTCCTGTATCGCGAGGAATTCGAGCCTAGATAGCGCCTCCCGCACATGCTTTATATCAGGGTCGGCTATGACAGGGTTCTCTCCCATGATGTACATGGCCTTGATGCGGCCGTCCATTATCGCATCTATCATCTCTGTGAGCGTTAGGCCGGGCCTTTCTGGCATGGGTCTGGACCATGCGAGCTCGAATTTTTTGCGCGCGGCAGGGTCGCTCACTTTCTGATATCCCGTAAAAAACTCGGGCAGTGCCCCGACATCGCACGCGCCCTGGACATTGTTCTGTCCCCGAAGCGGATTGAGCCCTGTCATAGGCTGGCCTACGTGTGCCGTAAGCATCACGAGATTCGCGCACGAGCGCACATTGTCCACGCCGGTGATGTGCTGCGTGATCCCCATGGCGTAGATGAGCATGGCCCTCTTCTCGGACGCATAGATGCGGGCGGCCCTGCGGATATCTGCCGCTGGCACGCCTGTTATATATTCGGCCCTCTCCGGCGTATAGGCCGTGACGGTCTTCTGGAGTGCGTCGAAATTCTCGGTGCGCTGCCGGATGAAGGAGAGGTCCACGAGCCCCTCGGATATGATTACATTCATCATGGCGTTCAAAAGCGCCGCATCTGTGCCGCTTTTGTGCCTTAAGTGGAGATGCGCAAGCCTCGCGATCTGGGTCTGCCTGGGGTCCGCGACTATGAGCGCTGCGCCGTTGTCCTTCGCGCGGAGGATATGCATGCCTATCATGGGGTGCTGCTCTGTGGTGTTGGATCCTATGACGAATATAACGCGGGCGTCCTTTATCTCTTCTATGGAGTTGGTCATAGCGCCGGAGCCGAAGGCCTCTGCAAGCCCGCCCACCGTAGAAGAATGACAAAGCCTCGCGCAGTGGTCTATGTTGTTGGTGCCTATGACTGCCCTGGCGAACTTCATGAGAACGAAGTTCTCTTCATTCGTACATTTTGCGGAGCCGAGGATGCCTATGGAGTCCACACCATTCTTCTTTTTTATCTCAATGAGCCGGGATGCAATCAGGTCGAGGGCGTCGTCCCATGACGCCCTGCGGAACGAGGAGCCGCTGCGGATAAGAGGGGCGGCGAGCCGGTCCGGGTGCTGGACAAATTCATGGCAGTTCCAGCCCTTTACGCATAGGGTTCCTCTGTTTACGGGATGGTTGCGAACGGGCGATACGCCTGTGATGATATCGTTCTCTACATGTAAAAAAAGCCCGCACCCGCAGCCGCAGTAGGGACAGATGGTGGAGACCTTCTGCATGTTCATTATTATAGCATCCCTCGGGGTTTTCGGAGAAACAATCCTCTCGACACGCCATCTCGATGCGGATAAAAAAGGCTCATCGCGTATAATGGTGCAATTACAATTTCAGATAAAGCCTAACAGGGTATCCTTCATGACTTTTAGAACGCGATGAATATCATATCTGTGTATTGTGAATATAAAACCTTCGGCCTCATGAATCAGCGCTGTGTCTGTTATGCAGGTCTCTGCCTAAGGTATCGCTCTAAAAGTCATTCCGGCACACCCTGCAGGCCTGCACCAAAAAACGTGATGAGCCATAAAAAAAGTACGCAGCAATGGTGTGATTGAGGATCATCCTTCAGCGACTATGCATTGGTGGGCGGAATCATAGGGCACTGAAGGCGCTATTCTGCATCTCCTGTATCGTCCACAATCTCCATGATAAGAGGCTGCTGTTGAGCAGGGGGGTGCCCGGCGCCCCAGGGCTGGATGACCTGGCTCGGCGTAAATATGAATCTCCATTCGCTGTATTTGGTCTTGCCCTCGAATGTCTTGTACATCGCGTCCAGCTCCGGCATGCCTGTCACCGGGAAATTGGTTTTTTTGAGCGGCTCATCATCGCTCCTGCTGCGCACGCCCACTATCGCCCTGGTGCGCCTGTCGCGCAGGAGTACAAAGTCGTCTCCGGTCATGGGGTCTTTGAACTTCTGTCTGAGGTGGCGCCTCAGGGTGCCCGAGCGTGCATCCTTGAGCAGGTCTTCTATGTCCGGTGTGAGCTGAGGCTGGATGCCTGGCCTCGCCCCTGCCATGTAGTAGGAGCGGATGGCCATTACATACTGCTGCCCCCGGAAGAGGAGTTCCTCTTCCTTTTCCCGCAGCATGATGTGCCGCCAGTATTTGCCTGCCGCGCCCATCAATATACCGATGACAGCTATCCCCGCGAGAAGGGCTATGTAGGTAAAGCCCGAGCGCCGCGATCCTGCGCGCGGCCCGTATGTGCCGGATTGTGCGCCGTACCTGGATTCTGAACCTGTCCTAGGCATCACGGTATCAATCACCACGTTCCATATCCACGAATTTTCCATTGCATTCGTAGAGCACCCGCCTCGATACCTTTCGAGACCTGTCTTCAGTCTCATATATGTATGTGACCCTCCTGTGCGTCGGGTCTGCTGTGATTTCATATGTTATAGTGTCGTCTTTGATCGTGCCTTGGCCGTCCGACCAGATTATCCTCGAGGGCTTCGGGAGCGTGTCAACGACCTTGGTCTTCACAGGCCCGGACGGCGAGGATATGACGAATCCTCCTGTAACAGGGCCGTGCGGATCGTCATGCTCCGGCGCGACAAAGTCTGTGAGCGAGCCGAGCATGAGTCCGTAAAGCGGCAGCGCGCCTGTATCGAGTGCGGAGCGGATTATAGAAAACGGCATGACGGTTACCCTGCCTTTTCCAAGAGAGTCTGTGACGATTGCAGGGGTCCCTTTCTCTCCGACTACAGCCACGGCCCTTGCGCCTTTTTTCTCCATACGGACAATCGGCCCGCTGACTGGCGCGGTGCCGGAGAGCGTCGCCCCGACCTCTTTTGCGAATGAGATCACCCTCGTCTCGTCCGTCATGACTGAGCCGGGCCTGAAGCCGAACTCCGCCATGGTGGCGATGCTCCTGTCCCCGTCTCCTATGATCACGAGTCCATTGCCTCTTTCCACATTCTCTTTGAGCCATTGAGATCCGGTGAGCATAGCATCCTGCTCGAGCAGTATATATACATTGAATATCCCTGTCATGGCCTGGTTTTCGAAGTCCTCTACATTATCGACCACTCGGTAATATATACCTCTGCCGTCATAGGCGTGGCGGAGGATCGTTTCGGAGAGTGCGCTGCGCACCGGCGCCTCATGCCTTCCGGACCATACAAGCACCCTCGGCGTTGCGCCGGAGGACTCCACAATCTCTACGGGCGCGGACACGATCAGCGGATGCTCGGCCAGGACGAATTCCCTTGATATATTGTGCTCCTTATTCGCTGCCACGGCCTTGAGAGAGAGGGTATAACGGCCTGAAGGCAGCATTAATCTCTCTATGGTGAGAGACCTCCTGCCTCGTCCATAGGTTAACCCAAACCTTGCAGCAGGCCTATCAGATCCATGCGGCCTGATTTCCGCATCGAGGCCGACTGTGGTCGGCTCTACATTGCCTGCGCTTTTCACGTTGTATTGTATGGAGAAAGAGCTGCAAGGGCTTGCCGAATTCTGCGTGCCGTCCAGGTCTCCGGTCAGAAGGAGCGTTGGCTGGATGGTAACATCTGCGGTTCCAGTCGCAATCACGCTGCCCCTGCTGAGAACTGCATTGAATCTGTATCTTCCTGGTCTTGCCGCCTCGAGCGAAACGATGTGCTCTATCTTGGCTTCCTTTTCTGGTTCAAGGTCGGGCATAGGTACCTGTTCGGCCTTCTCGACGACGCCGCGTGGATCCATGACCTGCAGGACAAGGCTCATCGCCTTTTGCTTTGTGCCCCCGATGTTTAGCACGGATAGTGTGAGTACGACAGGCTCTCCTGAGCCGACCGCCTCTTTTGCAGGCGAGACGACCAGCATGACCTCAGGTATCTCTTTATGGGCGGAGACGGTGTTGTTCCTTTTGCCTGGCTCGGCAATCCTGTTCTTCCTGTCGACTACCGCTGAAACAAGCACCCTCCCTGTCTTGCCTGTTATCCGCCAAGGGACTACTGCGAAGTGCTCCTCCCCAGGCTTGAGCAGAGGCACATCAACCGCGCCGATAAGCTTTTCAAGGCCCTCGCCTTCGAACACCTCCGCCTTTGTGCGTGCCGCCGGCTTGCTCCCGATGTTCTTGACGAGGACTGCTATAGGAAGTGATGCGTCCTTTATGTCGAGGGCATCTATTGCGATAGCGAGGTCCGGCAGGTCGGTCCCGTATGTAAATGTCTTTCTACATTTCGATTCGAGCCCCCCCGCACGGGCGGATGCTGTGACAGACTGCTCCCCCGGCAGTGGAGATTCGATCGAAAGATTGATGACGGACAATCCATTGAGTGACACGCTGTCGCGATATAATCTCCTGTCTTCGTTCTGAATGACTATCTTCGCTTCGCTGCGGCCGTATACGAATGCACTCAGAGCGATGGATCCGCTCTGATGATAACGGACAGGCCTGTCAATGCCTATGCCGAGGACAGTGGCCTCTCCGATGTCGAATGCCTTCCTGCCGATCGCGACAGCGACGCTGTTTCTGCCCATCCCAGCGCCCTCGGGCAGGTGCATGAAGAGACCGTAGATGAGCTCGTGTATGCCTGCGGATTTGGGTTTAATGAAAAAGGAGACGGGGATCGAGTTCTTTTCCGGTGTCGCAGAGATCGCCTTTGTATCAAGCATACTCACCATGCCGTCAGGCTCTTTCAGAAACATCCTGAGCTCGAGAGGGTGCCTGACTGCCGAGCCGAGTCTCAACTCTCCTTTGGCTGAATAGCGACCGCCGTCCCGGGCTATAGTCAATTCGGATCCGGCAAAATAGACGCGGGGGCCTTCCACGCGAAGCAGAAACTCACCCTCTTCCATGCTCTCGTCCATGTGCCTGAATTCCCATTTCACTGGATAGACTGCAGATGGTATGTCCGACGGGAGCATGAATTCCACTGGCCTTGCTTCAACTGCCATTTGCGTCTCGACCTTGCCGAGACCTATGAGGGTGAGCTCTCCTTCTCCGAGACCTGAGACGATTAGCCTCGCGGTCTCTCCGGGGGAGTAGAATGGCCTCTCAGGGAATATGCCGCGTCCGAATTGTTTAACGAGCTGAGAGGTTGTCCTCGACACCAGCCTTCCGCTGCTGTGATATACGCCTATGACAGGGGATGCCGCGGCCTTTTTCACAGGCAGGTCTAAGACTACGTCCGTCTTTCCGCCTGATAGGTTGAAGAACTTTTCTTGCCCGGCGATCCTCGCGAAAAAGTGGCTGCTTCCCCTCGATGCCGCCTCGGATGACAGCGACAGGATTATTCTCGCATTGTCTCCGGTCTGCTCTGTCCTGACAGAGGTCTTTATCCTGCGCGAAAACGGATCGAGCGGCATGGGCGCGCGTTTTATCAGTGGCGCAGTTGGTGCGCTACCGATGCTAAACCAGCCTGTAGCGCTCTCTACCATAGGAGATGCTTCCCTGCCGGCGCCGTCCATCAGAGCGTACTCGATGTGATATACTCCATGCTTCGCATCCGCTGGCAGTATGAACGACAGGGGCACCTGTACTTCTTCTCCGGCAGGTATGGACAGCTTTTTCGTCTGCTCGTATTGACGGCCTTCGCGGTCAGGGCCTATTACGGAGATCTTCACCGACCGGGTTTCTATATTCGGATGGCCGACTATCCTTGCGTTGAGATCGAGCTGCCTTCCAGGCGACGCCGCGGTTATCATTGCCTGCGCCTTCGCCCAGGCGAGCAGGTCGCGGACAAAGATCCGTTCATCCTCAGGCAGTACGCCGCGAGCATATGAAACCTCGGAAAACAAGGTCGTAACGATCACCAGCCCTCGGCCTATACGATATTGCAACGCGGTCGGCCTGCCGTCTGGTCTCGAGAGCAGTATCTGGGAGTCAGCGGGATATGCCTCTAAGTAGCCGTCTGTCTCTATATCTGGAAGGGATTTTTTTATTCCTGACAGAGAAGGGTGGGTGGATTGTACGAATGATGCCCTGAACATGGGGCCTGCATCCTCGCGCCAACCAGCGCCTGCAACGGCATGACTGCCGTCTGGCACGGGCAGACCGGAGAAGTCATCTCCCCTTTGCTGAGAGAGGCAGAGGATGATGCCGCCCGAGTTTAAGTACGCCTCGAGGCCCGCCCTGAAAAACTCGGATCCGGAAAGCCCGTATAGCCCTCCTGAAGGGATGATGAGGAGCGGACTCATATTTCCTATGGAAGCCACATCGCCAGGCTCCACGAATGTCCAGGGCTCTCTGAATCGGGACAAAAGCAGCGGCCAGTCTCCGAAGGAGCCAGACCTAAGGACCGCAATGTCGGGTGCCGAAGAAATCTCGTCATCCAACGTTGCTCCGAAGACTTTCTTCTTGAAGCCGGTTCTTAAGAGCCACTCCTGCTCCGGCAGAGGTACTTTGCCTTCGGGGTGATGTATGCCGGTCCAGTCACCGCCCGGCGCATCTACCGAGGCATTCGAGCCCGTATCCAGGATGTCTATGCGTTCCGATGCAAAGACAGATGAAAAGGCAAGGACGAGAAAGCCGAAAATGATTATTACGAATCTTTTCATTCTATAAACGTCACCCTGTTTATCTCTTTCAATGTAGTCTCTCCGGCAAGCACCTTGGCCACTGCGGACTGACGGAGCGTGGTCATGCCCTCTGCGATGGCCGCCTTTCTTATCTCGGATGAAGGCCGCTTTTCGAGGATCATCTCCCTTATGCGGTCCGACAGGTCCAGAAATTCGGTAATCGCCTTCCTACCCCTGTAGCCGGTGTAGTTGCACTCTTTGCATCCGGCTGGCTCATAGAATGTCACGGCCTTGACCTGTTCGTAGTCGAGCGCTAAGTCCTCGACCTCATTGCGCGAAAGCCTGGCAGGTCTCTTACACTTGGGGCAGAGGATGCGTACGAGTCTCTGGGCCAGGATGCAGTTCAATGCGGAGACGAAGTTGTACGGCTCTATGCCCATATTGAGAAATCTACCCAGGACATCGAAGGCGTTGTTGGCATGCACGGTGGTGAATACGAGATGTCCTGTCAGGGCGGACTGAACTGCGATCTGGGCGGTCTCCGCGTCCCTTATCTCTCCGACCATCACCTTATCCGGGTCATGTCTCAAGATGGACCTCAGCCCCCTGGCGAAGGTGAGGCCCTTTTTCTCGTTCACGGGTATCTGTACCACCCCTTTGAGCTGGTACTCGACAGGGTCTTCGATGGTGATGAACTTATCCTCGCCGGTGTTGATCTCGCTGATGGCGGCGTATAGGGTGGTCGTCTTTCCGCTCCCTGTAGGGCCTGTCACAAGCACCATTCCATATGGCTCTCGGATGCTCCTCCTGAATCGTCTGAGATCTACCTCGCTGAAGCCGAGACTGTCGAGCCGGAGCATGCTTACCCCTGCTGCGATAGACTCCTTGTCGAGTATGCGGATCACGACATCCTCGCCGAATGCCGACGGCAGTATCGAGACGCGGAAGTCGATTGTCTTCTCGCCTGTCCTGAGCTTGAATCGGCCGTCCTGCGGTATCCGCCTCTCGGCGATGTCGAGCTCGCTCATCACCTTTATGCGCGACACGATGGCGCTGTGGAATTTGATGTCTATGGGCTCGGTGGCCGGATAGAGCACGCCGTCTATGCGGTATTTGATGATGACATTCCTGTCCGTGGCTTCTATATGTATATCGCTCGCCCTCCTCTGGATGGCGTCGAATACGGTGGTATGGATCAGCTTGATTATCGGACTTTCGTCCTTGTCTATGCTCTCGAGCGAAAGGACCTCTTCGCCGTCTTCCTGCTCCCTGACGATCTGGAGCTTGAAGTCTTCCGACACCGCCTGCAGCACCCGCTTGGATGTGCCGCTTCGTTTCAGTGCGCCTTCAATTCCTGAGGGCGTTGTCACGCAGATGTCGAGGGCCTTGCCAAGTATCATCTCTAGTTCATCAATGGCGGGTATATTGTTAGGGTCGGACATGGCCACCACGAGCACCTCGCCCATGTCTTCTATGGGCACGAACTGGTAGCGTTGCATCAGGTCGACGGGGATCTTTTCGAAAAAAACAGGGTTCACTCGGAAGTCCGTGAGGTCCATATAACGCAGATCCCTCTGCTCAGCGAGCGTCTTGGCGAGGAGTTCTTCCGTAATGAGGCCTTCCGAGAGCAACACCTCCCCGATTCTCTTCTGACGGCCGTCCGTCCGAGAAAGCGCCTGGTTTATCCGCTCCTGGGTGACAATACCCTTTGCTACGAGTATATCGCCGAGCCTTTTTCGTCTGAAGACGCTCATTTGAGCCTCGCCCCCATTTCGAAGATTGGTAGATAAAGAGCTATTACGATGAATGCGATGACGCCGCCCATGAACAGCATGAGCACGGGCTCTATCATGGTCGTGAGCACGCCGAGACGGTTCTCCACCTCTTGCTCGTAGAATTCCGCTATTTCCTCGAGCATCTGTGGGAGGTCTCCTGAAGACTCTCCAACCTCGATCATCCGCACCGTCATGTCGGGCGCCAGGGCCGTCTTATCGAAGGCCTCGGCGAGACCTGTGCCTTCAATCACCATCCTGCGGGCGGCCATGAGCCTTTCTGCGATCGCTGCATTGCCGATAGAGCCGGAAGCGGTCTCCATCGCCTGAACAAGGGGGATGCCGCCCCTCAACAGCGTTGCGAGCGTGCGTGTGAGATTGCCGAGGACATACTGCGCGAATAGCGTCTTCGCGACAGGGATCCGGAGTTTGAGATGGTCCAAAGCCTTTTTACCTGTTTCACCCCTCTGCCACAGGTAGAGACCTATGCCGAGCCCTGACAGGCCGATTATTATAAAAGGCGCATAGGAGGCGAATGTCTCTGTGAAGGATATGAGCAGTGTGGTGAGGAGAGGGAGGTCATCCGCCTGATCGCCGTACATCTGGGTGAAATTAGGTATTATATAGAAGAAGAACAGCACGAGCAGCGCTATGAGGGCTATGATGAGAAAAGACGGATACGCAAGCGCCGTGACCACCTTGCGCCTTACAGCCAGCACCTTCTTCTGATACGATATGAACCTCTGGAGGACATCCACGAGAGCACCGCTCTGCTCTCCTGCCCTGATGGTCGCTGTATAGAGGGGTGGGAAGAATGCCGGATGAGCGGCCATTGCATCCGACAGCAATGCACCGCCTTTTATGGCATGTATGATGCCTTCTATGGCTGCGTGGAACGCCCTGTTTTCGGTGCGCCGGGAGAGTATTTCGAGGGACTGAAGTATGGGAAGGCCTGCCTTTACGAGGGTCATGAACTCCTGATTGAAGATCATAAAATCTTTGGAGCTTATGCCCTTCCTGCCTAAACCCGCGCCTTTTTTGCGCACATAGAGGATCAAAAGCCCCCTTGCCTCGAGACTCTCCTTCAGTTCGCGTATATCTCCGGCCAGGGCCTCGTCCGATATGGTGGTCCCGTCCTCGCGCACTGCCTTGTATGTAAACAGCGGCATAGACTCAATAATACAGGGAAAAGGGGCGGAAGTCAACGAATGTCCTGGTTTATGCCTTCTCATTGCGAGGGGGTGTCTATTCCTCGCGTTCTAAAAGTCATAAAGGCATGCCCTGCCGGGCTTTATCTAAATTTATAATGTCGACCATAATACGCGATGAGCCGGAAAATGATTCAACCCTCCCGAGGCCTGCATTCACTTTTTTTGAGCTATAATTAATAACATCAATCCACCCGCGGTTGACGGATGGAACCATAGGCAGGACGCCAAAGTATCTTACGAAAGCCTTATACTTTTATTTGCCGATATTCCAAAGGAGCGTATATATGGCTGAGAGATTTTTTACGAGAAGGGATTTTCTTAAGGCAGCGGGGGCTGTGGCTGCAGGCGCTGCGCTCGCGGGCTCGCAGATGGACATACTTGCTTCGGCAGCCGAGAAGGGGCTGATCGAATATCCTGAGAAGACAGGATTGCATTTATTGACATCCCGTCCGCCCAACCTCGAAACCCCTCTGCACTATTTCAAGGAGCTCGTCACTCCGAATAACGCCCTCTTCGTGAGATGGCATATAACACCGATACCCACCTCCATAGATCTCTCGCAATGGAGGCTTAAGATAGGCGGGAATGTCAATAATCCGCTCGCGCTTTCTTATGATGATCTTAGGACAAAGTTCGAGAAGGTCGTTTTTACAGCGGTTATCCAGTGCGCGGGAAACGGCAGGGCGTTCTTCGAACCCAGGATTCCGGGCGCCCAGTGGAAGAACGGGGCAATGGGCAACATCACATGGACCGGCTGCAGGGTGAGAGATATCCTTGGCATGGCAGGCATAAAGCCAGGCTCTGTAGATGTGGCCTTCGACGGTCTGGACAGGGGCACGATTCCATCCGTGCCGGATTACATCAAGAGCCTGCCGGTGGACAAGGCGCTCGAAGAAGATGTCATCATCGCCTATGAGATGAATGGAGAGCCTCTCTCCATGCTCAACGGTTTTCCTGCCAGGCTCGTCGTCCCCGGCTGGTATGCAACATACTGGGTCAAGTCTTTGAGCGACATAACCGTCACCGACGCGCCTTTCGAGCAGTTCTGGATGAAGACCGCCTACCGCATTCCGGACAATGCATGCGGATGCGTAGAGCCTGGTGGAAAGCCAAAAAAGACGGTCCCGATCAATCGGATGACCACACGCTCTCTTATAATCGAGCCTCTGGAAGGGGCTGTTGTCAAGCGGGGTCAACCTATTGAGATAATGGGTATCGCGTTCTCCGGCGGCTACAGCATCAAAGATGTAGTTGTCTCCACGGACGGAGGAAGGACTTGGGCGCAGGCAAAACTCGGAAGGGATCTCGGCCGATATTCATGGATACAATTCAGATATCCTTGGAGGCCGGCGAAGCAGGGAAGATACACGCTTATGGCGAAGGCGACGAACAGCATCGGCGAGTCACAGCCGGTGGAAGGCCTCTGGAACCCTTCTGGTTATCTATGGAACAAGATAGAGGGCGTCGAGGTGGATGTTAGATAGGGGAGGGATGGATGAAGATAGCATATTTTATATACGCATTGATTCTCGGCATGAGCCTTATGGCTGCTTCGGGTCTGTCCGGTCAGCAAACAGGCGGTGTGCGCAGCATCAGCCTGCCTTATGTGGAGGTGAGGTTGGCCGACGGAGAAGGCAGGGATATAGTTGAACGCAATTGCATCATGTGCCACAGCCTCGATTACATCCCGATGCAGCCTAAGTTCACAAAGGCCCAGTGGACGGCGATTGTGAACAAGATGACAAAGACCTTTGGTGCGCCTGTGCCGGATGATGATGTCGAGAAGATAATCGGCTTTCTGACGATTAGATATGGCACTGGTAATTGAAAAGGAGAATAAGCTATGACTGCTCGAAAAAACAGCATCTTGTCGGTGATTTCGGTTATATCTCTCTTGGCGCTTTCGACATTCATAATTGCAGAGGACAGGCAGGACAAATACTCTCTCAAAGAGCCGAACGGCGTCGCATTCTCCGAGATCAAGGGTCATGAGACATGGCAGGCGGTGGCGCCGAGCTATCGGACGGACAAGAAAGAGGTGAGGCTGATCTTGGGCAACGAGACGCTCGTGAAGGCATACAAAGAAGGGACGCCTGAAAACGGAAGGCCGTTTCCCGAGGGCTCTATCCTCGTGAAGCTCGGA
>JBBIMH010000041.1:0-20434 GCA_037444505.1 Nitrospirota bacterium | reverse complement strand
AGTAGCTGGTCCAGTGGCGCTTCATCGGCAGGGCCAGATATGCCTGGGTGACGAACCCCGCCTCGGTGAGGATGGCGCCGAACAATAGTTCAATTTCGTCACTTTTTTGAAAAAAATTTCTTCACGATGAATGCGAAACTTTAAAGTCTGGGAAGAACGGCCATATGCCTTGCTGAAATGCGCGACGTCCCTAAGGGCTCCGGAGGCTATAGATGAAAAAGATATCTGGACGGCATATGTGCGCGAGGCGACGGAAGGCGGCATAGCCGGATACTGCTCGGCGAGATTCAAAAAACATTTTCTCCGGCTCTTTCATAGGAGGACCGCGATAGAGATCGTATATCATATCCAGCACTCAGAAGGTCCGATCGAGCTCGCCGTCATTCCCAGGACCATTTCCGTGAGCCGCAAGAGGGTGGAGCCGATAGTAGAAGGACTTTATCGGGCAGGGTTCGTACGTGCTGAATTCGGCCTGGTTTCAGCGCCCGACGACCCTGCATTGCACGATGTCGTGGAAGGGATGTACCACAGGGAAGTGCTGGGAAGAACCATCGAGGATGTCGAGAGGCATCTACTCCGGAAATTTCAGCATTCAAGTCCAACTATCGGGACATACGAACTTGCGCTTCCCGCTACGAAGGAGGCGGAACTCGTTGCAGTGAAGTGCATCGAGCAGATGGGGCAGAACCACGGTCTCGACAGCAAGACGATCGGCTGGCTTCAGATGGCCCTGGTGGAGGCGTGCATAAATGCCGAGAAGCAGAAAAGAGATCTCGAAGGCAGAATATTTGTGAAGACCGAGGTCTTTGAAGACCGCATAGAGTTGTTCATGGAGGGCGCTGCAAGACAGTTCATCCTTGCCGGAGCGCATCTTGGGATGTGGATACGCCGGAGCGAAACGAGAGCATAAGGCTCATGAAACAGTTCGTGGACTATGTGAGGATAGAAGACACCAGCAGGGGAGGCAGGATAGTGTTGGTCAAAGGCTATAGGAGGATGGATAGAAAAAGCGGATAAAGTCATGGATGACTCGGTTGCCTCTGTAAGGAGGCTGCGGTCTCCATGATTTTTATCCGCTTGTTCCGTCAGAAACAGTCTTTCTCCGGGCTATGCCTTCGACTCAGCGGTCTTCTTCTGCTTGAGCATCTCAGGAAGCGAGACAATTGAGCCCGCGAGCGTGCCCAGCAGCCCGCCGACCACTATGCTGACTGCAAACGTACATGCAAGCCCTACCATGATGCCTATCACCACTGCTGCACGCACAAAGAGCGTCGGCTCCACTGTTCCGCCCATGAGCTTCTGGAGCAGGATGAGCGTCCCGTAGCTTCCGAAGTAGAAGCCGGGCATTATCCCGAACACCAGAAATACCAGGCCGCCGATAGTCGCTCCGATCTTCATCCCTGTCTTTATGGTCTCGTTCTTCATTGTAATCCCTCCTTTTTGTAATCTGATCTATACCGCGCCGGGTCCGGTCTATTTATGTGCACCGGCCCGGGCCTCTTCTTTCTTCTCCGCTTCGGCATGCACCGCCGTCTCCAGGGCCTTGCCGATTATCCATCCGAGAGTGGATGTCGCCGTGACGATCGCAATTCCAGCTACAAGAACTCCCATGAGCATGGATACTATCACTATGATTCTTGAAATGAGCCCTGGCTCGACCGGAGTGCCGAAGAGCCAACCTGCTATGTTCAATCCAGCTGCACCGCCGATTAAACTGCCGGGCAGAAGCCCGAACAGAGCGAAAAGCACCAGTCCTGCACCTGCGCCTATATATGCGCCCTTTTTTGCTATCGAGGTCTTCATTGTCATTCCCTCCTTTCCTGCATTCTTGCCCCGTGTCTTGCATCAACCATGCCAGCACGCAATTGCTTGATTTTCCACGAGTTGCGTTTCGCAGGGTTTTGCATAAATGAGAAAAACAGGCTGCTGTTTTCTAAAAATGCAAAAAATCCCCGAAACAGCCGTTTCCCGGGCCGGCCAAAAACCTGTTTACAAAAAAATGCTTTTCAAGTATTTTGTGTCTATCCACGCGCGGACATCAGGGGTGCTTTGTGGGCAGGATTTCATCTATTGCGGCCTTATTCGGTCTTATAGTGTTTTTATCAGCGGGTTGCGCATCGACTCCCGTGCGAAGCGATGAACTCGGAGCATTGCTCTCTCTCCGGCCGCAAAAGGCCGAGCCCCTCAAGATAGGCCGCCTCACCAGGGAGACGGTTCAACGCATGAGACCGCGCTTCAAAGGCGCGGAGGTTGCGATAATAGTTCATCCCGGCTATGCGCTCTTCTTCGATTCAGCAGTAGCATCAGGCTGCAGGGTATCCGTCTGCTCCCTTCTCCGCGCTCAGCTCGAAAGCGAGGCCAAGTTCATAGCCCAGAGCGCAGAAAAAGGCAGGGCCGTCATCCTTGTCCTTCCCGCAGATCCGATCGTGGAGGGAGGGTTTCCGCATCTCTATTCAGCGTATCTGAACAGGCTCGTCAGCGGAAGTGACAGCGTGACCGTATTGTTTTCGAAGACATCGAGCAGCGGCTCGCTCCGTATAGACGACATGCTTTCATTGTACGATTTTCTCGCCGGCGCCGGGGTGCGGAAGGTGATAGTAGGCGGCGGCTACATTGGCCGATGCCAGCGGGAATTCCATAGTCAGCTCATCACCTATTTCGACAGCAGCCGCACCTTCATCTCGCCGGAGATATCCGTTATATCTACTGCAGACATTTCCGACAAAGAGGCGGCCCGCATCGCGAAAGAGATCAGATATAGACGATATGATGCGGTCAAATCCTTCATGATGCGGAAGATGGAGGAGCCGTTGAACATTATTTCCGACAGATCCTGGCGGGAATAAAAGCGCAGGCGGTATTTAGGCTTTTCCGCACGCATTATTATCGACCTGCCGACGCCGCATATTTCGGACACGGCGCAGCGCATAAAAAGCCAGGGTCTAGAATATGCGCATCACGAGGATACTGTCTGTTCAGCCGAGCTTTTCTATCAAGCTCCGCACTGTAATGAACAGATCCCCTGCGATCGGATGTACCCTGGGCGCAGGCCGTGTCTGGTTGAGTTTCATCAACGGCGCCTCGGGATCCTTGTTGAAGCAGATTATCTCCGCCTTGCCCGAGATATAATCTATGTGCTGCGGGGCGCCCGAAATCCCGAGCGCGATCACGAGCTTGGGGCTCACGCGCACTCCTGTCTGGCCTATCTGGGCATCTAGCGGCAAAAGCTTCAGGTCCTGCGTCACCTTCCTGGTGGCGCCGAACATCGGGGCGAGGCCCATCCCCTCGAGCCTCTTCTTGAGCTCCATTGCGAGCTCAAGTCCGTCTTTGTCCCTTATTCCATAACCGAGGTCGATGATCACCTCTGCCTGAGACAATGTAGGCTCCGGCATGGGAGGCATAGGCGCGATCCAGTCGTGCTCGTAAGCAGGCTCTATGGCATATGCCCTGAAGCCGCCGGCCCCGCCCTCTGAAACGATCTCTGCCTCTGCAACAACCGTTATAAATGCAGGGCCTCGGCTGAACTCTTCGAGCCTCATTAGCCTTCCTTCGTAAGCAGGCATGCTGAAGAGTAGCCCGCTGTTTTTGCTGACGCCTGCAACACGATTATAGAGCCCGATGGTCTTCTCCCTGGACAATGCACCGGCCTTGTACGCGAACGAGCAGCCCCATGCCTCCGCAGCCACGAAAATAGAACCAAGGCCTGTCTTCATCAAGGCATCGAGAACGTAAGACCTGCCCTTCTCAGACAGTATGCCGTCTTTTGTGTCCATACAATATGCCCCGGTCAGGCCATTCGCCTTTGCGAGGCCTGCCAATTCCGGCCGCCTCGACATCGGCGCGGGTATGAAGGCGAAAGCATCGAGACTCAGAAGCTCCGCAATGTATCTTGCAGCCCTCAAGACTGCGATGTTGGACTTTCCTGCAGTCGGCTCTATGACAGCCCAGACAGCATCTTTCGTCGGCAGATGCCCTTTCTCTATCTCGGCCCTGTATGCCTCAGCCTTCGCCGCGCTCTCTGATGCTGCAAAGGCCTTTATGAAATCGGCCGCCGCCTCTATGGTAGTGATGGTCTTTCCGCTGACAGCCGCGACAGACGGCATCTCGAATCTCGATTTCGTCGCCGCTGCCCTGACGCCAATGACCTGCACAGAAGAGCAAGCAGCCCTGACAATCGATGAGATGTCCGGCTCGAGATTCCCAAATGCGGCACCTACCGCGACTACAGCCGGAAGATTCGCGGTGTCGATCCCTATGCCGGAATCTCCATCGACTGTGTAGTACGGCCTGCTTAGGGCTCCGGCGATGAAGGCCGCCAGAGACGGAGCCCCGCTCAGGCTGCGCTCGCCGAGGATTATGATGTCATATCCGCCCTCTCTGTCGCAGCTGCGCACAACCTCGAGGGCGGCAATCAGATCATCGCTGCTTACATCCGCCCTCATCAACCTGTCTGCGAACGCCGCCTTCGAGCGGAGCAGATGCTCATGCTCTTTGCCTGCGAGCAGCAATACATCTACGCGTATGTCCTCTCTACCTGCCGCCTTCAGCCTTGCGGCCCAGACTGCGGCCGACTCATCCAGGGGGTCGAGCTTCCATACGATCTCATCAGGCCTGCCGTTGCTCATTCTCGGCTCAGGAGAGAGATCAGGCTCCGGCCTCAGGATACACAGGACTTTCAGCCCGGTCCTCGGTCTCGATATTTGCGCACGCTGCTCGGTCTGCTTCTCCTCCATCCGGTCGAGCGCGGCATCAGCGCAGCGCACCTCGGGCACATCCATGTTTGACATTACAGCCTCCCTGGCCGCGAGATACCTCTGTTCGATCCTTTCGAGCCTCGTCAGTGCCCGTTCGGCGGAGCGCTCAGCCACCTTGAGCATGGAAGAGGCATACGGCCCTGCTTGGTCGAGCAACTGCGCATCCAAGACAGCCTTTCTCTCTTGGAGCCACTCCATGCGATAGTATATGCATTCGAGCCTCAATATCTCCCCAGCCATCTCTGAAAGAGGGAAGAGAGCCGGCTGGAGCATCGCATCAGACCATGCAGTGTCTCCGAACCTCTCCGCGGCCTCCTTGACATGCCGCCTGAGCCTGTTCTTCCAGCGTGCGAGGGTCTTGGCCCTAGAGTCCTCAGGTCTTTCGGAAAACTCTTCCGGCAGCTTTGGCCAATCCGATGCGAGTGAGATAAGGTCTTTGAGGATGAGAAAGCGCTGCACCTCATTGGTGCCTTCGTACACGGTGAGTATTCGGCTGTCGCGCCTCGCCTTTTCGATCAGATATTTCTCGGTCTGGCCCATAGGCCCGTATGCATGCTCTATGAGTGATATGAGCTCATGGATGTCCTCGGAGCATGCATACTTGGCAATGGCGGACTCCATGCGCACAGACTCGTGCGGCCTGTCGAACAGGCCGACGAGATAGAATGCCAGAGACTCGCTCCCGAACAGCACAGCTGATGCCTCGGACAGAAGCCTGTCCCTCTCTGGTGCGGAAGGTATATTTTTCATCGCCTCGTCGATGAGCTTCCTCATAAGAGCCGTCGATACGACAGCGAGACCGCAGCGGCCTACGTTGAGCGTCTCCAAGGCATTAACCTGTCCGTGGCCTTCGTAGCCTATGACCGCCTCCCTCGGCACGCGTACTGCATCGAGAGAGATCTCGTTCGTAGGCGAGCCGCGCTGGCCGGTCTTTCTCTCGTCCGCTCCGACCTTCAGCCCCTCGGAGTGCCTGTCGACGAGGAAGCCTGTGACCCCTTCCTCTGTCTGGGCATAGAGGCAGAATTGTGTGGCGATACTTCCGTTCGTGATCCACATCTTGGCGCCCGTAAGCGTATAGTACTCGTATATGAGCCCGTCATGTGTCTGACGGACCTGCGCTATGTCGTGGAACTCGCATGCCTTTTCCTGGTAGACATAGTATCTCACTCCTGTGTCGGCTCCGTAGTCGTATCTGTCGTATTTTATCTCCGCAGGCCTGTCATCAGGCGGCAGATATGCGGCTCCGTTCTCAGTGAATACGACCCTGTCGGCATCGATCAGGAAGCGCGCGCTCTTTTCATCCTTTTCATCCAGCAGGAATCTATATCTTCCGTCAGGCATAGGCTCGAGCCTCGATGAGGTGAGCCTCGCTGTCGTCTTTACCCCGCCTGAATCAGAGCCTGCAGTGGGCTCTGTGAGCGCAAATGCACTCACGCCGCCGTGGCCGAGATAGCGCAAAAACAGCTTGTGGAACCTTTCCCTCCTCGGCAGCTCGTTCAAGGCGGCATGGACATCAGGCATCAGGCCTTCGAAGAGGCCTGCCGCTTTTCTGAGGCCGGACATGAACCCTCCGAAATCTCCCTGCCTGCCCGCAATGCCCGCGCCGTAGAATGCCTTGAGGAAGTTCGCTGCGAGATACTTGACGACCCGGGTGCGCCTTATGCGGCTGTCCACGAGCCTCATCACCGCCTCGTACTCCTTCTTTATCCATGCAGGGTTAGGGCTGTCGAACGACTTTATTATGCGGTTAATCCTGCTGCCGATCTCGCCCAGACGGCTCTGATCTGATACAAGGGGTGAAAGCTCCTCGCGTACGCGCGGAAGCTCCTCCTCGAGGCCCAAAAGTATAGGGGTGGTGCCGATGCTGGTGCTGGCCATGATGAGAAGGCAGATGGCAGCATCTCCGAATATGCCTGCAGAGGAGTTCAGGATATAGTACTCGGCCTTGCGCCAGCCGAGTCCGTCGAGGGCATTCGGAATATAGGTCGCCAGCCACCTGTTCTGCTTCACCGCAAATACGATCTCATCGGGAATCCTGTGCAGCCTCTCTACATGCCTTTCGAATGAAAGACCGTCCCAGTCCCTGTCTCTGCAATTTTTGCGGAACCAGCCGGAAAGCTCGCTCCAGCGCCGCCTGAGCGCTTTATCATGAATCTGGATCTCAGGCACGAGTCTGTCTGAGCGGTCGAATACAGCCGATAGAAAGTCTCCGGATCTGTGAGGTCTGCCGGGTTTCTCGCAGAAAGCCTCGTAATCGGCAGAAATGTCGGATTTTTCAGCCGTAGGTTCGAGAGGGGTGAAGGCCGCGGGAATGCGTTCATTTATGCCTGCCGATTCCTCGGCCCTGAAAAGCGCTTCTTCTGCAATGGTCATGAGCGTCTCTGCTGCAGCAGCCTCCGCCTCCATGGAATGGCCCGACTCCATCCCTGATTCTATCCTGTTTAAGAGCGCCTTGAGCCCGAGCACCAGGGCCTTTGCTTCGCCCTTGCGACTGCTGCTGCACTGCGGTGCGAGTGCGGAAGACCTTCTGCTTAGCTCCGTCCATTTCGATACCAGCCGGTCGAGAGGAGGCAGCGAGTCGCAGTCTCCGCCGCCCATCAACTCTTGGGTCATCGCCTCTATGCTTCTACCGGCCAAGAAGTCGCTCAGCCTTGCAGCTGCATCCGCTCCGGGCTCGAGGAAGCGGAACAGAGAGCTGTCTCTATAAAAACGCGAAAGCAGGTCGTCCTCTGAATATGCAAATCCACCGAAGACCTGTCCTGCGTCCCATGCCATCGCACCGGGCTCCGGACCGAATGCCATCGCAGAGAGGGTAGAGCAGAGGAGTTTAAACACGGCTTCGGAGTTCGAGACCCTGGGCCGTAAGTTTTGGGTCAGTGGGAAGGAGAAGTACTGGAAGTACTGATAGAAGAGTGTCTCAAGAATTAGGCGCCATGCCTCTATTCTTGCAATCATGGCCTTGACTGCGCCGAGCTTTGCGATTCCGTCCCTGCCCTCTGTGTCGAGCATCTGGTCTGGGAACTGGATCCTCGATGCAGCATGCTCCTTTGCGCGTCGAGAGAGGTAGTCCCCTGCGCCGAGTGCGATTGCAAGATAAGAAATATGGTCAGCCGCAGCCTCTTCTAAATCTGTCATTATATACGCACTATCTACATGACAGTCGAAAGCGATATTGGCAAGGCCGGAGGCCCTGAATCCTATGGCCGGCGAAGGGGTTATCTTAAGGCCGGGTGCATCCATCGGGAGTATATAGCCCTTTGTCCCGGAGCGGATGAGTAAGGCCTTTGCCGCTCCGAGCGGCGCGAATATTGCTGAGCCCTTTATGCGCACTCCGTTCCCTTCGCGTATTTCGATTACATCAGTCTCTACGCTGCAGACTGCGGCATCAGGGTTTCTGCCGGATGCCTCGAACATCTTCATCGCATGCATGTGTCTGGATGCGATGAGTGCGAGCCCAGGGGAGGCGGCTGCCATGGCACGTATAAGCGCGGGTCCGGCCTTTCGATGTTCCAAAATGAACGAGCAGAGCCTCTCTTTCCATTCTTCGCTCAGCGGGCCGTCTTCCCACTCCTTCGCAATCCTGTCCGGAAACGACTTTATCACATCCTCATACGTAACCGTATCCGTTTCATTCTGCACAGGCCCTTTCTTCTGAGTCCCTGCATCCGGCATTAAGGATGCGAGCCGCGAGTCGAGCCGACGGCTCTTGTAAAGGGCGTGAAAAAGCCTTCTATCATCGATGCTGCTCTCGAGAGATTCCCGCTCGACCCGTATATCAGATGCGAGCGCCTGTCTTCCCTTTTCACCAAGCACTGCCTCGAGCCTCTTAAGTCGCTCCAGAAGTCTATGACCCATTAAACGAGGCCATGTCATTCTTGCGAGATCGGCGGAAGGGGGAAGCCTATGCACGGCATCCCTGAATGCAGAAGAGGCGGAAAACACCTTCTCGATGAGCTCCATCAGCTCTTTATCCGAAAGGGCCTCGATCTCCTCGGTCTCGACAGGTTTTGCATCTCTGTTTATGCCGTTTCTTCGCAAGGCGGAAAGCAGAGAAGAGACAGCCGCACTCTCCGGCCGATAGATAAGTCGATGGCCTGTATGCCTGCCCCACAATACCCGGTCAGGCTCGGAACGCCAGCATGACTCGCACTTTATGCAGTTTTCGAAATTGACAGTGACCTTTCCCCTGCCCATGAGCGGCGCCTCGTACATATAGACCTTGGCAGGGCATACCCACCAGAGGCCTGTCTGCGACATCTCAGGCTGCCGGTCGATGGCCTCGGGCCAGATTGTTCTTATGTGGGATATGGTGTCTATACGATATGTGTTCCGGGCGAGCTTTGCGTCCAGGCCCGTATCCGGCCGGACTGCATCGAGGTTCCGCGCCTTTCTCTGGGCCTCGGAATAGGCCATGACAGGCTCCTTCAGAAATCTCTCCACAGGAGCCTTGAGCACATAGAAACGAAACGCATCAGAGATCGCAGTTGCGACCGAGACCGAGAAGAGCCACAGGCCGTAAAGAGGAAGCACGACTATATCTGTTATGCCAGCAGAGCGCACTACGGCCTTGACTGCCTTCTCGAACTTCCTTTGGAGCGGGACATTGTCGTTGGAATATATATTGCGGAGTGCGGTCGCAAGGCCTGAGAGCAGTCTTGCGATGAACGGGCCGGCAGGCCACGGCAGCCGCTGTGTGTCCCTCTCATTGCCATCTACACGCATAATGGGCCTGAGCCTCGGATCCTCTGAGGGTTTCTTCACTGCATTTGCAATCCATCCGACGATTGTCACGGGATTCAGCACCGCCTTTATTATCGGCTTCCAGAGCCTCAAAGCACTGATCGCTCTGATGCTGTCCGTGAATATCTCCTTCATGCCGCGGAGTGAAAGGATATGACCTCTCAAAAATCTTCCCATCTGAGCAGTGCTTCCAGAAGATAGGAACCTTGCACCGCCTGCAAGCATGTCTGCCGTCCTTCCGAAGAGTACGGATGAGCGGCTGAAATAGGCCGGCCAGTCGGCAAGATAGCGGGCGTTTTTTCCGTAAACGCTCTGCCCGAGCGGCTCGATATATGCCTCGGCGAGTCCCTTCGCATCCAATGCCCTTCCCTCTTTAAGCAGGGCCTTCACCGCCCTGCCGAAGAATAAGCCTGTCGCTGCGGCAGGGCCGGTGAAATTCGGGAACGGCATGTCTATGCCCAGGCCGACAGATGCGCCGCCTACTGCAAGGCCGTTTTCTACAAGCACAGGCCGCTCTTTCCAACCCCCGCTGCGTATTATCTTCGCACCATAGGCGGAGAGTCTTGCATCCTTTGTCAGCTCGGAGATGTACGGAAGCCCTTTCATCCATTCGAAGAGCAAGTCATGTCCGCCTCTATAGTGCTTGCGGAGGTTGTCGAGGGGCACGACGTATCCTACCGAGAGGCTGTCTCTGTTCGTATATATAAAGCCTCCCACATTGAGCTTCGCGGTGCGTCCGGCTATCGCAGCGTTTCTGATGATTATTTCATATGCTGCACCATCATTTGGGCCGAGGCCAAACCTCTTCTCTATCTCATTGCTTGGAAGAGAGACCACTGCCTTGACCCCCTGGAGGAAATGAGGCTCTTTCTTTTTTTCGAGCCCTTCAGAGCGGACGAGGTGAGAGGCATCGCCCTCTGCAATGAAGACGACGCCTGCATACAGAGGCCCTCTTGTTGTATGCACCCCGACCACGAATCCGTTTCTTCTTATAAGAGATGTGACTGTGGTCTCTGTAATGAGGACAGCGCCCTTCTGCCTGGCGAGAGAGGCGAAGTACGGGTCATAGACAGGCCGAATCACAGTGTAGCAGTCTTTATAGGTCTCCGGATCAGTGTATTCCACGCCGACTATATCGAGGCCGTTGTGCACCAGGGTTCCCCGACGGATCACCCTGCGCTCGTACGGAGCCTCCTCTACCGCCTTCCTGCCGAAGCAGTCTTCTTCGGAAAGGCTCTCGCTGAAATAAACGCATCCGGACCAATTTTCAGCTCCTGCATATACCCCTGCCTCGAGCATGGCAACAGACAGTCCTGTGCCTGCGAGAGTGCCTGCTGCAGCGACGCCCGCGGGCCCCGCACCGATGATGATTACATCGAATCTGTATTGCTTCATAAACGGCTCCTTTGAAGGCGATTTCGATAGGCAAGGTGATATGAAATTGGATTCATGCAAAACTTGATATTCAAATTATAGCAGAAGTGATGTATAATCTCGCAAATATTCGAAACAGGGAGATGAGCCGGCATGCGTACTGATAAAGACGAGCAGGTGATTCTGGAATTCAGGCGGAGGAGGACGAGGCAGCTTGTGGCCATAGCAGTAACGCTTTTTCTGCTCGTGGCGCTTCCCTGGAGGCAGTCGCATCCTGGGATTCTCTTCGGAGAGATATCCAGCGGCGCCGTGCTGGCAGGGGAGATAGTCGTCATGGCGGCTTTCATCATCTTCTCCGCATCCAATTGGCGGTGCCCTTCCTGCGGAAGATATCTTGGCGGAGACCTCGGCCGTAGAAGATGCAAAAGATGCGGGCAGCGCCTGCAGTGAAAGTTAGAATACATTGCCCACGCCGGCGCACTATTGATATTAGATCCGGCTTCTGATAGGGTATTGCCGAGGACAGCCCGATCGAAAGAGATATTCAGTACGTCCAAGACCAGAGGAGGCTATGGAACTCACAGAAAAAAGGATCAGGGAAATTCTAACGGAACAAAGGGAAGAATATCAACGGTATGTCGGCGTTCTCAGGAAAGATTTCGATTCTAAAATTCAGTTGATCGGCGAACAATATTCGGATATAAAGGGTGCGCTCGACTCGCATTCGGAGATGTTCGGCTCTCTTCTGGAGGATGTCCAGATTATAAAGACGGATGTCCAGTTTCTCAAGGGCGCCTTGAAGAAGAAGGCGGATTATGAGGAGTTCGCCGCCCTCGAGAAAAGGGTTGCGCTGCTCGAGGCAAAGATGAAAAAATAGCGGCTCATTGGGTTTTGGAAGGAGGCGGCATGGTGGACGCCATCGAGAAGAAGATAGGCTCGAAGACCATCCGGCTGGTGTCGGGGGACATAACCGAGCGGGATGTGGATGCAATCGTGAACGCTGCGAATTCCAGTCTCCAGCACGGCGGTGGCGTCGCTGCAGCGATTGTCAGAAAGGGCGGATGGGTCATTCAGGAAGAGAGCGACAAAATCGGGTATTGCCCTGTCGGAGGAGCTGTCATGACCACAGCAGGCAGGCTCAAGGCGAGGCATGTGATCCACACAGTCGGTCCGCGTATGGGCGAGGGCGATGAAGACAACAAGCTCAAGAAGGCCGTAAACAGCGTCCTCTCGCTTGCAGCCGAAAAGGGGTTGAGAAGCGTGTCCATGCCGGCCATAAGCGCGGGTATATTCGGATTCCCCAAGGACCGCTGTGCGCAAATCCTCGTGTCGGAGACCGCGGCGTTTCTCCGGAACAGACCGGATGCGCCGCTCGATACAATCGAGTTTTGCATCTTCGACAGAGAGGCCTATGAGTTTTTCGAGAAAGAAATGAAACGTCTTTGAGCAGTCCACTTTCGACTAAAAATATCCCCTTGCTGCAAGGGTCCTTCTGATAGATATTTCTTTTTGATTCCCTGCCGTCTGGAACGGTCGTGAAAGGGCGGTGTGTTGGTGCCGGCCGTCGGAATCTCACGCGCTTCGCTTCACGAAGGGGCCGGCCCCCCTCGTGGGCTCCCCCGAAGCATGGGTGAACTCTTCCCCCATACCCCCTTGTTCGATCCCCCCGTCCGGAAATTGGCAGTCGTTGTAAGTTTCAAGTTACAGGTTATAAGTTGGAATTACTGGTGCCGGCGGTCGGAATCGAACCGACATGGGGTCGCCCCCGGCGGATTTTGAGTCCGCTGCGTCTACCAGTTCCACCACGCCGGCACTGGGTCAAACTTACACGAATAAGGCGGCCCTGTCAAGCTCAAAGCGGATTTTAGATGTTGAAACTTGTCCGTTCAATTTGTATAATAATTATCTATGCTGACAGGCTACAACACGGACTTCAAGTTCCAGGGAAAGATATATCATGTCCAAACCGAAGACGGCGGGATAAACAATCCATATATCACCTCCCTCCTCTACTACCAGGGTGCTATACTCGCATCTCGTAAAACGAGTTACGAAGACATAATCAAAGCGGATTGTCTGGAAGAGGTTGTGCGGGAGCTCATGATGGAGCAGCACAAGCAGATGATCCGGGACCTTATGCAGGGTAGGCTCCAGGTGCAGTTGCCCCAGCAGCAGACAGGCCAGCCTGCTCCCAAACCCGCCCCTGTCAAGGAAGAGCCGGCGGTCCAGGTGGTCAAGCAACCGCCTCAGGATGATGATATCGGAGAGAAGAGCCTCGATGAGGTGATCCTCGAATTTCTTGCGCAGGAAGAGAAGGCGAGGGCACAGAAGAAATAATCCCGCCGCAGCGCTCGAGACGAGGCCGGCTGTACATAAGAATGACCGACGTGATTTTGCAGATATCTCTAAGACAGGAGACAAGAAGGATGGCTGTAAGCGAAGAGAAGCTCAGGGAGTTGCATGAAAAGGCGAGGCGGATCCGCATCGAGATAGTCAAGATGCTGAACGGTTGCGGCTCCGGGCATACAGGCGGAAGCCTCTCCGCCGCGGATGTCGTGACGACCCTCTATTTCTATAAAATGAAATATGACCCAAAGAGGCCAGACTGGGACGGAAGGGACAACTTCATACTGTCTAAAGGTCACGCGGCTCCGGTGCTCTATGCCGCGCTTGCATATGCTGGTTTCTTCGACGCATCAGAGCTCTGTACCTTGAGAAGACTGGGGTCGCGCCTCCAGGGGCATCCGGACAGCAAATACCTGCCAGGTGTGGAGATATCTACCGGCTCTCTCGGTCAGGGGCTTTCTGTGGCGAACGGCTTCGCCCTTGCCCATAAGATAGACAATAAACCCAATCGGGTCTATGCGCTGCTCGGAGACGGCGAGCTCCAGGAAGGCCAGATATGGGAGGCGGCGATGACCGCTGCCCACTATAGGCTCGACAACCTCTGTGCGCTCATCGACAATAACGGCCTCCAGATAGACGGACCTGTGGCAAAGGTCATGGGTGTGGAGCCCATAACAGACAAGTTCCGGGCGTTCGGCTGGGAGGTTATGGACATAAACGGCCATGACATAGGGCAGATTGCGAATGCCCTGGACAGGGCGGAGACAGTGAAGGGCAGGCCCGTTGCGATTGTCTGCAGGACGGTGAAGGGCAAGGGCGTCTCCATCTTCGAAGGCAAGGTTGAGTACCACGGCACTGCACCGTCAAAGGAAGAGCTCGAGATAGCCATGAAAGAGCTCGGCGAGGGCGTGTGTAAATAAGTTCTGAAAAACGCAGAGGACATAGCGCAGAGGGCAAAATAAAGAGTAAAGATTTTATGCTATGCGCCATGCTTTATGCGCTCTGCGTTTAAATACGGGAGGGATCGTGACTGAGAAGATTGCTACGAGAGATGCATACGGTGATGCGCTGGTTGCGCTGGGAAAGAGGCGGAGCGATGTGGTGGTGCTCGATGCGGACCTGTCCGGCTCCACGAAGACGTCCAAGTTTGCGAAGGCCTTTCCGGACAGGTTCTTCAATATCGGTATTGCGGAGCAAGACATGGTGGGCACTGCAGCGGGCCTCGCTCAGGCCGGCAAACTCCCGTTTGTGAGTACATTCGCGGTCTTCGCTACTGGAAGGGCATGGGAGCAGATCCGCCAGTCCGTGTGCTATCCCAATGTAAATGTGAAGATCGTGGCGAGCCATGCCGGCATTACTGTGGGCGAGGACGGCGGCTCCCACCAATCAGTCGAGGACATAGCTGTGATGCGCGTGATCCCGAACATGACCGTGATCGTCCCAGCCGACGGGGTCGAGACGCAGCAGGCGATCGAGGCCGTGGCCGAGATAAATGGGCCGTGCTACGTCCGTGTGGGCAGAAACAAGGTGCCCACTATATTCGGAAAGGAATATAAATTCAGGATCGGCAAGGCGCACGTGTTCTACGAAGGCAAGGACTGCGCAATAATCGCGACAGGCATAATGACTGCTGAGGCCCTGTCCGCCAGAGATATGCTCGCGGCGGAGGGCATAGACGCGGGCGTCATCAACATGTCCACGATAAAGCCCCTCGACTCGGAGGCCGTCATCGCGGCCGCGGAAAGGTGCGGCGCTGTGGTGACGGCGGAGGAGCATTCCATCATCGGAGGTCTCGGAGGCGCCGTGGCAGAGGTGCTTTCTGAGTATCATCCTGCTCCGCTCGTGCGTGTTGGTGTTAGAGACAGGTTCGGGACATCGGGCGACCATTTAGGCCTGATGAAGCACTACGGCCTCACCGCTGAGGACATTGCAAGGGCGGTGAAAGAGGCCGTTGATAAACGCGGAAAAATCGGCCCTGGACGCGGAAGAGGCCGATAGACGCGGACAAGACGTGCGGAAAGGGTCTTCTCCTATAGGGATCTCGGCCGGCGTCTGTCCGGCGCACGATGACTCTGCATTGAGCCGCTTTTTGCGTCCGCTCCCGAACGATCTATGGATGCGTCTGCGTCCGAAGGTGTCAGGTCCGGTTTGCGATGATTCAACTCTACAAGGTAAGCAAATATTACGAGGGCGTACCGGCCTTGAGGGACGTGAGTTTCAGCGTCGATAAAGGTGAGTTCGTATTTCTCACCGGACCGAGCGGGGCAGGCAAGACCACCCTCTTGAGGATACTCTTCTGCGCAGAAAAGGCGGACGAAGGCCAGATCATCATCCAGGGCATGAATGTCTTCAGGATAGACAGGTCCGGCATACCCTTCCTGAGAAGGAACATGGGATTCGTGTTCCAGGACTATAAGCTGCTTCCTCACAAGACCGTTCTCGAAAACATCACGCTGGCGCTCAAGATAGTGGGCACTCAGAGGACGGAGATAGAGCGTAGGGCATATGCAGCGCTCAAGAAGGTGGGTATGGAGAACAAGCGCCACCTCCTGCCCCCGAAGCTGTCCGGGGGCGAGCAGCAGCGCGTCGCCATAGCGAGGGCGATCGTGAACGAGCCCCAGATCCTGCTTGCAGACGAACCCACAGGAAACCTCGATCCCCAGAGCGGCCAGGATATATTCAGACTCTTCAGGGATATCAACATGAAAGGCACGACTGTCATAGTGGCGACTCACGACTGGGAGACCGTGAGGAAGATGCAGCGAAGGATCATAACAATGGAGCGCGGCAGGGTGACGACCTACGACAAAGATGGAAGGGATTAAGGTAAAAAACAGTAGCCAGGCGGCGGCAGGCGTACGATGAGGGGCTACGGACTATTCTACTATCTGAAAGAGGCGTTCAGAGGGCTCAGGGCGAACAGCGTAGTGAACGCCCTCGCCATAGGCACGATCAGTATGGCTGTGCTGATCGTGGGCCTCTTTCTCCTCGTGTTTCTGAATCTGCGCGGCCCTGTGCGCAGCATGGCGGAGCGGCTCGAGATGTCTGTATATCTCAAGGACGGGCTGACAGAGACGGAGAAAAATTATATATTAACAAGGCTCAGATCGGAGCCCGGCATACGAAAGGTGGATTACATCTCGAAGGAGAAGGCCCTCGAGATATTCAAGAAAGAGATGAAGGGACAGGAGTCCCTTCTCGAAGGTCTCAGGCAGAACCCTCTGCCTGCCTCCTATGAAATACTCGTCGACCCTCAATTTGTCGGCAACGACGGCATGGAGGCGCTTGTAAGGAAGCTCTCGGCCTTGCCGGGCATAGATGACGTTTCATACGGCAGGGAAGGAGTGCGGCTGCTTACCGCGCTGTTCGACATGATTGCATATGGAGGTGCGGCTGTAACAGTGCTCCTCGGGGTCGCTGTCGTCTTTATAATATCCAATTCGGTGAGGCTCGCCCTCTATTCCCGCGGCCAGGAGATAGAGTTGATGCAGTGGATCGGCGCCACACGCGGGTTCATACAGGGGCCGTTTCTGATAGAAGGGATGCTTTTGGCCATGATAGGCGCATCTGTTGCGATGGGCATTCTGGCAGGCCTGTTCTATTCATTGCCGGATGCAGCGGCGCCGTTTTTTTCGAGCCTCCAAGGCCTGGATTTTCTGCCTCTCCCGGTGGTAATATATGTAATTATCGGCAGCGGTCTATTGGGCCTGGCCGGCGGACTGATCTCCGTCGGAAAGTTTCTGGAGTAGATCTGAGTCCCTTTCAACGGCATAAGATGACGGCCTTCAAGGCAGCCTCTGTGATCTTTTCGGCGCTCTTGTTGCTGTCTGCGTACGCGATGCCTCTATCCGCCGACGAGGCAGTGCACAAGAAGAAGGAACTCAGGCGCATCAAACAGGAGATCGAGCAGAAGAAACAGGAGATAAAGAAGGCGGACAAAAAAGAACGCTCCATACTCTCCGAGATAGAGGCGATAGACAGGGCCATTCAAGCGGGAGAGACAGAGCTTGCAAAACAGATAGCGCGACTGGAAGAAACAGAGCGCTCATTGAAGGAGCTCCAGACAGGCAGCGCCGATAAGCTCCGCGAGCTTGAACGGCTGAAGGACATCTACAGGCAGCGTGTGAGGGCGCTTTACAAGGCGGGCAGAAGCGCATATCTTACGGCCCTGATCCCGGTGGGCAGCGATGGATCCGTCGCGAGAAAGGTGAAGTATCTGGGCATCATCGCCCAGATGGATCGCCAGGTGATAAAGCAATATGCGGACGCCCTGTCAAGCTATCAGGCCAGGCAGGCCGAGGTGATCAAGAAAAGGGACGAGATTCGCCGACAGAGCGAGGCGATTGCACAGAGAAAAAAGGAGCTCGAGCAAAAAAAGCGACAGAAGGCGGGGCTGCTTACGGCTGTGCGCACCGAAAAGTTGCTCTATGAGCAGACGCTGAAAGAGCTTGAAGAGTCTTCCGCTTCTCTATGGGCGGCTGTAAAACAGGCGGAGGAGAAGAAGAAGTCAGCTGCTGGACACCCCGGAAAGCCGGTCGCTGGGCCGTCGCATAAAACAGGCAGGGGCCTTGCATGGCCTGCGGAGGGCAGAATCATTACCCCGTATGGAGTGCAGCGCCATCCGCAGTTCGGAACAGTTGTATTCAGACGCGGCATAGAGATAGAGGCCAGGCCCGGCTCGGAGGTGAAGGCTGCGGAGGACGGAGTCGTGGCGTATGCGGATTGGCAGAAGGGCTACGGCAGGCTCATGATCATAAGGCATGCAGAAGGCTTCTATACACTGTACGGCTATCTGTCCAGGCTGGATGCGGGCAAAGACGAGCAGGTGCGCAGAGGCCAGGTGATAGGGAGCGTCGGAGACACCGGCGGGGCCGGCGGAGCGAAGCTCTATTTCGAGGTGCGTGCCGACGGCCAGGTCCAGGATCCTTTAAAATGGCTGGTCAAGAGTCGGGTCGGACCTTGAGAGGTTTTCCGGGGCGGTTGATATGAGATGATTTTTATGTATATTGCCGTTGTTATGCCGACGATGAATATACAGCGGCGGAAGACGTATCTTTCTGTTCGGTCGGAGCCTGAATATGCCTCAATTTGTGGAGGATTATCACATGTTCAAGATCAATAAGAAGAGATTCTATATCCAGTTGTCCGTGCTGCTCTTTCTTGTGCTCTTCATAGGATTCATGATCGGTCAAGTGAGCGCCCTGGCCGGGGCCGACACATACGAGGAGCTCAAATCCTTTACGCAGGCGCTCGAGCTCATAAGAAGGCACTATGTAGAAGAGCCGGACACGAGGACCTTGATCCAGGGCGCAATCAAGGGCATGGTCTCGAGCCTGGATCCCCATTCTTCCTTTATGAACGAACGGGCGTTCAAGGAGATGGACCTTGATATCCGGGGAGAGTTCCAGGGTGTGGGTATCCAGATAGGCATCAAGGAGCAGCAGCTCACCATCATCGCGCCAATAGAGGACACGCCTGCAGACAGGGCAGGCCTGGCCGCAGGAGACAAGATATTGAGGATAGACGATGCATGGACAAAGGACATGTCCATCGAGGATGCAGTGGACAGGATGCGTGGGCCTAAAGGGACAAAGGTGCGGTTGCTCATACTGAGAGAGGGATGGCAGAAGCCCAAGGAGTTCCCGATCGTGAGGGATGTCATCAAGGTACAGAGCGTAAAGTCCAAAATGCTCGAGGGAGACATCGGATACGTGAGGATAACGCAGTTCCAGGGCCAGACCGCTCAGGACCTCGAGCGCCACATCTCCAAGCTCAGGGACAAGGGCATGAAGAAGCTCGTGATAGACCTGAGAAACGATCCGGGCGGCGTGCTCGACGCCTCTGTAGATGTGAGCAGCCTGTTTTTGCCGAAGGACTCTCTTGTTGTATATCTGCAAGGCAGAAACCCCTCGGATCGCAAGGACTTCAAGAGCTCATTCTCAGGGCCGTATCAGGATTTGCCCCTCGTCGTACTCGTGAATGCAGGCTCTGCGTCTGCTTCTGAAATTGTGGCTGGTGCTCTCCAAGATTCCAGACGCGCGGTTATCGTGGGCACCCAGACATTCGGCAAGGGCTCTGTCCAGACAATATTCTCGCTCGACGTGGGCACAGGCCTGAGGCTGACTACGGCGAAGTATTACACACCGAAAGGCCGTTCGATCCAGAGCATCGGGATTACGCCGGACCTGATTGTAAAGCTTCCGGCGGTGAAGGACTCCTCTAAAGACGGAGATGTCCATGTAGTCGTGCGCGAAAAAGACCTCGAACGCCACCTGAAGAACGAGTCCATCAAAGAAGACGGCAAGAAGAAGCCCGAGGACGAAGAGTTCGCTATGGAGATGATCCCCAAGGACGAGAAGGAGGACACTCAACTTCAGAAGGCCATTGAGCTCCTGAAAGGAGGCGATCCGTTCAGGCAGCTTTCGCTCCTTTCAAAGGACGAAAAAAATTAGGCTGCATATACTGCGGCTGATAGAGGCATTCTAAGAAGCAGGGAGCAAAATCCCTGCTTTTTATTTGGTGCGCCAGGCAGGGCGCACTCACAAAGGAGGTGCAAATCCTCTAAGGGCTCTGAAGAAGGGAGATGTCAGCCGAGCCGCACGTACCGGGGTGTAAGAGGCTGATGCCGCGAGGTCCCCATCTTGATGTTTTCATTCTCGATAACAAGAGTTCTAAGATATGGAGATTTCCGTCGATTTCCAGTAAAATATCGTCTCAGTTCGCTTAATATCGCCTGAAAAAACCTGAAATAGGGTTTGCATTTTGTGAAGCCAACCCCTATTATTAGCACTCGCCCAAAAAGAGTGCTAAGGCATAATACCTCATTAAAGAAAGGAGTATTGTATGGGAGCCAAGTTAAGGCCACTCAAAGACAGGGTGTTTGTGAGCTACACACCTGAGCTCGAAAAGACAGCCGGAGGGCTGTATATTCCGGAGTCCGCGAAGGAGAAGCCTCAGAGCGGCAAGGTGGAAGCGGTCGGAGAGGAAGTGAAGCAGATCAAGGTCGGAGACACAATTCTGTTCGATCGTTATTCCGGCTCGAAGATAACGTTCGATAACTCGGAATATCTGATTATCAAAGAGGAGGATGTGCTCGGTATCTTGAGCTAATCTTAGAGCCTCGAAACCGAATATCAAAGTCCACATCACAAACGGAGGAGACCAAATGGCAAAGCAGCTTATGTTCGATCAAGACGCCAGGGCGGCGATACTAAGAGGGG
>JBBIMH010000040.1:0-21561 GCA_037444505.1 Nitrospirota bacterium | reverse complement strand
TGGCTGAGGGTAACTGCCGAATTTAGGTTCATTGACACCCCTTGGGGCGGGGGGTAATATGTTACATGCCGAAGTTCAGGATCGTATCGGACCTCAAGCCCACTGGCGACCAGCCCCAGGCCATCGAGAGGCTTTCAGAGGGCATCATAAAGGGCATTAGGCATCAGGTGCTCCTCGGCGTGACGGGCTCGGGTAAGACATTCACCATGGCCAATGTGATAGAGGCGGTGCAGAAGCCCACCCTGGTGATCGCGCACAACAAGACCCTTGCAGCCCAGCTATACAACGAATTCAAGGAGCTGTTTCCAGAGAACGCGGTTGAGTATTTCGTATCGTATTATGACTACTACCAGCCAGAGGCATACCTGCCCACCACGGATACCTATATCGAAAAAGACTCCGCCATAAACGAGCAGATAGACCGCATGCGGCATGCGGCGACGACGGCCCTGTTCGAGAGAAGCGATGTGATCATCGTTGCATCCGTTTCTTGCATATACGGCTTGGGCTCTCCTGAGGCGTATCACGGGATGCTGCTCTTCATCGAAAAGGGCCGGAGGATGGAGCGGAACGAGATACTACGGAAGCTCGTCGATATCCAGTATTCCAGAAACGACTTCGATTTCCATCGCGGCACATTCCGCGTGCGGGGGGATGTGATAGAGATATTCCCCGCATCTTATGAGAACTCGGCCGTGCGAATAGAGCTGTTCGGCGACGAGGTGGAGTCCATCGTAGAGTTCGATCCCCTGCTCGGCAGCACGATCCAGAGGCTTGAGAAGGTCGCGATATACCCGAACAGCCACTATGTAATACCCGATTCGCGCATGAAGGCCGCGATAGACGGCATACACGAGGAATTGAGGGAGCGCATTCAGTTCTTCAGGAGACAAAACAGGCTCATAGAGGCCCAGCGAATAGAGCAGAGGACCATGTTCGATCTCGAGATGATCCAGGAGTTGGGCTATTGCCACGGCATAGAGAACTATTCGCGCCATCTCTCCGGCAGGCGGCCTGGGGAGCCGCCTCCTACTCTGCTCGATTATTTCCCGAAAGACTATCTGCTGTTCATAGACGAATCCCATGCAACGATTCCGCAGATAGGCGGCATGTATAACGGAGACCGGTCGAGGAAGATGACTCTGGTGGAGTACGGTTTCAGGCTGCCGTCGGCACTGGACAACAGACCGCTCGACTTCAAGGAGTTCGAGGAGAGGGTGAACCAGGCGGTGTATGTCTCCGCCACGCCTGCGGAGTATGAAATAGAAAAGAGCGGCGGCAGGGTGATAGAGCAGGTGATAAGGCCGACAGGGCTTATGGACCCGAAGATAACCGTGAGACCGGTGAAAGGCCAAGTGGAGGACATACTTTCAGAAATCGGGAAGAGGGCGGAGGCGGGCGAGAGGGTGCTCGTTACGACTCTGACGAAGCGGATGGCGGAAGACCTCACGGAGCATTACAAGGAATTGAACGTGAAGGTGGCGTATCTGCATTCGGACATAGATACGCTCGAGCGGGTGGATATCATAAGGGACCTGAGGCTCGGCAGATACGACGTCCTGATCGGGATAAATCTGTTGCGGGAGGGGCTCGATATACCCGAGGTCTCGCTTGTAGCGATACTCGATGCGGATAAGGAGGGGTTCCTCCGCTCCACCCGCTCTCTGATCCAGACAATGGGCCGGGCTGCAAGGAACGTGAACGGCGAGGTGATTCTTTATGCGGATACCGTCACGGAGTCGATGAAGAACGCTATTAACGAGACGAAGAGGCGTCGCGCGATACAGGAGGAGTATAACAGGAGGCACGGCATCACCCCGCAGTCCATAAAAAAGAATATCCAGGCCGCCCTGCGCACTGTGTATGAGCAGGACTACTTCACCGTGCCCATCGTGGCCGATGAGAAGGAAGAGTATGTCTCTACAGAGGATATACCCGCATTGATTGCGAGGCTCGAGAAGGAGATGCACAGAGCTGCTAAGGAGCTCGACTTCGAGAGGGCGGCAGAGCTGAGGGATAAGATAAAAGCCCTGAAGCAGAAGGAGCTGGCCGTCGGCGTGAAGGTGGAGTGAACAAGATATTTTTTCTTGACAAAAATCTCCCAGCTTTATAGTATTAAACGATTGTTTTAAAATATCCGGCGGTGCTTGATGGTAAACCACAGGTTTTTATTCTTGCTTTTCAGTGCGCTCTTTCCGCTCTTCATATCTCATTCCTATGCCCAGTTCCCGATCGTCTCAGCCGAGCAGGTCAAGGCATGGATGGAATCGGGACGCAAATTCGTTCTCATAGACGCGAGGCTGCCCGAAGAGTACGAAAAAGGCCATATCCCAGGGGCGATAAACATACCTGCAGAGCGTATGGCGATTGAACGTGCGAGGCTGCCTAAGGATAAGTCTACTCTCCTTGTGTTCTATTGCCGCGGGGTGGGTTGAACACTCAGCTCTATGGCTGCGGGCGCGGCCTTGCAGATGGGCTATACATACGTGGCGGTCTTTCAGGGCGGAATGCCCGAGTGGACCATGAAGGGTTATCAGGTAAAGAAGGGTCCAATGCCCTGAGGAGTCGGCTGATGAAGAGAGATAAATCCAACTACCTTATCCAGTCCGTGTCGCATGCGCTCGATATCCTCGAGTCGTTCACCAAGACGGAGGACGAGCTTGGTGTGACCGAGCTTTCCAAAAGGCTTGGCCTCCACAAAAACAATGTCTTCAGGCTGCTCGCAACACTGGAGCATCGCGGTTACATTGAGCAGAACAAACAGACCGAGAACTATCGCCTTGGGCCGAAGACGCTCCAGATAGGCTGCACCTTCATCGAGCAGAGGGAGTGCAGGCGCCAGGCGCGTCCTGTGCTCGAGTCCCTCATGGCCTCGACAGGGGAGACCGCGGTGGTTGCCGTGCTCAGGGCGAACAAGGTCATCTACATGGACGCGGTCGAGACGGACAGGACAGTGCGGGCTGTTTCGCGCGTGGGTGCTATGCTTCCGGCCCACTGTACCGCGGTGGGCAAGGTACAACTTGCGTATCTGCCGCAGTCCGAAATAGAGAGGCTCTATCCGAACGAGGATATAGAGGGTCTTACAGACAGGAGCATCAGAAACCGCACCGCGCTCATGGCGGAACTCAAGGCTACGCTTGAACGCGGCTGGGCCTACGAGAACGAGGAGTGCGACCTCGAGGTGAGGAGCATTGCGGTGCCGATCAGGGACTTTCTAAAAAACATCGTCGCAGCGGTCGGCATCGTCGCGCCTGCGAGCCGTCTAACGGATGAAAGGCTTGCAAAGGAGGATATCGTGAAGCTCCTGTCCGATGCAGGCAGGACGATATCGGCGAAGATGGGATACAGCGAGCCAGGCAGGAAGAGGGCTTGACAAAGTCTGTTGACACCTCTTTCTGTGCTGTGCTATTATCGTTCCGATGAAAGCGGATACAAAGTGGGAGAACCTGAAGACGCTGCTGGCCGGGATGAAACATGCTGTGCTCGCTTATTCAGGCGGCGTGGACAGCTCCCTTTTATTGAAGGCCGCGTCGGAGGCGATGGGTCCCGGCCTCATAGCGGTGACCGCTGTTTCGGAGACATATCCCCCCTCAGAGCTGTATGACGCACAGGAGTTCGCCGGATCCCTCGGGGTCACCCACAAGATAATCCACACAACAGAGCTCAAGACCGAAGAGTTCGTCCGCAACGGCCCGGACAGATGCTACCACTGCAAGTACGAGCTCTTCTCGAGGCTGAAGGCCATTGCGGAGAGCGAAGGCATGGCCTATGTAATCGACGGCTCCAATTGCGACGATTTTCGCGATTACCGGCCCGGAAGGAGGGCTGCCGAGGCGCTCGGCGTGCGGAGCCCGCTCGTGGAGGCTGGGTTCGGCAAGTCGGATATCCGTGAATGCGCCAAGGGACTCGGCCTTCCGATGTGGGACAAGCCGTCTCTCGCCTGCCTGTCCTCCCGCATTCCGTACGGAACACGCATCACTGTAGAGGGGCTCGATAAGGTCATGGCTGCAGAGGATGTTGTACGCTCATTCGGATTCAGGCAGGTGCGTGTCCGACACTACGGTGATACCGCCAGGATAGAGGTTGATGCCGCGGATATAGGCAGGATGGCCTCAGCCGAGACGAGGGATAAGATAGTGGATGCTCTCAAGGACATCGGATATATCTATGTCACCCTCGACCTCGAGGGCTACCGCACAGGAAGCATGAATGACGCATTAAAGACGAAGGAGCTTGAGGGATGAATGTTCTCATCGTAGGAGGCGGGGGAAGGGAGCATGCGCTTGCATGGAAGGTCTCCCAAAGCCCTCGGGTGGAGAAGATCTATGCCGCGCCGGGCAATGCAGGCATTTCCGTACTCGCAGAGTGCGTGCCCATCAAGTCCGAGGACATCCCGGCGCTCGCTTCGTTCGCAAAGGATAAGTCCATAGACCTCACGATAGTCGGTCCTGAGACGCCGCTCTCCATGGGGATTGTGGACGAATTCGCAAGACACGGGCTCAAGGCATTCGGCCCCTCGAGGCTCGCTGCGGAGATAGAGGCGAGCAAGTCCTTCGCCAAGGATCTGATGAAGAAATACCATATCCCTACGGCCGAGTATCAAGTGTTTACCGACCGCGACCAGGCTGTATCGTATGTCATGCGGATGGGCGCTCCGCTCGTCATCAAGGCAGACGGCCTCGCTGCGGGAAAGGGCGTGGTGGTGGCGGGCACCGTCGAGGAGGCGGTCTCGGCCCTGGACATGATCATGTCCAAAAAGGCATTCGGCAGGGCTGGAGAGCGTGTCGTGGTGGAGGAATGCCTGAAGGGCGAGGAGGCGTCTTTCATGGCCTTCACGGACGGTAGGACCGTACTTCCCATGGCGTCCGCTCAGGACCATAAGCGCGTCTTCGATGGAGACAAGGGGCCTAATACCGGAGGCATGGGCGCCTACTCTCCGGCGCCTGTCGTGACCAAAAAGATAGAGCGCCAGGTCATGGAAGAGATCATGATCCCGACGGTGCGGGCGATGGAGAAGGAGGGCAGGACGTTCAAGGGAGTGTTGTATGCGGGCCTTATGATACATGATGGAAAGGCGAAGGTGCTGGAGTTCAATGCCCGCTTCGGAGATCCGGAGACCCAGCCTGTGCTCGCCCGACTCGATACGGATATTATTGAGATAATCGAGGCGATCCTCTCCGGAACGCTTTCCAAGGTCGAGGTGAAATGGAAGCCGGAGTCCGCTGTGTGCGTTGTGATGGCGTCTGCAGGGTATCCGGGTGGCTATGATAAAGGCAAGGAGATAAAGGGCCTGGACAAGGTTGCGGCCAGAAAGGGCGTGGTGGTGTTCCATGCAGGCACTGCGATGAAAGACGGAAAGATTGTGACGGACGGAGGCAGGGTGCTGGGGGTAACCGGCATCGGCCCCAAGATTGCGGCGGCGATTGACAATGCCTATGCTGCTGTTCACGACATATATTTCGAAGGCGCTCATTACCGCGAGGACATAGGCGCCAAGGCCCTCGCAGAGGGGAGATGAGGAGTCTATCATGTCGAAACCGCTCGTTGGAATCATAATGGGAAGCGACTCAGATTTGCCTGTGATGCAGGAGGCGGCGGCGATGCTGCAGGAGTTCGGCATAGAATACGAGATGACCATAGCCTCTGCGCATCGCACGCCTAAAAAGGTGCTCGAATACAGCCAGGCTGCGGAGCGCAGGGGGCTGAAGGTGATTATTGCAGGCGCAGGATGGGCTGCGCACCTGGCTGGTGTGGTCGCCTCCCAGACCACGCTGCCCGTGATAGGCGTGCCGATAGATTCGTCGTCCTTGAAGGGCATCGACGCCCTTCTTTCCATGGTCCAGATGCCGGGAGGGGTGCCTGTTGCGACTATGTCCTTGGGCAAGGCGGGCGCGAAGAATGCCGGCATATTCGCCGCGCAGATAATAGCAGCGAGCGATGTGAAGGTCGCGAACCGTCTCAAGGTTTACAAGGTGGAGATGGAGAGGGATGTGGAAGAGAAGGCCAGGCGGCTTTCAGCCGCTGCTCCATCCGCTTCTGCACCGGAGGTGTCTCTGGAAAAGAAGAAGTCCCGGCGCAGGAGGAGAAGAAAGAAGCCTGCCCAGACGCCGGGCCAGGAGCAGGCGAAGTGAAGACAGAGCTCGAGTGTCTGCCGTGCTTCATCAATCAGGTTAAGCGTACGCTGGCCTATGCCGGCGTGAATGGAGATGCGGGCAGGCGCGTCATGCTCATGGCCCATGAGATCATCGAAAGGTCTCCCCTCGACATTCCGCCTGCACGCATAAGCACTCATATCCACAGGTGCTTGCGCAGCGAGACCGGAACAGATCCATATCTTCTGCAGAAGCGGCGATACAACCGCATTGCGCTCAATCGCCTGCCCTCGCTCAGGAAGATGGCTGCGGAGGCATCTGATCCGCTCGAGGCGGGCGTGAGGCTTGCCGCCGCCGGGAATATAATAGACTTCGGCATATACGAGCATATAGACCTCGACCGCTCCATAGAAGATTCATTCCGTATCCCTATCTCCCGCAAGGACTTCGATCTATTCTCCCGGTCTGTGGGTTCGGCCCGTAAAATCCTGTATCTCTGCGACAATGCGGGCGAGATAGTCTTCGACCGCGTCCTCATAGAAATCCTTACCGGGATGGGCAAGTCGGTGACCGCTGTTGTAAAGGGCTCGCCTGTTATAAACGACGCCACCATGGAAGACGCCAGCGATGCGGGGCTCATGGATTCCACAAAGGTCATCCATAACGGCAGCGACGGCATAGGCACGCTCCTCGAGACATGCTCACAGGATTTCCTGAACGAGTTCAAGAGGGCGGATATGGTCATAAGCAAGGGCCAGGCGAATTTCGAAACCCTTGCAAACGAAGGCGACAACAGGATCTTCTTTATTTTCAAGGTGAAGTGCCCTGTGGTGTCGAAGGCCCTCGACAGGCCCGAGGGCGAGATGGTACTCATGAATTCCGGATGCAGGATATAGCATACAACGGCCTGTCGCCAGTGTTTCCAGACCCTGAGGCGGCGATGATAATCCATGACAGAGATAATGTCCATAGACATGCACCCGCTGGCGACCATATTCGAGCGTGCGAGGGCGGTGGTCGGCTCCGGCGGCGTGATAGTATTTCCGACGGAGACTTTTTACGGACTGGGCGCTGACCCGCGCAATGTGGAGGCGGTGAGAAGGCTCTTCGATATAAAAGGCAGGGAGCAGGGCAAGCCCATTCTCCTGCTCATACCAGATGCATCGTTCGTAGGCGATTGGGTCGAAGAGATTACGCCGGAGGCGAGACGGCTCATGGACGGCTTCTGGCCCGGGCCGTTGACCATTATTTTCAGCGCTAAAAAGAATGTATCTGAAGAGGTTACGGCAGGCACAGGCTCCATAGGGTTGAGGGTGCCCGGGAGCGGGTTTACGCGGAGGCTGCTGTCGTTTATGGGCATGGCCCTCACCGGAACGAGTGCGAACACGAGCGGCAGGCCCGCACCTGTCTCGGCGCAACAAGCGGCGGATGATATAGGAGAAAAAGTGGATCTGATCATAGACTGCGGCAGGACGGCCGGAGGCCTTCCTTCCACTGTGATAGATGCAAGGCGCAGCCCGCTCAGGATAGTACGGGAAGGGGCGGTGCCGCTCGAACGACTGAAAGAACAGGTGAGGATAGAAGGATAGACGCGCTCGAGGCAAAAAGGTCCGGCTCTACGGTTAAGGGGAGAGGGTGTATATGAATATACTCATAATCGAGGACGATGATGTAGTACGGAACACCCTCATAGACATGCTGAAGTACAAGCGACACTCGGCCGAAGGCGCTTCGAGCGCTGAGGACGCCCTCTCCAGGCTCCCGGGCTCGTACGATCTCATCATATGCGACATACTCCTCGAGGGCATGAACGGTCTGGCGCTCCTCGACAGGATCAAGCGGATGGATATACGTGTTCCAGTCGTGATGATAACCGGATACGGCGGTTATATGCTCGAGGAAGAGTGCAGGAAGAAAGGAGCTGCCGGCTTTCTGAAGAAGCCTTTTACAGCGCACAGTCTGCTCGAAATCATTGAGTCGACAGCCGGGCGGAGAGAGCACGCCCGGTGACATTCTCGATATAGAAAGGATGGATAGATGAAGAAGATATTTGTTCTCGACACGAATGTGCTCCTTCACGACCCGCGTGCCATATTCTCTTTCGAGGACAATGATGTGGTCATCCCGATCGTGGTAATTGAAGAACTCGACAAATTCAAGAAGGGCATAGACGAGATGGGAAGGAACGCAAGGATGGTCTCCCGCATCCTGGACGAGCACAGGCTCAAAGGCAAGCTCTCGAAGGGTGTGCCGCTCGAAGGGGGAGGCAGCCTCAGGGTTGAGCTCAATCACCAGTCTCCTCAGCACCTCCCGCCGGAGCTCATATCTACGAAGGGCGACAACCGCATCCTCGCCACCGCCTTAAACCTCTGCCACTCGCAGTCCGAACTTCCAGTAGTGCTCGTGACGAAGGACACGAATCTGCGCATCAAGGCGGATGCCGTGGGGCTCAGGGCGGAAGATTACGAGACCGACAGGGTCACGATCGACGAGCTGTATACCGGAGAGACGGAGATGCTGGTCTCGCCTGAAGAGATGGAGGAGTTCTATGCAAAGGGAGAGCTCGGAGCGGCGGAGCCCAAGCCCTATCCCAACCAGTTTGTAATGCTCAAGAGCAGCGGAAATCCTTCGCAGACCGCTCTTGCGCGATACAGCCATCTGAAAGATGCGCTCGTTCCGCTTTCCAACATCAGGCACGGAGTATGGGGGATTACAGCCAGAAACAAGCAGCAGCAGTATGCATTCGACCTCCTCCTGAACGACGACATCAGGCTAGTCACGCTCGTCGGAAAGGCCGGCACTGGAAAGACTCTCCTTGCCCTTGCCGCCGGGCTCGAGAGGACTATAGAAGCCAGGATATTTCAGAGGCTCGTGGTATCCAGGCCTGTTTTTCCGCTCGGCAAGGACATCGGGTTCCTGCCGGGCGACATAGAGGAGAAACTGAGACCCTGGATGCAGCCCATAAGGGACAACCTCGATTTTCTCATGGGCGCCTCGGCTGTCCCGGGCAGGACAAAGGGGAGAAAGGACCTCCAGAGCCTCTTCGACCTCGGGATGATCGAGATGGAGCCGCTCACCTACATCAGGGGCAGGAGCATGCCGAACCAGTATCTTATAGTGGATGAGGCGCAGAACCTTACCCCTCATGAGATAAAGACCATCATCACCCGTGCGGGCGAGGGCACGAAGATTGTGCTCACCGGCGACCCGTACCAGATAGACAATCCATACATAGATTCATCAAGCAACGGGCTTACATATGTGGTCGAGAGGTTCAAGCAGGAGGCGATTGCAGGCCATATCACGCTCGTGAAGGGAGAGCGCTCTGACCTCGCGGAACTCGCTGCGACTCTGCTTTGAGCCGCCGTCTGGGCAGCTCAAAAGGCGCTGATGACTGGATTAAAGCGCGATACAGCAATAGAGAGGGGAAACAGGCCGTCTTTGATGACCACGGACCTGCTCGATTAGAAACGCTGGCTTTCACCAGGCCTTATCTGCGCATATAGTTTTTTCTCGTCACGAATAAAAAACCGGCGGAGACATGCTCCGTCGGTCTATCGAGAGTTTATCCATCCAGCGGTCATTATCCGCCGATGTACCCGCCGGAAAACTCCGGCCCTTCTGCCTTCTCGATCTGGGCCACAGAGACGATGTTTTCTGCATACTCTGCCGAGCCCTTCCAATCATATGGGCATGCGTGCGAGAGTATCTGGAGCTTCCACTCTATATAGTCCGCAAGCTCGCACAGGTGTCTGTCATAGCTATCGAAGACATCCGTCTCCACCCCGTAGGTGCTCTCCAGCTTATCGCGCATATCTTTGATCTTCTTGGCTACTCCCGACAACTCTGCATATACCTCGTCGCAGAAGGCCTTCGTATTCATATCCCTTGTGGTTGCCATGGCTACCTCCTTCCTATCAAATCATGATGCACCGTCGAATCGGGGCCGGGAAAATCAGCCTCCTGAGGCCCCGGGTCTTTTATGTTTTTAAATATAGCACAATTTTTGGACTCGTGTGAAAGAAAACAGGAGCTATCTGGTATTATTTATGCAAGGGCAGGGATCCATCATTCTTATGTATGAAGCCTTTTAGAGGCGGGTGTCGTAGCTGCTGCTGATATATCGTGGATAGGATCAAGGCGGTATGCGCCGTCCATATGGATTGCAGCAGCCTCGAGAGGCATTACATCCTATGGCATTTGGTGCAGAGCTCCATCGACGACCTTGCATTGAAGCGGAAGAGCCGCGGTCCGGCGGAGCTGTGCGGCGCATGGCAGCTTGCGCAGCTGAACGGTCTTTCAGGCCGGACAGGGTCTTTGAGCTCTTTCGCCTTTTCTTGCACCAGGCCTGTCGGGTGGCCCTGAGATGAGAATCCAGCTACTGCATGCGGCTTTTTTGCGGTATTCGGATGGCAGTCGAGGCACAGATCGATTGTCTTTTTGAGAAGCAGCGCATATTCATCTGATGAGTGCGGCGAATGGCAGCCGAGACACATGCCGCCTGCGACAGGCACGTGTACGGTCTTCCCTGCGAAGCCGGACTTGTCATGGCAGGTAAAACACAAATCAGGGACAAGAGAAACAAGCAGTCTTTCGTTCTTGGATGAGTGAGGATTGTGGCAACCGGTGCAGCCCATGCCTACGGCTGCATGCACGTTCTTCTTCTCGAACCCTGACTTGTCATGGCAGCCGTAGCAGAGCTCGGGCGGATCGGAAGAAAGACCCTTAGAAAAACCGCCGGTCTTCTTGTGAGGTACTATCCCGGCATCTATGCCTGTGTGGCATGAACCGCAGCCCATCGAAACCGCAGCATGCACGACCTTTTCTTTGGCCAGTCTTCCGTGGCAGTTGACACAGTCCGTTTCCTGGGAATAGGCCGTGATAGCCGACAAAAAAACAGCAAAAAAGACGCTGAGCTCCGTCTGTCTCATAGTCCCTCCCCTGGTTTCATGTGAGCTGCACCAGGATAACAATTCCAGAACGGAAAATCAAGAGGCCTTGAGAGTCTGCCGGTAAGAGCCATTAGCGGTGTTCAGCGGAATTCGAGGAGATATACCTCGCCTGCCCTATGGTCTGCGACATATATCTCGCCTGTTTCGTCCTCTCCGAAGGTGGATATGGCAAACCCTGTTTCAGCTATAACCCCGTTTTCCCATGCATCTTTGCTCCGCCTCAGCGCCCATATCCTGCCCGAGCAATAGTCGCCGTAGATATATGCACCCTTGAGAGACGGCGCCTTGCGGCCGCGATAAACAAGTCCGCCTGTGACCGAACATCCTTGCGAGTGGTCGTATTCCGCAACAGGCATCGTCATGCCTCTTCTATCGCACCTTTTGGATTTGAAGCAGTGCATCCCTTCCATTATGCTCCAGCCGTAGTTCTCACCGCCCTTGCTCGATGCTGGCTGGAAATTTATCTCTTCGTATTTGTTCTGTCCGACGTCGGCGATATAGAGATCTCCCGTAAAAAAATCGAATGCGTAGCGCCAGGGATTGCGCAGGCCCGTCGCCCATATCTCCGCTCTGTATCCGGCGGTCTTCACAAAGGGATTGTCCGGTGGTATTGCGTACGGCCTTGCACCGGACTCAACGTCTATTCTGAGCATCTTCCCGAGAAGCGTCTCCGGTTTCTGCGAGTTGTTGAACGGATCTCCGGCCGCGCCGCCGTCGCCCATGCCGATATAGAGATAGCCGTCGGGGCCGAAAAGGAGCAGGCCGCCGTTGTGATTGGAAAATGGCTGGTCTATCTTGAGAAGGATTTCTTCGCTCGCCGGGTCTGCGACATTAGGATCAAATGATAGCTTATATCTTGCGATGACTGTGTCGCCGTTGCGGTCGGTGTAATTGACGTAGAAATATCTCTTTTGAGCATATCCGGCCGGGAAGGCCGTGCTCAACAGCCCCCGCTCTCCGCCGCACTTCACACGATGTCTGATGTCGAGAAAAGGCGCGGGGCGCAGAGAGCCGTTTTGGGCGATCCTGATACGGCCGCACTGCTCGGTTATGAACAGCCTGCCGCTTCCGTCTCCCGCGTGGGTGATGTGTGTGGGCATCTCGAGGCCGGTGACGAACTTAGAAAAGGAGAGCGAAGACGCATGTTGCGCGTGTCCATGTTTGGAACTTTCTCCGTCTACCGGGGCTGCCGCGCCGACAAGCAGCAACAGTACCGCCGAGAATATTATTATTCTATTATCTATCCGAACAGCTTCCGCGTCCATATATTGATTATAGCAGACGACCTCACTTCGGATTTATGGCCTTGGCGAACAATGAGAGCCGGAGAACAGCATCCCCGGCCCTCTCCCTAAAGACCGGATATTTCTATTTTGTAAAGATAGGACATTTCTATTTTGGATTGACAACATCGCAACGTCGCAAAACTCCCTTGACAGCATATGGACGATATGTTAATGTACAAAAACATTGTTTCCGCACACGGGGGGTATTGGTGGAAGAACAGAAAGGGATTGTGGATCTCGCCTCTGAGAAGATCTGGAAATTCTTTTCATCGGTCAAACTTGCTGTAGTCCTGCTCATTATTCTCGCCATCGTATCCATCATAGGAACCGTCATACAGCAGAATCAGCCGACCGAGATATATCTCCAGGAGTACAGTCCGGCCACTGTCGAGCTGTTCGAGATGCTCGGGCTGTTCGATATGTATCATACCTGGTGGTTTGTGCTGCTTTTGATGCTCTTTACGGCTAACCTCACGGTCTGCACGCTCGACAGGTTTCCGAGGACATGGGAGGCTATCAGGGTGCCTTTGAAGCCTCTAGATGATGATACGCTCAAGGCCGTTCCCTTCAAAAAGGAGATTGTCCTAAAGTCGGGAATGGACAAGGCGGAGGCGCGTGTCTCACAGGTGCTCAAGACGCATAGATTTCGCTATCTCGTATCGAGCGGACCCGGGTTTTTTCATTTCTATACGCAGAAGGGCGCATACAGCAGGCTGGGTGTATATATCACCCATGTGAGCATCATCTTGATCTTTATAGGTGCCCTTGTGGGTGCATTCTTCGGGTTCAAGGGTTTTCTGAATCTGCCGGAGGGAGAGGCGTCAAATGTCGTTTATTTGAGAAACGAGCCCATGTGGGACAGGATAATGGACGGCCTCGGCATCAGTAAGAGCAAGCTCATATACGACAGGAGGGGCGATGTGCCTGCAATGCCCCTCGGGTTCTATATCCAGTGTAAGGACTTCGAGGTGGACTACTATCAGGGACCGACTGGCCCTACAGGGATGCCGTCCGAATACCACAGCGAGCTCAGCGTATATGACTTGAGAGGGCTGAAAATACTGGACAAGAGGATCGAGGTAAATGACCCGCTCACGTTCAAGGGGATAACCTTCTATCAATCGAGCTACGGCGCGATCCCAGGGGCTGTGGGCAAGATCGTTCTTCATGTGAGGCCCAAGAACGGTTCGAGCCCGGGGGAGACCGTTGTCATAGATCCAGGCCATTCCAAATATGTAAGCTCAATCGACAGGACGATAAAGGCTATCGGCATAGCCGCCTTCGGGGTGCGCAATCCGTCGACAGGGGAGGTCAGCTTTTTCAGATCCAGAAACGACGAGTTGATCAACCCGGCCGTCGAGCTCGAGGTGCTCAAGGGCAACAAACGCCTCTATAAGACCACTGTGCTCAAGGTGGACCAGGGCGAACCTCATATGCCGGAGGACTATGTGATCAGCTATGTGGACTACTGGGGCGCGAGATATACAGGACTTCAAGTGACCAAGGATCCGGGAGTTTGGATCGTGTACCTCGGATTCATAATGCTGGGCGTCGGGCCTGCAATCGCCTTCTTCGGATCGCACCGCAAACTCTGGGTGCGCATTCAGGATAGGAAAGGCCAGGCGGTGATCACCATCGCCGGCTCGGCGAACAGGAACCGCATCGGCTTCGAGCGGGAGTTCAATACGATCGCCGATGAGATCGGAAAGTAAGGGCGCGGAGGAAACAGATAATGGCCAACACGACACTAATCAATTTAGCCACGGTGCTGTATCTTTTTGCCATGGTGCTTTATATCGGATTCGTGGCGTTCAAAAAAGAAGGTATGGGCAAGGCCGCATCAGGGGCGGCGTATCTCGGGTTCGGCCTCCAGACCCTGGGCATCGCAATGAGATGGATAGAATCCTATCAGCTCGGGATAGGCCGTGCCCCCCTGTCCAATCTGTATGAATCCCTCATATTCTTCACGTGGTGCACCGTCCTGGTCTATATTTTCATCGAGCTTCGTTACAGAAACAGGGCCTTCGGCGCATTCGTGATGCCCGTAGCCTTTCTTGCGCTTGCCTTCATCAATGTAGCGGGCGTGAGCTCCGAAATCACCCCTCTCGTGCCTGCGCTCCAGAGCAACTGGCTTCTGTACCATGTTTTCTTGAGTTTCATAGGCTATTCCATGTTCGGCGTGGCGTTCGCGGTTAGTCTCATCTATCTGCTCATCGACACCGAAGACCGCGGCACGGATATCAATCTTTACGCCGCTCTCGGCGTAATCGTGGTCCTTGCGGCGCTCGGCCGTGTGCTTCCAGGCGCCGGACTGAAGGTCCAGTTCTGGCTCGGTCTCGGAGTCCTCGTTCTTGCATGGTTCACATATCTCATTGTGTCGGGCGGAAAGAACAGGCCGCAGGTATATCTATTCTGGTCGTTCTGCGTGAGCCTGGCGATAGTCCTGCTGATCGCGATGGGTGTGGATTATGCAATATTCTCTTTGAAGCGTCTCCCGGCGGAAGAGACCTTCAAGAAGCACATGTTCGAGGCTACGTTTCTGAGCGAGTCCACCCCTGTGGTGCTCATGTGCTGGGCCGCTGTCCTCGGTCTCTTCTGGCTGGTATGGCGTAACGGGCTCAAGCTGAAGAATATCCTCATGCAGTATTTGCCCACCCTCGATCAGCTCGATGACCTGACTTATCGCATGATTGCGACGGGATGGCTGCTCTTCGGAGTCGGTGGTCTTGCAATGGGCGCCATATGGGCCAACAGAGCATGGGGGACATACTGGAGCTGGGACCCGAAGGAGACATGGTCTTTGATCACCTGGTTCGTGTATTCGATATATCTGCACGCGCGGTTTGTACGAGGATGGAAGGGTACGCAGATGGCGGTGATCTCAGCGGTGGGCTTTCTCGGCGTGATTTTTACGTATCTGGGAGTAAATATCGTGCTTTCGGGACTTCACTCCTATGGAGGGCTTTGATTGTATAGATACAGACCCTTATTTACACTTGTCGCACTTGTAGTTTCACTAAGTCTCGTCCTGTCAGGCCGCATCATAATTAAAGAAGACAAGGGCCTGCACAAGGGCCATTACAAGCAGCAGACCGAAAAAAAGAAAAAATAGAGATGGATTGCAGCAGGACCATCGTATTCTTACGGGCCGGAATCTAAACCGGCCTTTTTTATTGGCTTATCGCGTGCAATGATGCAAATTATAATTTCAGATAAACCCGGCAGGGCATGCCTTTATGACTTTTAGAACGCGATGAATATTATATCTGTGTATTGTGAATACATAACCCTCGTCCTCATGGATCAGCGCTGTGTCTGTTATGCAGACGTCCGCCTAAGGTATCGCACTAAAAGTCATTCCGGCGCACCCTGCCGGCCTGCACAAAAACGCGACGGGCTTTTTTATTTCAGTTGACAGCTATAATACGAAAAAGGTTATAGAAAAAAGCAGACGCATATCCGTGTATGGCAGAGCTTTGGTGGAAGTGCTATACTCTAAACAGGAGCGATTAGCTCTTGGATATAGCCCAACGGAGGTGATATTATGAAGCAATTTGCATGCGCAAGCCTGGGACATGATTGCACCTGGAGGTATATCGCGAACACGGAAGACCTGCTTACGGACATCGCAGCGCTTCATCTCAGGGAGGCGCACGGTATGACCGCTCTGGGACAGGATATGGTGGGAAGGATCAAGAATATGTTTACAGCCCCGTCCGCCTCGGATGCTGCCAGGGCCGCAGGCCTCGTTATCAAGGAATACAAATGCAATCTGTCTCCGCAGTGTAACTGGAGGTATATAGCACAGACAGAGGACCTGCTCGCGGACGGTGTCGCAATTCATGCACGCGAGGCCCACGGCGTAATGGAGTTCACTCCCGAGATGATAGCTTCGGTAAAGAGGAATGCACGTGAATGGAAAATGTGAAAGTCGTAGACGTAGAGATGAAAGCCCTGCGGTATGTGCCGCAGGGCTTTCTATTTATAGATATGCATATCCATGCCCTTGTCTATGGAATAGATGGGATATATTCTGAAGTCGGCCACCCAAGGCTGGACTACGTAGTAGTCCGCTCTGTGCCACATGAACACCCATGGCGCATTCTTTATGATCCTGTCCTCTGCTTTTCTATAGAGTCTGTATCTTTTTTTCTCGTCCATGGTCCGCCTGCTTTCGTCTATGAGCCTGTCCGTCTCCGGGTCGAGGCAGCGCGTCCTGTTTCCTGCAGGCCCTACGCTTTCGGAATGGAACAGCGGATATAGGAAGTTTTCGGGATCAGGATAGTCCGCCCACCACGATAGCCAGAAGGCATCGGGCTCTCCAGTATTTACGGCCTGCTTGAATCCGCTCCAATCGAGCTGTCTGATCTCTGCGAATATCCCCGCCTCTGCAAGGTAGCCCTGTATGACCTCCATGATGTCCAGCACCTCAGGGTCCGCCGATATATAGATTTTTATTTTCGCCCCCTCTGCGCCTGCTTCTCGAATGAGCCGTCTGGCCTTTTCAGGGTCATACGGGTACCCTGATTCGGGCGGGCGTCCGAAGTCTTGCTTCCAGAGGCCGGGAGGTATCGGACCTGATGCCAGAATGCCTCTCTTCTCGAATACCGTATCCAGGATACGCCCTCGGTCTATGGCGAGGTTCGCCGCATGCCTGACCCGTATGTCATTGAAAGGCGGTCTCGTGCAGTTGAGGCCGAGGTAATAACTGTTCAGGCCCGGTCTTCCGAACACCCTGCCGCTCCATCCGGGGTCTGTCTTATATCTTCTGAATTCCGCAGAGGGTATGAGCAGTGCATCGAGCCTCCCGGTCTCGAACTCAAGAACAGCGGTAAGGTCCTCGGGTATGACTTTGTAGACTATGCCATCGAGCCTTGGCCTTCCTTCGAAGTAGTCGCTGCGTGCAGAGAGGATCAGGCCTTGGCCGTGCTTCCATTCTTTGAGCACATACGGCCCTGTGCCTATCGGGCGCATGCCGAAGTCCCGGCCGAGCCTCTCCACCTCCTCCTTCGGGACTACATACGCAGTGGTCATCGCAAGCAGAGAAAGAAACGGGCCGAACGGTCTCTCGAGCCTGAGAGAGAGGGTATAGTCATCGAGCACCTTGATGCCTGATATATGCCCGGCCTTTCCAGCGAGAAAATCCCGCGCCCCTTCTATGGAGTCGAGCACCCATGTAATAGGGGCCTTTGTGCCGGGTGTGAGCACCCTCTCGAATGAATACCTGAAGTCCTCCGCCTGCACCTCCCTTCCGTTGCTGAAACGCACGCCTTTTCTGAGCCTGAAGGTGTATGTGCGCTGGTCGGGAGACAGTGTCCACGTGTGTGCAATGTCAGGGACTATGTTTAGGCCTTCATCGAAGCGGACGAGGCCGTTGAAGAGCTTTGCAGCGATTGTCCCGCTCAAGACGTCGGTTATGAGCGCGGGGTCGAGTGTCGTGGGGTTGGTATTCAGCCTGAGGTATAGGTGACCGGGCAGCCTCTCGCTGTCAGCCCCCCTGCAGGAGACGGAGAATAACAAAGAGAACGATACGACGGCGAGTCCGAGCTTTCGTGATGATCCCAAAGACAGCATGACAGCCTTTTCTACTCCCTGGCCGCATCCACGAGCGCCTTGAACAACTTCTTCGTATTTTTATCATCCGGCGTCTTTTCCGGATGCCACTGTACTGCTATGAGAAAGGCTTTGTCCCGTCCCTCGAGGGCCTCTATCACGCCGTCGCTCGACAGACCAGAAAGCCTGAGCCCCTTCCCCGGGTTTTTTACGGCCTGATGATGTGCGCTCCTGACCCGGACGAACGAAGAGCCGAATACTTCAAACAGCCTCGTACCTTCCAGTATAGCGACGCGGTGAAAAACCTTTTCGCCCTTCTTCTTTGCTGCATGCCTGATGTGGTCCTTGAACTGGAGCGGTATGTCCTGGAATAGACTGCCGCCGAGGGCCACGTTCATGAGCTGCATGCCGTGACAGACAGCAAGAATGGGCCTTTTTTTCTTTACCGCGCTCAAGATGAGCTTGATCTCGAAGCGGGTGCGCGCATCAGGAGACAACCTCATGTTGGCGGATTTGAGCGGCCGCTCTCCATAGAAGCGCGGGTGGATATCGTCTCCGCCCGTAAAAAGAAAGCCCTGGAGCCGATTGACAATATCCGGTATGGCCTCTTCCATGCAGAGTATGGGAACAGGCATTCCCCCCGCCCGATACACAGCCCTGCCGTAATCCAGGTCGAGGATGTTCAGATCCCTCGCCTCCTGCTCCTCCAAATTCATCGTAATGCCGATAAGTGGTCTCATGGCCCCTCCACTCTCCAAGCATGCATCCGTTGCCTATATGCCTCGTACAAGACAACAGAGGCTGCGGCAGCGGCATTCAAAGACTCGATCCCTTCGGCCATAGGGATCCTCGCGGATATTTTTAATTTCCTTACAACATCCTCAGGCAGGCCGGCGGCTTCGCTTCCCACGATCAACACACTGGGCAGTGTAAAATCTATATCGAACACGGATATCCTACCGGAAGGCGCAAGGCCTACCGTCTGGAAGCCGTTCCTCACGCACTCCTCTATGAATCCGCTGAAATCATCTATTTTCACTACCGGTATCCTGAGGATGCTGCCCATCGATGCCCTTACCGCCTTCTGGCCGTACGGGTCGACGGTGCCGCGTGTTATGCCGACGCCGGCCGCGGCTGCTGCCTCGGCTGTTCTGATTATTGTGCCCAAATTGCCGGGATCCTGGAGCCCATGGGCGACAACGAAGATGCCCGCCACGGACTTCATCAGCGCGGTCTCGGAAACCCTTTTCATCCTCACAACGGCCAGTACGGGCTGAGGGGTCTTGCTTTCCGAGACGATATCTAGTATCTGCTCCGTCACCCAGACGACCTCTATGCCCTTCGACTCGGCAAGCCTGAGAAGCCCCTTGCCATGTTGCCGGATGAGAGAAGGCGCGGCTACGACACAGACCAAATCGCCTGCATCGCGAAGGGCCTCCTCCACCATCTTGATGCCTTCTATGATGAAGACCTGCTCCTTCTTTCTGTGCTTCGGCTCTGCAAGGGAGCGTAGGAACTTCACGAAATGGTTGTCTCTGCTCGAGAGCGGCAGATGCGGCCCTCCCCGATTCATGCACGCAGTATAACACAAAGAAAAAGACTTGCCATAGAAAAAAGCGCAAGGGGATAGAGGGCGGGAAATATCCTGCAGGTCCCTGGGTAGAAAATACTTGACAAAAATAGTCAAGTTTGTTATGGTTAGGCCATACATGGTGCGTGTCCGGTGGCTATGTGAAACTGTCTACTAAGGGCAAATACGGGGTGCGGGCGGTCTTCGAAATTGCGAGGCACTTCGGCGAGAGGCCTGTTACGATAAGGGAGATCGCCGAGAGGCAGAGGATTTCGTTGTCCTATCTCGAGCAGATACTCTATCGCCTCGGCAGGGCCGGGATCGTGGAGAGCGTGCGCGGCCCCGGCGGAGGCGTTCTTCTCAAGAGAAGGCCCTCGGAGATAACCATTGGAGATATCGTGAGGGCGCTCGAAGGTCCCATCGCCCTTTCTCACTGCCTCGAACCCGGAGAGGCGGGCGAATGCTACCAGGCGGATGATTGCGTGGCACGCATGGTATGGGCGAGGGTGGGCGCGAAGATAGAAGAGGCGCTAGACAGTATAAGATTCGACGAACTGCTCAGGCAGTATCAGCCGAAGGTCCAGTCGGATCAGAAAAAAAAGGCGGCAGGAAAGGGGGTGTGCTGAGTGAGAAAAGTATATCTTGACCACGGCTCCACGACGCCTGTCCATCCGAAAGTGCTCGAGGCCATGCTTCCGTATTTCACACAGAAATTCGGGAATCCCTCTAACCTTCATGATGCGGGAAGAAGGGCGAAAGAGGCTGTGGAAGAGGCTCGCAGAAAGACCGCTGCGCTCATCAATGCAGCGCCTGAAGAGGTCTATTTCACATCGAGCGGCTCCGAGGCCAACAATCTTGCCGTGAAGGGCATTGCAGAGGCGTACAAACAGAAGGGAAATCATATCATCGTATCCCAGATAGAGCACTTTTCGGTGCTGCATCCCGTCAAGACATTGGAACGTGCGGGATATAAAGTAACGTATATAGAGACCGACAAGACCGGCCTTGTCGATCCCCAAGATGTATCCAAGGCCGTTACGAAGGAGACCATACTTGTCTCGATCATGCACGCAAACAACGAGATAGGCACCATAGAGCCGATAGAAGAGATATCCAAGATTACGCGCGAAAAAGGCGTGCTCTTCCATACCGATGCGGTTGCATCAACAGGCTGGATACCGGTGGATGTGAAGTCGCTCGGAGTGGATGCCCTCTCCATATCAGGCCATCAGTTCTACGGCCCGAAGGGAGCGGGTGCGCTCTTCTTGAGGAAGGGTGTGAGGATCAAGCCCCAGATAGAAGGCGGTGTACAGGAAGACGGCCGTAGGGCCGGGACTGAAAACGTTCCAGCGATCGTCGGGCTAGGTGCGGCCGCAGAACTGGCCCGGGCGGAGCTGCCAAACCGCGCAGCCCATGTATCGAGGCTCAGGGACAGGCTCCAGCAAGGCATCCTTGATAGGATACATGACACCGTGGTGAACGGGCACCCACACAACAGGCTTCCGAACAATCTCAATGTCTCGATGTGGTATGTCGAGGGGGAATCGATGCTCCTCTTCCTCAATATGGAGGGGATATACGTCTCGAGCGGCTCTGCATGCACATCGCGCTCTCTCAAGGCCTCGCATGTGCTCGTATGCATCGGTACCGATGCGGCGGTGGCGAACGGGACGCTCCTCATGACCCTCGGCACGGGAAACACGGACGAAGACATAGATTATGTTCTTGAGAAGCTGCCCCCGATAGTCCAGAGGCTGAGGGAGATGTCCCCTCTATACGAAGATATGGTGAAGTCCAAGAGATAAAATTCCGCAGGAGGCGGGTCAGGAGGATATGATGGAACAGTATAGTTCAAAGGTGATGGAGCACTTCGCCCATCCTCACAATGTGGGCGAGATACCCGACGCAGACGGCGTGGGCACTGTGGGGAATCCGGTCTGCGGAGATGTGATGAGGCTCTATATCAAGGTGAAGGACAATGTCATAGAGGACGCGAAGTTCAAGACCTTCGGCTGCGGCGCGGCTATAGCCACGAGCAGCATGGTCACGGATCTTGTCAAAGGAAAGACGATCGAAGAGGCGCTCAAGATATCCAACCAGGCGGTGGC
>JBBIMH010000039.1:0-24413 GCA_037444505.1 Nitrospirota bacterium | reverse complement strand
TGAATTCAGCTTACTGGACTTCTTACATGATTTATTCCTATCTACTTGGTAAGTTAACGGCATAGTTTTATATACACTCGCACTCTTAGCTTCTGTAGCAGCCATTATCCCTATGAAGAGGGAACTGAAACTATCTGACTGCGTACCAGGTAAGCGGAGCTTTACACGTAGCAGCCATTATCCCTATGAAGAGGGAACTGAAAGTGAGGGGCGAGGGTCAAGGGACAAGTGCCAGGCAATTCGGCGGAATCTTTGAACAATATCTTTATTGCCGGTGGATACATTTAATTTCCTGTCATCTCAAAAAGGCCACTTCTCGTGGAAGAGCGAAACCGTAGATTTCTCGGATTGTTAACCATTGGGAAATGTCCATTCAGTCAAAGAAACGAACCCGCGAGCAGCCTCTCGCCGCCACTTACAAACCGGACATTTCTATTTTGGGTTGACACAGAAACATACCCCTTGCTTTTTCAGGAGCTTTATGTTAATTTTGACCCCTCTGAGCGAGTAAGGTCGATTCTCCCGCGGGCTGCGGGAGATTACTCCTTGCCCCTATCTATCATGTCGCCCCTGGTCTATTCCGCTCTTCATCAGAGCGGCGGGGTAGAAATTGAGGCGCTTTTGTGATGGGGGCTATAACCCATGAGGAGGTGAAAACATGCCTATCTACGAGTCTATCTTCATCATCAACCCCAATCTCTCCGACGAGGAGACCGGAGCCATCATCAAGAAGATGCAGGATATCGTGACGAAGCAGGGCGGCGAGCTGGTCAAGTTCGAGGACTGGGGGAAGAAGAAGCTCGCCTACGAGGTGCGCAAGCACAAGCGCGGCCACTATGTATTCTTCCAGATCAAGGCGGCGCCGGCGGTCATCGCCGAGCTCGAGCGCAACTACAAACTCACCGACGGCGTGATAAAATATCTGACGGTCAAGCTCGTCAAAGAGCTGCGCACGAAACCCGCGCCCAAGCCGTCAACCGAGCCTGCGAAGGAAGGGCAGGCGAAGCCCGCTGCCGAGAATGCGGCCTAGCGACCCACGGCGGCCGCTGCGGCCTGCGTCCGGCGCGGCAGGAGGAACAGATCATGGTCAGCTTCAACAAGGTCATCTTGATGGGCAACCTCACACGCGACCCGGAGGTGCGGTACACTCCCAATGGAGTGGCCGTGGCGAGCTTTGCCGTTGCGGTAAACCGCAAATACAAGCAAGGCGATGACATTAAGGAAGAGGTGAGCTACATAGACATCGTCGTCTTCGGCAAGCAGGCCGAGAATTGCGGTCAGTATATCAACAAAGGGGACTCAGTATTGATCGACGGCAGGCTGCAGCAGCGGCGATGGGAGACGGAAGACGGGCAGAAGCGGAGCAAGGTGGAGGTCGTGGCCCAGACGGTCAGTTTCATGCCGAAACGCTCATGGGCGGGCCAGGCGGCTGGACAGGGGGCCGGACAGGCAGAGCCCACGCCTGAGCCGCCTGTCGAAGACAGCGACATCCCATTTTGACGGGTCAGTTTCATAATCGAGAAGGAGTATCTACATGGCCGAAATGAATAATACAGAGACAAGAGAGAAGACCGGCGCACAGATAGAGAGGAAGCGGCGGTTTCAAGTAAAGAAGAAGGTATGCAGGTTCTGCGTGGACAAGGCGCCGTTCATAGACTACAAGGATGTAAAGACGCTCAAGATGTTCATCACAGAAAGGGGCAAGATTTTGCCCAGGAGGATATCAGGGACCTGCTCTTCTCATCAGCGTGAGCTTACGACAGCGATCAAACGGAGCAGGAACATCGCGCTGCTGCCTTTCTCGGGAGAGAAGTAAGGCCCTCGGAGAGAGCGGTCGCGCACAATCGCATAGAAAGGGAAACTCTGGCGCAGCAGGGGGTTTCCCTTTTCTTTTGATGCCATCTGCGGTCGTCATTGCACACTCATCGCGTTTTTTGGTGGAGTCCGGCATGCCATGCCGGGTTTATTTGAAATTATAATTTGTGCTATTATACGCGATAGGCCTCATGGTATCTATAAAAAATACCGAGGAGTTTTCATTATGAAGCACGCCATGGCAGCAGCGGTAATAACGGTCATCCTCTATGCAGCAGGCCTCGTGCCGGTCATCGGCCAGGCGGTGATGCTGTTCGCGCCGGTGCCGGCGACATTCGTATATGTGAGGCATGGAAGGCCGATAGGTCTTTCTGCGATCGCGGTCTCGACTCTCATCGTCGGTATGATTGCGGGAGTCATGAGCGCGGCCGTTCTGCTCCTCATTTTCGGGCTCATGGCTGTCTGTATGGGTGAAGGCATGCTCAGGCGGATGAGGCATGAAGCGGTCGTCATTGCAGCAGGGCTTCTGCCTGTAATGCTTGCAGCCATGTTTCTGTGGTTGTTCCTTGCGAAGGCCGGAAAGAGTCCAGTCGGCATGCTTGAACAATATCTCAAAGACAGTATCGCCGATGTCATAAGGCTCTATACCGCAATGGGTCTCAAAGAGGCCGCTGATCTGCTGTCTTCGGTTTCGGAGAAGTTCGTGTTTTATATGGTCAGGCTGATGCCCTCGATAGCCGTCACCACGGCTGTTTTGCAGGCGGCCTGCTGCTACGGCCTCGTACGCTCCGTTATTGTCAAAAAATACGGTGAGGCCTCCCTTGCACGAGGCTCTTTTTCGGAGTGGTATGCGCCGGACAAGTGGGTATGGGGTCTTGTATTTTCACTCGCGCTTCTGATGCCGGGCATAGATGCCATGTGGCCGAAGATCGCAGGCTGGAACCTCGTAATCACATTCTCCGCATTGTACGCCGTCCAGGGCATGGCTGTGCTCGAATACGCCCTCAAAAAGGCGGAGCTCCCTGCTTTCGCGCGCGGTATCATTCATGCCGTCGTCATTGCGCTTCCCTCCGCGTTGCTTCTCCCCGTGCTTGGGATCGTCGATATATGGGCGGACTTCCGAAAACTCCGCCATGTACGATAATCTCGGGTTCGACCACGGAATTTCTGGTATAATAACCGTGGAGGGAGCAGGCATGCGGCTTACAAAAGAGATGATAAAAGAGATTTCAGAGGCGGTCGTGCATTCCATCGAGACCAAGAAGATGGCAAGGCTTCTAAGGCCCTTCGATACCATCTCGGTCAAGATCGCTGAAGTGATAGCGGCGGACCTTGCAGCGGAAGACAGGCTGGACCTCGAGGTGGAAAAGCTCCTCTCTTCTTACGAGGCGGAGATAGCGAGAGGCGGGATGGATTATAGAAAACTCTTCGAGATGACCAAGCAGAGGCTGGCCAGGGAGCGCGGAATCGTCTTATAGAGGTGATGTGATGAGGCTCAGCGAAGAGAGGATCGCGCACCTGTCTCACCTGATACTCAAGGGGCTCGTTCAGGACGGTTTAGTCGAGCCGCTCACAGCAGAGGAGAGGCTCTTCAGGGATATAAAGCGCACGATTACTGCGGCGCTCATGGAAGAGGACGAAATAGATACCTATGCCCGCAGAAAGATACAGTCCCTCTCCAGACCGGTTCCAGAGGGCGGGGCCGAGTGGCAGGTACTCTACAGAAAATACAAGGAAGAAGAGATGCGCAGGAGAAGAAAGGCTTGAACAGGATACTGCTCGCCGGCCTTGTCCTATATACCGTTCTCTCGAGTCTTTATTTTTTCGGGGGTCAGGAGCTCAGTAGTCCCATTCTTATATCATATCTGATCGGTTATTTCGTCCTTCTCGCAGTTGCTCTATATCAATTCCTATTCAACAAGGCATACGCACCCTATGGCTTCATTTGGCTCGGCGCAATAGGTCTGAGCATCTTGGTGCAGATGACCGGCGGGCTCGACTCACCGGCGAGATATTTATATATACTCTTGATCGCAGCAGCCGCCTTCCAGATAAAGAAGCATGCATACGGCATATCGGCCGTTGTTCTGTCGATGGATGTCATAAATATGCTTTTATCCGGCCACAGCTCGATGCAAATATTGTCCGCGCTCGGACTGGATGCCGCGCTCGGTGTAATGCTCATTCTTTTTGTGCCGGTCCTGAGCAGGCTCAAGAGGCATGCAGAGACGAGCCGCGAGAGGTATCGGAGGCTGCTTGCGGATGCACGCGCAGTAGACCCGCTGTCTCGGCACAGGTCGATCGAGACCCTATCCGCTGAGGGTCTGGAGCTGTCTAATGTGAGTTTTGCGGTCAGCAGGGAGGCAGGCTTCAAAGGCCTCATAGACATAATAGCCGGGCTTGTGCCGGCGCATACATATGCGGTCTTTGCAAACGACGGTAATTCGGATGTATTCACCCTGCGCTGCATAAAAAGCGAGAGCAGACATACGGTGCCTGAAGGCCGCCTCGAGGTCGTCCGCGGCAGGGGGCTCATAGGAATATGTTTCGATAAGGATCAGCCGCAATACCTGGCGGAGCTTGCCGTCTCTTCCAAAAGTCTCGGTTACTACACCCAGGATCTACCTATTCGCTCCTTTCTCTTCGTTCCGGTGCTTCAGGGGGATATGACCATAGGCGGCGTCGTCTTAGACAGCCTCGAGAAAGACGCCTTCTCTCCAGAAGATCAGGATCTTCTAATGCGCTTTTCGCCGTTTTTCGGCCAGATTATGGAGAAGGTACGCATATCTCAGGAGCTCGACCTGCGTGCAAAGATCGCCCATGCGCTGCATTACATGAGCACGATATTGAACAGCAGCTTGGAGCTGTCGGAGGTGCTCGAGAAGCTGACAGTAGAGATGAAAAAGATCGTGCCATACGAGGCCTGCGCATTCGTTATCTTCAATGATGACGGCCAGGCCACTATCGCCGCGCAGCTCGGCTACGCCGCCTCGTGTACAGGCCTTTTGTTCCATGTATCCCAGAGCGCAGTCATCAACCAGATGCTTGAGCAGTGGCGTACACGCAAGGCGACCGAGCCGTATGATTTCCCGGACCTCGGCGGCCGCGGTCGGGATATCGCTATGTTCCCCTTCAAGGAGATGCAGGGCGATTTTAGGTCTATGTACTGCCAACCACTGGCTGGGCGGGATAAATTCTTCGGTGCGTTCGTAATGGCCTGCAGGCACGCGAATGCATTCGCCAGGCACCACAAGGACTTTGTCGCTACTCTCATGAACCAAGTGGCGGCTGTGATAGACAATACAGACCTTCATCGCCGCGTCAAGGACATGGCCCTGACGGACGGCCTCACCGGTCTTCTGAACCACAGGACATTCATGGAAAAGCTGGACGAGGAGTTCCGCAGACTGGATCGGGAAACCACGCTGAGCTTCTCGATTCTCTTACTCGACATAGACTACTTCAAGAAGGTGAATGATACCTACGGGCATCCCGTCGGAGACCAGGCGCTCAGGCATGTCGCATCCATCATCCGCAGTCAAGTCAGGAACATAGATTTCGTCGCACGTTACGGTGGCGAGGAGTTCGCGGTGGGGATGGTGAATGCAAGCTCGAGGGAAGCGGAAGGCCTGGCGGAGCGTATCAGAAAGGCCGTTGCGAATTCGGTCGTGACAGCCGGCAGGAACGCTATATCCATCACCGTGAGCATAGGGGTGGCCTCTATCTACCAGGGCTGCAAACGGAAAGAAGATCTCATCGCGCTTGCCGATGAGGCACTTTATGAGGCCAAGAGGGGCGGGAGAAACATGGTGCAGGTCGCGAAGGGATCGGGCCAGGCATAAAGAATAAATCCTTTCAACCTTTTCACCCTTCTTGTGTCAAATACGTCAAAGACAGCGGGCGTATGGATAACGACATCGAGCTGCTAGACAGATATATGGCAGGTGATAGCGCTGCATTCGATGAGCTCGTCAAGAGACATCAAAGGCATCTCTACTCTCTCATATATCGTATGGTGAACGACCATGACGAGGCTGCGGATCTTCTGCAAAAGACGTTTGTCAAGGCGTTTCTCTCTGTTTCGGGATTCGAGAGGCGCTCCAGCTTCAAGACATGGTTGTACCAGATCGCGATCAATCTGACAAAGAATTTCTACAGGGACAAGGCTGCATTCGAGCGAGTGTCCCTGGATGATGTGGTGATAAAGAAAAATCCGAAGACCATAGACTCCATGATGGAAAGGCAAGAAAGGCGGATGCTCAGGCAGGCGGTGGCGGCCCTGCCCCATAAGCAGCGGCTCACGGTCATCCTCCGGATTCAAGAAAGCAAGAAGTTCGAGGAGATTGCAGAGATACTTAATTGCTCTGTCGGCACGGCGAAGGCGAATTATCATCATGCGGTTGAGAAGCTCAAAAAGATGATGAAAGGACAGGAGTAAGAGAGGCCGTTGCCTTTACCGAGAGAGGGAAAGATTATGACATGCAAGAGAGATGACATAAAGAATCTGCTCCCGTTCTACACAGAGCGCCGTCTACCCGAATATCAGCTCATCATAGTCGAGGCGCACCTCGATGAATGTCAGGACTGTCGGAAGGAAGCGGCCTTGCTGAAAATGCTGACTGAAGAGCGCGTACCGGAGCCAGGCGAGGAATTCTGGCAGGAGATGCCTGAGAGGGTGAAGGCGGAGATGGAGCGCGAAATGACGTCCCAGCCGGGGACAGGCGGCCGCGGTCTGTTCCGTTTCCCCGGCAAATTCATTCAGCCTCGACTCGCATGGTCGCTGGCAGCTTCGGTTCTCGCTCTATTCGTCCTATGGGGTGTGCTGTTCCATTATCGGGCCGGGACCCATAGGTCTGCGTCGGTCTCTCCGGAAGTCTTTCTGGAAGATGATTATTACAGCGCATCGAGCCTCGCGGCCCTATATGAAGCACATGACATGGAGGCGATTTCTGCATGGGCGGATGCAGGCCTGAAGGAAATGTATGGGCAGATGGAGATGGTACTGAACGGTATGGATACCGACATGTATGAGGATATTTTCGGTCTATCCGCCCGAGAGTTGGAAAGATTCAGGACATTAATTGATGAGACGAGTGCGATGTCAAAAACCTCATGAAAAAAGAGAATAAGTAATGAAACCACTGAGCGCACAGAGGAATTGCTTGGGTAAAATGGCTGGTGTGCTTGTGGGTTTAAATACAGGACAAAAGCAAACGGAGATTGTGATGAAAGCGATCAGAGGCGGAGCGAGAACACCGAGGGGCTTTGCTCCTTCGTCCATGCCCTCCTCCGTAAACTCTGTGGTTAATCCCTGATATTTTGTGAAATAAAGACAGGAGGTGTATCATGAAAAAAAGCATTTTGATGATCGTATTCGCGGCGCTTCTTGCTATGCCGGTCGCCTCAATCGGCCAGGAGGCGGGCGATGACCAGTCGTTCGCCCCCATACCCAACGAGAAAAGAGAGGAGATCAGGAAGAAGGTCGAGACGCTCAGGGTCTGGCGCATGACGGAGGCGCTGAAACTCGATGATAAGACCGCGGCCAAATTCATTCCGATCATCAGCTCGCTTGATCAGAAACGCGCAGAGCTGATGACGGAGAATATGGCAATGATGCGGCAGATCAGGCTTGCACTCGATTCCGGCAAGCCAGATGAGAAAACGCTCAAGACTGCCATAGAAAAGATGGAGACGAATCACAAAGAGCTGATGCAGCTACGCGAAAAGGAGTTTGAGGCGTTGAAGGAGCATCTGAGCGTAGAGCAGCAGGCACGGTACATGGTGTTCCAGCGCGAGTTCCAGCGTGAGGTAAGGCACATGATCAACAGCGCGCGCCGCGGTGGTATGAGAAGGGGACCGGGCATGATGGGGCCGGGCCACGGCATGGGGCCGGGTCCTAACATGCGGGACACGCAGTGATCCTACCCTTCTACCATGAATAAGGGGCCGATGATACACTTGGCCCCGTTTTTTATTCCTGCATCAAATCTGATGGCATCGTAAGAAGTCAACCTTACCGCCGAGAACACAGAGCACACAGAGAAATGCATTTTAATTCAGAGCCTTTCTCGACGATCTCGGCACCCTCTGCGGTGAAATGAGACCTTTTACGAGTTCATCAAATCTGTTTCATTAAATATCGTTCGGACATCACTCATATCTCAGCGCGGCTATAGGGTTCAGTCCCGCTGCCTTGCGGGCGGGCACAAGGCCGAAGAATATGCCGACGGCGACAGAGAATACAGTGGACAACAACACGGAAAACAGCGAGACCTCAGTCGCCCAACCTGCTGCGTTGGAGAGCGTCCATGACGCGGCGATGCCGAGCAAGATGCCTATTGCCCCGCCGCTTGCGGTTAGCACTACCGCCTCTATCATAAACTGCGACATGATATCCCGTTTTCTTGCGCCGATCGCCTTCCTGAGCCCTATCTCCTTTGTGCGCTCTGTAACGGAGACGAGCATGATGTTCATGATGCCTATTCCGCCTACGACGAGAGATATGGCCGCGATGAATCCGAGCAGCATGGTCATGGTCTCGGTAGTGCTCTTGAGGGTCTCCTGTATCTCGGCCAGATTGCGGATCTCTATAGCGCCCAAGCTTTTCGGGTTTATTCTAAGCCGCTTCATCAAAAGAGCGCGGATTGCATCCTGGGCCTCGTCTATAAGCTCGGCGCTCTTTATCTCCACATCAATGGAATCCACATAGTCCCTGCCCAGCAGTCTGTACATGGCGGTCGTAACAGGAATCACTACTACGTCGTCCTGGTCGCGCCAGCTTGTGGCGCCCTTCTCCGGGAGGATGCCGATGACCTCGAAGTTTGTCCTGTTTATCCTGACGGACGCCCCGATGGGATTCGCTTCGTTGAAGAGGGCACGGACGACGGTGTTCCCCAGAAGAACGACCTTCTTACGGGTCTTTATTTCGTCTTCAGTGAAGAATCTCCCCATGGTCGGCGCGGCTGCGCGTATCTTCGCATAAGCCGCGCCTGTGCCCTCTACAAGCGTGTTCCAGTTCCTGCCGGAGGCTACGACCTGCACACGGCCGCGCACATACGGCGATACGCCGCTCACCTGCGGCAGCCTCTGGAGCGCCTCTGCATCCGCGAGTGTAAAGCGCGTCACAGCGCCTGCTTCGAGCGCCACTGCGCCGACTTGACGCGCGCCTGGTCTCACCATGAGCAGATTAGAGCCCAGGGCTGCAAGCCTCTGCTCAAGGGCGGACTTGGCCCCTTGTCCCAATGCAAGCATGGCGATTACAGCTGCAACGCCGATCATGATGCCGAGCATCGACAAGATGGAGCGCAGCTTCTGGGCGGTCATTGCCTGGACAGCCTGTCTGAAATGGTCGAAGAACGCTGCAGCGATGGCCTCGCTGGATCTGGACTTGTCCAGCGAATCAGCTGCTGTGCTTGCGGCGGACAATTGCAAAAACGCAGAGCCGTCGTGGGCCTCGCGCCTTTCATCCGAAATTATCTTTCCGTCCCGCATCCGGACGATCCTCTTTGCATGCTCAGCGACCTCTTTTTCATGCGTCACGAGCACTATGGTGTGTCCCTTCCGGTTCAGGTCTTTGAGTATGCCCATGATCTCTTCTTCGCTTTTGGTGTCGAGGTTTCCGGTGGGCTCGTCCGCCAGGATGAGGTGCGGACTGTTTACGAGCGCCCGTGCAATTGCAACCCTCTGCTGCTCTCCGCCGGAGAGCTCGTTCGGCCAATGGTCCGCCCTTTCGGCGAGGCCCACGTCGCGGATTCTGTAGAGGGCGGTCTGTTTTCCGCTCCGCCGACCTGCATATATGAGGGGGAGCGCAACGTTATCTACAGCGGTGAGTCGAGGAAGGAGATAGAACTGCTGGAATACGAATCCCGCAACGCGGTTTCTTAAGACGGCAAGCTCGTCGTCCGAAAACTGCGTGACGTCTCTGCCGTTGAAGAGATAGGTTCCCGAGTCAGGTCTGTCGAGAAAGCCCAGTATATTCATAAGCGTGGACTTTCCGGAGCCGGAAGGGCCCATGATGGCTACGAACTCGCCGGGCATGATCTCGAGCGAAACGTCCTTGAGCGCTGCAACGCCGGCAGCGCCGGTGCGATATGTCTTGCTTATGTTTTCGAGTCTGATCATTTTCGTTGTCTGCCGAATGGCACGAGCGGACTGCCCTGACCGGCCTTCTTAGAAGGCCTCGAGGGCGATGTCTTGATCAGGATTGTGTCGTCTATGCGGATGCCGTCTTTTATCTGTATGCTGCTGTCATCGGATTCGCCTGTGACGACCTTTCTCTTCGAGATGCCGCCTTTTTTATCTTTTACGAGAACATAACTTGCATCCGGCTCGTATTGCACCGCTTCTCTGGGGATGAGCAGGGCATTCTCTGTTACATGCTCGATTATCTTGACTGTGGCGCTCATGCCGGATCTGAAGACATCGGGCACTCTTTTCGGCAGTATGTCCACCTCGTATATGGTAACATTATTAATCAGTCTCGATTCATATGAGATATGGTCTACCCTGCTTTCGACGATTATGTCCGGATATGCATCGAGAGTTACTTCGGCCTTTTGGTTCAGCCTCACCCTGCCTATGTCCGTCTCGTCCACCTGGGCCTTGATGATGAGCCTGTCCGAGATCACGACTATGACGTCGTTCGCGGTTACTGTCTGGCCCGGCTCCACCGCGCGCACTATCACTTCTCCGTCTATAGGCGAAAGCAGCAGCGTCGGCTTATATACGTCTTCCCAATATCCGACGCTCTCCTCTCCCTGGGCACGCGCTGCATCCAGCAGAGCGGCACGCTCTACTGAGCTTAGAAGTGCAAGGGCCTGGCCTGCCCTGACCTTCCGCCCCTCCCTGACCATGACCTTCTCGACCCGGCCGGAAATGGGCGGCTTTATCTCGATGCGGTTCTGCGGCTGGACCGTGCCTACCGCTGTTATGAAGGTCGAAAGATCTCCGACCGACGGCCTCACCTCGCGATAGGTCGGGCCGCTGTCCCTGCCCCTGAAATACAGGGCGATCGCTATGGCGCATGCAAAGACGACCGCCGCTATGATGATATGCAATTTTTTATTCTGCATCTTCAAGAGCGCCTCCTTGTGCATTGATCCAGCCCGCCTCGGAAAGCAGGGCATCCGCCCTTGCATTCAAAAAGGCCTTTTCAGCCCGAACAAGGTCGTCTTCTATGATCGTCCATGTATCGAACGATATGATGCCCGTAGAATACTGTGCGCGCGCTATCGTGGCCCTTGTCTGGGCTGCGTCGAGGAATTTTTGCTGTACAGAGACCTGGCCTACTGCATTCGCAAAATTTGTCCAGGCCTGCGCGAGACCGAGCACGATTCCGTCTCGGGTGACTTTTTCTTCGGCCTCTGCAGCACGCAGGGCGGCCTTCGCCCTTGCGATCTCGGCCTGTCTCACTCCGCCTTCGAATATCGGAAGCGTCACATTCAGCTCGATTGTCCATTCATCCGAAGCAGGCGGCCACTCGGATGCGGCCCTGCTGGCGGAGGCGTTTGCATAAAGTTTCGGAGCAAGATCCGCACGCGCAGCCCTGAGATTAAAGCGGGTCTGCTCCTTAAGCGCGGTGTATTGACGCAGGCCGGGGTTACCGGCTGCTATAGCCTCGAAATCGACAGGTGCATCGAGGCTCGACGAGACCGCAAGTTCGCCGCTCGCCCTGACAGCGGAAGCCTTACGCCTCCCCATCTCCTTTGATAGCGCCTGCTGCGCAAGCGCCAGGCCTCGTCTGGTCTGGGCGACTTCGAATTCCGCCTGGCCAAGATTCGCCTCGGCAGTAAGCACGGCGCCCTTGTGCTCGCGTCCAGCCTGATAGCGCAGCCTCACCAGTTCCAGGTTTTTCCGCCGCCTGTCCTCGATATTTTCGGATATGGAGACCAGCTCCTGGGCCTTGAGCAGATTTACGAATGCAATCCTGAGCCGATGCCTTACGTCGGCGGACACGAGGGCATAGGCATATTCTGCTGAACGGACATACTCTTCCGCTGCAGAAACCGAGTTGGCTGTCCTGAATGCATCGAACAAGAGCTGGGATACGGTTATACCGTATGAGTACGACTCTGTGGTCGGGTATGCATCCGAGCCCCTCTTCGATGCGCCTGCGAAGCCGCTGATCTGCGGAAGCATAGGCCCTTTCGAAACGGCCTTCAGCGCCTTTGCCTGGTCTATCATGCCCCTTGCCGCAACGAGGTCCGGATTGTTCTCCCGCGCCTCGAGCACGCAATCTCTCCACGTGAGGACCTCTTCGGAATGCGCGTAAAAAGGCGGCAAGAGACACAACACCAAGATTAAAAGACACAGACTGCGATTTCTGTACGGATTCACCATCAGCATACGCCTCTCCATAAAAACATGCCGGATTGCATCTTCATATTAGTCAACCATGCAGTGAGAGTCAATCATTATTGATAAAGTCGTATAAAAAACGAGCTCAAAACCACGAAGCCACGTAGAGAATAATTCTCTCTTCTCAATAGCCTTTTATTGTATACTTTGCGCCAGCGAGTGAAAGATCGGATCTATACGAGATTGTCATTATTATTCCAATCTTAATGTGACACACCGGCTGGGCAGAAGGTTGAACTCCAAAACGAGCGCATTCCTGCAGGCTGCTACGGTAACTTCAATAATGACAAGCTCGTAAAAAAGCATTTTCACAGCCGAGAACGCCGAGAAGACCATCTATCTTTTGAAAGGGTTCTCTCCGCCTTCTCCGCGACCTCTGCGGTAAATCAGACTTTTTATAAGTTCATCTATAATGATGGCTGATCTCGGCAATCTCGCGACCGCTCTCGGCTGCCTTCTGCGGCCTCGTCCTCCGTGGCGATTCCTGTTGACATCAGAGGTGCCTATGGCTATAATGCGGCTCATCGGGCGGGCGTAGCTCAGTTGGTAGAGTACAAGCTTCCCAAGCTTGGTGTCGCGGGTTCGAGTCCCGTCGCCCGCTCCAGTACATGCTTTCGGCATCCATTCTCCACCCTTGCCCGGCGACGGACGGGGGTTTTTTATCTTCGTTTAAGAGATGTTGTTTGATATGGCGAGAAAGTCCCTGATGATCCTGTCGGTTATTTTCATCTTTACTTCTGCCATTGCATCTGATGACGCCATTTCTATTGCAGATTTTTCTACTGGAGCAGATTCGACGGGAATCCCGAAGGGCTGGGAGCTGAAGGAAAAATCAGGCAAGGCGGATTTCGCGATTGTAAAAGACGGCGATATACATGCCGTCCATCTCAAAAGCTCGAATACGTCCTTCTCTTTTCAGAAAGCGATGGATATAGACATCAGGCAGTATCCCATCCTTACATGGAAGTGGAAGGCGGTCAAGCTGCCGGCGGGCGGCGACTTCAGAAAGTCATCCACGGACGACCAGACGGCCCAGTTGTTCATCGCCTTCTCTAAGACCAAAGCCATCGTGTATATCTGGGACACGACCGCGCCTGAGGGTATGATCGGAGATGCGGCAGGCCCATTCTTCATGCATATAAAGGCGGTCGTGGTGCGCTCCGGCAGGGCCGACCTCGGAAGATGGCTCACTGAGACGCGGAATGTGTATGAGGATTACAAAAAGATATTTGGAGAGGAGCCGCCTCACGTCCAAGGAGTGAGGCTCCAGATAAACTCCCAGCACACAGGCACATCTGCGGAGTCTTTCTTCGCTGATGTCGCGTTCAAGAAACCTTAGCCTGATGCATAGAACATTGGATATGGCAGGATATGGCAGGCAGGCTCTATTTCATCACTGGCGGTGCGCGCTCCGGCAAGTCCTCTTTCGCAGAGGGCCTTGCTGAAGGGCTCAAAGGCAGGCGGGCGTATCTCGCAACGGCACAGGCCGTGGATGCCGAGATGGTCAGCCGCATCGAGCAGCACCGAAGCCGGAGGGGCGCCGAGTGGGATACATACGAAGAGCCACTTGCGCTTGCAGAGCTTCTGCCCAAGCTCGGCGCCAAATATGATGTCGTGCTCATCGACTGCCTTACCCTATGGCTCAGCAATGTCATGGAGCATTCGGACGGCGACGAAGAGGTCAGGAGAAAGATGGATGAGCTCCTCCATGCCCTAAGGGGCTTCGGCGGGGCCTGCATTGTGGTCTCTAATGAAGTAGGGCTTGGGATCGTTCCGGAGAACCCCGTGGCGAGGAGGTTCCGGGATCTTGCAGGCGTCATGAACCAGAAGGTCGCGAAGATAGCTGATGAGGCGTATCTCATAGCCTCGGGGATTCCGATGAGATTAAAGTGAGGCGGCGCCTATGCTGCAGAAAGGGGAGTTTATGAAAGGCTTGAAGGATGTTTTGCAAGGCATAAAACCTGTTGATGAGTCGAGGACGCTCCAGATACAGGAGAGGCTCGACAACCTGACCAAGCCCCAGGGAAGCCTCGGGAGGCTCGAGGAGCTTGCGAAGCGCTACTGCCTCATCACGGGCAAGGATAGGCCGCGGATAGAGAAAAAAATCATATTCACCTTCGCCGGAGACCACGGAGTGGCAGAGGAATGTGTGAGCGCATTTCCGAAGGATGTAACGCCACAGATGGTGTATAACTTTCTGCGCGGCGGGGCGGGTGTCAATGTCCTTGCACGTCATGTCGGTGCGCGTGTCATCGTGGTCGACATAGGCGTTGACCATGAGTTCGAACCCATGGACGGCCTCGAGATCAAAAAGGTTCGGAGGGGGACGCGCAACATGACCAAGGGCCCGGCTATGAACCGGGACGAGGCTGAGAAGGCGGTACTCGCAGGCGTGGAGATGATAGAAAAATACCGGGACGGACTCGATATCGTCGGCACCGGCGACATGGGCATAGGCAATACGACCCCATCGTCCGCCATCGTCTCCGTGATTACAGGCACTGAACCCGAGAAGGTGACAGGCAGGGGCACGGGCATAGACGACGCTTCATTCAGGAGAAAGGTGGATGTGATAAGGCGGGCCATAGCAGTGAACCGTCCAGATCCGAAGGATGCAATGGACGTCCTCTCAAAGGTAGGGGGATACGAGATTGCGGGCATTGCAGGACTCGTGCTTGGGGCCGCGCTGCACAGGATTCCGGTCGTGATAGACGGCTTCATCTCTACAGCAGGGGCCCTGATCGCGGCTGAGCTTAATCCTCACGTAAAGGGTTATATAATCGCAGCCCACCAGTCGGTCGAGATCGGGCATAGGAAGATGCTCGAACACCTCGAGCAGATCCCGCTCCTCGATCTGAACCTGAGGCTGGGCGAGGGGACAGGCGCAGCCCTCGGCATATCCCTTGTAGAAGCCGGGGTGAAGATACTTACCGAGATGGCCACCTTTGCATCTGCAGGCGTGTCCGACAGGAACAGGACTCCGGTGCACACCTAAGGGGTCGAATGGCATGATAAAGGACTTCGTCACCGCTCTGCAGTTCCTCACGATATTCACAGTCGCCAAAAGGCATCGTGTTTCGGAGGCGGACCTCGCCAGGTCCATGGTCTATTTTCCGGTCGTGGGTTTTCTGCTCGGCGTGCTCCTCGTCTATTCGAACAAGGCGATGGAGTGGATATTTCCGCACACCATCGCTAATGTATGGATCCTCATCTTCTCCGTGCTGCTCACCAGGGCGCTTCATATAGACGGACTCGGCGATACACTAGACGGCCTGATGGGCGGAGTGGACAAAGAGACGAGCCTAAGGATAATGAAGGACAGCAGCCTCGGCACGGCAGGCGTCCTCGGCATCGTATTTTCGCTGCTTCTGAGGTATTTCTCTCTGAACAACCTCTTCAGCGAAGAAAAAACCGCTGCTCTTCTCACCGCGCCTCTTCTCGGACGGTGGTCTCAGACCGTCATGGTCTTCAGGGCCTACTACGCCCGGCATGAGGGCATGGGCAGGGCATTTGTGAGACATATGAGGCTCGGAGGCATGGCCGTTGCGACTTTGATCGCCGTCGGGCTCTCCCTATTCGTCAATGAGGCCCGCGCCCTCTTCATTATTCCCGCGGTCGCGGTCTTTGCGCTCATCTCGAGGGCGTATATCATCAAAAGGCTCGGCGGCGTCACAGGCGATACCATAGGCGCGGTGAGCGAGCTTTCAGAGGTGATAGTGCTACTCGGTTTCGTTGTCCTGTCCAGCGGAGGTTAGCGCCATGCCCACGAAGGTGTATCTCATGCGCCATGGAGAGGTGGCGAACGGCGGAGAGAAGCGCTACAACGGACATATCGATATAGACATCACGGAGCGCGGACTTCAGCAGATGTATGCGCTTGCAGAGAGGCTGTCGGACAGGCCTATCTTCGCCGTATATTCGAGCGACCTCGTGCGCTCCAGAAAGGGCGCGGAGATCATATCCAACCGTCTCGGCATATCGTTTACCCCGCTACGCGGCCTCAGGGAGCGGAGCGTAGGCCTCTGGGAGGGCCTGACAGCGAAAGAGATAAGAGAGCGCTTTCCCCTCGAATACGAGGCATGGCGCGGAGACCTCCTCAACTACAGACCTCCAGGCGGCGAGTGCCTGCTCGACGTCAAAAACCGCATCCTTCCTATCTATAAGGATATAGTGTCTTCGCATCCCGACAAAGAAATCGCCTTCCTGCTCCATGGCGGGGTGAACAGGATAATCATCGCCGACGCCTTGGGCCTCGACCTTCTGCATCTCTTTCGGATAGACCAGTCATTCGGCGCCCTGAATATAATAGAATATTTCAATGACGGTATGCCGGTCGTGAGGCTCCTGAACGGTTAGAGACTATTTCCACAAAGAGATGGGGATAGAGATGCCTTGTCGGCGAGGTATATCTTCGTCCGCCATAACCTCCAGGAGGCATGACATGAATGCAGACACCTCTTTCACAGCAAGGAAAACCGGGCGGAGGCCATCCCTATTATCTATCAACGTTCATAGTACAGAGTTCAAAGATAGGATGCAGATGAACGCAAAAAAGGCGGATAACCGTATAAAGAAGTCCCCCTCTCCCCACTAAGGTTCAGAGATCTGCCCCCTGAGTTCCGAAGAAACGGGTGGCGTGAACTTTCGAACAAGCCGGTGATTGCAAAAAAGAATTGACAAGCGGCACTCTATGCCGTATTGTTAAAACATCATAAAATGCCGGGGGAGCCTTTAGGCTGAGAGTCCTGTTGACGGCGGGACGACCCTTGGAACCTGATCCGGGTAGTGCCGGCGTAGGGAAGGCTATGTCCTATATCTTCGAATTACATCAAAAGCTGCGCTACGGCGTGGCTTTTTTCGTCTTAAGGCAACCCGCGGATTGAAAGACATTTCGAATGCAGATTACGCTGAATGGACAGAAGAAGGTCGTGCCCGACGGGCTGACTGTTGAGGGGCTTCTCAGACACTTGAATATAGAGCCTGCACGAGTGGCGGTGGAGCTGAATCTCGAGGTCGTGAAAAAGGCGGAATACGGCTTGAGGGCTGTAAATGACGGCGACGTCATAGAGGTGGTCAGCTTCATGGGAGGTGGGTGTCATCAGAAGCGGATTGAATGGAAGGAGTGAGTTATGAACGACGATAGGCTTGTTATATCTGGTATCGAGTTCCGCTCCAGGCTCTGGGTTGGGACGGGTAAGTACAAAGACTTTGAAGAGACGAAGCGCGCCATAGAGGCGTCCGGCACTGATGTGGTGACGGTCGCAGTGCGCAGGGTGAATATCATCGACAAAGGAAAGGAAAACCTCCTCGACTATATTGATCCGAAAAAGTACAAGATACTCCCGAACACGGCAGGCTGCTATACTGCAAGGGACGCTGTCAGGACGGCTATGCTCGCTGCCGAGGCGGGCATCACGAAGCTGGTCAAGCTCGAGGTGATCGGAGACGAGAAGACGCTCTTCCCTGACAACGAGGCCCTTCTCGAGGCTGCGAAGACGCTCGTGAAGGAGGGGCTGATTGTCCTTCCATACACTAGCGACGATCCGATCATGGCAAAGAAGCTCGTCGACATAGGCTGCCCGGCTGTGATGCCCCTTGCAGCCCCCATCGGCTCCGGACTCGGCATCAGGAACCCATATAACCTCAGAATAATACTCGAGACCGTGAATGTCCCTATAATCGTGGATGCGGGGGTGGGCACTGCCTCTGACGTCGCCATTGCGATGGAGATGGGCTGCGACGCGGTGCTGTTGAATACCGCTATTGCAGGCGCAAAGGATCCGATCAAGATGGCGGAGGCCATGAAATACGGAGTGCTTGCAGGAAGGCTCGCTTACAAAGCAGGCAGGATCCCGAAGAAGCTCTATGCGACGGCCAGCAGCCCGCTGGACGGGTTGATCGGATCATAAGAGCTGTATGGGGCACAGGACATAGCAAATTTTGTCTTCGTTTTGTCGAGGTTTCATTGGTTGATTTCTCGCTCTACCTCATTACGGACAGGCATGCGACGAGGCTGCCGCTTCTGAAAGCGCTCAGGATGGCGTTGGAGGCGGGCGTGCGGGCAGTGCAGCTCCGCGAGAAAGATCTGCCGATACGAAGTCTCCTCTCTCTTGCCGAAGAGATGAGGGCTCTGACGGCTGAATTCGGGGCGAGGCTCTTCATCAATGACCGTGTGGATGCAGCGGTGGCAGTGGATGCGGACGGAGTCCATCTCGGCAGGGAAAGCATGCCGCCGCATGCAGCAAAAAAGATTGTCGGCGAAAAGATGCTCATCGGCGTCTCTACGCACAGCCTCGAAGAGGCGGTAGAGGCGGAGGCGGACGGAGCGGACTTTATTACATTCGGCCCGGTGTTCGCGACGCCGTCGAAGATGAAATACGGTCCTCCGAAGGGGCTGGATGCCCTCGCAGAGGTTACGAGACGCGTTTCTATTCCGGTCTTCGGCCTGGGGGGTATATCTGCCCGGAATATCCGTGCTGCGCTCGATGCAGGCGCGGACGGAGTCGGCATGATCTCAGCGATACTCTCTGCAGAAGACATAAGAAGTGCGGTCAAAGAGATCAAACAGGCATTGACCCATTGAGCAATAGCCATATTGAAATGTGAGAAGTTTCATGAAAATACAAGAATTGAAACCACAGAGCACCGTGGAAATGCTTCGGTAAAATGCTCGTGTGCTGGTGAGTTAACAAATAACAAGTTTGTAAAAAACTTTTTCACCGCGGAGGACGCAGAGGAGTTTTGTTTTTTCATTCTGGGCCTTCTCTGTAATCTCTGTGGTTGTTGTGACAATAGGGCTATGTTGCGAAGGAGAAGTCATGAACCAGATTATAGAAGCGCGAAAAGGAAATGTCACGCCTGAGATGGAGGCGGTGGCGAGGCAGGAAGGAGTTGATGTTGGTTGTATAATCCAGGCCATCGCTGATGGCACGATCGTCATCTGCAGAAACAATCTCCACACGAAGATCGCGCCGCTAGGAATCGGCAGGGGTCTGAGGACGAAAACCAATGCGAACATCGGCACATCCAAGGAGCGCATGTCGATCGAGGATGAGATTGCAAAGCTCAAGATTGCGGTCTCGGCCGGCGTGGATGCGGTAATGGACCTCTCCACAGGCGGGCCTATAAAGGAGATACGTAGAGAGATACTGAAGCACTCGACAGTGGCGATAGGCACAGTGCCCATATATCAGGCTGCTGTCGAGACCGTCGAGCAGGGCAGATCCATAGTGCAGATGGACCCGGAGTTGATATTCAGGGTCATCGAGGAGCAGGGCGCTGAGGGAGTGGATTTCATAACCGTCCACTGCGGGGTGACCATGTCGAGTGTGGAGAGACTCAAGAAAGAAGGCAGGCTCATGGATGTGGTGAGCAGGGGAGGCGCATTCATCCTGGAGTGGATCATCTATAACGAAAAGGAGAATCCGCTCTATGAGCAGTACGACAGATTGCTCGAGATCGCGAAGAAATACGATATGACGCTTTCGCTCGGAGATGGCATGAGGCCGGGCTGCCTTGCGGATGCGACCGACAGGGCGCAGATAGAGGAGCTCATCACCCTCGGAGAACTCAGGGACATTGCGCTCGAGGCGGGCGTGCAGGTGATGATAGAGGGGCCGGGCCATGTGCCCATAAACCAGATAGAGACGAACATAAGGATACAGAAGGAGCTCTGCAAGGGTGCACCGTTCTACGTTCTGGGGCCGCTCGTGACTGATGTGGCGCCGGGCTACGATCACATCACATCCGCCATAGGAGGGGCGATCGCAGGCGCGGCTGGCGCGGATTTTCTGTGTTATGTGACGCCGTCGGAGCATCTTCGCCTTCCCGACCTCGATGATGTGCGCGATGGTGTGATCGCGGCGAGGATAGCGGCCCATGCAGCGGACATCGCCAAGGGCGTGAAAGGCGCCATGGACTGGGACCGCGAGATGTCCAGGAGGAGGAAGGCCCTGGACTGGAAGGGGCAGATAGAGCTTTCCATAGACCCTGAAAAGGCGAGGCGGCTACGCGAGTCGAGCCTGCCTAAAGAGGAAGACGTCTGCAGCATGTGCGGCGAGTTCTGCTCCATGAAGGGCGTAAGCCGGTATCTGAAGAAGCCCGGGGGCCGAAAGCCGAGAGTCTGGAATCAGGGGTCGGGGATGAAGGGTGGGGCATGAGAAGACAACGGCATATTATAGGTCCTGACATCTTGGCCATATTATCTCTATCTGCGACGATGCTCTTTTTCGTCCTGCTGTGTCCGGCTGCATCTCATGCCGCTCCGAAGGCTGAGGCGCTCAGGATTATTGTCGAGCCCAAGAAGGCAGGGCCCGGAGACATCCTTGTCATCACGCTCAAGAATGCATCAGGCCCGGTCGAGGGAAGATTCCTCGGGAAAAGGCTCTATTTCAATGAATCGAAGGCTTCGTTAAAGGCCGTCATCGGTATTGACCTCCAGACAGTGCCGGGGAAGTATCCGCTCGAGCTTAATGTAGGCGACAGGACTGTTTCGCGCATGGTAAGGATAATAAGAAAAGACTATCCTGTACAGAGGCTCACTCTGCCCAAAGATATGGTTGTCCTGTCTCCGGAGAACGAGGCCAGGGTCGAGGCGGAGCAGGAGAAGATGGCGGCCATATGGCCTGTGGAGTCCATGCGTCTCTGGAGCGGCGCATTCATAGATCCCCTTCCAGGCAGGGAGATCGGCACGCCGTTCGGGGTCCGCAGGATCATAAACTCCATTCCCAAAAATCCTCACTCAGGCGTGGATGTATCCGCCGAGGAGGGAGAGCCGGTGCTTGCGCCGAACGACGGCGTCGCTGTCCTCATCGATGAACAGTTCTATTCAGGCAAGAGCCTTGTCATAGACCACGGCCAGGGGATATACACCATGTTCTTCCACCTCTCCAATATAAATGTCAAGCACGGCCAGGCCGTGCTCAAGGGAGAGGTGATAGGTCATGTAGGCTCCACAGGCCGTTCCACAGGTGCGCATCTACACTGGGGGGTCAGGATACAGGGCGCGAGGGTTGACCCTTTGAAACTCCTGGAACTCAAGCTTGACTGATGTATTTGAGATGGCTTTATGTCTACTCCCTATCAATTTAACCAAGCCATTTGTCCATTATCGCTATGATCAAGGTTCTTTCCATCGCAGGCTCGGACCCGTCCGGCGGCGCAGGCATACAGCTCGATCTCAAGGTCTTTCAGGCGCTCGGCGCATTCGGTATGGCTGTCCCGGCAGCGCTCACCGCACAGAACAGTAGCGGCGTACAGAAGACATATCCCGTGAATGCAGATGCGGTCTATGAGCAGATAGAGGCGCTACTGTCGGATACGAAGCCGGATGCGATGAAAACCGGCATGCTCCTCACGAAAGAGAACGTAGAGGCAGTCGCTGCGGTGGTAAAAAAGTTCAGGTTTAGGAATCTCATTGTCGATCCGGTCCTCTCTTCCAGCTCCGGCGCAGCGCTGCTTCGCAGCGGAGCGGTCGCTTTCCTAAAAAAGCGGCTCTTCCCGCTCGCCCTGCTCATAACACCCAATCTTCCCGAGGCCGAGGCGCTCACAGGGATCCCTATCACCGATCAGGCCGCTATGGAAAGGGCCGGGAGAAGGCTTCTCGACATGGGGCCGTCCTATGTGCTCATCAAAGGAGGCCACGGACGCGGTCCTGCCGTGGACACCCTGTACGGAGGGAAAAGGGTGACGGCATTTTCCACACCGAGGCGACGGGGGGAATTTCACGGCACCGGCTGCGCCCTCTCCGCGGCTGTTGCAGTGTTTATAGGCAGTGGATATGCTGTGGAAAAGGCTGTGGAAAAGGCGAAGAAATTCGTTGATTCACTCTTTGCAGCCGCTCGCCCTATAGGAAAGGCAAAGATAAGATATTTTCAATTTTGAGACCAGGGGTTTATGACAGAAATGAGGCGGCAAGTCGCCGCCTGTAGTGGCCGTCAATCTTAACTGCCTCCCTGTTTTACTGAGATAGCCAATGATATGATTTATTTATTAAGGAACTCCCATAAGGGGTGTATATTTTCTCATGATTATTGACACCCGCTCTAAGTAGGTGCAATCAGCTCTCGGCTTGATTTGAATCACGCTTTCAAAAAAGCCACGGTCTTTATCCCCATCTCCCAGGAAACAGTCTTGATATGCTCGTCGTGATGGAAAATGCTCAATGCATGCACTTTTGCGATCGAGCAAATAAGGATATCCACCGTCGGGACTGTGATCCCCTTCCGCCTGAGAGTGTAACCGGCCTCGTACGCAATCGGCCATACCTTTTCATTCAAATCATATAGCGGCAAAACATCGAGCCGGGCCTTCAGGACATCGTATTCCTTTCTGATTTGACAGCTCTGTAAAAGTTTAAGGATGACGATGTTCGTAGTCGCGACCCGATCCAGATCGAGAATTACCCTGAGATAGTCTTTGAGCCTCTGGTTGCCCATTTTTCGGAAACCCGCGATCTACGCAGAGGTATCCACCATGACCTTATCATTCATGGCGCATCTTCCTCAGGTCGTCGAGAGTGAGGTCAAAAGCCCTGTAATTGCCGATCAGATCTTTTAATTCCTGCCGCTTCTTGAGCCGTAGATATTCATTCAGAGCGGGCACAATAGCGCCTTGCTTTGTCCTGGACTTGGACACCTCCATACGAGCTACAGGGAGTTCTATAAACTCATCTCATGCTTGCTAAGCCCGGTTGATGTAGCCCGCTCGCTGCGCCATAATGGTACGCGACCTCAACAAGTCAAACATCTTTGATGACGACGAGGATAGGGTAAGGTTTCTCGAACACCTTGGCCAGGACGTCACCAAGTGAAGGTGTCCCGTCTGCGTCTCGGCCCTCATGAGCAAGCACGTCCATATCCTCTTTAAGAGCGGCAAAGACGAAATCTCAGCTGTCATGCGGCATCGTCTAAAGTTTCATGAAAAAAGAGAATGAGAAATGAATTTAAACGATGCAGACCGCATACGGTTTCTACAATTGACCGTCTTCCGATGCATGCCCTACTTCTGCGCGCTGCTGCGGCTCGACCGCCAAATGACACGGCGTTGCTTTACAGTTCTATCGTTTTTAATGCTGGATGTTTTGAAACGAGATTATAGTGGCTGTCAGAATGGATGAACTCGTAAAAAGTCCCATTTCACCGCAGAGGCCGCCGAGATCGCCGAGAACGGCTCTGAATTAAAACGCATTTTTTCTGCGTGCTCGGCGGTAAGGTTGACTTCTTATGATACCATCAGAATGGATAAGCGTGCATTTGTAGAGCATAGAAACCGCCGAAATGAGCGTATCGGCGAGAGGAGCGTTGCCCCCTTTTTTCCGCAGCTTGTAGCCGAGATCCCACGCTGCTTTCCACACGTCAGGAGTGGCATAAAGTTGGTGCAGCGAAAGAAAGTCGTCATAGAGCATGGCGTATTCACGGTCCGACTTAGCGCCCCGCAAAATTTCCATTTATAAAGATTTCCGTGGTAAACACCAGTCCTTCGAGGACAAGGTAAGAAATCAGGTCTTTCAAGGCGCCGTCCAAGCCTCTCAGATATTTTACCCATACCTTGGTGGCAATAAGAAATTTTTCAGCGCTCATATTCCCTGAACTTCTCAATGTCCTTCAGCGAAATATCTATTGGGGAGCTTCCTTAGAGGCTCAGAAGATACTCTATTTTTTTTCTTCGTATGAGCTCCCTGAGCGACAAATTGATCAGATCCTTTTTGGTCTTGGCCGATGTCAGCTTTTTTGCTTTCTGGAAGCGCTTATCATCTATGTCCACAGTCGCTCTCATTCCTTACCTCCTGTATGCACATTATACAGGTTAAACATATGCCCGTCATATGCACAATCAAAATCTGATAATGAAATACATCGAAAATGCGAGTGGATAATTTCACGATAGATGCAAAGATATATCGAGTTCCTCCAGCAGTCTATCTTTTACAACCGTGGCTCTGGTGGCAGGGCTTCAAAAAGGTGCGGGATCAGGTCTGTAAGTAGCATTTGGGGGCACCCAATTTTTTTCTGGAACCATTGATCTTGACTGCCATGATCTTCGCCCGAGCTTTACGAGGGCGAATGGCAGTCCCGCGTCTTACACCTGGGGTTCTCTCCTTCATGGCGAGGAGGTGGAAGCAATTCGCACGACCGTCGAGTGAAGGTAGCGCAAAGCACCGACGTAGCGAGTCAGGCTCTATGCGCCTATTAAAGGCGTGTGGTTTATAGCAGCTTCTCACTTACTGATGCGGCGATACCTAA
>JBBIMH010000038.1:0-25221 GCA_037444505.1 Nitrospirota bacterium | reverse complement strand
GCTCCTATATATTTCAATTAACCCGCTAATCTATCCACAGATTATGCGGATAGGCCACGGTACAATGATATTTTTGTTTCAGATATTCTTGGATTCGGCGATAGGTGGCTATTTTTGCAAATCTAATAGGGTCACCCATTAGTACCCCTTGACCCTATTAAGACCTCCTGAAAGGTCTGTCTCTTGGCTGCGCTCATCGGCGTCCAGGTGCGGTTTTTAGGTTGATTAATGGTGGAGGCGGTGGGATTCGAACCCACGTCCGAAAACCTTCAGCCGAAGGCTACTACATGCTTATCCCCTCTTTTGGTTCTCGCCTCTTCCAGCGCCTCGGGGAGGGCTCTGGAATCGGCCAGTCCGGTTTTTCTCGCCTCCCTGCCACGGACAATGCAGAGAGACCAGCCTGAAGGTTCGACGTCCCTTCGGCCCATCAGGCAAAGGCCTCGGGACGCGCTGCGTTATTTAAGCAGCGAGTGCCAGTTCAGTATTGGCAGTTGTTGTTTGCCATGTGTTTTACGAGCCCCATGGCACCTCGGCATGCAACCTCCGACCTCTTGATCCCCGTCGAAGCCTGTCGCCCCCTTTCCACCGCCTATACCCCGGTCCTGGAGCCGAGGGATGGTCGGGCTGTGTCGATCATTATCATCTCCTTCGGTGGAGATGTCGCCTTTTTGCGTACTTAATAATACACTATTCCATCCTCGTCTTCAATAGCCTATGAATGTCTTCTTCGGTCCTGCCTGAGATCCGCACTATCTTGGCGCGTGATGTGCGGCCGGACACAATCTCGACCGAGGACCTGGGCACCGACAACAGCTCGGACAGCAACCTGACGAGCGCCTCGTTGGCGGCGCCGTCGACAGGCGGCGCTGCGAGCCTTATCTTGAGCGAGCCGTCTTCCATGAGGGCTATCCCCTCTCTCGATGCACGAGGCTGGACCCTGACATTCAAGAAAACCGCCACGGTGCTATCTCGGTCCTTCTTCGGCCTCACCGCCGCCCTCCTCGTATTTGACCATCTCGAGGTGCATCTGTATCACCTTCTTCATGTCTTGAAGGAAATGGTGCCGCTTGCGCTTTAGATCCTGGATCTCAGCTTCGAGCCTGGCCCTTTCCTGCTGGGCGGATGAGGCCATCTGCTGTCCCCTCACCTCAGCGTCCTTGATGATCAGGGCCGCCTCCTTTTTTGCGTTCTCCTTGAGCTCATCCACGAGCTTTTGCGTAGTCAGCATGGCGCTTTTTAGGGAGTCCTCACGCTCCGAAAGCTCGCGCATCCGCTCTTCGTAGGAGTGATGGAATTCCCTGAGCTCCGTCACCTCACGCAGGAGCGACTCCATCTCCTCCCTTACGAGGTCGAGAAACTCGTCCACCTCTCTGCGGTCATAGCCCCTGAAGCCGATATTAAATCTTTTCTGCTGTATGTCGAGTGGCGTGACCTTCATGGTCTTCTCCTTGTGAACTTACAGCCCGGCCGCAGGCAGCTTCATGCTCCTGCCCAAGTCCATCAGGTTCTCCACCAGGGCGAACCGTAGGAAATAGATGATGAATATCGCAATGAGGGGCGAGAGGTCTATCCCGATCCTCCAGGTCGGCACAAGTCTGCGGAGCGGCCCGAGCGCGGGCTCTGTCACTCGTACGAGAAACTGCACAATCGGATTATACGGATCCGGATTCACCCAGGAAATGAGCGCCCTGATGATTATTATCCACATGTATATGCTCAGGGCCATATCGAGAACCCTTGCGAGGCCTATGACTATGTTGCCTATGAAGAACATATCTCCTCCTTAGTGTCTGTCTTGATTCCCCCTGCCCAGCTCCTTGCTCCTGTCGGTCGCGGCCTCAACCGCATTCATGAGCACTGCGCGGAGCCGGCCTTTCTCGAGCTCATGCAGGCCGGCTATGGTCGTTCCACCGGGAGATGTGACTATATCCCTGAGCCTTCCAGGATGCTCGCCTGTCTCGAGCACCATCTTCGCCGCCCCATACACAGTCTGGGCGGAAAGCTCCAGGGCAAGCGGCCTGGGGATGCCGGCCTTTACGCCTGCATCGGCAAGCGCATCTATGACAGTAAATATATATGCAGGCCCGCTGCCTGAGAGTCCAGTGACTGCATCCATCAATTTCTCTTCGATTACGACCGCCCTGCCCACCGCTCCGAATATCTCCTGTGCGGTCTTCATGTCCTCCGGCGAGGCGGCCTTTCCGGCTGCGAGGCCTGTTGCACCGGCGAGCACAAGCGCAGGCGTATTCGGCATCGCACGTATGACCCTGGCCGAGGCTCCGAGGGCCTTCTCGATGCGCTCCAGGGAAATGCCCGCTGCAATAGATATCACGAGCTTGCCGGCGTCGGCCGCTGGCGCGATCTGCGACAAGACCGCATCAATGACCTGGGGCTTGACGCACAGAAGAACGATCCCCGCTGAGCGCAAGGTCTTTATATTGTCGGCCTGTACAATGATACCATATCCCTTCTCGAGATGCTCGAGCCTCGCAGCAGATGTATCAGAGGCGATGATATTCTCGGGCGGGGCGATACGCGCCTTTAGAAGCCCTTTGATCAAGGCCTCTGCCATGTTGCCCGCCCCTATGAACCCAATCTTTCCGTCGATTGCCATATATCCTCCCTTTTCGACAAGCGGCATGCATACGAAGGATGCTCAGCCGCTTGAAGCCTTGCATGGCCGATCATGAGTACTTGCTGCTATGCCCTTTCTCCGAATATGGCGGTGCCTATGCGCACCATTGTTGCGCCCTCCTCCACCGCAACCTCGAAGTCGTTGCTCATGCCCATAGAGAGCTCCGACATGGATACACCCGGTATCCTTTCCCGTTCGATCGCTGCTGCAAGCTCCCGAAGCCTCTTGAAATACAGCCGCGAATCCTCGGGATCCGGCAAGTAGGGCGGCATAGTCATGAGGCCTCTTATGCGCAAATACTCGAGCCCGGCCGCCTCGCGCACAAGATATGCCGCGTCTTCAGGATATATGCCTGACTTGCTGCCCTCTTTTGCTATGTTCACCTCGATGAGTATGTCCTGCACCTTGCCTGTTTTTTTGGCCTGTCTGCTCAGCTCCTGCGCCAGTTCGAGGCTGTCGACCGAGTGGATGAGGTCGAAAAGCCTTACAGCGTACTTGGCCTTGTTCCTCTGGAGGCTGCCAATTAGATGCCAGGACGCTAGCCGGCCGAGCGTCTCTATCTTTTCCCTCGCCTCCTGCACACGATTTTCGCCGAGGATCTCTGCGCCTGCCGCCACTGCCTCGCGTATGAGCTCGGGAGGCACTGTCTTTGTTACAGCGACAAGCCTGACCGAGCCGGCCCCTCTTCCCGCCCTTGCAGCAGCGGCCTCTATCCTTTCCTTCACCATTTTCAGATTCTCTGCTATCGACATCCCCGGCTCTTCCTGCTCCCGCTGTCAATCTCTCTTCCCGCGATTCCTCGTCTCTCCGCCTGGATCTCGCGCCTTCCCTTCTGCGCGTGGCGCCCTCTCGAGTCGGCCTTATTTCTTTCATGCCTCCTTCGGCCTCTTTCGGCCTCACTCTTTTATCATTATGACGGACAGCATCCTGCCTGTCCTTCCCTCGGCACGAAAGGAGTAGAACATATCGGTTCTGCATGAGGTGCAGATACCAAGCGCATGGATATTTTCCCGCTTTAGACCCGCATCGACAAGCTCCAGCATGTTCGCCTTCACGAGATCCAAAGACCACTTGCCTTCTCTGCGGCCTTCGCTTATCTCTCTCCAGAATGAGAAGGCCTTTCTCACCTGTTCCATCACCGGCTCATCCACCTCATAGCATTCCGGGCCTATTGCCGGACCTATTGCAGCGATCATGGAGCCGGGCTCGGAGCTGAACTCTTGCTTCATCATGAGGACGGCTTTCAGCACAATCTTTTTCACCGTGCTCCGCCAACCTGCATGGACTGCCGCAACAGCAGGGCGCACGGGATCGAATAGAAGCACGGGCACGCAATCCGCTGTCTCGACTCCCAATGCAATTCCAGGCTCATCCGTAATCATGCCGTCGGCCTCGAGAAGTCGGGAGGCGGAGCAGTTCTTATCGTCTATTTTCACAATCGCATCGCCATGGACCTGAGTGACGGTGACCAGGCGCTCGGGCTTGATGCCGAAGGCCTCTGCAACAGCATACCAGTCATCAGCCGACTTTATTCCGTTCTTCCTTGCTCCGAGGCCGGCCTTGCGCGTTGTGAACGCGTGGAGAACGTAATTCGAGCCCTCCAGAGCCGGGATGGTCAATAATCCGTCCGTCCTCATCTTTCACCTGTTTCTTCTGCGCAAATCATTCTTCAGCGCTTCTAATTCAGATTTCAGAAACTGCATCTCCGCACACCCCGCATGTCCTGCATGCGCCCACCCTGCACGGAGGGGTGTATCTTCTCTCGAGGCCGCGTTGATACTCGTTCATAAGATAGTCTTTCCTCACGCCGATGTCAATAAAATCCCACGGCAAGACCTCGTCCATCGGCCTGCGCCTCGTGACATAGAAGTCCATATCTATGCCGAGCTCACGCGCCGCTGCCTTCCAGTCGCCTGACTTTTCATGCGCCTTTTTTATCAATGCGCCGACCCTCCTGTCCCCGCGCGATAGCAGGGCCTGTATATACTCCCATTTGGGAAGGTCGTGGATCAGGTTCGTGTTGCCTATCTTCGAGACGGATTTTTTCAGAATACGCAGCTTTCTGTTCAGATTTTCCACCCCCTCCATGGGCTCCCACTGGAAAGGTGTGAACGGCTTCGGCACAAAGGAATTGACGGAAAGAGTGATCCTGCCGATCCTCCCCGCCTTCCGGCCGTATCTGAGCTGGATGTCATGCACCTTCTTAGCAAGCGACGAAATCTCCTCGATGTCTTCGTCTGTCTCCGTCGGCAAGCCGATAATAAAATACAGCTTGAGATTCGGTATGCCGCTCGCGAAGACCATCTCAGCCGCACGAAAGATGTCTTCTTCGAGGATTCCTTTATTGATGACCTTCCTGAGCCTCTCCGAGCCCGCCTCCGGCGCAATGGATACGGTCTTATGCCCGCTCGCGGCAAGCCTCTGTATCAACTTCTCGCTCAGAGTATCCGCTCTCAGGGATGAAACAGATATGCTGCCTTCGACAGCGGCGCAGAGGTCTTCTATATGCGGATAGTCGGACAGGGCAGCGCCTACAAGGCCTACTTTTCTGCACGCTGCATCCGTGCCTCTCGCCGCTTCCACAGCCGTCCTGCTTGCAATGTTCCGCGGCGGAAGATAGATATATCCCGCCATGCAGAACCTGCAGTGCCTGCCGCAGCCGCGCGTCACCTCCAAAAGATGCATATCGGCGAATTCCGTGTTCGGCGTAAGAATGACAGAGGCGGCTGGCTTTTTCTCCATGCCGTAGAAGACGCGCTTCTTTATCCTCTCCGGCGCTGATGGCTCGAGGCGCACTCTGTTTTCGATCGTTTCATTGTCTTTATAGACGATTTCATAAAACTCGGGAATATATATTCCTTCTATCACCCCCAAGGCCCTCAGCAGCTCTTTTCTTCCCCTTCCCTCAGCAGCCTTGTACGCATCGATGAATTCGAGTGCGGCCTCCTCAGCCTCTCCCACGATAACGGCATCGAAAAAATCCGCAAGAGGCTCCGGGTTGAAGAACGAGCATATACCGCCGAGCAGAAGGAAGGGGTGGTCTTCGGTCCGCTCTTGCCTAAGAGCTGGTATGCCCGCCAGCCGGAGTATCTCGAGGATGTTGATATAGTCCTGCTCGAATGAGACAGAGAATGCAAGGATGTCGAAATCCGCAACCCTCCGTCCGGTCTCGAGTGTAAAGAGGGCCGTCCCCGTCTTTTCATATTCATCTATGTCCTCCTCATCGGGCAGAAAGACCCTCTCGCACGCAACGTCCTCGCAGCTGTTCAGGATGGAGTATATCCGCTGGAATCCGAGGTTCGACATGCCCACATGATATGTATTGGGGTATGCAAGTGCCACATTCACGCAGCCGCCTGCGTGCTTATAGACCGTGCCCTTTTCATCGGACAACAGGGCATCCATCTTTTCCCTCAATCTCCGAGACATTTTTCGTATTCGTAAAAAGGCATCTTTGCCCGCCGCAACAATCTGCAGGGAATCTCCAATTCCCGCTGTGCTTTACAGGATAATACATGAGGGGCAGGGATTGTTCAAGCCGACTCGATTTTATATGCCGCCAAAATCACTGCTTTAGGAAATCTACATCTATATTCTCGGCTTGACAAGATTTAATTATTCTTTGTATATTTTTTTGTACTTATGTGGCCATTCGCAAGACCGTTCAATAGGGTCTATTCTGCTTTTAATATAATACAGCCGGCTGCAAATTCGACGTTCCGAACGCGGCTATCTTGCAGCGGATATCATCATCTTTGTACAAGCGAGGTGTTCGAAGCATGGGAAAGCTTTTAGCGGACAGCAAAGGGGTAGCAGCGGCAGTAAAGGTGAATTGCTGGGAGTACAAAAGATGCGGCCGCGAGCCGGGCGGCCACAAGACGGCAGAGCTCGGGGTATGCCCTGTCACTGTTCACTCTGAGCTTGACGGAGCCCATGAAGGTAAAAATGCAGGCAGGGCGTGCTGGGTGGTTGCAGGCTCTCTCTGCGGCGGAAAGATCCAGGGCACATTCGCCCAAAAGCTCCATAACTGTTGGCGTTGCGACTTCATGAACCTGGTCAAAAAGGAAGAAGAGCCGACGGAATTCGGATTCTCGGCCACGAGACTCGGCATCGAGAGCGTTCTGAAAAAAGTGAGACAGCTCTGATCTGCGCTATAATTTAGCTTCCCTGAGATATCTGGCCGCCTCTTCAGGCGGAGTGTGGTTTATGTAAAAACCAGAGCCCCATTCATATCCTGCGATCCTCGTGAGCCTGGGGATTATCTCGAGGTGCCAGTGGAAATCTTCATTCAGGGTGTGCCAGTGGCCGCGCCTGGGCAGCCTGTTAGGCGCTGTATAGAGCATATAGTTGTACGGCGGGTCCTTAAGCACGAGGCCAAGTCTGTTGAGGGTGTTTCTGAGGGTGCGGGAGAGGTCCATGATCTCTTCCTTGGAAATGTCCACATATGTGCAGGAATGGCGCTTCGGGTATATCCAGACCTCGAATGGAAAGCGCGGGGCGAAGGGAGACATCACTATAAAATTCCTGCTCTCTTCTATGATGCGCTCTGCATCTGATATCTCCTGCTTCAGCATGTCGCAGAAGATGCAGCGTTCTTTGTAGTCGTAATATGACTTTGCGCCGTCGAGCTTCTCCTTCACGAACTTCGGGATTACGGGCGTGGCGATGAGCTGTGAATGAGGATGGTTCACTGTGGAGCCGGCGGACCAGCCCTGGTTCTTGAAGATGAGCACGTACCTGAGCCTTTGGTCGCGCTCGAGATCCAATATGCGGTCCCGGTACGACCAGAGCACCTTCTCCACTTGGCTTTCAGCGAGGGACTCGAGCCTCCGGCCGTGCTCAGAGCTCTCGATGATTATCTCATGCGCGCCGATGCCGTTCATCCAGTCGTAGATCCCTGAGCCCTCTCTGTCAAGACTGCCCTCGATATGGAGCGCAGGGAATTTGCTCGGTATGACCCTTACCCACCAGCCGGCTGTGTTCGGCTGGGAACCTTCGTGTCTGAAGGCTGTTATCTCCGGAGGTGTCTTGGCTTCGTTGCCGGGACAGAGCGGACACTCCGATGGAGCGATGTCGTTTTCCGGTTCCTCGAAACTGTAGTCCTCGGGCTTTTTTAGGGGCTCTGTGGATATGATTATCCACCTGCCGACTATGGGGTCTTTGCGCAGTTTGGACATCAGATACCAGGCCTCGTCTTCCGCTCTGTAAGGACCTTGTGTACGATCCTCTTCAGTTCCTTGATGCGAATGGGTTTGTTTATATATTCAGCAGCTCCGAGGCTCATGGCCTTCAGATATGTCTCGACCTCGCCATAGGCGGTGACCATAACGACATCCGTAGTGGAGCCGAGCTTGCGGATCTCCTGCAGGAGTTGGAGTCCGTCCATGATCGGCATCTTAATGTCCGTCAGAACGAGGTCAAAGGAATCCTTTTTGAAAAGGGCGAGCGCCTCTTCTCCGTTTTTTGCAAGCGCAACAGAATAGCCTTCTTCGGTAAGTACGGTCTGGAAAAGCTCCCTCGCACCTTCTTCGTCATCTACGACAAGTATTTTCATATCACCGAAACTCTCCCAAAAAAACACGCATGGACAAAAAATATCATAAAATCCCGCTGGCGTCAAGGCGGCGGGAAGAAGATTGCCGGGGATTTGTCGGTGAGAGGCTGGAAGCAGGCCTGTATCTCAGCGATTCAGATTGTATATGAGTCTGAGGCCGTCAAGGGTGAGGCTCGGGTGGACGGATTGAATGCTCTGCGTCTCCGGAGCCACAAGCTCCGCCAGCCCTCCTGTTGCAACCACCTTGGCCCGGCTGTCGAGCTCCTTCTTCATCCGCCCCACAATGCCGTCCACCAAACCTGCATAGCCGTATATGATCCCCGCCTGAATGGCGCTGATGGTATCTTTTCCGATAACAGAAGGGGGTTTCGCAAGCTCCACGCGAGGCAGCTTTGCTGTGCGCTGGAATAGGGCCTCCGCCGATACCTTGATGCCGGGCACTATCGCCCCGCCCAGGTAGTCGCCCTCTTTTGTCACGGCGCAAAAAGTGGTGGCTGTGCCGAAATCCACTATTATCACCGGCCCGCCGTATATGCTGTAGGCGGCGGCTGCGTTTACTATCCTGTCGGCCCCTATCTCCTTCGGGTTATCATATCTCAGTCTTATGCCGGTCTTGACCTCATTCGTGACTATCAAGGGCTCGATGCCGAAATACCTGCGCGACATCTCCGACATGACCGGAAGAAGCGGAGGCACCACGCTTGATATGATCGCGCCATCGATCTGCCCGAACGACAAGCCTGTGAATCCGAACAGGTCCTTCAGAATCATGGCATACTCGTCGGATGTAATCTGCGTCTTTGTGCCTACGCGCCAGCTCTCCACGAGACTGTCGCGGTCGAACACGCCGAGCACGATGTTCGTGTTTCCGATGTCTATGGCCAGCAGCATGTCGCCTCCGAGATGAATGACGGCAGGGTTGCGCAATTGAAAATCAATGACGGTATTGAAACCCCACTTGACCCTATTTCCGGTTCATCGCATATAATAATGCAAATTATAATTTCAGATAAAGCCCGGCAGGGCATGCCGGCCTGGACCAAAAAATGATGGGCCCTATTTCTTTACTATCGTTACATCCCCGGCCGCCACGGTCCGGAGGCTTCCGTCGTCGAGTCTGATGATCAATTTTCCCTCGTGGTCTATACCATGGGCAACGCCCTCAATCTTCTCGCTCAGGCCCGCCGCAACCACCCTCCTGCCTATGGTCATGTTCATGCCGTTCCATTCATCCAGGACCAAGGCCTCTTTTTTCAGCAACACGTCATACCACTTGTCCAATTCTCTCAAGAGCTCTATAAGCAGGCCTGTGCGGTCTATCCGCTCCGATTTTTCCTTCATGAGGCTCGTGGCGGCCTCGGCCACGTCCTGCGGAAGAAACGACATATCCATATTCACATTTATACCTATCCCAAGGACGATATGCCGCACCCTGTCCGGCTCCGCGCTCATCTCGGTCAGGATGCCGCCGAGCTTTTTGTCGCCTATGAAAATGTCATTCGGCCATTTTATCTCTGCCCTCAAGCCGGTGTATTTACGTATTGCAGAGGCAGCGGCTACTGCAGCCATGAGCGTCACGAGGGGCGCCTTGTGCGGCGGAAACGGAGGTCTCAAGATTATGCTCATGTAGATATTCCCTCGCGGAGACACCCACTGCCTGCCGAGCCTGCCTTTGCCCGCTGTCTGGGTCTCTGCAACAATGACCGTGCCTTCTGGAGCGCCCCTCGCCGCCGCCTCCATCGCCAGAATATTCGTGGATTCCGTCTCTGCAAGGAGCTCGATCTTCCTGCCGACGAGCTTCGTCTTGAGCGCCCGCTCCATATCGGCAATGGAAATGATATCCGGAATGCCCATGAGCCTGTATCCCTTCGATGGCGCCGCCTCTATGCTGTAGCCTTCCTTCGCAAGAATCTTGATGTGCTTCCATATGGCCGAGCGGGTAAGGCGGAACCTTTTCGCAAGTCCTGCGCCGGAAACGTATCCCTGCTTTGATTTTATCAAAAGCCTGAGGATCTCGTCTTTTATCATGTGCAATATAGGCCCGGGCCGAAGATCTGAAAAATCCAAGACTTCGGCCCGTATCGGTCTGGGTCCTGGTCTATATTTTGAGCTTCATCGAGATATCCGCAGCCGGCGCGGAGTGCGTGATGTTGCCGGAGGAAATATAGTCCACCCCTGTCGCGGCGATGTCGCGCACGTTCTCCAGGGTCACATTGCCCGAGGCCTCTATCAATGCCTTGTTTCCTATAACCCCTACGGCCTCGCGCATCGCCTCGAGAGGCATGTTGTCGAGCATAATTACATCCGCACCTGCAGCGAGCGCCTCTCGCACCTCTTCGAGATTCTTCGTCTCGACCTCGACCTTGAGCAGGTGATGACAACCCTTCCTCGCAAGCTCCACTGCCCTGGTGATGCCCCCTGCGGCAGCGATGTGATTGTCCTTGATGAGAATGCCGTCAAACAGGCCGAAGCGGTGGTTCTTCCCGCCTCCGATCCTGACCGCATATTTTTCGAGCCGCCTGAGACCCGGCAGCGTCTTTCTCGTGTCCAGGAGCCGCGTCTTGGTGCCATGAAGCCTCTCTACGTATCTTGCAGTAAGGGTCGCGATGCCCGAGAGGTGTTGGAGCAGGTTGAGGGCCACCCTCTCCCCGGCGAGCAAGGCCCTTGTACTCCCGGAGATACGCGCCAGGACGGCATCGCGCTTTAATCTGTCTCCGTCCTTTGCAAGGGATCGGTATTCTATGCCGGGATCGAGCAGGAGAAAGACCTCGCGGCCTGCATCTATGCCTGCCAGCACGATGTCTTGTTTGGTCTTGATCTCGGCGACAGCCCTTGCATCAAGAGGGATGACAGCCTCTGATGTGATGTCCCCGCTGCCGATGTCTTCGGCAAGGGCCCGCTCTATAAGATCCCTGTATAACCGTTCCGCCATTTTTATCCCAGCATCTTTAGATTCCGCTCGAGTTTCTCGCGCATGGCCTTGAGCTCATCGAGCTTCATCGTGTCTTTCTCCACCACCGCCTTTGGCGCACGCTCGAGGAAGTCCTTGTTAGAGAGTTTCTTCGAGAACATCTCTATGTCCTTTGAAAGCCTTGCAATCTCCTTCCTGAGCCTGTCCCTTTCAGCCGCCAGGTCTATCAGGCCTTCGAGCGGCACGAACAGTTCCGCGCCCTTTATCACAGCAGTCGCAGAGGCATGGGGTTTCTTTTCGTCTGTACCGATCCGTATATCCTTCGCCCTTGCCAGGGTCTTTATATACCCGGAATTCTGCTCGAGGTGCTCCGCGAGTTTCTTGTCCTCCACCTTTATGATGGCGTTCACGTGCTGAGTGGGCGGGATGTTCATCTCGCCCCTGATGTTCCGGATTGCGAGGATGGCATCCATCACCATCTGCATGTCCTGTTCCGCGTCATAGTCTATCAGCCTGTCGTCGGGAACCGGAAACGGCGATGCCATAATATACCCGGACCCGCCCCTTGCCTGTTCCGGGATCCTCTGCCATATCTCTTCGGTGATGAACGGCATTATAGGATGCAGGAGCCTCAAAAACGTCTCGAGCGTCCTTACGAGCACGGTCTGCGCCGCCTTTCGGCCCGGCGCGTCTTTTCCGAGCGAAAGCGCGGGTTTGGAAAGCTCAAGATACCAGTCGCAGTACTCGTGCCATATGAAATGATACAGACTTGAGGCGGCGTCATTGAAGCGATATTCCGCTAATGCCGCTTCCACATCCTTGATTGCCGCCTGGAGCCTCGATGCCATCCACCTATCTGCAAGCGATGAGTCCGGAGTGATGAGCTTGGAGTTCGGCGAGAAATCGTTCTCGATATTCATGAACACGAATCTGCCGGCATTCCATATCTTGTTCGCGAAATTCCTGTAGCCTTCTATGCGCTCTGTGGCGAGTTTTATATCCCTACCCTGTGCGGCGAATGCGGCAAGGGTGAACCTGAAGGCATCCGCGCCATACCGCTCGATCATCACGAGGGGGTCTATGACATTGCCCTTGGACTTGCTCATCTTCTGGCCCTCGGCGTCCCTTACGATCGCATGTATATATACATGCCTGAAGGGTATCTCGCCCATGAAGTGCAGGCCCATCATTATCATCCTCGCCACCCAGAAGAATATGATGTCGAAGGCCGTGATGAGTACGGATGTGGGATAATACAGCGCGAGCTCCTTTGTCTTTTCCGGCCAGCCGAGAGTCGAGAACGGCCAGAGTGCAGAGGAAAACCATGTGTCGAGCACGTCCGTTTCTTGCCGGACTTCTTCGCCGCCGCAGGCCCTGCAGGTCTTGACGTCTTCACGGCTCACCGTAATCCCGCCGCACCGGCCGCAGTACCATGCCGGGATCCTGTGCCCCCACCATATCTGGCGCGAGATACACCAGTCCTTGATGTTCCGCATCCATTCGAAATACGTATTCTCCCATCCCCTGGGGATGAATGTTATCCTTCCCTTCTCCACCGCCTCTATCGCGGGCTGCGCGAGTGGCGCGGTCTTCACGAACCACTGCGGAGAGAGATACGGCTCCACAACAGTCTTGCACCTGTAGCACTTGCCGATAGAGTGGTTGTGCTCTTCGGTCTTTATCAGAAGCCCTCGCTTGTGAAGGATCTCGGCGATGACGCCCCTTGCCTTCTTTGCAGGCCTGCCTGCTATCTGTTTAAGCACATCCGCGTGCACGTCGGGTATGTCGGAGAGGACGCCGCCTTTGTCGTCGAGCATCTTTATACGCGGAAGCGGAGGCGACTGACGCATGCCCGCTTCATAGTCATTGAAGTCGTGCGCAGGGGTGACCTTCACCGCGCCTGTTCCAAATTCGAGATCGACGAGGATGGAGTCCCCGATGATCGGGATCTTTCTGTCCGTAAGCGGCAGGGAGACGGTCCTGCCGATAAGGTCCTTATACCTGGGGTCGAGCGGGTGCACTGCGACAGCCGTGTCTCCAAGCATTGTTTCAGGTCTCGTAGTGGCGACGGTGAGTCTTATATTTGCGTCATGCGAAAGCGGATAGGCGATGTAGTAGAGCTTTCCCTTCTCTTCCTCATGCTCGACCTCTATATCGGAAAGCGCTGTGTGGCACCGGGGGCACCAGTTTATGAGCCTTTCGCCCCTATAGATAAGCCCTTCCTCGTATAGGCGTACGAAGACCTCTCTCACCGCCCTGGAGAGGCCTTCGTCCATGGTGAATCGCTCGCGCTGCCAGTCGCAGGACGCACCGAGTTTCTTGAGCTGGCTGATGATTTTTCCGCCGTATTCCTTCTTCCACTCCCATACCTTTTCTATGAATCTTTCCCTGCCGAGCTGATGCCTGTCCGTGTTCTGTCCGGCAAGCTGGCGCTCCACGACATTCTGCGTAGCGATGCCCGCATGGTCAGTCCCCGGCACCCAGAGGGTGTTGTCTCCGGACATCCTGCGCCAGCGGATGAGTATATCCTGAAGCGTGGCATTCAGGGCGTGTCCCATATGAAGAGAGCCGGTTACGTTGGGAGGCGGAATGACGATGCAGTACGGTCTGCGGTCCGCGTCTGCATCTGCATGGAACAGTCCTGCTTTTTCCCAGAGGCTGTACCACTTGTCCTCCACAGCCTTCGGCTCATATGTCTTGGGCAGTTCCTGCACAGGCATGAATAGAGCTCCTTTTCGTAAAAAACGGTTTCCGGCGGCTCCCGAGCGGCTCTGTTTAATACAGCCGAGAAACAGGCGCCAAAAGGCCTTCCCCGGCCTTAGACCGCTGGGTCAGCGCGCCGTAGTGAGAGGTTTTTCCTGAAATGTTTTGTGAGTTATCGCAAGATAGGGCCGTGTGGCTATATCCCTGCCTTGAGCCTTTCTATCTCTTCTTTGATCAGCCTTTCTGCAAGATCGGGGAGCACCTCCCAGGCGACCTTCTCGAGCACCTCTCTCGCGATCCTGGAGATGGTCTCTTCGGCGATTCCCCTCAATGCGTCCTCGGAAATCGCAGGCTCTGCTGCGCCGGCCGCCGGCGGCGATTGAACCGGCTCAGGCATGCTCTGCGGAGGCTGATATTCGCGCGCGGCCGCTGTGGCCATGTCGAGGGACTCGAAGCTAGTAAACTCGGGGGGGGACTCCTTGGGAGGCTCCTCTTTCGGCGTCAGCCCGAGTCCCACGCGGATCTCCTCTACGGCCTTCTCGCCGAGCGGAAGCGCCCGCTCTTCCTCGCGCGGTCTCGGCCCCTCCATCTCCACTACAGGCTCGACCTCGAACACGGCCTCTTCAGCAGGCGCAGGCCTCTCGAATTCGGCGCCGGCCGGCGCCTCTTTGATAATATCGAAGATATCAGAGGGCACCTGCTGCGGTCTTGCCGCTGCAGGCGCCGGCCTGGCCGGAGGCGGTGTCGCCGCCGGACGTGCCGGTTCAGGACGGGCCGGCTCGGGAGGCGCAGGCTCTGCAAGCCTGGGCGGCGCGGATGCCACCGCCTTCTTCACCTTGCCGATGAGCTCCTGTGATTCGAAGGGCTTCTGGATGCTGTCGATTATGCCCGCCTGTCTTGCCTTTGCGCCGTCCAAGACATCGTCGCGTGAAAGCATAAGGATGACGGGTGTCTGGCCGAAGCCCGGCCTCTGCCTAAGCCTTGCTGCAAAGGAATATCCGTCTATGCGCGGCAGGTCGACATCCACAAGCACCACATCCGGCACGATCCTCGTCGCCTCGTTGAGCGCAGCCTCGCCGTCACTGGCGCACGTCACCTCGTACTCCCTGCCGGAGAATAGCATCTCCACGACCTTTTGGATCGTGATGCTCTTGTCAGCAAGCAGAATCTTGATCGCCATGGAACAACAACCTTTCGAAATCGAGGATGATGATATCTCCCTCTTCGCCGGATATGACATGCCTGATATACTTCGGCTCTATGCCGGCGACTGCAGCCTGCGGCTGCGTCTTCTGCGTTTCATCGATACGGACCATCTTCTTGACATTGTCGACGCTTATGCCGAAGAACCTGTCCGCCTCTTTAAGAAGAAGGATGCTTCTATTGCCTGGCCCGGCGGCCTGTTCATCCGCGGAAAAGCCGATCGGCCAGCTCGGTTTCAGGCCGAGTCGCTTCTCGAGGTTGAATACGGGATATATCCTTCCCCTGTAATCGAGCAGCCCCTCAACATATGAATAGGCCATAGGCACCGGCTTCGACCGCCTCCAGGCTATTATCTCCACCGCCTCTCTCAGGCCGGCACCGAACAAGCGGCCTCCGAGCTGAAAGATGAGATAGTCTGCCGTCATAAGAGTCCATCTTCGTTCAGCAGCAATATCAACCCGCCCCTATGGCGCAGTATACCTCTGTAATATGGAAGCGAGGGGTTCACCACTCCGTAGGGCATGGGTATGGCTTGTCTGTCTGTATCGAGAATCTCTGTTACCGCGTCAACGAGTACCCCCACCTTGCCCTTTTGGCTCTTGAGAACGAGCATCACCTTTCCAGCGCCGCCCTGTAGCCTGAAGAGTTTTTTGAGATTGAGCACAGGGATGCGCCTGCCCCTGAACTCTATCTTTCCTTCGAAGGAGGCCGTCAAGTTGCTGTCCGGCTCGAGCCCCTGGCTGGTCGAGATCTCCGCCACCCTGGTCACAGGCACTGCATAGCCTTCTCCTTCGAGCGAAACAATGAGATACCTCGTTGCGTTTTCCATATTGTACAATGATTATACGCGACTTGCAAGGGCCGTCGCGCCCAATATCTTCTTGAGCGCACTGAGCATCTCTTGCTCTTCGAAAGGCTTCACGAGATAGTCCTGCGCACCCATTTCGAGCGCCTTCTGCCTGTGTTTCTCCCCTGCGCGCGAGGTCAGAACGATAATGGGGATGTCCTTCAGACCCGGGTTCCTCTTCATCTCCGCCATAAGGTCGTAGCCGTGCATGACCGGCATCTCGAGGTCCGAGATAACGACATCGAACTTCGAGCGGCCCATTACATCCAGGGCTGCCGCCCCGTCGGAAGCGACCTCGACCTCATAGCCTGTCCTGTCGAGGAAACGCTGGACATATTTCCTTATGCTTATCGAGTCATCCACGACGAGAACGCGGGGCTTGCGCCTCGGCTCGATCTGGGCCGCGGCCTGCGCAGGTGCCGCAGGTGCAGCGTCGACAGGCCTGGAGACAGCTGCTGCCTGCACCCGCTCCCCCTCCGATGCCGCAGCGGCCGCTGCTGCAAGCACCTCCTTCACAGGTACGATGCTCGCTTTAGCGCCGAATGCCTCTTCTCCGAAGAGGGACGCGACATTGAGGATCAGCCGAACGTTGCCTTCGCCGGATATCGTCGCCCCTGAAAACGCCTTTACGCCCTTCAGATACTCGCCCAGGGACTTGACCACTATCTCTTCCCTGCCGACGATCTCCTCTACCATGAGCGCAAGGCGCTTCTCAGCCATGCCGAGGATCAGTGTGGGATGGCGGAATGTTTCGTCCTTTTTCGGGAACCTTCCAAGACCGAGAATGTCCGAAATCTTCAGCAGGCGGACGAGGCTGCCTCGGAGATTCACCATCTCGTCTCCCGCTACCCTCTGTATCTCTTTGAAAGAGAAACGGGTGGTCTCTTCCACAAGACTCATGGGAACCGCGAACTCCTGGTCCCTGCATTTTATTATGAGCGCCTGGGCGATGGCGAGCGTCAGCGGTAGCTTGATGGTGAACTTCGTGCCGACCCCGGGCTCTGTATTTATCTCGATCCTGCCGCTGATCTTGGATATCTGGGTGGAGACGACATCCATGCCCACGCCCCTGCCCGAGATCTTCCCCACGGTCTCGGCAGTCGAAAAGCCAGGCTTGAAGATGAGATTGATGGCCTCAGAGTCGGTCAAGGCCTGAGCCTCCAGGGCGGACAGGAAGCCCTTATCGACCGCCGCCTTTCTGAGTACGGCGGGATCCATGCCCCTGCCGTCGTCCTGGACCTCGATGATGATATTGTTGCCCTCATGCCTCGCCGAAAGCACGAGAACGCCCGTAGGCTCCTTTCCCTTTCTGCTCCTCTCCTCGGGCGGCTCTATGCCGTGGGAGATCGCATTTCTGACCATGTGCATGAGCGGGTCGGAGATGATCTCGAATATAGTCTTGTCTATCTTTGTCTCGCCGCCCGTCACTACGAGATTCACCTGTTTGTTCTCGGACTGGCAGAGATCCCTCACGGGCCGCTGGAAAAGCTGGAACAGCTTGTCCATCTCGACCATGCGAGCCATGGTTATTTCGTCCTGGAGGTTGGAGGTGATGCTAGATATGCGAGCCGTATCGAGCTCGAAGGCATCGAAAAATTCGGCGAGCTCCGTCATGACCTCGTTGGTGTCGTTCGTAATCTCCGCGAGTTTTCTGGAGAGGAGGTTGAAATCGTCGTACCGGTCGAACTCGAGCTCGAAGAAGTCCTGGGGATGCTCCACCACCTGCTGGGACGGCGAGCCGAGCGCAAGGGTATATTCATACTTCTCCTCGAACTTCTTGACCTCGTGCAGAAGCCTTTTCTGACTGAAGGCGAGCTCTTCCCTCAGGCCCCGTATGAGTTCCACCTGTTTGACGAGCCGGTTCCTGTTCACGACCATCTCGCCCACGAGGTTCATGAGGTTGTCGAGCCGCTCTATGTTCACCCGGATAAACTGCTTCTCTACATCAAGGGCGTCCGCGGCCCGCCTGCCGATGCCGCGCTTCTCGAGCACACCTGTCTTTTTGGCTTCTTCTATCTCCTTCTGTAAAGAAGTGACCTCGCCGCCGGGCTGTTCCGACTGAGGCCCGGGCTGCTCGGCCGGTTTCGGCTCGACAGTCGGGCCGGTCTTTTCATCCTCATGGACGTCTGCGAGTGGCTCCACAGGGATGGCGTCTTCATGGAGCTCTTCTACTGCCGGCCCGCCCTCCTCGGGCAGCGGCTCTACCTGTATCGCTTCCTCGTCCAGGCCGAAGGTTTTTTCCCAAGCTATATCGAGCTCGTCTTTCTGCTCTTCTTCCTTCAATTGGGCGACAGCGGGTCTTTTTTCCGACGGTGCCGGCAGCACAGGCTCTTTCTGCTGCACCTCGGCGGCCGGTGCGGCCTCCGCCTTCTTGTCTTTGACACGGGTTATAATTTCATTGTAAGACTGGACGATGTTGTCTACAAGAAGCCTGTCTTCCGGCCTTCTGGCTGCCACGCTGTCTATCATGAGCTTTGTGGCGTCTACGGCATCGAACAGGAAATTAAGTGTCTCTTTGCAGATGGGTATGGTGCCGGAGCGGAACTGGCCGAGCATATCCTCGGCCTTGTGGGCGACATCACTGATGCCCTGAAAACCCATCATTGCAGCGGAGCCCTTGAGGGTGTGCGCGGCGCGGAACAACTCGTCGATCACAGACCGCTCGGATTGGTCTTTCTCGAGGGCAAGCAGGCCTGCATTCAGATTCTGGATGTGTTCCCCTGCCTCGATAAGAAAGAACTCGATGATGTCGGATTTATCGAATGGCGCCGCCATATTGCCTACTTAAGGAAGCCGAGCTTTATCTCCTCGTCGCTCGTTGTGATGTGCTCCTCGAGCTGGGGCATCGTTTCGAGGCTGGGGAGCTCGGCTGTTTCGGGCTGGGCCGCCCGCCTATGCTCGGTGCCGAGCTTGAATCTGCCTATGGCGTCTGTGAGCCGCTTGGACAGCTCTGCGAGTTTGCCTATCGTGGCCGCCGTCTCCTGCACTCCCATTGTGGTCTCCTGCGTGACCTTCGAGATCGTGCCCATGGTCTGGACCACGTTTTCGGTCACCTTCACCTGCTCGGCCGCCGCACGGGTGATGTCGCCGACAGCAGCAGCAGCCTGCTTGACTATCTGCTCGATCTCGCGCAGAGCAGCGCCCGCTTGGTCGGCAAGCCTGGTGCCTTCCTCCACCTCGCGCGTGCCCTCTTCCATAACCGTGACCACCTCGCTCGTCTCAACCTGAATGCCCTTGATGAGGCCTGTGATGTCCTTCGTGGCACGGCCAGCCCTTTCGGCGAGCTTCCTCACCTCGTCCGCGACCACGGCAAAACCCTTGCCCTGCTCGCCCGCGCGCGCGGCCTCGATTGCGGCATTGAGTGCAAGGAGGTTCGTCTGCGTCGCGATCTCGTTGATCACCTCGATGATGGCGCCGATCTCGAGAGAGCGCTCACCGAGACCTTTGATCTTCTTCGCCGTGGACTGCACCGCGCCCCTGATGCGCTGCATCCCTTTTATGGTCTCTGACACAGACGTCCCACCCTTGACCGCGGCCTGCGTGGCCTTGTGAGACGCCTGGGCGGCGGACTCCGCGTTCGAAGCCATCTTCTGGATCACGACGGACATTGCATTGACCGCCTCAGCGGCCTGCCTGATCTGGGACGCCTGCTGCTCAGCACCGATGCGCATCCGCTCGGACGAGCGCAGGATGTCCGATGTAGCATGCTGGATCTCATTGGCCATGTTGCTTGCATGCGTGACGAGGGTGGTAAGACCGTTTATCATGAGGTTGAAGGCGTCCGCGACGGAGCCGAGGGCGTCCGCCGTTACCTCCGCTTTTACTGTGAGGTCGCCCTCCGCAGCCGAGCTCACGACAGTCAAGAGTTCCATGACCTGCTGCTGCATCCTGTCCCTGTCCGTCTCCGTCTGTATAAGACCCTGGAGTCTGTTTATAGTCTGGTTCAGCGTCTCTCCGAGCTGCCCCAGCTCATCTCCTGTCCGTACATCCACCTTCTTGGTGAGGTCGCCTCGGCCGAGGGCCTCGGCCACTCGGGTGAGGTCCCGGACCGGAGAGACTATCATATATGAAAATATGAGGGTGGTTGCGGAAAGTACGCCCAGAGAGATGAAGCCCACGAACAATATCGTCATCAGGAGATTGTTTATCTTATCCCTCAAAAGGGAGACGTTCAGGCCTATATGCACGGTGCCGAGACGCCCCCTCGCAATGGGAGAGGCGATGTCGACGACTTCGGTCACGCGATCCCTGAAGGATATGGTCGCTTCCTGGGTGCCGAAGGCCTCGCCCGTCTTGAGGGTGTTGATGTTCTGGAGCACCGGAGGGAAGGCACCGGATTCGAAGGAGGACGCGAGTATTCTGCCACTGGCGTCGCGGATGAAGCAATATGCCACGTCCGGCTGGCTGATTGCCTCGCCGATCGCGAACTGGAGAGCGGAGGCATCTTCGGTCTGGACCGCATCCACCACGCGGCTGCTCAGTCCGTCGGCAAGGATGACCGTCTTATTTATGGCGTCGGTCATGAGCGTGTCGCTTATCTTATAATAGATGAATCCCAGGATGCCGGCGCCGAACACCGCCGCCATTCCTATGATCATCAAAACGATCTTCGTCCTTATGCTCATGCGGAAAAACAGTCTGGGAATCATTTCGATAATCTTCATGCCCCTCTCCTTCGCGTATCCGCTTGCGCAGCCGCCTGCGCAAGCCGGAATGAAAGTTTCGGCTTCTGTTTCACTATATCCTGAGCGCCTCCAGCAGCCTGTCCATGTCAAGAAGCGCCGCTGCACCGAGCTCTCTCTGGACCACCGCCTTGAAGAAGCGGTGGCGTCCTGCCGCCTGACCGGATGTGCCGAGCTCCGGAGGCACGGAGAGGAGGCTGCTCACCGGCACAGAGGCGACCTCCGTGACGCTGTCGACCATCAGGCCTACGACCATCTGGCCGTGCCGCACGATAGCGGTCTGTGTGGGATGCGATGTCTTCGGCAGATTAAGAACGTGCCTGATATCCACAATCGGCACGATATTTCCTCTGAGGTTTATGACGCCAAGGACTTGTGGTGGGGTGGTCGGGACTGGAAAGATCTTCTGAGGTATGATTATCTCGGTCAACATCTCGACCGGCAGGGTGTACGTGTCTTCCCCTATGGTGAAGATGCAGAGGCGAACATCCTCTTCGGGTATTGCTTCCGCCGCATCGAGCGCGGCGTCCTTGTCGATCTCAGCCAAAAGGGGCCTCCCGGTCCAGGGCTAAATGTATTTTTTCACCGCCTTCAGCAAGTCCTCCGGCTTGAACGGTTTTGTCAGATATTCGTCGGCGCCCTGTTTCATCCCCCAGAACTTGTCGCTCTCCTGGTCCTTGGACGTTACCATGATAATGGGAATATTCTTGTACTGGTCATTGCTCTTGATGTCCCGGCATACCTGGAACCCGTTCTTCTTCGGCATGATTACATCGAGGATAATGAGATCGATCTTTTCGGACTTGACCCTTTCTTCCGCAGCCTCTCCATCCATGGCGGTCACGATCTGGTGGCCCGTGGGCTGCAGGGTCGCCTGAAGTATCTGGAGTTCAGCCAGGCTGTCATCCGCTATAAGTATTTTGGCCATAAGATGATCTCCTTTTTTCCTCGTGCGGGAAGGTGTATCAAAATTAACACATTTCTTTGGTATTGTCAAGATTTCGTTTTGTTTTCGCCCATTTTCGGCTCTTTGATCACTATCTTCTCTGCCTGATCAGGTTCACCGATAACAGGATGAACATGCTCTTCGCCACGTCGAAATCGCTTAGATACGATATGTCTATGATCTCCTGGACGGTGCGCCTGCCGTCTATAAGCGAAAAGACCTTCATGTCGATATCGCTCAGCCCCCTTCGCGAGAGCTCCGCCGCGTCGGTGATCTGCCTCTCGAAGACCATGCCGAAGTTGGGTATCTTCTGCTGGATGAGCACCCATTCGTCCGCCCTTCTAGCGCCCTCGAGCAAAAGGTCGTCCACCTTTAGCCGGACAGGGTTCGCAAATACAGGCGGAGGGCTTTTTTCGAAGGAGAAGCTCCCCTCCCTCCAAGCCATCACCTTGTAGATCTCTCTCTCTGTATGCCTTCGCAGACATTCGGCGAAGGTCTTCGGCTCGAGCATCCTCTCCTTGACCATTATTGCATCTACGGGCTCCTTTGTCGCCTCTGCGAGCTGAATGGCATGTCTGACCTGGTCATCGGGCAGCCCGCACGACCTTCTAAGCAATACATCTATGCCCGCGGTATTGTCCGTGTATCTCGACGCCGCAAACACCACTTCTCCGTCCTTGAAATATATGGCGGCGTCCTCTCCATCTCGATTTATGGACAGCCTACCTGTCTGGCGCTGGAGCCCGAGCATCTGCATCACCTCTATGATCCTCACGCTTGCAAGGTTGCCGCTGATACCGGCGGCCGACGCCGGCTGGAGCCTTGCCAGCTCTTTGCGGATCATGTCCGGGAGTATATTTTTGAGAAGGCCTTCTATTGTCTTCTCTACTATATCTCGTACCAACGTCTCTATTCCGGCCTGCTGGAGATCGGCGTGCGGCTTCGCAGCCGGTGCGCTTCGCTCGCTGCTCTGCTGGGCCTGGACCGGGCGGTTTTTGTCTATTACTTCGCGTATCTTTGCAAGGAGCTCTTCGGGCTGGAATGGTTTTGTGAAATACTCAGTGATACCCAGTACATCCACGAACTTGCTGCCTACTTTGTCTCCTTTGGATGTAACCAGGATGATGGGCGTGTTCTTGAACTCGGGATCGTCCTTCAGGGTCTTGCAGACCTGAAAACCGTTCATCTTCGGCATGACGAAGTCCACAAGTATGACGGATGGTTTCTCTGACTTGGCCTTTGCTATCCCCTCTTCTCCGTCCGAGGCAAGAATCACCTGATAGCCCTGTGATGAGAGAATCATGTCTATGAGACGCTGTACCGTAGGGCTGTCGTCAATGCTCAGTATCCTCTCCCCAGCCATCGCCGCCCCCTTTGCCCTTGTATATCCGCGATATTATCATGCTTCAAAAGCGATTGTCAACCGGTACGAGCTGCTCAAAAATAAACATTGCCTCCGATATAGCATGCAAAAATTCCATATAGAGGACAAGACTGCTTCTGGCGGTAATCCGCTCTTTTGTAATCTCGAGCTTGAAAGGAAGCACCCCTTGGCCCATCTTCACTCCTCCCTTATTTGCAGTTTTATTTCACTTCTTTAGTGAAGATTATACTTCGCATAACTCTTTCTGCAAGAAGGGTTTTTTGTTTTTCTGTAGATGCAATAATTATTTTAGAGAGCTGTATCTGTGATAGTCGCCAAAGACAGTTTCATAACTCTATCTATTAAACGGCGGTGAATCTCTTCGCCACTTCTTGTATGAATTCCTCTGTAAGTGCGTATCGCCCGGGTCTGGGCTCGGCGATGGCTGCAAGGTCCTTCGTCATAACGCCCTCTTCTATAGTCTTTATCACAGCCGTCTCGAGCCTGTCGGCAAAGCTCGCCACATCAGGCGTATCGTCGAGCTCTGCACGCTTACGTATCGCCCCTGTCCAGGCGAATATGGATGCGACGGAATTCGTGGATGTGGGGTTGCCTTTGAGGTGCTCATAGTAGTGACGCATCACTGTGCCGTGTGCCGCCTCGAACTCGTATTTGCCGTCGGGCGATACAAGCACCGATGTCATGAGACCCAGGCTTCCGAAACCGGAGGCCACCATATCGCTCATCACGTCTCCGTCGTAATTCATGCATGCCCAGAGCATGCCGCCCTCGGACTTCATCACCTGCGCCACTGCATCGTCTATGAGCATATAACGATACGATATGCCCGCCTTTTTGAATTCCTCCGCCGTCTTAGCAGTCTCCTCTGCGAAGATATCGCGGAAAAAACCATGATACTGCTTCGATATCGTATCCTTGGCTCCGAACCAGAGGTCCGCCTTCTCGGAGAGCGCATATTGGATGCACGACCGTGCGAAGCTCCGGATCGATTTTTCGGTGTTGTGAATGCCCATGAGCACCCCCGGTCCCTTGAATTCGTGTATGACTTGTATGCTCCGCTTTCCTGACTCTGAAATGAAAGCAAGCTCGGCGCGGCCGGGACCCGAGACTGTTATCTCCGTATTCTTGTAGATGTCGCCGTATGCATGCCTGCCTATGATGATGGGCTTCTTCCAGAAGCGCACAGCAGGCGGGATGTTCTTTATGATAATCGGCTTTCTGAATACAGTACCGTCCAGGATGGCGCGTATTGTTCCGTTCGGGCTTGGCCACTGCTTCTTGAGGCTGTATTCCTTGACCCTGGCTGCGTTCGGCGTGATCGTGGCGCATTTCACGCCCACGCCGTATTGTTTGATGGCCTCGGCCGCTTCGATCGTGACCCGGTCGTCGGTCTCGTCGCGGTGCTTGATGCCGAGATCGAAGTATTTAAGGTCGATATCGAGGTGGGGGAGGATCAATATTTCTTTGATCATCTTCCAGATGATCCTGGTCATCTCATCCCCGTCCATTTCCACGATCGGTTTCTTGACTCTTAAAGTCACTTTTACCTCCGAGGAATTATATCCTTAATGGTCCCGTTGACAGATACAGGCGGCCGGACGCGGCCCCTTGGTACTTATCCTGTGATTCCGGTCTTCTATTCTCTGGTTCTCAAAAACACCACGAATGCCCCTTTTCCGCCCATGTTAGGAGGGGCGAAGTGGAATTCAGCCACCATTGCACGGCCTTGGTTCGTGAGCCAGTCTGAGACCGCTGTCTGGATCACGGGGCCTTCAGGAGAGTTGTTCCCCTTTCCTGTTATAACGAGCACCGCCTCCCTGCCTTTCGCAAAACAGGAGGCTATGAACCGCTCGAGCCTTAAAAGGGCCTCTTCCCTGAAACAGCCGTGCAGATCTAGCTCGCTGCTTATCCTGATGCTGCCCTTTTTGAGCCGCCTGGGTCTGCTCGGCATGGAGCGCCGGCCGAGCCGAGGGGTCTCAGCGCTTACTGACCGGTTGTCATAGATTTTCGCTCCGATCCCCTTCACCGCCTCGAGAAACATCTCCGCGTCTCTATTTTCCTGTGTGTCCTCTGGAGCAGCCTGTCGAAAGGGCGCCTTCTCGACACGGCCGGCGTTCAGCGGTCTTACATCCTGAACAGCCTGCCTGAAAACGGCTTCGGCGTCCTGCTCGGTTTCGTGCCGTACAGGGGGCTTAGGTACAACAGGCCTGGATCGTTCTTTCGGTACGGCATCGGCCCTATGTTTCAGGGCTGCAAAAGGCCGATGCGTAAAGATGGTGTCTTCCTGTCGCGATTGTTTCATGGCCGCTTCATCATATTAAAATTCCCCTGTTTTGGCAAGTGTATTCTGGACTTT
>JBBIMH010000037.1:0-25290 GCA_037444505.1 Nitrospirota bacterium | reverse complement strand
TCGAAATAAAGGCCGTTTCGAGCTGTGCGGAGAGGGTTTACATTACAGACTCTCTGCGCTATACTTTATTCAGCAGTGCATCCCGTCTTTCCCTGCTCTAAAAATGAGCGGTCGCCCGGAAGTCCATATGGTGCCGGATGCAATCCAGCCGGCATGTCCTCCGCTTCGTCTACCGGAGGCCTTGCATATCTATATGCTGAAGAAAAGGAGGCGCCTATGAGCATGCTTGTAGAATTCAGCGTTGTCCCGATAGGCACAGGGGCGAGTATAAGCCCGCTGGTTGCCAAGGCACTGAAGATCGTCGCCGAGAGCGGCATGCCTTACAGGGCGAATCCGATGGGCACGGTGCTCGAGGGTGAATGGGACATGGTGATGAATGTGGTCAGAAGATGCCACGAGGAAATCATGAGGGATTCAGAGCGCGTCTTGACCACCATCACCATTGATGATCGCAAGGGCAAGACGGACAGGCTCGTGAAGAAGATCGAGTCGGTGGAGCAGAAGCTCGGCACCAAACTGAACCAGTAAACAGCAAGGACGCTATGAACAAAAACGCGACAGAGCTGGCGGAGCGGATCAAGATACTCGAGAAGGCGCTCTCCAACCTTGCGGATACCGTAAAGAGGCGCGAGGCGGAGAGGGACGAAGAGATAAAGGACATTCTCCATGAGCTCAAGACAATCAAGCTCTTTCTGACGAGGACTATATCAACGTTCAAGGAAGAGTTCCCCGAGATCAGGCGCAAGGTGAAATGAGCGTCCACTATCCGCCTGCTGTCCGCGTTTCCCAAGGAGGTCAAGATGCGGGCGATCAGAAAAGGTGTAAAAGAATACGGGGTTTCGTATAAGAAAAAGACCGACTCGAAGGATCCGTATATACCGAAGGCGGCAGCCCCTGTGTCCGTATGCACGGACTGCAGGCATGTTTATATGAACAAGCGCTGGTATGCGGATAATGGGGTGTATGAGTCAGTGATAAAGACACGAGGCAGCACGGAGACCATTTGTCCCGCGTGCCGGAAGATAAGGGACAAATTCCCCGGGGGCGTGCTGACGCTCAATGGCGCGGCAGCCGCCGCATTCAGGGATGATTTGATGAACCTCATCAAGAATGAGGAGCGCAAGGCGCGGGGTATAAATCCCCTCGAACGAGTCATGTCCATCGAAGAAAATGGACGAGGAGACATAATAATCAACACTACAAACGAGAAGCTTGCACAGAGGCTTGGAAGGGCCGTGAAAAAGGCGTTTCATGGAGACGTCACCTACAGATGGTCGCACGACAACAAGCTTGTGCGCGTCGATTGGCAGGCAGAGGCTGCATGAGCGCGGATAGCGACGGCCTCAGCCCTGTTCTTCACGGCTCCTCGTGCCCCGGCTTGAGCGAGTTCAGATAGGCCTCCCACTCCATAGGGAGGAGATACTTTTTTTTGGTGTTGCACTGCTTGCACGCAGGCACCACATTGCCTGCAACGGACTTCCCGCCGCGCGCTATCGGCACTATATGGTCCATGGTGAGCTCCGAAGGACGGAACCTCCTACCGCAGTAGTGGCATATCCCCGAAGAGCGCTTCCTCTTCCACCATTGCGAATTCCTGATCTCACGCGCCTTTGCCTTCTCCCTTTTTATGTGCTCTTCGTCCGCCGTGACGAAGAAGCTCTCGTCCATTCTGTTCGGCATGTCAAATAAACCTGAAAGACCTTGTTGATGCCGCATCAAGCATACGCAGCAATAGAGCTTTTCAAATAATACCCGCTTAGACCGGTAATGTCATCACAAAAAAAAGAGCCACGATTTAAATATCCCCACCATGTAACAGCCCAAAAAATGGATATTTTTTCTTGACATGTGTCTGGATGAAAGATATACTTTGGCCAACGGGTGGTATAAAGTGGGAAATAGTGGTTTCTGCTGGGAGGGCTATGTTCCGGGGCAGCTTCGAGCATACTGTGGATGCGAAGGGAAGGGTGAGCGTGCCTGCCAAGTTCAGGGAGATCCTAATCGAGAGATACGACGGCAGGCTCGTCATTGCAATGGACTTCGACAGGTGCCTTACTGTATATCCGCTCGAGGAGTGGGAGAAGCTCGAGGAGAAGATCAAGGGCCTTCCCATGATGCAGCAGGAGGTGAAGGACTTCATGAGGTTCTTCTTCTCCTCGGCCATAGAGTGCGAACTCGATAAGCAGGGCCGCATACTGATCCCGCCTGGGCTCAGAGAGCGCGCGGGCATCAACAAAAACGTGATAATGGTCGGGATCATCAGCAAGATAGAGATATGGGACATAGAGGCGTGGCAGGCCAGGGCCTCTCAGAATGCAGTTAAGATAGGCGAGGCCCTGGCGTCTCTCGGGCTATAGGCGATGAGCGACAAGACCGACAAAATCAAGGTGTTCCAGTTGAATCTCGAAGGCGAGATCGACGGCGCGAAGATGGCCGAGATAGACCGCGTCATCGGCCAGCTCATCAAGGGCGAGATCTACGGCCTCATCATAAACTTCGAGGCTGTGGAGCATGTAAATTTTACTATCTTGCCGACACTCGTCGAGGAGAAAAAGAGGCTGCTCGCCTTCGGCGGCGATATAAAACTTGCAGGCATGTCGGACTACATCAAGAACATTTTCAGGGCGACCGGCGTGTATGATGAATTCCAGGTCTTCGATTCGCCACAGCAGGCCGCCAAGAGCTTCGGCGTCACAAAGCCCATAATCAACCTCCCGCTGGGGTTGTGATGGACAAAGGGGGCATGAAGAGCGGGCCGGACAGAGGCCACGGAGGAAGATCCAACGCCGCCCAAAACGGAGGGAATCAATTCCGGCTCGACGCTCTGCACCAGGGCATAGAGCATGAATCAGTCATGCTGCATGAGGCAGTGGACCTTCTCATGCCGAGGCCTGGCGGTATATATGTGGATGCAACCGTGGGCGGCGGAGGCCATGCCGAAGAGATACTGGCGCGCTCTTCTCCGGACGGCATGCTTATCGGACTCGACCGCGACACGGATGCGGTTCAGAGGAGCAGGCAGCGGCTTGCAGTGTTCGGCTCCAGGGCCGTAATGAGACAGGCGGACTTTAGATATATGGAGGCCGTTACGGCGGAGTTGGGTTATAGCGCAGTGGACGGCGTGCTTCTCGACCTCGGGGTTTCGTGGTTTCAGCTTAAGTCCGGCGAGCGCGGATTCAGCTTCATGCTCGACGGCCCACTTGATATGCGCATGGACAGTAGGCTCGGGCTGACCGCAGCCGACCTCGTTAATGATCTTTCTGTCGAGGGGCTCAAGAAGATCATAAAAGAATACGGGGAAGAGCCGCAGGCCGCCGCCATAGCGAGGGCGATTGTGAATGCGAGGCGATTGGGCCCCATAACCACGACGAGACGGCTCGCAGAGATAATCGAGAGGGTTGCGCCGAAAGGCCCGAGGAGGATACATCCGGCGACCAGGACGTTCCAAGCACTCAGGATCGCCGTCAACGACGAGCTCAAAAGCCTGAGACACGGGCTCGAAGCGGCCATATCATTATTGAGGCCGGGAGGCAGAATCGTCGTCATTTCCTTTCATTCGCTCGAGGACAGGATCGTGAAGCAGGTCTTCAGAGAGGCGATGAACCCTTGCATATGCCCGGACCGCATGCCGGTCTGCATGTGCGGGAGAAGACCTTCCTTAAAGGTGTTGACCAAGAGGCCTGTGCTCCCTTCGCAGGAGGAGGTTATGCGTAACCCCGCATCCAGGAGCGCGAAACTGAGGGCGGCGAAGAAACTCGATGCATAATCGCAGTCTTATCTGTATTCGATAGGTGTCATGAATACGAGGACCGGAAACATAGGGGTGTTCATCTTGGAACAGGGCGGGCGCCGGGGTCTGAGGCGGGTGCTGATCGCCTGCCTTATTGTCTGCGGGCTCATACTCTATGTCGGGGAGAAGGTAAAGATCGTCCAGCTCGGCTACCGCATAGAGGCGCTCGAAAAGGAGAAGCAGGAGCTCGAGAGGGTGAACCGCTCCCTGCGCATAGAGGCATCGAGTCTCGCCTCTCCCTCGCGGATAGAGGAGATTGCCGTCAAGAGGCTCGGCATGACAAGGCCTGCCAAGCAGGACATCGTGGTCGTGAAGAGGCCCGCCGGGCAGAAAGAGTAGATTATCATGGAACACCGCTCCAGGATAATACCAGTGTTTCTCTTGATCGGCCTGGGCTTCGGTCTCGTGGCGGGCAGGCTCTTCTATCTCCAGGTCATCATGGCTGGAGAGCTCTCGGAGCGTGCAGAGCGGCAGCAGCAACGCATCGTAAAGCTCGAGCCGAAACGGGGCACTATCTTCGACCGTAAGGGCAGGGTGCTCGCAGTGAGCCTTGATGTGGACTCGGTGTATGGGGTGCCTGCCATGGTGAAGCACCCTGCTCAGCTCGCAAAAAAACTTGGGCCTATACTCCAGGAAGATCCAGCAGGCATAAAGGCCAGGCTCTCGACCGAGCGGCGGTTCGTCTGGCTGGCGAGAAAGATAGAGCCGGAACGTGCCGAAAAGATAAAGGCGCTCGGGCTCAGAGAGGTTGGGCTGATTACTGAATCGAGGAGGTTCTATCCCAAAAAGAGCTTGGCCGGGGCCATGCTCGGATTTACGAATATCGACAACGAGGGCATAGAGGGCATCGAGCTCGCCTACGATAAAGAGCTGCGCGGTATCGGCGGATGGGTGCTCGCGGAGAAGGATGCATTCGGCAGAACGGTCTTTCCCGGCGGCCCCGGCTTCCAGTTTCGGCTTCCGAAACCGGGCAAAGACATCGTGCTGACGATCGACGAGGTGATCCAGTATATAGCGGAGAAAGAGCTCGACAAGGCGGTCAGCGGCACGAGGGCAAAGGCCGGGGTGCTGATAGTGATGGTCCCGCAGACAGGCGAGATACTTGCGCTTGCCGTGAGGTCATCGAGCAGTAGGCCCTTCAACCCCAACGCGCCTAAGAACTACAGACCGAGCGACTGGCGCAACAGGGCGGTGACGGACGCCTTCGAGCCGGGCTCCATATTCAAGCCTATCTTGGCTGCGGCAGCCCTGGAGGAGCGCATAGTCCATCCGCTCGAGAGATTCGATTGCAGCGCTGGAAAGATACAGGTCGCGGACAGGGTGATAAATGATGCAAAGAGGCACGGGGTGCTCACATTTACAGACGTGATCGCGGAATCGAGCAATGTGGGCACAGTCAAGGCCGCCCAAAGGGTCGGGAGGGAGAGATTCTTCAGATACATAACATCATTCGGCTTCGGCAGGAAGACAGGCATCGACCTTCCGGGCGAAATTACGGGCCTCGTCAAGGACTACCGCCTCTGGTCAGGCGTGTCGCTCGGCTCGATAGCCATCGGCCAGGAGATCGGCGTGACGGCCATCCAGATCGCCTCTGCATATGCAGCGATCGCGAACAACGGCATCCTGATGAAGCCCTACACAGTGCGTGAAATCATAGACAGAGAAGGTAGAGAGGGCAGGAGATTCACTCCTCAGCAAATGGGTCGGGCGGCGTCAGCAGAGACCTGTGCAGCTCTTACCAAGATGTTGATAAGGGCGGTGACGAACGGCACGGGACAGAAGGCGAAGCCGTCGGGCTACACCGCCGCGGGCAAGACAGGGACTGCACAGAAGGTGGATGCCAGGACCGGCAAGTATTCCAAGAAGGACTATGTAGTCTCATTTGCCGGCTTCACGCCTGCAAAAGATCCCAGCCTTGTCATACTCGTGATGATAGACACGCCCGAAGGCTCGAATGTCTGGGGAGGCAGTGTCGCCGCCCCTGTATTCAAGGCGGTGGCCGAGCAAAGCCTCTCATATCTCGGGCTCCGGCCGGACGACGCGGAAGGGGGGTTGCTCCTCGTATCGAGATGAAACTCGGACGCTTGTTAAATGTGCTCGGAAAGGAGGCACCGCTTCCGCATAATATGGACCCGGAATGCGAAGTGGGAGACATCACCCATGACTCCAGGCAGGTGGCGCCCGGCTCCATATTCGTGGCCGTCCGAGGGTTCAATGCGGACGGCCACAGATTTATATCGCAGGCCGTTGAAAGGGGCGCGGTCTGCATCGTTGCAGAGCGCGGAGCCGGAATCGGTGCACTCAACCGGCCTGTTGTGCTTGTGGATGATACGAGGGAGGCGCTCTCTCTTCTCGCTCTGGAATTCTTTGGGAGGCCGTCCGAGAGGCTGAAGCTCATAGGCATCACAGGGACGAACGGCAAGACAACGACGAGCTATCTTACGAAGTCCGCGATCGAGGCGGCGGGCGGGATGGCAGGCCTCATAGGCACGATAGACTATCGCATCGGAGACAAGGTATATCCCGCACCCAACACGACGCCGGAGTCCATAGAGCTTCAGAGGCTGCTCAGCGGGATGTTGGAGGCTGGAGCGAGCCATTGCGTCATGGAGGTCTCATCACACGCCCTCGAGCTCGGCCGCACGAAGGGCTGCGTGTTCGAGGCAGCCGCTTTCACGAACCTGACTCAGGACCATCTGGACTTTCACAAGGACATGGAGTCGTATTTCAGGGCGAAGCTCAGGCTGTTTACGGGCCTCGCCAAGGACAAGACAGCGGTAGTAAATATGGACGACCCCAGGTCCGGGCGGATAATGGCCTCGACTCAGGCGCGGGTCATCACATTCGGCATGTCCGAAGATGCGGACGTAAGGCCTGAAGGCATGGTAGAACACAGCCTGGACGGCCTCGCATTCAGGATGAAGACGCCTATCGGTCCGATCGATATAGAAACCCGGCTCGTAGGCAGGCACAATGTCTACAACATACTTGCAGCGGCAGGCATCTCCATTGCGCTGGGTCTTCGGAGCGACGATATATATCGAGGCATAAAGAATATGCAGCAAGTGCCGGGTCGCATGGAGAAGATAGACGAGGGCCAGGGCTTCGGCGTGATAGTGGACTATGCCCACACGGAAGATGCCCTAGTCCGTCTGCTCGAAGCTGTGAGAGAGATGTCCGTGTCGCGGGTGATAACAGTATTCGGATGCGGAGGCGACAGGGACAGATCAAAGAGGCCTAAGATGGGCAGGGTGGCCATAAATGCGAGCGACCTGGTCATCCTTACCTCGGACAACCCGAGAAGCGAGGATCCGCTCTCGATCATCGCCGAGATAGAAGAGGGCATGAAAGACAAGGGCACGCGGCTCGAGGGGCCGCCCATTTCGGACAAGACGGAAGACGGCAGGACTCCGTATCTGGTCATACCTGACCGGAGGGCGGCGATAGAGACCGCGATGAAGATCGCAAGACAGAACGACGTAGTGGTTCTTGCTGGCAAGGGCCATGAGGACTACCAGATAGTCGGACACGAAAGGCTTGGCTTCGATGATAGGGAGGAGGCGCGGCGTGCGATCAGGAAGGCGCTTGGTAGGTAGGGCTCATTCATGGATGCCTCCTCCATAATGCGGCGGATCGGCATACTGTCTATGAAGCAGCGCTATGAAATATATCTGAGGGGGATTCTTCGGGGGGTGGAGATGATGGAGATAAAGGGGGTTTCTATCGACTCCAGGACCATAAAGCAAGGCGAGCTCTTTGTAGCGATAAAGGGGGAGAGGTTCGACGGCCACGACTTCGTTCACGAGGCGATAAAAAAGGGCGCCTGGGGCGCGATGGTTGAGAGGACGGTGCTCGAAAGCAAGTATGCGAGCCTCTGCAACATGAAGAACATCATACCTGTCGAAGACACGCTGCTGTCGCTGCAGGAGATGTCCGCCCTACACAGAAAGAAATTCACCGTACCGGTCATAGGCATCACCGGCAGCAACGGCAAGACAACAACAAAGGACATGCTTGCGGGCATACTCATGCAGACGGGGCCGGTCCTGAAGACAGAGGGCAATCTGAACAACCACATCGGCGTGCCGCTGACGCTCATGAGGCTCAATAAAACCCATAAGGCCGCTGTAATAGAGATGGGTATGAGCAACACCGGCGAGATATCGCTGCTTGCGCGACTCGCCCAGCCCGACATAGGGGTCATAACCAACATCGGCCCGGCACATCTCGAGTTTCTGGGCAGCCTCGATGCCGTAGCCCAGGCAAAGGGCGAGCTTCTCGAAAACATAAAACAGGACGGTACTGCTGTGCTCAATGCAGACGACCGGTACTTCGGCATTCTCAAGGCCAAGTTCGCAGGCAGGGTGGCGTCTTTCGGTCTGGGCGGAGACGCGGATGTATATGCCACGGAAATAAAACAGGAGAATGACTGGACGGATTTCAAGCTCCATTCGAGAGACGGCGATGCGGTTGTGAGGCTCAGGACGATCGGCAGGCACAATGTGTACAATGCGCTCGCCGCCGCCGCAGCAGCCCTTTCTGCAGGCGCGACCCTCGATAATGTCAAGTTCGGCCTCGAGGAGTTTCTGCCGTCAGGCATGCGTTCCGAGCTGAAAAATATAAAGGGCAGGCTCGTGCTCGAAGACTGCTACAATGCAAACCCGCGCTCGATGGAGGCCGCGCTCGAAACGCTCGTATCGCTGAGGCCCGGCAGGATGGCCATTGCGGTCTTAGGCGACATGCTCGAGCTGGGGCCGGCAGGCCCGGAGGCGCATCGGGATGTGGGCGCTGCAGCAACCAGGCTCGGCATAGACCTGCTGATAACTGTGGGGGGGCTGGCGAGGCATATAGCAGAGGGTGCAGCAGCCGCAGGCATGATGCCTGCGCGTATTATAGAAGTAGGCTCGCACTCAGAGGCTGCAAGGCTGCTGGCGGAGAAGTCCAGGCCGGGCGACGCCATACTGGTAAAGGGCTCCCGCGGCATGAAGATGGAAAAGATACTGGAGGAATTCTGATGCTGTATCATCTGCTGTATCCATTGCACTCGACGTTTTCCGGCTTCAATGTATTCAAGTACATCACATTCAGGAGCGCGGGCGCAGCCCTCACCGCCCTTCTCGTGAGCTTTTTGTTAGGTCCCTATGTCATACAGCGGCTGAGGCTGCTCAAGATAGGCCAGCACGTCCGCAGCGACGGTCCGCAGACTCATCTCGGCAAGCAAGGGACCCCTACGATGGGCGGTATCCTCATTATTGCAGCGATCATCTCAGCCACCCTCCTCTGGTCCGATCTCTCCAACAGGTATGTCTGGGTGGTGCTGTTCGCAACCATCGCATTCGGCGGGATAGGTTTCTGGGACGACTATCTGAAGGTTGTCAAGAAACAATCGACAGGTCTGCGTGCAAAGCACAAGTTCGCATTGCAGCTCTTTGCAGCCCTCGCAATAGGCCTGTTTCTGTATTTCAATCCCCATGACCCGAATGCAACGAAACTCTCTGTGCCGTTCATGAAGAAGCTCTTGATCGACCTGGGCTGGTTCTATGTGCCCTTTGCGGTGCTGGTGATAGTGGGCTCATCTAACGCCGTCAATCTCACGGACGGGCTCGACGGACTCGCCATTGGTCTCGTCGGCATCGCATCTACAGCGAACGCGGTGCTCGTCTACATAGGCGGGAACAAGATCATCGCGGAATACCTCAAGATTCAGTACATACCGGGCAGCGGAGAGCTGGCTGTCTTCTGCGGTGCATTGCTAGGCGCGTCCCTCGGGTTCCTCTGGTACAATGCGCATCCCGCTGAGGTGTTCATGGGAGACGTAGGCTCCCTCTCCCTCGGCGCGGCGCTCGGCACCCTTGCGGTCGTTACGAAGCACGAGCTCATACTCGTCGTGGTCGGCGGTATATTTGTCCTCGAGGCTGTGTCCGTGATGCTCCAGGTGGCGTACTTCAAGCTCTCCGGCGGAAAGAGGATATTCAAGATGGCGCCTCTACATCATCACTTCGAGCAGATAGGATGGCCGGAGTCGAAGGTCATAGTAAGGTTTTGGATAGTGGGCATCATACTTGCGCTTGTGTCCTTGAGCTCGCTCAAGCTGCGTTGATCAAGGGGGGATACCTGATGCAAGACCGCTCCCTTAGGAGATGATGTGATATATGATTGTAGGTAATTTGGAGATCGGAGGGCCTGTGCAGGCGAATTTCAAGGGAAAGAAGGCTCTAATCGTAGGGCTTGCCAGGAGCGGGGTCGCAGCCGCCCGTGCGCTTTTGCGTCTCGGAGCTGAGGTGACCGTAACCGACAAAAAACCGCTGTCTCAGCTCCAGCCGCAGATAGAGATGCTGGGCAGGGGGGTTACGATCGTTGCGGGCGGACATCCTGAGAGGATATTCCTGGAGGCGGACGTCATAGTGCTTTCTCCCGGGGTGCCCAAGTTACCGCAGACGAAAGCTGCGAAACAGAAGGGAGTGAAGGTGATAAGCGAGCTCGAGCTCGGCTGGCTGCTGTCTGATTCGAAATTCATCGCGATTACAGGCACGAACGGTAAGTCCACGGTCACCACTCTCACAGGCATGATGCTCGAAAAAGCAGGCAGGGACGTGCTTGTCGCGGGCAACATCGGAAACGCGCTCACAGAAGAGCCTGCGCGGCTCAAAGGCAAGGACTGGATCGTCGCCGAGGTGTCGAGCTTCCAGCTCGAGGATATAGAGACATTCAGGCCGCGGATCGCATCGATCCTCAATGTGACACAGGACCACCTGGACAGATACAAAGACATGCATGAATATTCCGAGGCGAAGGCCAGGGTGTTCATGAACCAGACAGAGGACGACATGCTCGTATTGAACTACGATGATCCAGTGGTCAGGGCGATGGAAAAGACAGCGCGCTCAAGGGTCATACCGTTTTCGAGGCTGGAGAGTTATGCCCACGGGGCCTATGCAGCGGATGGAGCTATATGGTTCCAGGGTCATCGGATATGCCGCATAGAGGACATGAAGATCAAGGGCGTCCATAACATCGAGAATGCAATAGCGGCCGCGGCCATGGCCATCTCCGCAGGAGCGGACAAGGCTTCTGTAGAGGCGGTGCTCAGGGAGTTTCCGGGCCTCGAGCACAGGCTCGAGTTCGTCAGGACCAAAGACGGAGTGACGTATATCAATGACTCGAAGGGTACAAATGTGGGCGCGGTGGTCAAGTCCTTAGAGGGCTTCGACCAACCCGTAATACTCATCGCAGGAGGGCTTGACAAAGGGAGCGACTTCAGCCCGCTTTTCGAGCTTTTCAGGCGCAAAGTCAAGCTCCTTATTCTGATCGGCAAGGCTGCTTCCAAGATGCATGAGGCGCTCGGCCGGGCGGCGGAAACAGTGTTTGCTGCAAGCCTCGAGGAGGCGGTCCGGCTTGCATCCGAAAAGGCGGTATCCGGAGATGTGGTGCTCTTGTCTCCGGCGTGTGCGAGCTTCGATATGTTTAAGGATTTCGAGGACCGCGGCAGGAGGTTCAAGCAGACGGTGATGGAGCTGTGACAAGGGAGCGAGAAAATAGATGGCAGCATCTGATGTGAATGAACGCACCGACAAGGCGCTCCTTACGGCCGTCATGCTACTTCTTGTGGTCGGCATTGTGATGGTCTACAGCTCGAGCAGCGTGGTGGCGCTTTCCAGTTATGGCGATCCCGCCTTCTTTATGAAGAGACAGGTGCTGTGGGCGATAATAGGCCTCTGCCTCATGATCATCGCCGTCAACACGGACCACCTGATATTGGGTGAGAAGAAGACGGTTGTCGTTATTCTTCTGGCGTCCTTGCTGCTCATGGCGGCCACGCTCGTGCCCGGGCTGGGTACTGAGATAAACGGCGCACGCAGATGGATAAGGCTCGGCACGCTCTCATTCCAGCCGTCCGAGCCGGCCAAACTCGGACTCGCAGTATATCTGAGCTATTACACAGCGAACAAGGAGGGTCGGATCAGGGACTTTGCGAACGGTCTTCTGCCTGCGCTCGTGGTTACAGGGACATTCATGCTGGTCTCAGCGCTCCAGCCCGATTTCGGAACCGCAGTGATCCTCGCAGGTGTGGCTGTGGTCATGCTGTTCGCTGCAGGGGCGAGACTCGCGCACCTCCTCGGTCTGGCACTGGCTGCGCTTCCGCTCGCATACTTTGCAGTGGCCGGCACGGCCTATCGCCAAAGGAGGATATTTGCATTCCTCCATCCATGGGCCGATCCGACCGGCGCAGGACATCAGATAATCCAGTCCTTTCTCGCCTTCGGGAGCGGAGGCATATTCGGACGGGGGCTCGGAGAGGGCAGACAGAAGCTGCTGTTTCTGCCGGAGCGCCACTCCGACTTCATATATGCTGTCATCGGCGAGGAACTCGGCCTTATCGGCGCACTCGCCGTGCTCGTCCTGTTTTTTATCATACTGTGGCGGGGGATACGCATATCGCTCAGGGCCCCCGGCCTGTTCAGCAGATACCTTGCGCTCGGCGTCACCATGCTTATAGCGCTCCAGGCGTTCGTAAACATGGCGGTGGTGACGGGGCTGCTGCCGACGAAGGGGATTGTGCTGCCATTCGTGAGCTATGGGGGCTCATCTCTGGTGGTGAGCCTCGTTGCAGCCGGAGTGCTGCTAAATATATCGAAACAGACATGACCTGGGTCATGGGTCAGGGGGCTTGGAATAAGTGAAGGTCATCATCGCAGGCGGAGGGACGGGTGGCCATCTGTATCCGGGCATTGCGCTCGCGAGGGAGGTCCTGAAGGGGCGAGGAAATCATGTCCTGTTCGTCGGTACTGAGCAGGGCATAGAGGCGAGGGTCCTGCCGAAGGAGTCGCTGCCTGTACGATTCATGAAGATCGGGAGAATAAAGGGGATGGGCCTGTCGGCGGTCATGAGAACACTGTTCGGCCTTCCAGCGGCCCTGATGCATGCATTGAAAATCATCAAGGAAGAGGCGCCGGCAGTTGTCGTGGGGCTCGGAGGTTATGCCTCTGCTGCCATGGGTGTTGCGGCATGGATGAAAAACATTCCGCTCATCATCATAGAGCCGAATGCATATCCGGGCCTTGCGAACAGGCTGCTCGGGAGGCTCGCACAAAAGGTGGTGCTCTCGTTCCCCGGTTACGATGCAAGTGGTTTCTTCAGGGCCGAGAAGATATTTTGCACCGGGCCGCTGGTGAGACAGGGGATCGAACGCGGAGACAGGGAAAAGGCGTTGAAAGAGTTCGGCCTCGAGCCGGACAGATACACTGTACTCGTGTTCGGCGGGAGCGCAGGCGCGCACGCGATCAACATGGCCATGAAAGAAGCGGCATTTCTGCTCAGCGGCATCCCGGACATCCAGATACTCCACCAGACTGGCGAGAAGGATGTGGAGGAGGTGCGCGCGGCCTATGCCGCTGCGGGCATCAAGGCGGCTGCGGTGCCGTATATATTCGATATGGCATCTGCCTATGCACTGGCGGACCTGGTAGTTTCGCGCTCCGGCGCCACGACGGTAGCGGAGCTGTCCGTGCTTGGGAAGCCCGCGGTGCTCATCCCCTATCCCTTTGCAGCGGACAATCATCAGGAGTATAATGCCTTGAGCCTAGCCGCGCATTGTGAAGCCAGGGTGATCCTGCAGAAGGACCTGACAGGCCGAAGGCTTGCAGAGGCGATCGAGGGATACAGGCGCTCGACCAAGCGCATGGCAGGACGAATGGATACAAATGCAGCAGGTGAGATCGCGGATCTCTTGAGGATATATGTTCAAGAAAATTAAACATATTCATTTTGTGGGCATCGGCGGCATCGGGATGAGCGGCATTGCAGAGGTCCTGCTGAACCTGGGCTACCAAGTCACCGGCTCCGATCTCAAGGAATCCGACACGACGGAGAGGCTGAGGTCCTTGGGCGCAGTGATTTCAATAGGCCATAAAAGCGAAAACATAGACAGCCCGCATGTCGTCGTCGTGTCATCCGCCGTGAAAAAAGACAATCCGGAGGTGGTCGTGGCCCAGGAAAGAAAGATACCCGTGATCCCCCGTGCGGAGATGCTCGCCGAGCTCATGAGGCTCAAATACGGCATTGCAATCGCCGGAGCACATGGAAAGACCACCACTACCTCCATGGTCGCGACAGTGCTCGCAGCAGGCGGTATAGATCCAACCGTGGTCATTGGGGGCAAACTGAACAGCCTCGGCTCGAATGCAAAGCTCGGTCAGGGAGACTTCCTTGTCGCCGAGGCGGACGAGAGCGACGGAAGTTTTCTGAAGCTCTCTCCGACGATCGCGGTCGTCACGAACATAGACGAAGAGCACCTGGACTTCTATAAAGACATAAACGAGATCAAGCGTGCATTCTTGACTTTCATTAACAAGATTCCATTCTACGGCGTCGCCATACTATGTCTGGACGAAAGGCACATCCAGTCGCTCATCCCGAGCATAGAGAAGCGCTACATCACATACGGCATGAGCACCCAGGCGGACTATCAGGCTGGGGACATCTCGCTCTTTCCGCTCGGCTCGAGATACAGGGTGCTCTATAGAGGCGAGGACCTCGGATGGTTCGAGCTCTCAGTTCCGGGTCTCCACAATGTAAACAACAGCCTTGCTGCCGTCGCGGTGGCGCGCGAGTTGGACGTCGATACGGAGGTGATACGCAGGGCGCTCAAGGAGTTCAGCGGCGTGCAGCGACGCTTCCAGATAAAAGGTGAAGCTAAAGGCATAATGATAATCGACGACTATGGCCATCATCCCACCGAGATAAGGGCCACGCTGGCCGCTGCAAAGGCGGGCCTGGGTCGAAGGGTGGTCAGCGTCTTCCAGCCGCATCGCTACACACGGACGGAGCGTTTGCTCGAGGAGTTCTTCACCGCCTTCAATCAGGCCGATGAGGTCATCGTAATGGACATATATGCTGCAGGCGAGCCGTCTATCGAAGGGATCTCCGGCAGGGTGGTCTGCGAAGGGATAAGGCGGCACGGACACAGGGACGCGGAGTATATACCGGATAGAAACGCGCTCATAGAGCGCCTTGTCGGCAGACTGCGCGAGGGCGATGCGCTTTTGACCCTCGGCGCAGGAGATGTATGGAAGGTCGGAGAGGCTGTGCTCGAGAGGCTCAAAGAGGACGGATAGCATCCTATGAGACTTGCCAATTTCCGGGGAGAGATAAGACTCAATGAGCCGATGAGCAGGCATACGTCATTCAGGATAGGCGGGCCTGCCGATTTCTTCGTCGTACCTCAGGACAGGGAGGATTTGATCGACCTGATCAGAGAGCTCAAGACAATAGGCCTCCCCTTCTTCATGCTGGGCGGCGGAACAAACCTGCTTGTGAGAGACGGCGGGGTGAGGGGTGTTGTGGTGAGCATGGAGAGGTTGGTCGCGATCGAGTCCGAGAGATCCTATAGATCCATCGGGGGCACGTTTTCAGTGCTCAGGGCCGAGGCGGGAGCGCCGCTTCCGAGGCTGCTCGCCTATACAGTGGAGAAATCCCTTACAGGCCTTGAATTCGCAACAGGCATCCCGGGCACGGTAGGCGGGGCGGTCTGCATGAATGCAGGCACTGCAAGAGGAGAGATCGGAGACGTGATAGACAGCGTCATGATGCTCACGCCGGATAGAGGGCTGGTCACCAGAAACAGGGAAGACATGGAGTTCGGCTACAGGACGGCGGATGTGCCGAAGGGCCATGTGGTCGTAGAGGCAAGGCTCGTGCTCAGGCTGGACAACCGCGATAAGATAAGGCTCCGCATACGCGAAATCATTGAGGCGAGAAAAAAGACCCAGCCCTATGGATTTCCGAACGCAGGCTCTATATTCAAGAACCCGCTCGACGAGTCCGCCGGGAGGCTGATCGATACAGCGGGTCTCAAGGGCCTCGCAATCGGCGGGGCGCAGGTATCGGACAAACATGCGAACTTCATCGTCAACACAGGAAATGCGACCGCCAAGGACGTGCTCGCGCTCATAGCGAAGGTGCAGGAAAAGGTGCTCGAGATCCACGGTGTGAAGCTCGAGCCGGAGATAAAGATAATAGGAGAGGATTGAGGAGACCCGGACATCGCATGGGATTTCGATGCCGAAAGGCGGAGATATGGCATTAGCGACTGAAAAGAGGATCGGCGTCCTGATGGGCGGTCTCTCCTCGGAGAGAGATGTCTCTCTGGCGACAGGCAGGGCCGTGCTCGATGCCCTGCGGGGCAAAGGCTATGATGCGGTCGGGATAGACATCGGGAGGAATGCACCAGAGGCCATAGCCATGACAGGCATCGGAGCGGCCTTCATCGCTCTCCACGGCAGATATGGAGAGGACGGAGCGATCCAGGGGCTGCTCGAGATAATGGGCATTCCATACACCGGCTCGGGCATACTCGCGAGCGCCATCGGGATGGACAAGGCGGCTGCGAAGACAATGTTCAAGGCGGCGGGTTTGCTCGTCGGCCCCTATTGCCTCGTGTCGGCAGGGTCGAGATCCGGCGCGAGCGGTTTGATAGAAAAGGAAATAGGCTATCCTGCAGTAGTCAAGCCCAGGGCTGAGGGGTCCAGCGTCGGGGTGAGCATTGTCAATAAACCGGAAGAGATAGAACCTGCGCTCAATATCGCGTTCTCATACGGCCGGGATGTCCTGATAGAAAAGTACATAAAGGGGAAAGAGGTCCAGGTCGGCATACTCGGTGACAGGGCCTTGGGCGCCATAGAGATCGTGCCCAAGCGGTCTTTCTATGACTACGAGGCGAAATACGAAAAGGGAATGTCTGAGCACTTCTTCCCTGCGAGGATCCCGGAAGACATATACAAGAGGACGCTCGAGGCAGGCCTCCTCGCCCACAACTGCATAGGCTGCAGGGGATACAGCAGGGTGGACTTCATTGTGACAGACGACGGCTCGCCGTACATACTCGAGGTCAACACCCTGCCCGGCATGACCCAGACCAGCCTCTTGCCCGAGATTGCACAGAAGGTGGGGATTTCTTTTCCGGACCTCGTGGAGGAGATACTGCGACTGGCGATTGAACAAAGTATATAGACCCGAAAACGCCGATGCCGTTTATAGTATATAGATAAAAGTTATGAGAGACTATAAGAACGTAAAGGTCCCGAGGAGATACAGGATGACGTCCGCAAAGACAACCGTGGTGCGCCGCGTATCTCCGGCCAGAAAGAGCGCATCGGCCGCAAAGACAGGTCGTGTCTTGGCAAGGCTCTTCTTGATCGCAGCGATATCCGCCGGCTCGTACCTCGGGTGGTTGGGTTACAGATGGTTCGCGCAGAGCGAGATGTTTCTTGTCGAGGCGGTGGAAATCCAGGGAGTGCGGAGGCTTACAGAGAAGGATTTCGAAATATTCCGTGAGGCGTTTGCGGGACAGAACATATTCCTCGTGGACATGAACTCAGCGGCCCGGGCGGCGGCGGAGCACCCGTGGGTCAAGGACATCAGGATATTCAGGGGCTTGCCGAACAAGGTACGAGTCCAGATTACCGAACGCGAGCCCGCAGCGATAGTCGAGACATCGTCAGGCAGGTATTTGATCGACGATACGGGTATGGTGATGGAGAAGGTGCATTCGGACAGAGGGATCCCGGCCGTACCCAGGATCATATCACGCAGCCAGGCGGCATTGATAGGAAGGGAGCTCGAGGACCGGGCAGTAAAGGAATCGCTGCTGCTCATCTCGGAACTTTCCAAAAGAGGCGGCTGGGAGATGCCTAAGGTCGTAATCAAGGCCGATGCGGCGGAGTCGATTACTGTCGTGTATGCAGGCAAGGAATTCCGCATGGGTAGTGGAAACAACTATCCTGAGAAGCTCCGGCGGCTGTCCGAGATCGCCCTGGACATGAAGCGCAGGGGGCTGGATTTTGCATATGTGGAGCTCAGGCCGGAGCGCCAGGCGGCAGTGAAGGTGAAACAATAGGGGCCGAGAACGCACGCTGAAAACGGACCGCGTTCATGACCGTGCTCCATGACCCTTTCAAAGGGGGTGGCAGTGTTAAGAAAACAGGAGAACATAATCGTAGGGTTGGACCTCGGCACAACAAAGGTCTGCGCCATCGTGGGGGAGACCAAAGACGACGGTCGGGTCGACATCATAGGCATAGGCATAAGTCCTTCGCACGGACTCAAGAAGGGCGTGGTCGTGAACATAGACAGTACCGTAGAGTCCATAAAAAAGGCGGTCAGCGAGGCTGAGTTGATGGCAGGCCTCCAGATAGACTCTGTATATGTGGGCATCTCGGGCAGCCACATAAAGGGCATAAACTCCAGGGGCGTGGTGGCGATAAAGAACAGGGAGGTGGGGCCTGCGGACGTTGCAAGGGTGATAGATGCCGCCCGCGCCGTAAACATCCCCATGGACCAGCAGATACTCCATGTGCTGCCTCAGGAGTTCATCATAGACGACCAGGACGGCATCAAAGACCCCCTGGGCATGTTCGGCGTGAGGCTTGAGGCGAAGGTCCATATCATCACGGGAGCGGTGACGTCTATTCAGAACATAATAAAGAGCTGCTCCCGCGCCGGACTGCGAGTCAACGACCTCGTGCTCCAGCCCCTTGCATCGAGCAATGCAGTGCTCACGCAGGAGGAGCGGGATCTCGGCGTGGTGGTCGTTGATATAGGAGGAGGCACCACGGACACGGCCCTCTTCCTCGAAGGCAGCCTCTGGCATACAGAGGTCCTGCCCATAGGAGGAAATCATCTTACGAACGACATCGCGATCGGCCTCAGAACGCCCGCCTCCGAGGCGGAGAAGATAAAGATAAAATACGGCTGCGCCCTCTCGGCCCTCGTGAAACCGGAAGAGACCCTCGATGTGCCGAGCGTAGGAGGAAGGCCGCCGAGGCTCCTGTCGCGCCAGATACTATCCGAGATAATAGAGCCCAGGGTGGAGGAGCTCTTCGGAATGGTGCAGCAGAGGCTGAAAAAGACGGGGTTCGAGGATATGTTTGCATCGGGCATAGTGCTCACAGGCGGCACTGCGCTCATGGAAGGCATACAAGAGGCCGCGGAGCGCTTCCTCGGCCTGCCCATCAGGCGAGGCACGCCGAGAAACATAGGAGGGCTCATGGATGTGGTGAACAGCCCTATCTATGCAACAGGCGTCGGCCTCGTTCTCTACGGCTGCGAAAACCAGGATACAGCCCCGAGCAAATTCAAGGGCAGGGGCGTCTTGAGCCGTTTCTGGAAGTGGCTTGGAGAATACATATAGCAGAATGCATGGTCGAGGGAATACGGCATCCGGAATATTTTCCCACTTCAGGCCGTAAACCCTGGCTCTGCACTGCAACGGAGGGGCCATGGACGACAATCTCGAACTCGGTTTTCAGGATATAATGGACTTCGTAGAAAGCCAGAATAGGGCTGGGGCAGAAGACAGCGCCGAGAAGAGGGTCGGCATGTTCCAGTTCGATGAGGAAAAACTGCCTGCAAAGATCAAGATTATAGGCGTAGGTGGAGGCGGCAGCAATGCAGTAAGCTCCATGGTCGCTGCGGACATACGCGGGGTGGAATTCATAGTCGCGAACACGGACATGCAGGCGCTCGAGCTCGCCAAGGCGCCCATCAAGCTCCAGATAGGCGCTAAGCTCACCTGCGGCAGGGGAGCAGGCGGCAATCCGGAGATAGGCCGAAGCGCCGCACTCGAGGACGCGGAAAAGATAAAGGCGATGCTTGCAGGCTCAGACATGGTCTTCGTTACTGCAGGGATGGGCGGAGGAACCGGCACAGGCGCAGCGCCCGTGATTGCAGGGCTTGCCCGGGAAGTCGGTGCGCTTACCGTCGCTGTAGTCACGAAGCCGTTCAGCTTCGAGGGCATGACGAGGATGCACAAGGCTGAGGAAGGGCTCCAGGAGCTCAAAAAGAATGTGGATGCGCTCATCGTCATACCGAACGAGAGGCTCCTGAACCTCGCGGAAAAAAAGACCACACTGCTCGAATCTTTCAAGCTTGCGGACGGGGTCCTCGGCCAGGCAGTAAAGGGTATCTCTGACGTAGTCATGGTGCCGGGCTATGTGAATGTTGACTTCGCCGATGTAAAGACCGTCATGTCGAACAGGGGCAGGGCAGTGATGGGCACAGGTGTTGCGAGCGGCGAGGGCAGGGCGGTAGAGGCTGCGCAGAGGGCCATATCCAGCCCCCTCCTTGAGGACGGCTCCATCAAGGGCGCGAGGGCGGTGCTCATAAACATCACAGGCGGCAATGACCTGGGCATATACGAGCTCAACGAGGCATCGGCCATAATCAAGGAAGAGGCGGACCCGGGTGCGAATATCATCTTCGGCGCGGTCATAAATCCCGTGATGAGCGAGGAGGTCATGGTCACGGTGATAGCGACAGGCTTTGACGAAGAAGGCATCCGAGAGCGCGTGAAGAGGCCGGTCAGTCTCAAGGAATACATGAAGATAATAGAGAAGCCAAAGCGCAGGCAGGAGGCATTCGACTTCAAGAACGAGGCCTTGGGCATAGACGGAGACGACCTCGACAAGCCCACCTTCCTTCGGCGGCAGGCGGATTGAGCGAGCGGCGCATAGTCATAGAGGGCGCAGCGGGGATGGAGTAAATCTCGGGGTGGAGGTGGAGCATTTCTTCAATCAGCAGGTCGCATTGAACCTCGCTGCCATCTATCGCTTTATTACCTATGATGAGGTAGAAGGGGGTGGAACGACTTATAGCGCGTCGGAAGACGGCGATGTATTCACACTCGCCGCAGGATTGAACTTGTATTTTTAGATTCTCTGAGCAGGGAAACATCATATTCTATCAGGCCGAGCCTGGTTGGGGGCAGCGAAACCAGGCTCGGCCATTCAATTTTTTCGAGTTTCATCCCGCATCGCAATATCCTATCCCGAGGTCGAGAAGAAATCCCGAGGAACGGCAGGAAAAAAGGGATTGACAATTTTTCAGCATACTGTTATATATATTTTCCATGCTGCAGCCGACTGAAAAGATATGGATGAACGGTGACTTTGTGCCGTGGGACGACGCCAAGGTGCACGTGCTCACGCATACGCTCCATTATGGAACAGGCGTCTTCGAGGGGATCCGCTGCTACAAGGCGGAGGCAGGTCCTGCCGTGTTCCGTCTTCATGAGCACGTGAACAGGCTGTTCGAGTCTGCGCATATCTGCGGGATAGACATCCCTTTTTCGAGGGGCCAGGTCACCGAGGCTATTCTCGAGACGATAAGAGTGAACAGGATCGAGGCATGCTATATAAGGCCTCATGTCTTCATAGGCTACGGAGCCATGGGCATATATCCGGCTGCCAACCCCACACAGGTCATCATAGCTGTTTGGCCGTGGGGCAGCTATCTCGGCGAGGAAGGCCTCGACAAGGGCATCAGGGTGAAGATTTCGTCCTTCATCAGGCCTCATGTGAACTCCTTCATGGTCCGCTCGAAGACGACGGCGAATTACGCGAACTCTCTGCTCGCAAAGCGCGAGGCGCTCAAGGACGGCTATGAAGAGGCGGTGCTCCTGGACACCGACGGCTATGTCTGCGAAGGCAGCGGCGAGAACATCTTCATCGTGCGCAAGGGAGTGATCAAGACACCGCCTATGTCCGCGCCCATACTTGAAGGCATTACGCGCGATAGCGTCATGCAGATCGCCTCGGACCTCGACCTCAGGCTGGTGGAGGAGCGCTTCACAAGAGATGAGCTGTATATAGCGGACGAGGCCTTCTTCACAGGCACTGCGGCGGAGATCACCCCGATCCGAGAGGTAGACAAACGCACCATCGGCTCTGGCAAGCCCGGCCCTGTCACTAAGAAGCTGCAGGCGGCCTTCTTCGATGCCGTACACGGCAAGGAAGGCCGTTACGCCCACTGGCTCAGCTATGTGCATGAGAAGCAGGCAGCCGGGAAGAAGTAAAGTTAATCAGCCGCGAACAAAGACGAAATTTCACGAACCGTAATTTATTTCGTGGCTGTCTGTGTTGATTCGTGGCGAAAAAGTTTTTGTGCCGAAGTGGTGGAATTGGTAGACACGCACGTTTGAGGGGCGTGTGGGGCGACCCATGGGGGTTCGAGTCCCCCCTTCGGCACCATTTCCTTCTAAAGAGAATTGCTCCTCCTGCTCTCGAGTCAGTCCGATTCACCCACTGCTTATCGCGCCCGGGAGAGGCTTTTTTGTTCCTTCTCCGTTTTTTTAACGTCCATCTGCGCCCGACCATCAGAGATAATGCATAGAGAGCGATATGACAAAGAAACTCGTCTTTTTTCTTCTTATATTCTTTGTTTCCGCCGTCGTCCATGCCTCGGACATCCCTGATGCGGTCACCGGGATTGTTTCCATGCCGCTGGCGAATGTGCACAGAGAGCCGGCTTTCAGGTCGGGTCTCGCTACGCAGGTGCTGATGGCCGACGAGGTGCTTGTACTAGAAAAAAAGGATTATTTCCTGCGTATCAGCATCCCGAGCCAGGGCGGCACGACAGGATGGATCCACCAGGAGGCCGTGCTCATACCTAAGGGCAAGCAGAAAAACAATCTTGAAAACACGAGGCAGCGGGTGATCGTGAGCGTGCCGAAGACGCGGTCGAAGATACTCGACAAGACAGGAGACCACGAGGTGTGGTTGTATGGCGGCACGAGACTTCCAGTGGTCGGAACATCCTCTGATTACTATAAGGTCGTATTTCCGGACAGGAAGATCGCCTTGATAGACAAGGCGGATGCCAGGCTGGATGTATTACCCCATCCGCTCCTTGACTCTATCGAACCGTCGAAGATAGCCCAGACGGCGAGGCAATTCATCGGCGTTCGGCATCTCGCGGGCGGCATTACAGCCCAGGGCATGGACACCGAAGGTCTCATCTACATCGTCTATCGCATCAATGGGCTCGAGCTTTCTGCTGCGCGCTCAGGTCTGGCTGAAAGGGCCGAACGCATAGACAGAAAATCGCTCATACCTGGTGATGTGCTCGTTTTCCATGGCGAGGGCTACGGGCTCTACATAGGCGATGGTAGGTTTCTTAATGCCGTCCCGAAGCGCTCAATCCAGGTCAAAGGTATATACGACCGGAGGTACTCGAATGCACTCCGCCACGGGCTCCGCCTTCTCGGCTCTGACCCAGAGGTCAGAAAAAAGCCAAAGGACATGTCTGCCGACGAGATACTTGTCTCGCAAATGCGGACATCATCCCTGCCTCTCGGAAAACGCATCTCGTACTGGGCGTCGAGATTCATCGGCACACCATATGATCCCGATCCGCTCGGCCGGTATGTGCGGACGAACCGCATTGTCGCAGATGACATGGTGGATTGTATGTATCTTACCTTCCGCTCTGCAGAGCTCGCCATGAGCCAAGACCCGTCCGAGGCGATTGAAAAGGCGCTCGAGCTCAGATTCCTTACGCGCGGCCTGATCCATGACGGCATTGTGATGAACTACGACGAACGCTTCCAGTACGGCGAGGATATGGTCTGGAGCGGAAAGTGGGGAAGGAATATCACCGAGGAGCTCGGCAGGACCAAGAAAATCCCCGGCTCCAGAGGACGCGACGAGGTCTCTATCCTTCCAAAGGAAGCATTGATGAAGAAATCCGTCCAAAACAGTCTTCGGGACGGAGACATTGTCTTCTGGGTTAAAGACCCGAACAAAAGAGTCGTTCAGGAGATAGTCGGCCACCTGGCGATCATCCGGCTCAAGAACAACAGGCCGTATCTCATCCACGCCGCAGGCAGCAAGAATCAGAATCAATGGGGCACCCCGAACGGCGGGGTGGTCAAAGAAGTCCCCTTCGCGGAGTATGTTGCCAACATGCGCTTCATCGGCGCCTTTATCACCAGGTTCGAAAACTGAGGCCTCCTCTCTATATCGCAGCCTCTTCGATGACGCAGGCCCTCGCAGACTGCTCGCTTTGCTCATTGCATATTATATGACTGCCTGTTTTTTAGGTTTGACAACCGCGCTGCATCTTTGCTATAACACAACAATGCAACCGTATGAACATCGTCGGATGATCAGGGGTTTCGGAGCCGGACTTTAGAGGTGATATATGCTCTCCAAGGTGATCAGCTCCGCTGTGCTCGGTATAGATGCATATCCAGTCGAGGTCGAGGTTGACATCTCGAGCAGGGGGCTGCCGTTCTTCTCTACGGTTGGCCTTCCGGATGCGGCTGTGAAAGAGAGCAAGGAGCGCGTGCGCGCCGCGCTCAAGAACACAGGCTTCGACTTCCCTCTCCGCCAGATAGTCGTGAACCTCGCCCCTGCGGACATCAAAAAAGAGGGCTCTGCCTTCGACCTTCCCATCGCCATAGGCATGCTCATAGCCGAGGGCGTGCTTGCACAGGAGATGGTCAAGGATTATCTCATAGTTGGAGAGCTCTCTCTCGACGGCAGGGTGAAGCCGGTGAGAGGGGCCCTCTCTATGGCGGTCCTCGCGAAAAAGGCGGGCTACAGGGGCATGATACTTCCCGCGGAAAATGCACGAGAGGCGGCAGTGGTCGAATCAGTGGATATCTATGCCATGCATACTCTTCCGCAGGTGGTCGAATTCCTTGCCGGAAGACAGGCGATGACGCCGACCCGAATCAATATCAGAGATGCGTTTCAGGAGTACTCGGTTTATCAAGAGGACTTTTCAGAGATCAAGGGCCAGGGGCATGCGAAGAGGGCCATTGAGATCGCGGCGGCAGGAGGCCACAATATCATCATGATCGGTCCGCCCGGCTCCGGAAAGACCATGCTTGCCAGAAGGCTCTCCACCATCCTGCCCCAAATGAGCTTTGAAGAGGCGATAGAGACCACCAAGATCCACAGCATCATGGGGCTGTTGGGCAAAGACCAGCCCCTCATCGCCACCCGTCCATTCAGGTCTCCCCATCACACGATATCCGATGCAGGGCTCATAGGCGGAGGACAGATACCCAAGCCCGGAGAGGTAAGCCTCTCCCACAACGGCGTGCTCTTTCTGGATGAACTGCCCGAGTTCAAGAGGAATGTGCTCGAGGCCCTGCGCCAGCCGCTCGAGGACGGCAGGGTGACCATATCAAGGGCCCTTACCTCACTTACATATCCCGCAGGCTTCATGCTAGTAGCTGCGATGAACCCTTGCAAATGCGGGTTCTTCGGAGATCCCTTCCATCAGTGCCACTGTACGCCCCATCAGATCCAGACCTACAGATCGAAGATATCTGGGCCGCTCATGGACCGTTTCGACATCCATATAGAGGTCCCTGCGGTAAAGTTCAAGGAGATCGCCTCTGACGAGCAGGCCGAGAGGTCTGCGGACATACGAGAGAGGGTCACGCAGGCGAGGGCGATACAGCAGGAGAGATACATGTCCGATGGTATCTACTCAAACGCCCAGATGAGGCAACGCCATATCAAAAAATACTGCAAGATCGACCTTTCATGCCAGCGGTTGATGGAGCAGGCCATGAACCGCATGGGCCTCTCCGCGAGGGCGTACAACCGCATCCTGAAAGTGGCCCGCACCATCGCCGACCTCGACGGGAAGGAGGATATCTCCTCCGAGCATATCTCAGAAGCGATCCAGTATCGAAGCCTGGACAGGCGGGT
>JBBIMH010000036.1:0-26102 GCA_037444505.1 Nitrospirota bacterium | reverse complement strand
CCCCTCTTAGTATCGCCGCCCTGGCGTCTTGATCGAACATAAGCTGCTTTGCCATGATCCATACCCCCTTTTATTCAAGAATTCCCAAGATGTCTTCTTCTTTGATGATGAGATATTCCTTGTTGTCGAGGTTGATCTTGGAGCCTGAATATTTATCGAAAAGAATCTTGTCCCCGACCTTGACCGACTTTACATCATCGCCCACTGCCTCCACCTTCCCTGTTTGAGGCTTCTCCTTTGCAGTGTCCGGGATGTAAAGTCCGCCTGCTGTTTTTTCGAGCTCATCAGTATAGCTCACAAAAACGCGCTCCTTCAACGGCTTGAACTTGACGCTCATAGAAACATCTCCTTTCTCCAGCGAGGATTATATTGATTAAATGGGTCTCGTGTCAGGAATATGCTCATGTAAAGACAGACGGCCCTATCAGGCAGACGGACAACCTCATTCGGCATCCCCCCTTCCTGTAAGCACTTCTATTATACGGTTATTATACTGTCGAGATATTTAGCACTCTGATATATTGAGTGCTAAGCGGGAATTTACCAAAAAATATGAAATTGTCAAGACCCCAGTGCAGAAAAGCTGTTCAAGATATAACTAATTGAATATATTGGTAATTTATGATTGGCCGGGAGGTCTATCACCTGCATCGCCCAGCACCTCTCGCACCTTTCTGGCTAGGTCCATTGGAGAGATAGGCTTCTGAAGGAAGGCGGCCTCACCCTGGGGGATGCCGTCCTTGGTGAATATGTCTTCGGCATAGCCGCTTATGAATATGGCCTTGATATCAGGCGATATACCTTTTATCCTGAGATACGCATCCTTGCCGTTCATCCTCGGCATGATCCCGTCCAGGATCACAAGCTCGATCTTGTCGCGGCCATTCATGAATTTTTCAACGGCATCCGCCCCATCTACCGCTGTGATTACTGTATAACCCAATCTCTCGAGCATGATTCGTGCGAGATCGAGAAGCGCCTTGTCGTCCTCCGCCACAAGTATTGTCTCACTGCCAGTTGGAACGTCCTCGTATGCCGCAGCTGCATCTTTTGGGTTTGGGGTCGCGCTTGAGTCGAGCGGAAGATATATCTTGAATGTGGCACCCCTTCCCGGCTCGCTGTACACATTTATGAACCCCTCATGTTTCTTGACGATACCATAGACCATGGCGAGACCGAGGCCGGTTCCTTTGCCGGGCTCCTTCGTAGTGAAGAATGGATCGAATATCCTCCGCCGGGTGGCCTCATCCATCCCTATGCCTGTGTCTGTTACAGAAATCAATCCATAAGCGCCCGGCCTTCCATAGCCATGCGCCTCTATAAAATGCTCGTCGAGATGAACGATATTGGTCTCTATGGTTATTCTGCCGCCTTCAGGCATGGCATCCCGTGCATTTGTGATCAGGTTCATGAGCACCTGCTCTATCTGTCCCTGATCCGCGAGCACGGATATGTTGCCTTCCGTAGTGGCTATCTTAAGCTCGATATCCTCCCTCAAGAGCCTCCTGAGGAGATGCTGAAAGCGCGTCACGAGCTCGTTTAAGTCCAGGACTTTGAGATTCATGGTCTGCTTCCGTCCGAAGGCGAGCAGACTCTGCGTAAGCGCCACAGCCCTCTGGGAGGCCTCGAGTATCTGTTGGATGTAGTGCCTCAAAGGCGAGCCTTGGTCCAGGCCCATCTGCGCGAGATTGGCATATCCCATTATCGCAGTCAGGATATTGTTAAAGTCATGTGCCACGCCGCCAGCAAGGAGTCCCACCGCCTCCATCTTTTGGGCCTGGGCGAGCTGCGCCTCGAGCTTTCGATGCTCGGTTATATCCCGACCGACTTCGATTACATTCACCACCTCACTATGTTCGTCCTTGAGCGGCACGGTTCTCAAATCCCATATCCTTCCATCCGGCGTCGTCAAGGTGCAGGCAGCAGCCTTGCCTGTCTCGAAGGTCTCCCGCACAGGGCAGGGCTGGCATGGTGCGTCCTTGTTATGCCAAAGGGCATAGCACCGTCTGCCTTCTATATCTTCCGGCTTCATGCCCAACTGTTTTGCTGCAGCATGGTTCACCCACAGGATAATATAATCTTTGTTCTGGAGAGAAAGGTTGTCCGGGATGGCATCGAGCAGAGCGCGAAACTCCATTGAGAGCCGACGGCACTCCTTCTCCGACTCCTGTAATGAGCGTTGGCGCTCTGTAATCTCCTCGGTCATGCGGCTGAATTCCGCAGCGAGCTGTCCTATCTCATCAGCCCTATCTTTAACAAAAGGGGCTAGGGGTCGTCCGGGCTTATACTGATGTACGGCCCGCGTGATCCTGCGCAAAGGCAGCAGATAACGGCTGATAAATATGCCTGAGAATACCATGATGAGTATAGAGAGAAATATCATCTTGAAGACGGAGAGCCGGAAAAATTCGGCCAGCCGCCTGGCATACAGTCCGACCGAGACAAGATATACGGACTTCGATCCTTTAATGGGTATAGCGGCTACAGCCGCGAAGGTCTGAGCATCGGACGATATAATCCCGGACCTCCCCCCTTTCTCGAGATAGGTGCTCACCGCTTCCCGGATCTGTTCATATCCCTTGTCGACCGCCTTTGGTGCAGAGTCGGTGCCGGAAATGGATTCATTGAATTTGCTGACATCTGAATGCGCCCATATGAACCCGTCTGAATCCATTATTGCGAGGACTTCATCCGTATCTCTCCCCAGTCCCGACAACAGCTCGGAAAGGTCCTTGAGCATGATGTCTATGCCCAAGACCTCGGAGCCCGACATCCTCACAGAGGCCGTGACGCCGAGGTCTCGTGTGGTCCTGAATACATACGGCGCGCTCCACTCCGCTTCATTCCCTGCGATGCGGTACCACAGCCTTTCCCTGGGATCGTAATCATCTCGCAGCCTGGACATGCCCTTTACATTCCCGTTTTCGTCGAGGCTTATCCATGTGACATGACCTGGATCATTCGCAAGCTTTATCCTGTTCTTCCATACGCCTTCTACATGCAGGATGAGATAGCCGTCGCCCTTGTCATTGCCGTAGTTTATGGATGTTACGAAGGGATGGTCCTTCATGAACGGCATGAGCAGTTTGTTAGCAGCGCCCCAGTCGACAGCGGGATTTCTGTAGCCGTTCAATGCGCCGGACCGGGCCATGGTCGAGAGCATGTCAACAACCGTCTGTATGCGACCGAGCCCGGAGGCGAGAGAGGCTGCGTGTTCATTGAATAGCCTCGCAGCGATCTCCCTTGCAGAGGATTTCGCGGAGTAGTAGTCAAAGCCCAGGATTATGCCGAAGGAAATGACGGTAAACAGCAGAAAGGCCTCGAGCAGGCCGAAGCCGAGCCGCCTGTTGAAGCATGCCTTGACAGGGCCGGGTTTCTTAGGCGGAATAAAATTCCTTGCGGCCGTGACAGAATCATAATCATCCAGCGCAGACATTGCACTACAAGGTTGACATATAGTTTCCGGATTGTCAAGCTGTTTGAACAGCCCCTACAACCTCGGCGCCGGCGCGTCGAGTGTACCTCCTATGTCGAACCGATAGAACCCCTCTGAGTCCCGTTTCTTCAAGAGCGACAGCAGGCCGGCATGCTCGCGTGCGATGGGCTCGGATGGCTTGAGCATGACAGAGAGGTTGAGCTGGCCGTTTTGTCTGAGCGCTATGTCTCCGGAAATTCTTACTTTGATATCCTTGCCGTCCGCCTGGAGTTTTTTGATGAACAGTCTGCTGCCTTTCATCTCTGCATCCAGCCAGGCCTGCTCGAAGTCGATGTCCGGTACGGAAAATCCCTTTATCTTGAGCCCACGCCATCCGAGGCCCTTGAGCCAGAGCCTTCCCCTGCCGTTCTCACCTGTCATGTCGAAATTGCCGCCGACCTCGCCGGTAATCTGCATGCCGAGGTCTTTCAGCATGCGGTAGGAGCCTATATCGAGTCCGTCCGCATCCACATAGAAGGTCTTGAAGTCTTTTCCGCTGCGCAGCTTAATGAAGAGCCCGCCCCCGTACGCCTCTGCGTCGATCTTCGCCGAGAATACGCCGCGTATAAGGCCGAGAAATGATATCCCGAGCCGCGCCTTGGGGCTTTCAAACAGCACCTTCCCGGTTTTGTCGGAGATGACCACTTCGTGCATGACAAGATCGCAAAGCTCAACCGAGAGTCTCGACATAGACAGCTCTAGAGGTGTTCGGCTATGGACCTCATGCTCGAGCCTGGACCTGATACCGTCTAATGGCAGGTTCAGGTACAAAAAAAGCAAAAAGGCCGCGAGAAAATAGGCTGTGTACAGCAATATCCGTACAATAAGCTTTCTATTCGCGATATGTTTGGACATCCAGCCGCCTGAAATCACGCCACGCTTGATATAATAACAGTGGAGTTAATGAATGCGGGGTTATCGAACCTCTGCTTGAAATAGAGCTTCTTTATTCTGAGGTGGTCCTTCTCCAGCAGATATACGAAGTTCACTATATCATAGAGAGAGACGTTTTCGAGCCTTATCTCTACTATGTCCTCCTTCAGCCCTGCCGTCCCGCTCCCAGGCTGTGGCTTGATCGACGCCACCTTGCCCGTCAGGTTCGCCCTGCGCGTCATGTTCTCTATCTCCGTCAGGATCGGACCGCGTCTCGAAGATGCGGTCTGCACCTCCTCCAGCCTCTTCTTCATATCCGCATACTGCTCGCTGAGCGCGCGCATCGTCTTGAGGTCGTTCTCCATACGGGGAATGCGCTCCTTCTTCTTCGCATAGTCGTCATACAGAGGCGCGAATACGAACGAGTAGAGCAGGATGCAGAGCGCTGTAATCCCGCCTGCTATAAGCGTCCTTTTCTCCCGCGGTTCGAGCTGTCTCATCTTTTGCCCCCGGTCTACACAGCCTGCCTAAGCTTGATATCGAGCCTGAACTTCACCTTGTTATCCACGCCCATCCGGGTATCGGATACGGTCACCTCTAAGAATTGTTCCGTCTTCTGAAGTGCCGCCTTTATCCTGTCCACCGCCTCGAACGAGCCCGCCTCTCCGGAAAGCCTCAACCTGTCCGTCTCGAGGTTGAATTCCTGGAACGACACCCTGACCTCTTTAGGCACGCCCTCTGTCACGAGTTTCATCAGATCGAGAGCGGATACACCTGTGCCGAGCGCACCTATCTTTTTGTTCATGTCCTCGATGCCGGTGCGCATGAGCTTCACGAGGTCGCCCTTCGCCTTTGACTCGGGAAACGTCTTGCGATATACGTCGTGCATCTCCTTCTCGAGCCGCGCATAGGAAGATCGGACAATGGTATACTTGACCCCGATATTTACGAGCCCCAGAAACGCGGCGGCGGCCGCTGCGATGACCACTGTCCGCCTCTTTCGTATCTCTGCTGCATCCGCCCTGCGATATGCAAACTCTCCCTTCCTGAAATTCAGATTCTCTTCAAGTGCAAGACCGAGGCCCACCGGATCAGGCGGTTTTATGCCTGAGAACTCCGGGACCACGCTCTCTACCGCAATCGCAGTCTCTTCAGCAAGCGCCGGAGCTATACCGTCCTCCGACAGCGACAAAATTCTCTCTATCCGGATCCTGTGCGCAGATTCAAGCGCCCTGAGGGTGTTGGCAACCGCCCTCGGCTCGAGGCCGGGGACGTGTCTCAATGCCACGACCCTTCCATTATCCTTGACGCAGATGTCTGCGCCGCTGACCACGGCGACCACGCCCTCTGTAGTCATCATGGATGCAATATGATAGAGCCCTGCATAGGACGGCACAATGACCTGCGGTTGCAGCCCTGCGGACTCCAGGAGGCCCAGGTGCTGCTTCAATACGGACTTGGACAGCATGAGCGCGAGGATCACCGCCTCCCTCTCCCCTTCCGCTTTTTTGTGGGGTTTGGAAAGCAGCATATGGTCTATTACAACATCTTCGAGGGGAAATGGCACCGCGTCCTCGAGCTCGTAAGGCAGCGCCTTCTCGATCTGCCTTCGATCTTCGAACGGAAACCTCACGATTCTCTGTGAAAAATATCTCCCTGGGATGGACGAAACCATCCGAGCCCCAGCCCAGGTTCCCACCTTCTCCTTGAGGATATCTATGAGCTCCGCATCGGTGGAGAAGCCTCTACTGAAGGAATCCACCATCTCTGTCCTGCCGAACCTTTTCATCACGACAGAGGCGGATACCACTCCCCTATCTATTCTGAGCCCGACGATCTTCACATGGCCCTCCAGTAGAGGACGGAAAAGCCCGATGCGCTGCGCCGGATCACCGCCTCGACTATCTTCGTGTATTCGCCGACTACCGCCATGGAGGTCACCTTGAATACATCGCTCGTCACATCGAGCCGGCTTTTATGCGCCTCGATGCCCGCTATCTTGTCGAGGCTCTCTATGGGTCCGCTCGACCTCGGCCCGGTGATGAGCGAAGGCTCTATCCTGAGCGCCTTCAGAACCTCCTCTGGCGCGGTATTGATGTTTATCTTGTCGTCCGAGTATACGGTGACGAAGTCCACGATCCTACGGAAATCTTCTTCGCTCAGGTACTGACGGAGCTCGGCTGTGAATGAGAAATTCTTCCTGTCTTCGGAGATTCTCGTGAGGGCGTCTTGATCTATTCCGAGATTGAGAAACAGCTCGCTCAGTCGGATGAAAGATGTATTCCCTTCACGCACCTGCTGCGCATTTATCCTGCCTCTCTCGTCCGACCACATCACCCTGAGTTCGGCATCCGCCCCTGCGGGAACAGGCACGCTCAGCCATTCCTTCTGTTCCAGATTGTCCAGCCGCTTCTCCTTCTTGAGATTGCTCGACAGCAGCTTGCCCACGAAATTCACCCCTGATCTTGCGAGCAGATACGATCGCTCGCTGTCCCTGAGATTCGCCGCCGCCCTGAGGCTTACGCGGGTGGCGTACGCGAACTCCAATACGAGCGCAATCAACAATACCGTGACCAAGAGCGCTGTCAGCAGCGCCACGCCGTGCTCTTTGCGCAATCCGTCCATGGACATTTTCTCTCCAACCGCTTCTATCTGAACACTGCGGTTGTATATATCTTTCCGCCGTAAAGAGACAGCGTGACCCGTACTGCCTCGGGCCTGATGCACTTGTCTGGCCCGCCGACTTCATCCCGCCACTTGGAGCCGTAATAGGAGCTCAGCTCGAGCCCATCTATCTTGTCCGTGACAGGGTATTCTTCTCCGCCTTCGAGCGGAGGCGAATCCTTGCGGATCTCGCGCTTCTCCCGGCGCATCAGCACGTAACCGCTGCCGTCGGGCTTTTCCTTGAAGAAGTAGCCCACTTCCCAGAGGTCCGTCTCCTCTGTCCCGGGTCTGCGGGTATTCGTCATGGTGGTAAGATAGAGCGAATCCATCCTCTTTGGGCCGTCAGGCGTCTGCACCTCTTCCTTTTTGGCGTAGAAAAATGTCTCTTGTACGCCTGAGTTGCAATATGCATTCACGATATCATGAGACAACCGCATCAAGATAGTGCGCGCGAGGTCCGTATCCTCTCTCAAGGCCTCTGCCACATCCACGTTTGTGCTCGTAGTGGAGAAGCTTGCATAGAGCACCGAGGCGGCGAGTGCAAGGATTGCGAGTGCAAGCACCACCTCGATGAGCGTGAACCCACTCGCGTCTCGATCTTCAATCCTCGACCATCTATTCAGCCCGCTTCGCCGATGACTTTCATGCCTACTCATACGCAATGAGCTCCACAGACTCCTCTCTCCCCCCCTCTTTCCACTGCACCGCCACCCTGATCTCCGTGACCTGAACCCCCTCGATGGGCTCGCTTATGGTGACTGTCTTCTTCCATGTATATTCCTTAAACCGCTCCTCCTCGAACCCACCGTCTTCTTCGAGGGGCTTGAAGGATTTCTCGATTATCGCCTCAGCCATCATTCTCTTGGCCAGAAGCGTCGCAGTGGTCATGTGCTCGGCGAGCACCACGTCCTGGGCGCTGCGGTTGCTCAGCCCGATAAGGGAAACCAGCACAAAGGCCATGATAGCCACGGCGACCATGACTTCAAGAAGCGTAAAGCCTGGTGAGACATAAGCCGCCAGGCGAAAGTCGGCAAAGGGGCTAACGATTCCGCCTTCTCTTCTCATTGCCCCTTGACCCTTGCCCCTTCTGTTACCTCTCTTCCACATACCCCTCAACCAGCTCCGTGTTCCCCGTTAGGGGGTTTACTATAAGAGTATAGTCCTTGTCGCCGCCGTCTCTGATGTGGATATAGGCCTTCTCCACCCACCCATCCGGCGTAAAAAGGATATAAGGCTCGTCTGGATGGCCTGGTACCCGGATATCGCGGAAGGTCGTCCGGCCGAACAAGCCGCTCTCATATGCAAGAGACGAGCCGAGACGCTTGAATTCAACGGTCTTTTCTACGGTTACAGCCAGCCCTTCCGCCCAGTAACGGCCGTTCGGAATGTCGAACGAGAGCCTATACACCGCCTTCTTCGCCTGGGCATCTTCGCGCAAAAACCTGATCGCGGCCGTAAGATGACGGCTGCTTCTTCTTAGATTCGCGCCGCTCAACTCGCCGAAGGTGGGTATGACGAGGACCATTATGACGCCGAGTATGACGATGACCACGGCGAGCTCTATGAGCGTAAACCCCCTTGACCCTTGCCGCATGGACCCGCGACCCATTTTATTCTATATTCCAGCTCTCTATATCGGCATTATTCCCTTCACCTCCAGGCTCTCCGTCTGCGCCGTAGGAGATGATTTCATATTCCCTGCCCTCATTGCCTGGGGAGATATATATGAAATCCCTACCCCACGCATCCTTCGGGATCCTGGCCGGCTTGAGATATCCGCCCTCACGCCACTTCGTGGGGATGCGGCCGCTCTCAGGCTTCTTTATAAGCGCCTCGAGCCCCTGGTCAGTGGAGGGATAGAATCCGTTATCGAGCTTGAAGCCGTCGAGCGCGTTCTCGAGCGCGCGGATCTGAGTCCTCGTCGTCTTTATCCTCGCTTCTTCTTCCCGGCCCATGATCCTAGGAAGGACCAGGCCTGCAAGCAGACCGAGTATGATCACCACGACCATTATCTCGATGAGAGTGAAACCTTTCTGATTTTTCATGCCGGCATCTCCTTTCGCATACTTTTCGCCACGAAAAGTCACGAACGGTCACGAAAAAAATCTGCAGCGTCGGTCGTTACGACCAACGTGATTTCTGTTCGTGTCCATTCGTGCCGGTTCGCGGCAAAAATATTACGTTCATCTCACGCCTGCGCTCATCTGGAGAATGGGCAGCAGGATAGCTATGACGATAAACCCTATTACAGCGCCCATCACGAGTATTATCACCGGCTCCATCAGCGACATGAGTGCGGTGATACGCGACTCCACCGCCCTGTCCAGAGAGTCGGATACTTTCAGCAGCATCTTTTCGAGCTCCCCGCTCTTCTCGCCCACAGCGGCCATTTGAACTACCACCGGCGGGAACAGCCCGCTCCGCCTCAGAGGGTCGGCAATAGATTCGCCCTCCCGCACGCTCTCCCTTGCTCTCTGGATCGCAGCAGCGAGCACTGTATTCCCAACCACGTTTTTTACTATGTCGAGCGCGGTGAGGGCGGGTACGCCGTTTTGCAGAAGGATGCCGAGGGTGCGGGCGAAGCGGGAGACGGCGATCATCCTGATGAGATTCCCAAACACAGGGGCCTTCAGCATCATCGCATCGATCCGCTCCCTGCCGGGAGGGGTGTTGAAATATCTTTTCAGATAATATATGCAGGCTCCAACCGATATCATGATGAGCCACCAGTATCCGGATATGAAATTCACTATTTTCAGGAGCAGAAGCGTAATAAGCGGAAGCTGTCTCTTCATGTCCTCGAACATGCCGACGACTCTCGGCAGCACAAAGCTGAATAGAAAGAAGAGCACACCCATGCCTATTATCGTCATCAATGCAGGATAGGCGAGGGCGGCCAGAAGCCGCCCCCTCGACCTGACCTGTTCCTCGAGAAAGTCCGCGAGCCTTTCGAGTGTGAGTTCAAGGGTGCCGCTCGCCTCGCCTGCAGAGATCATATTTATATAGAGCGGAGAGAACGCCTTCGGATTCGAGCGGAGCGCATCCGCAAGGGACGAGCCCTCGCGCACGTCATCCCTCACCGAAGACAGGGCGGCCTTGAGTCCAGGGCTGTTCTCCTGCTCTACAAGCACGCTCAATGCATCCATCAACGGAAGTCCGGCGGAAAGGAGGGTCGCAAGCTGCCTCGTTGCATTCGCCAGGTCGCTCATGCGCACCTTCCTGCCGCCGAACGTCATCGCCCGTCCGGCGGCGGTGCGTGCGGCGGATGCCTCGGATATCTCGAGCACCACGATGCCGTCCTTCTTCAGGCGGGTCTTCACCGCCTTGAGGGACTCGCCGTCGACCACCCCGGAGACCTTTTTGCCTTGGGCGGATATGCCTTTATATGAAAAGACAGCCATGGTTTTAAGGCGGATTCCGAATCTCAGTCGCGGAATCCGAAAGTTGAATCCTCAGCTCTCCGGCAGCCTTTCAAGGTGAAAAACATTTGGCTCATCGCACATAATGGTCCAAATTATAATTTCAGACCGGCACACCCTGCCAGCCTGCACTAAAGAACGCGATGTGCCAAACATTATCGTATTTGGCCGCTCCAAAATCCATTGATGAGCCGGCGAACAAAGATGGATGCCTGTTCTACACCTCTCTCTGAGTCACCCTGACGACCTCATCGACAGACGTAATGCCCGCAAGCACCTTGCCTGCGCCGTCCTGCCTCAATGTCCTCATCCCCTTCTTGACCGCCGCGGCCTTTATTGTCGATGCGTCTGCATTCTTCATTATGAGCTGCCTGATGTCATCATCGACGAGCAGCAGCTCGTATATGGCCGTCCTTCCGAGGTAGCCCGTATTGAAGCATGCATTGCATCCTTTTGCGCGGTAGACGCTTGGGCCCGGCTCTCTTGCCTCTATCTCGAGCTCGGCCGTCTCGAGCGCGGAGAGTGGATACGTCTCACGGCACTCCCTGCACAGCACGCGCACGAGCCTCTGCGCAAGCACCGCCATCACAGAAGATGATATCAGAAACGGCTCTATCTTCATGTCAAGTAACCTGGTGACAGCGCCAGCCGCATCGTTGGTATGAAGGGTGGAGAATACGAGGTGGCCTGTGAGGGCCGCCTGGATCGCTATCTCCGCTGTCTCTGAGTCCCTGATTTCTCCGACGAGTATCACATCCGGGTCCTGGCGGAGGACAGAGCGCAGCCCGGCCGCAAATGTGAGGTTTATCTTCGGATTCACCTGTATCTGACCTATGCCCTTCAGTTGATATTCTATCGGATCCTCTATGGTGATGATGTTCTTGTCGGGAGAGTTTATCTTGGAGAGAGCGGCATAGAGCGTAGTCGTCTTTCCGCTCCCTGTAGGGCCGGTCACGAGGATGATCCCATGCGGCCTCGTGATGAGCTCATTGAACCGATCGAGCGCCTCTCCGGAAAAGCCGATCTCATCCAGCGGCAAGAGCGCGCTCTCTCTGTATAGGAGCCTGAGCACGATCCTCTCCCCGAAGGCGGTAGGCACGATGGACACCCTGATGTCCACGTCCCTTCCTGCGATCTTTATCCGCATGCCGCCGTCCTGTGGGAGCCTCTTCTCCGCTATGTTCAGGCCGGACATTATCTTTATGCGGGAGGCGATGCTCGCCTGGAACCTCTTCTTTATCGTGAGTATGTTGTAGAGTATCCCGTCTATCCTGAATCTCGCGACGACGTCTTTCTCGAACGGCTCGATATGTATGTCGCTCGCCCTTTCGCGTATCGCCTGGGAGAGGAGAGAATTCACCAGCCTGATGATGGGGGCCTCGTCAGTGGCCTCGAGTAGGTCCGCAGGCTCTTCGAGCTCGGCAGCGACAAAGGAAAGATCTTCATCCTCCATCTCGTCCGCAACCCCTTTGGCCTGGTTCATGTCCTCGCTGTGCAGTCGATTGACCGCATCTATGATCTTTTCCGAAGGGACGAGTACGAGGGAGATGTCGCAGCCAAACAGCACAGACAGGTCGTCCGGAATCGTAAGATCGAGCGGCTCGGATGTCGCGACCACGACCGCGCCGTTCTCACGTCTGAGAGGCAGGGCCTTCTTGGCATATGTAATAGGAACCTTGAGTGCGAGCTCCCGGTCTATGTCCGAGAGCTCCGATTGAAACGGCAGGCAGAGTTGCCTTGCGAGGGCATTGAGGATGTCTTCTTCACCCGCATAGTTCAGCCGCACGAGGAGGGTGCCGAGCCTGCCGCCCTTTTTCTGCTGGAGCTCGAGTGCCTTCTTGATTTTTTCGGGGGAAAGCCCTGACTCCGCGAGTATCTCCCCAATAAGCCTTCTCACTGCCTTCCCTCTGGAACAGACGGCGCCTCTGCCGGCGCGGACCCAGGCGCTGTCTCCTGCCGGCCGGGCGGCGCCGGCATGCCGCTCTTCTTCTCTATACGGTGCTCCTTCCGGAATTCTTCGAGCGCGTCGCTTTTTTTCCTGGTGATATCCGCTGCATCTTCCTCGTTCTTGATGATGTAGGGCGTAATGAAGATCATCAGATTGGTCTTCTCCACCTTCGTAGTCTTGGATTTGAAAAGCCATCCGAGAAGAGGGATGTCGCCCAGGAGCGGAACCTTGCTCGTCGTGGTGGTCACATTGTCCCTGATGAGGCCCCCTATAACCATCGTCTCCCTGTCCTTGATCACGACCGTGGTGCTTGCGGAGCGTTTGCTCGTGCTCGGGCCGACGATATTCGGATTGAGCCCTGCAGTGGCGGTGACGGACGATATCTCCTGATAGATGTCGAGCTTCACATTGTCGTCGGACGTAATCTGGGGCGTGAGCTTGAGCGTAATGCCTACATCCTTTCGCTCCACGGATGTCAGTATGGAGCCTCCGCCCGTGGCCGCCGTCTGGGTCTGGCCTGTAACGAATGGGATGTTCTCTCCCACCATGATCTCCGCCTTCTGGTTGTCCGTTGTGAGTATGTTGGGCGTAGAGAGGATATTCACATCTCCGTCCGTCTGGAGTGCGCGGAGCAGTGCGCCGACGTTAAGATACTCCACCCCCTTGAAGGTGAACGTGCCTTTGACCGCCCCTACTGCGAGGCCGTTCATGGATGCGAGGCCGGCGGGTCCCTGCACAACCGCATTCCCTATGTTTCCGAAGTTCGTGCCGCCCGCTGCCGTGATCTCTCCGGCCTTGATCGGATTCACGGCCTGGAACTCGAAACCCAGCTCGCGCTGCTTTGCAAGGCTCATCTCCACTATGGCCGCCTCTACATATACCTGACGCCTCCGGATGTCGAGCTTCTGCACGACCTCCTTGATGGTCTCATAGTCTATGGGCGAGGCGACGATGATGAGGGAGTTCGTCGCCTTGTCCGCAGTGATGGTGACCGCCCCTTCGAGTATGGTCGCTGCGGATGGTATGCCAGCCGGCGGAGGAGCGCCGGTCGGCGCAGCAGGGATACGCGCCACGAGGGAGGAAAGCACCTTTGCGATGTCCTCGGCATTGGCATGCTTAAGATAATATACATTTATCTTACCCTTGCCTTCAGGCGCGGGGACATCGAGGGCCTTGATGAGGCTCTCTATCTTTTTTATATTATGCACAGAGTCCGTGACGATGAGGGAATTCGTGGCGGGGTATGCGATGATGCTGCCGTCCTTGCTCATTAGCGGAGAGAGCGTGCGTGTAATGTCCTGCGGATTCACATATGCCATGCGGATGAGCTTCGTAACGAAGCCCTCGCCCCTCATCTCACCGTCCGGAAGCACCTTGAGCCCGCTCTGGCGCGCGGCGGCGGTCGGTATGATGCGGACGACCTTTCCGTCCTCGACAGCGGTGAATCCTTTTATCTCGAGCGCGGAGAGGAATACCTGATAGGCCTCGTCGTGCGAGATCTTGGTCGGCGTGATGAGGGTCACCTTGCCCGCCACCTTTTCGTCTATAATGAAATTCCTTCTGGTCAGCTCGCTCATCACCTTAACGAGCGCGGAGATGTCGATGTTCGTGAAATTGAGCGTGACAAACTCCTGGCCCGGCTTGAACTTGGAGAGATCTATCCGCTCGGCCTCGCCTGCCGCCGAAGCCGGCGAGGCCGCCTGAGCGGTTACAGCCGACGGCGCAACAAGAAGCCCTGCCAGAAGCAGGGCCGTGGTTTTTCTCACTATCGACCTCCAATCAAGAATAGGAATTATGCAGAAATGAGCAGGCTCGGCATGCCGGATGTACCGATCCCTCTACCGCCGAGCCTCCGCGTTCTTCCATGCTTTTTCATCTTATCTCGTAGGTAAAGGTCTGGCGCTGACCGTTTCGGATAACGTCCACAGTGATGTTCTTTTCTTCCTTGAGGCCCTGGTACATCTGGAAGAACTTGCCTGGATCATCCACATCCTGGGAATTTATCCTCTGTATGACGTCTCCGTTCTGAAGACCTATTTTTTCATATATGCTGCCTGGTACAATCTCTGTAATCCTGAACCCGGCTGTCTTGCCGTTTTCTATATACGGAAGCGCCCTGGCCTGGGTGAGGAGCTGACTCAGGTTTTCCGTACTCGATGTCACCATGCCCTGGTCGACCATGAACCTGCCGGCTGAAACGCGCCTTATCCCCGGCCTGGTCTGGTGGGGTTTATCCGCATCCACTATCTTGGTATCATAGCTTATCTGAAGCTCAACTGTAGCTCCATCCGCAAGCCTCAGCACTACCTTGTCCCGCATGATCTTGGCTATCTGAGATCCGTCGGCGAGTTTTTCCTTGAGGCGGTAGAAATTCTGCGTGCCGGTGCTGTCCTCAAGCACGGCGCCTGAGAACGAATCCCCCTCTACCGTGCCGATCAAACTGAATAAAGAAGACGGAGATGCCGCCCCGGATGAAGGACCCTTGCCCTCTCCGAACAGGCCCCTCTCGAGTATCCTCATGTAGTCGGAGAGCTCTTTCTCGGGCTCGATCCCGTGACCGGCCTTCTCCGGGGCAGTGGCGATCACAGGCGCGGCCTCCAGGCTCCTGCCTATCACTGCATCAACGGTGTCTGCAAGGAAGTACGCAGACAAGGTGAGCAGAAACACCAAAGAAAGATTGAATATGATCTTATCGTCTTTCATGATACGAACCGAGGCGGTATAACAACCCCCAAATACAGCTCAGAGCCGCTGCCGGCGTTAGAATCCCTATGCTCATGCAACCGGGTCTCCGGCGTCGCGCTCAGGCATCTATCTGAAATGAGCCGCTTGTTATTCGGTCTTTTGTTTTATTCCTTCATCCTTACGATATCGCCCTTTGAAAATCCCATTCCACTCACTATAGCGGCCTTGCTCATCTTCTCCAGCACCTGCGTCACCATGATCTCGCCTGCAAGTGTCTCTTCCTTGCCGAGCGACTCGCCAGTCTCGGGGTCGATCAGCTCCTCGCCTGCGCGGTATACGAGGAATTTCATCCCAGGCTGGATATTGGCCGTCGCGCCTCCGCTTATATAGACAGTGCCGGCATCGGCCTTCACGATCTTGGTGCTCCAGGGTATATTGGCTATCTCGGCTGATATCTCATCCACGAGCTTGTTTATGGCCTTGCGCATCGCCTTGCCGACCTTAGTATCGTCGAGAGACGTGCCTCCGGAAACCACAAAGAGCGAAACGCCTGCATTCGACTCCTCGCCCTCAGCAGAGAGTGCCTTCACTATCTTCCCCGTCGTTGTGTCTATGAGCTGCACGTCTATCACCACACGGGCGGTGCTCTTCTTTCCGCCGGCTACGAAAAAGACATTGACGCCGTCGACTTTCTCTCCGAACTCGGTCACCGCGCCCACCACGATCACGTTCACTCCTATCATCTGTCCAGTCTTTGCAGCGGACTGGGCAGTTATCATGCCTGTCTGTCCGAGGGCCTGCTCTTTGAGCACCTTGTCCATCTCTGCCCTTGTATAGACATCGAACATACCGCTCTTTGCAAGCGCAGTCTCGAGCATCTTAGTGGCGCCTGCGCCCACCGTCTTGGAGCCAGCGCCCGGATAAGACTTGTTCACCAGATTGGTAAAGGCATTTATCGCATCCGACCAGGGATTTGCAGTGCCTGCCGCCGTGGTGCCTACCCCGGAAAACTCGTCCCTGAAGTCCACGACCGCAACCCGGTACCTCGGCCCCTTCATCTTAGGCTGGGCCGACAATTCGGATGTGTGAAAGAGCAGAAGAACCATCGACAGGAAAAACAAGAGCGTTCTATAAATGCTGTTCATGACAACCTCCGTGTGATTGATTTTCACCAGTTTGATATTACGGAAAAATTATACTCATAAGCAGGCAGGATGTCAATTGATAACATTCGTCCAAAAATAAACATTGCCCCCGATACGCCTGTTTTATGTGTACTTTGAGGCGGTTTTGCTGGTGTATGCTGCTGTTTTTAGGTATTCATCGGATCAAAAAGTTTAGATGATTTTGGTGTGCTCAAACGATTTTAGAAAATATCACGCCTGTATGCTTTTTTTGCATTTGCCTGTCGAATCACACCAATGCTTCAGAATTCATTATGCCCGCTCAAGTGCACATGAGCTGATAGGTGGTGGGCCGGCCTGTTATGGCCGGCCCAAAGCATGCCGTCTTCAGATTAAAGGTCTTTTGTATGACCGGTGAGGCTGTTCGGATCCGCGGTGTATGTGTGACACTTGGAGCAGTCGTATTTTTTGGACTGTACATGGATCGAGTGGATGCGATTCGGATCGCTCTCGGTCTTGAGCTTGTGGCAGTTGTCGCAAAGCGTCGATTTCGGCTCTGTAAGCGGGTAGCCGCTCCCGTGGCATGCCACACAATTCTTCTTGTTCCTGTGTTTATTGTGCAGATCTGTGAAGCTGGTATATGTTTTTGCTCCATGGCAGACATCGCAGAGCTGCGCAGTTGTGCCCCTGCGGACATACCCCAATGAAGCGAAATCGATTCTCGTCCCGCCGTGGCAGCTCGTTGCGCACGACAGCGCGGTCCCCTTCGGCCCAACCCCATGATAGATGCCCATATACTGCTCTGTGGCCTGGAATGTGTGGCCGGTATAGGTAAGGCCGTATGCCGCAGCGCCCGCCTGGACAGATGCGGTAACATCTCCGGTCTCGAAGGCAATTTTGTTCTTGAGCGGAAGGAGGATGTTAGTGCTCGTCTCCTTAGGCTGCATACCCTCATGCACCTTGAAGGCCAGCAGTTTGGAGAAGCGCGTCGAAGAATCCACGAATCCGCCGTCGGGCCAGGCGAGCTTCTGCACGCCCCTGCTGTCGGGCGAGACTGCGTCCTTGAACTTGTAGAAATGCGTGTACCCGTTGAACCAGAAGTACTTAGGTATCACATTCGTCGTCTTTATCATCTCGGGGTCATAGAGCTGTTTTGCGGTGTCGAGCTCCATGACTGCCCAGTTTCTATGCATGTCCGTGGAGATGGGCTTGGCGAAGGCCGGAACGTGGCAGACGGTGCAGTTGACCTTGTCGGTGTGTCTGTTCAAATCGGCATAGTTGACGTTCGTAGAACGATGGGGAAGCTGGGTGTGGCATGTCTCGCAGTCGAGTACGGCTGTGGAATCGAGCGCCCTCATGTCCACCCCGCGTCCGGCCATCCTGTGCCTCTCGGTCCTGTGGCACTCCTGACAGGCGAAGTTCTGGCCGTCGGTGCCCATATGCACATCATAGTCTTTCGTGCATGAGATCATGCTCGACTCTATGTCCCCGCGCTTGTAGTTATTGCCGCCGCCCGAGTTCTGGTGGCAGCGCATGCACATGGCGCGGGTCGGACGCGTGACCGCCTTTGCAGCAGCTTGTATGTCGATGGATGGGTCCGGTACGAGAGAGAATGTCCCGTCCGCGTTCTGGGCCACGGTGCGCTTGTATGTCGGGCTGTGGCAGATGAGGCAGTCGATATTCTCTAGCTGCTGCTGGCTTATTGTCGAAGAGGGCTTGAGCCCAAGACCTGCATGGCATATGGCGCATCCTCCCGGTCCCTTCGTGCCGTCCACCTTATTGAATATGGTGAGCCAATTCATGTCCGGCTGGATGCAAAAGTTGTTGATGCCGCCTAGCTTGCTCGCTTTAGAGCCGGCTGGGGCATTGTCAGGGCTGGTTACACGAAAAAGCGGCTGTAAAAACCATCTGCGCGAACGCGATACCGTGGATATATCCTGTCTGAATCAGAGGCTATGGTGCTAAGCGGAATTCCATTTTCCTTTTCGAGCCAGCCCGTTACAATGCGTGGGGTGGCTTCTATATGAAATTGAAGGCCGTACATCCTCTCCCCATACCTGAACGCCTGGTTCGGATATATCTCGGACGAGGCGAGACGCGCGGCGCCTGTGGGAAGGTCGAATGTGTCTCCATGCCACTGGAAGACCTCCGCCCTATTCCTACCGTCTATGGACAGAGTCGCCATGCATCTGTCTTTCATGCCGTCATCCGTAAGCGCAACCTCGTACCAGCCTATCTCCTTCTCTGGGCCGGCATACACCTTTGCACCTAATACATGCGCCAGCATCTGGCTGCCGAGACAAACGCCGAGAATGGCCTTCCCCGACTCCGCCGCCCTTTCGATAAAGCGGGCCTCTTCTCTGAGATAGGGATATAGATACATCTCATACACCGCCATAGGCCCGCCGAGCACTACGAGATGCGTGAATGATTCGATGGTAGGAAGCACCTCGCCGAGCGAGAGGTCTATTATGGAAAACGGCACCCCTCGGGATTTGAGATATTCTTCCATGGTCCCGGGACCTTCGGCCGGCGTATTCTTTATAAAGAGCACTTTCATTGACCCGCCCCCTCTTGAGTGAACAGTATGAAGGCCATCTTGGGCCTTCGTGAAGACTCGGTAGTTACGAAGTAAATGCCCTCGAAGGCGTATCCCCTGCCTGTCCATTCGTTCAGGATGCGCTCTATCTCTTCATCCGTAACCGTACTCGTCTCTACAACTTTATATGGCATGGCATGATTATAGACGAAACAACCGGCGTTTTCAACTCCACAGTCGGCAGTCCGCCCGAGCGTTGATCTGAAAGGGGTAGGATTAATTGGCTCATCACGTTTTTTGGTGCAGGCCGGCAGGGTTGCCGGAATGACTTTTAGAGCGATACCTTAGGCGGAAATCAGTATAACAGACACAGCGCCAATACATGAGGCCAAGGGTTATATATTTACAATACGCAGATATAATATTCATCTCGTTCTAAAAGCCATGAGGGCATGCCCTACTATGCTTTATCTGAAATTATAATTTATATCACTATACGCGATGAAACAAATTTCTACTGCAGTAGCTCACACATTGAACCTGAAGAGCATGATGTCTCCGTCCTTCACAACATAGTCCTTGCCTTCAGAGCGGAGGAGGCCTGCGGACTTTACAGCCTGCTCGCCTCCGAGCCGAATGAGGTCGTCATAGTGAAAGACCTCGGCCCGTATGAATCCTCTCTCGAAATCGGAATGTATCTTTCCGGCGGCCTGGGGTGCCTTCGTGCCTTTGGCAACTGTCCAGGCGCGGACTTCTTTCTCGCCCGCAGTGAAGAAGGTAATGAGGCCGAGCAGCTCGTATCCCGCACGTATCAGACGGTCGAGGCCCGACTCTGCGAGCCCCATGCCCTCGAGATATTCCTTCCGCTCCTCTTTGGAAAGCTGGGCAATCTCTCCCTCCACCTTGCCGGATATCTCGACGACCTTTGCGCCCTCGGCCTCTGCAATGGACCTCACGATCTCTACATAGGGATTGAGCTTGCCTATCATGTCCTCGGAGACATTGGCCACATACAATACGGGCTTTGTGGAAAGAAGATTATATGTCCTGAGCCAAGCGGACTCCTCCTCTGTGCAGGATGCCCTGCGGAGGGGCTCGCCCCTGCCGAGCATGTCCTGGAGCCGCTTTATGAACCCGACCTCCAAGACGGATTTCTTGTCGCCTGCCTTGGCCTGCTTTTCGGCCTTCTGCAGCCTCTTTTCCAGCATCTCAAGGTCGGCAAGCATCAGCTCGGTCTCTATCACATCTATGTCAGCCTTTGGATCCACGCGGCCGGCGACATGCACGACGTTAGGGTCGTCGAAACACCGAACTATATGCGCAATCGCATCCACCTCGCGTATATTCGCGAGAAATTTGTTGCCCAGGCCTTCTCCCTTGGACGCCCCTTTCACGAGGCCTGCGATGTCCACGAACTCCATCGTGGTAGGAGTAACCTTCTTGGGTCTGTATATCTCCGCAAGCCTGTCTAGCCTTGGGTCGGGCATGTCCACCACCCCGATGTTCGGATCAATGGTGGTGAATGGATAGTTGGATGCCTGTGCGCCCGCAGATGTGAGCGCATTGAATATGGTGGACTTGCCCACATTGGGTAGTCCTACGATACCGCAGTTGAAGCCCATGAAGAACTCCTTATTGTGATATTAGCCACGAACGGGCACGAAAAAAATCTTCAGAGTGCGCCGTGAATGAACACGAATTTTCACGAAAGAAAAAACAGGATCAAAAAAGCGGAAAGAAAAACGGAAGGAGAGACTTTCTTTTCACCTCCGCACCCACATGCCTTGAGCAAGTATTTTTATTCGCGCCTGTTCGTGTCCATTCGTAGCCAATCTATCCCAATGCCTTGGCGCAGCGGCTGCATACGGCAGGGTGTTCCTTTATGGTTCCGACGCTCTCCTGATACATCCAGCATCGGCTGCACTTGGCCCCGGCTGCAGGACCCGCCGTTATTTTCAGCCCCTTTACCGCCTCGCTCGCGAATGCGTCCGCCGGCGCATCCGCCTCTTTTTTGACTTCCACTGAAGAAACGATGAAGATATATACAAGGTCCTTTTCATATCCCTTGAGGAAGTCATACAGGCCGCCGTCGGCATAAAGAACGACCCCTGCGTCCAGAGAATGGCCTATCTTCTTTTCCCTCCTAATGCCCTCGAGCACCTTGGCCGCCTCGGCGCGTATGGAGATGATTCTCTGCCATCTTGCATCGAGATCTTCGTCTATATATCTATCTTCTTTCTCCGGGAAAGGCGCGAGGAACACGCTCTTGGTCTTTTGCGACTCCCTCATGTACCCCCATACCTCTTCCGCAGTGAACGAGAGAACAGGCGCCATGAGCCGCACGAGGCAGGAGAGTATCCTGTGCATCGCGGTCTGGCCGGCCCTCCGCTCGACCGAAGCCGCCTTTGCAGTGTAGAGCCTGTCTTTGAGGATGTCGAGATAGAATGCGCTCATGTCAACGGCGCAAAAGTTGTGAATGGAATGGAATACGACATGGAATTCGAAGTCGTCGTATCCCCTGCGCACCCTCTCTATGAGCCTCTGGAGGCGGTGCATCGCCCATCGGTCTATCTCGAGGAGGACATCGTCCTTCACGGCGTCCCTTTCCGGATTGAAGTCATAGAGATTGCCGAGAAGATACCGGCACGTATTTCTTATCCTCCTGTACGCCTCTGCAAGGTGGCCGAGTATCTCCTTGGATATCCTGATGTCCTCGCGATAATCCGCAGCAGAGACCCAGAGCCTCAAGACCTCTGCGCCGTAGCGGTCTATCACCTCCTGCGGGGCGACCACGTTCCCGGCGGACTTGCTCATCTTCTTCCCCGCGCCGTCAACAGTGAACCCATGCGTGAGCACAGTCCTGTACGGCGCCCGTCCGGTAGTGCCTACAGAGGCGAGGAGAGAGGACTGGAACCATCCCCTGTGCTGATCACTCCCCTCGAGGTACATGTCAGCAGGCCACGAAAGCTCCTTGCGTTTCTTGAGGACCGCTGCATGGCTCACGCCTGAGTCGAACCATACGTCGAGTATGTCCATCTCTTTTTCGAAATCAGATGCCCCGCACCTCTTGCATACGGTGCCGGGAGGCAGGAGTTCCCCCGGCTGTCTGTTGAACCACGCGTCAGCGCCCTCTTTCTCCACTATCCCGGCCACGTGCTCTATCACGTTGCGGTCGAGAAGCACATCATTGCAGCCCTTGCATGTAAAGGCGATGATCGGCACGCCCCATGCCCGTTGACGCGAGATGCACCAATCCGGCCTGTTCTCCATCATGCCGAGTATGCGGTCCTTGCCCCATGCAGGGATCCACTCCACCCTGTGGATATTCTCTATCGCCTTTTTCAGCAGATCGTTCTTCTCCATCGAGATGAACCACTGCTCTGTCGCGCGGAATATGATAGGATTCTTGCACCGCCAGCAGTGCGGATAGGAATGCGCAATCTTCTCCTCGGCCAGGAGCATGCCTGTCGTCTTGAGCAGATCTATGATCCCCTTGTTCGCCTTCTGCACATGCTCTCCGGCGAATCGCCCCGCCTCCTTCGTGAACCTTGCCTTGTGATCCACCGGCGCGTATATATCCAGACCGTATCGGAGCCCTGCCTCGTAGTCCTCTTGTCCATGTCCCGGCGCCGTATGCACCGCTCCTGTGCCGGCATCGAGGGTCACATGTCCGGCTGTGATGATCAAAGACTCTCTGTCTATAAACGGATGCCGGGCCTTGAGCCCCTCGAGCCTCTTGCCCTTGAATTTCTCGATTACCTTGGGGGAGCCCATGCCGAGTTTCTGGGAGATCTGGTCAAGCAGCCCCTCCGCTGCGATAAAGACCTCCCCATCGGATTCGATAGCGACATAGTCGAATTCTGGATGAAGTGCTATTGCGAGATTGGCGATGAGCGTCCAAGGGGTAGTCGTCCATATCGCGATAAAGACATTCTTGCCGGCCATGGACGGGAACGCTCTGTCGGCCTCCGGGAACGGAAATTTTACATAGATCGAAGGAGACTCATGGTCGGCATACTCCACCTCTGCCTCTGCAAGCGCGGTCTCGCACGAGCCGCACCAGTACACAGGCTTCTTCCCTTTATATACTCCGCCAGCCTCCACGAAGAGCCCGAACTGCCGGACGATCTCTGCCTCATACCCATAGTCCATGGTGAGATAGGGTCTCTCCCAGTCCCCGAGCACACCGAGCCTCTTGAACTCCTCGCGCTGGATGGAGATGAATTTTTCCGCATATTCCCTGCACATCCTGCGCACCTCGGCCTGGCTTACGAGCTCTTTCTTGGGACCGAGGTTCTTCAGCACCTGGTGCTCTATGGGGAGGCCGTGGCAATCCCAGCCCGGGACATAAGGGCAGCAGTTGCCCTCCATAGCTTTAAACTTGACGATGATGTCTTTTAATATCTTGTTCAAGGCGTGGCCGATGTGTATATGTCCGTTTGCATACGGCGGTCCGTCATGAAGGATGAACTTCTTCTCGGCCTTCCTGGACTGCAGCAGGCCGTAGATGTTCTCGGACTGCCAGCGGGAGAGCATCTGGGGCTCCATCTCCTTGAGATTGGCCTTCATGGGAAAATCGGTCTTTGGAAGATTGAGGGTATCCTTGTAGTCCATCTAATCAGCCACCTTATCCGGCGCCTTCTGGCCCTTATTTGGAGATTCTATCTGTCCTGACTGGTCAAGCATATAGAAATGAGAGGTCTTCTGCTTCTTTGCGGCCTCTGCATACTGAGTGGGCTCCGTGCCCCTCTTGAATACATCGAGAATAGCATTGGGGTCGTCGTCTCTCGCCAGAAGCCCGGTCTCGGGATCTATCTTGAGCTCGACGACGTCCTCCGGCATGGTAAAGTCCTCCGGCGGCATATCCCTGAGCGCATGGGCCATCACACCTATCCAGATGGGCAGGGCCGCCCGTGCGCCGGTCTCCCCGTCTCCGAGCGATGCAGAGGCATTGTCATACCCGACCCATACGCCTGTCACGAGCCTGGGGGAGAATCCCACGAACCATGCATCCACATAGTTGTTCGTCGTCCCTGTCTTTCCGGCCAGGGGTTTGCCGAGGATCTTTGCGCCCCTTCCCGTGCCCTCCTCCACCACGCTCCTCAAGAGGCTGGTGACGAGATATGCAGTCGTCCTGTCTATCGTCTCCTCCGGCTCGGGCTGGTAGCTCTCGAGCACAACGCCGTTTCCGTCAACGATGCTCTTGATGAATGTGGGATTAGTGCGGACGCCCTGGCTCGCAAAGGTCGCGTACGCCGACGTGAGCTCGAGCGGGGTGACGACAGAGGAGCCCAGGGCAGTTGTATAGTCGTTGTTGATTGGGCTCGTGATCCCCGCCTTTATTGCGAAGTCAACCGCCTTGGAGAGTCCTATGTCCTCCAAGATGCGCACCGTTACTGCATTCCGAGACAGCGCAAGCGCGGTTCTCAGGCGCATAGGCCCCAGGAATCTCTCGTCATAGTTTTCCGGTTTCCAGCCCTTCTCCTGCTCCGTCTTTTCATGTATAACAGGCTGGTCGAGGACAATGGTCGCGGGTGTATATCCATTCTCGAGCGCGGCGCCGTATATGAAAGGCTTGAATGCAGAGCCGGGCTGCCGCCTCGCCTCTGTCGCATGGTTGAAGCCTCCTTCTACGAAGTTGTAGCCTCCCACCATCGCACGCACATAGCCGGTGAACGGCTCTATCGAGACCACAGCGCCCTCGACGAGTGGGGTCTGTTCGAGCGCGAAAAAGGCCGTCTGCTTCTTTCTGTCATACTCCTTGAAGCGCACCTTTATGATGTCCCCTGGTTGTATGATATCCGCGGGCTTTCTGAATTCATCCGGCGCATCTCGGTTCTTCTTCGGTTTGAGCAGAGCCCATGCCATGTCCTCCTGCATCACGTATCCTATGAGCCCCCTCCCACGCACCGTCAAGTAGTAGTCCCCAACTGCAAGCACATGGGCGTTGAATATCTCGCCCGGCTTCACCATCACCTGCAGCGAGCCCTGTATCGGCATGGACTTTATCTCCTTGAAGCCGAACCTGCCCCTGAAGCCCTGCCGCTTGTCGAGCGACCTGAGCCCCTCTTTGAGCGCGTTCACAGCCGCTCGCTGCAAATCGTAGTCAATGGTCGTATATACGCGGATGCCTCCGTTGTAAAGCCTGTCCTCCCCGTATTTTTCGGTGATGTATTTTCTTATATAGTCAACAAGGTGCGGAGCGATCTCCTCCTGAGAGCGGAGGTTTTCGAGGTTCAGGGGTTGATTGTATATCTGTCTCGCCCGCTCCTCTGTGATGAAGTTCTCGTCCACCATCCTCTTCAGCACCTGCCACTGTCTGAGCTTTGTGAGATCCACGTCGCTATATGGAGAATAGACAGCGGGCGCCTTGGGAAGGCCAGCCAAGAGGGCTGCCTCCGCTTCGTTGATATTCCATATGTCTTTGCCAAAGTATGTCCTGGCGGCCATCTGGACGCCGTATGCGCCGTGGCCGAAATATATCTTGTTCAGATAGAGCTCGAGTATCTCTTCCTTTGTGAGTTCCCTCTCCATCCTCCTGGCGAGGATTATCTCCCTGATCTTCCGCTTGAAGCTCCTCTGAGTAGAGAGGAACACAGTCTTTGCAAGCTGCTGGGTGATAGTGCTGCCGCCCTGCTTGAGCTTGACAGCCATGATGTCCTTCAATGCAGCGCGGAGTATACCGCGGTAGTCGAGGCCCTTGTGCTGAAAGAACCTGGGGTCTTCCGTGGCGAGCACCGCATCCACCATAAACTTAGGTATGCGCTCGAGCCGCACAGGGATGCCCTTTTCATATCTTATCTGGCCGAGAACCCTGCCGTCCTCTGAAAGGATGACCGTTCCGGAAGACGGCTTGTAATCCTTGAGGGTCTCCACCGTGGGAAGGCCGAAGGAGAGGATCAAAAACATGAGCGCAATAAAAAGCACACCGGCAACCGCTGCGATTGCGGCCATAAGAACAATCTTCTTGATTGTAAGCGTCCTGAGCCACGGAAGCGCCCTTGTCTCCCAGAACCTCTGGACCTTCTCGGCCGCGGCCGAAAAAAGCGACCCTAACTTTTGAATGAGAGTCTTCATACCCTCCCTCTGAAATAAAAAGACGCGAACTGCATATTATCATCGGCATCCGCCAAAATCAAACGAAAATTTCGGCATGCCGGCGCATATGGACAGTACTCATGCTGCGACGAAGACAGTGAAGGAAGGCGAGGATCCGGCTCATTGAACCAGGGCGTAACGAAGAATGGACATGATAATGCTCAGCCGCTCCGCTCCTGGCTGTCGAGCACCTCCCGGAGGGCCTTGAGCAGAGAGGAGGGGATATACTGCCCCCTATGAGAACTGGACACGCCAAAGGTGTAGAGGTTACACTACT
>JBBIMH010000035.1:0-27768 GCA_037444505.1 Nitrospirota bacterium | reverse complement strand
AAGTCAAGGTAATATTCACCATCGCCCGGCTGCATAGTGGTGTCATATCGCGGCAATATACGGCATTTATTGGAGGGAACCATAGTGTCAGGTATTTTATATTGGTGTTACGCCTTCCCGCGCATCAGATTGCTGATGGTCGAGTAATGCATGCGTAAATGAGCGGCTATCCGGCGCTGAGTATACACGTGTTTCTGAACAGCTTCAACAATCATCATGTTCCGCTTCTCCCTGCCTTGCAGCTCGCTTTTTTTATTAACGAGGTGGAGTATGTGCAGAAAATTGAGGCGGTCATGGTCATCCTTGAACACCGCCTTTTTCTAATTACCCCGTGAGGTTACGTGGTTGACAGCGCCGGCGTATTCTATGCGACGGGGGCGGGTCATGCAGTGACCTTAGCGGAAAAAAGGCGAAATGACAAAATAAAATACCTGGCCCTAAGGGCGGAGATTTGCGATAGCGGCAACTCTAAAAAGTCCCTTTACCGTATGACGTAAGTCATACCGTGTCTATTGCCCTTATGGTATAAGAGACTCATGAAGATAACCCTTTTCAGGCGTATAACGCAGATCGCATTCATGCTCTTCATCTTCCTCATGCCGGTCTTGGATATCCTGCGATACGACACGGCCACTCATGAGCTCCTCGTTCTCGGCAGGCCTTGGACCCTCGGCATAGGGCCGGAGAACATCAATGACCATAGCGCATGGGGCGCACTGCACATAGCGCTCCGCTTCTTTCTGAAGGCCATCCTCCCCTGGCTCTTCATCCTGGCGATCTTCCCGCTGCTGGGCTGGTTCACAGGCAGGTTCTTCTGCGGCTGGCTCTGCCCGGAAGGCGCGCTGTTCGAGCTTGCTGACTTCCTGACGCTCAAGCTCCTGGGCAGGAGGAGCCTCTGGTCCAAGAGACCGAATGAACCGGACCCGGGTAGGCCGAGAAGGCTGCTCTACGGCGGCCTCGCTTTGGCAAGCGCTATAATCATACCATTGGCGGGCGGCGTGGCCTTGACCGGCTATTTCGTCTCGCCGAAAACGATAATGAGCCAAATGATCTCCTGGGATTTCACATTCGGGGTCAAGGCGAGCATAATAGGCGTCGCAGTCTATATGCTCATCACATCTGTGCTCATCCGGCATGTCCTATGCCGTTACGTGTGCGCAGCAGGGCTCATGCAGATGCTCCTCGGCTGGGTGAGCCCCGTCTCGCTCAGGCTCAAAATGGATGCCGCCCGCATATCCGATTGCACGGACTGCCGCGGCTGCGACAGGACATGTTTCATGGGGGTGATTCCGCGGAAGAACAGGCGCGATATATCCTGCGTAAACTGCGGCGCATGCATTGTCGCATGCAACAAGGAGTTGGGCGAAGGAAAGGGCCTGTTCCATCTTGGATTAGGAAATAGGTGCATCATGCCGATACAAAATTGCCGGCATATCCCGGCGACGGAAACAATGAAAACTTAAAAAGCAAAGAAGAGCTGCTGAGACAGCAGAGAACGCAGAAAAAATGGTTCAATCATTCTAACTCGGATCGGCCCGCTGAATTTCAATGATGAGATTCATAATCGAACTTTTCCTGCGGACTCTGCATGCTCTGCGGCGAAAGGAGTCTTCATGGAGACCATAGACCTCAAGAAGCTGATCAAATTTTTTCCCGACAGGATCTCGCGCGAGATGCTGAACGATAAACCCGAGATGCGGATCGCACTCATGTGCCTGTCGCCCGGACAACGGCTCGAGCCGCACAAGGCGCCGCTCAGGCTTTTGATGTATTGCGTAGAGGGCAAGGGTACTTTTACAGTGGGGGACGAAAAGATCGTCGCGGATGAAAAGACCTGCATCCTCTGCGAGCCGAATGTGCCGCACGGCTTCGCCGCGGACCAGGGAGACAGGCTTGTTGTGATGGCGGTGGTGACCCCGGTAGAGTGAATCCTCACATATTTAGCCTAAAAATCATCCTGATTTGTGTAACATCTGTCGGCACGATTTGAGCCGATAATATATAATATTATCATGCGTCTGAAACTCAGCCTCAAATATGCCCTGTCTACGGCAGTCGTTTTGATCGCTGTAATAGGAGCGGTCTTTTATATTGTCTCTAAACGTCACGAGAGGCTCGTGCTCGCCCAGATCGAAGCGCAGGCGAAGGCGCTGTTTCAGCAGGTGGTGATCACCAGGCGCTGGGTCGCGGACCACGGCGGCGTGTTCGTGGAGAAACTCCCTTGGGTGAGGCCGAACCCGTACCTGCCGAACTCCACTGTCATGGATACCGAGGGGCGCAGATATGTGAAACAGAACCCCGCCCTTGTAACCAAAGAACTCTCCTCGTATGCTCAGAAAGAGGGGCTCTATTTCTTCCATATCACCAGCCTAAAACTCCTGAACCCGGAGAATGCACCTGATCCGTTTGAAAAGAAGGCTCTCGAGGAATTCGAAAAAGGCGCCAAGGCAGAGGCGGCCGCGGTAAACAAGATCGGGAAATACACCTACTTCAGATACATCGCGCCTCTCAAGGTAGAGGCATCCTGCCTTGTGTGCCATGCGCACCAGGGATACAAGATCGGAGACATCCGCGGTGCAATAAGCATATCCGTGCCGGTGGATGGCGTACTCGGCACGATGAGCCGGGGCCGCAGATATATGCTTGTCGGAGCGGTTGTCGTCACCGGTCTGTTGATGCTGTTTCTCTTCATAATCACGAGGCGCCTGGTCATCAAACCTATCTCTACGATGCGCAAGCGCATGTATGTGTTTTCAAAGAATGGGAACCCCGACATACCAATAATCAAGACAGGCGACGAGCTCGAGGATCTGAGCGCATCCTTTAGAGAAATGGCACGGTCCATAGACGAATACCACAGATGCCTTCAGGAAAAGATTAAGGCGGCCACGAAAGAGCTCTCTCAGAAGAACGAGGAGCTCGTGAAACTCAATATGTCTAAGTCCGACTTCATCGCAAAGGTGTCGCACGAGCTCCGCACGCCTCTCACCACTATCAAAGGCGCGATGGACTACCTTTCGGCCAAGTTCGCCTATGCATCATCGTACGGAAACGAAGACGTCCGCGCCTTCTTCGATATGATAAAAAATAACACGGAAAGGCTCATCAGGCTCGTGAACAATATGCTCGATTATGAGCGTATCGAGCTCGGCAGATTCGAGATGGCTATGAAAGAGGTAAATTTCAGGTCTGCATTCGAGGAAGTAGCTGCTTCATTCAGGCCGGTTGCAGAGGAGAAGGGTGTGGGCATCAGGCTCTCCGTAGACGATGTCGTCGCGGTGGCGGACGAGGACAGGATAAAGCAGGTGCTTACGAACCTGCTTTCGAACGCCCTGAACTTCTCCCCTCCACATTCGGTGATAACAGTCTCGCTCTCGAGGAAAAACGGTATGATAAGCGCGGCTGTAGAGGACGAGGGTCCTGGAGTGCCCGAGCGCCATAAGGACAGAATTTTTGAGCAATTCTATACGAAGGGCGTGAAGGACGGAACAGGCCTCGGGCTTGCCATATGCCGTGGAATCATCGAGGCGCACGGTGGCAGGATCGGTGTAGAAGCCAAGGGCGGCGGGGGCAGCCGTTTCTGGTTCATCATACCCAGGGAGCAGGAGAGTGGACTCGATTCGAGGAAAGAGGCTTCTTGCAGTAGATGACGATGCCGATATACTGAAGGTGCTCAAGGCGAATCTCGAGCTGCAGAGCTTCGATGTCGCCGTCGCAGGATCATGGGCGGACACGCAGAAGTATCTGGATAGAGAACTCCCCGACCTCATCCTTTTGGATCTCACGCTGCCTGACGAAGACGGCATTAATATATGCAGGGAGATGAAGCGCATATATCCCAAGATCCCGATCATCATGCTCACTGCCAGGGACAGGGTCTCCGACAAGGTGACGGGCTTCGAGTGCGGAGCGGACGACTATGTCGTAAAGCCGTTCGAGACTCTGGAGCTCGTTGCCAGGATCAAGGTATGCCTCAGAAGGGGCATGCCTCATGAAGAGAAAATGGTCATCGGAGATATTTCAATAGACTTCAAGACGCGCGAAGTGCAGGTGCGCGGCGAAAGAATAGAGCTCACACCAAAGCAGTACAACCTCCTCTGTCTGCTCATATCGAACCGCGGCGAGCCGCTGAGCAGGGACGTCATAAGAAAGACCATCTGGAAAGGCTCGCAGATATATTCATGGAGCAGGGTCATAGACGTTCACATCCAGCACCTCAGACGGAAGATAGAAAAGAATCCGGATCAGCCTGAATATATCATCACCGTCCCAGGCGTAGGCTATAAATTCAAGGCTTAATCACACCCCTTGACAATCTGTGCTAAAGTTACATCAGTAGAATGAACCCGTCAATCTTTCTAAGCCATTGATACAGTATTACGCTTAAATTTACAGAATATTTACAGTATTTAGCAGCCAATTTACACGCTTTTCTGGTAGTTTTCGGTTAGATATTTCGACCATAAGCCTGGCAGGACTGTGAGACGACAGAACAACATTGGCCGAAGAAGCCAGGACCGAATATGCAGCGCAGACATGGCAGACCGAAGAAATCCATGAAAAATAGATCGGATATTAGCACCGATTTCAAAGACTGAAGCAATATTTTTTTCAAAAGGAGGTCATATGAAACGGGTGATTCAGTTGTCAGGCTGTATTATGTTCATTATCTTTTGCGCGGCGTTGTTGACGTCTCTCGACGCCAGCAGGGCTCAGGCCCAGTACAAGGCAGCCTCGCGGGGCAAAGCTGCTGAGAAGGCCGTGCAGGTGGATGTGTGCTACGGATGCCACGACACCATCCAGAAGCTTCACACCATGGGCAAACACGCAAAGGTCAATTGCTCCAATTGTCACAGCGGGCTTCAGAAGCACCTTACAGCGCCCGGTCCTGAGACAAGGCCGGTGACGGATACGTCTTGGGAGGCATGCGGGGCATGCCACAAAGACCAGTACGAAAGCTTCATGAAGGTCTCTCTGCATAGGCCTGCAAGGGATGAGAAATCACAGCTCACGAACCGTTCTCCGAATCCGTTCTGGGACAAGCTCATGGCTGGCCACGGCTTCACCAAGGAGCATGCGCTCACGAGAAGCCATGTAAATATGCTGGTTGATCACCTCGTTGTGGATCGGGCATACGGAGGCAGGTTCCAGGGCAAGAACGGATGGCAATACATCCTCGAGAAGGGAAAGGCCTGGGACATCCTCGCAGATACCCATCAGGAGACAAAGGAGCATAAGGCATTTATTCCGCAGAGCGCGGCTGCGGCGAATCCGGTCTGTCTGCAGTGCAAGACGCAAGATCATATCCTGAAATGGTCATATATGGGCGACAAAGTCGAAGGTAAGACTACATGGGACCGGGCATCCAACGTGGTAGAGGTGGCGAAAGACGTGAACCACGGGCTCAACTGCTTCTACTGCCATGACCCCCATGCTGCAAAGCCCAGAATCGTGAGAGACGGCCTCATCCAAGCCCTAACGAGGCCCGAGGCTGACACGCTCTGGCACAAGGACCCCAAGCACACCAACATAAAGGTCATGGACATGGGCGTGCGCGGATTCACGAGGAAAATCGCACTGCTCGACAGATACGACACGAGGCTCCAGTGCGGCCAATGCCATGTGGAGTACAACTGTAATCCGGGCTACGATCCGACCAATCCGGATACATCCGCCTACACCGTGAAGATGGGCGACCAGAGGACGAATCACTTCCCATATAAGGACGTCTTCGAGCTCTATGAGCATTACAAGAACCGGATAAAGTTCCTGGACTTCAAGCATGCGATCACAGGCGGGCTGCTCTGGAAGGCCCAGCATCCTGAATCGGAGACATTCTACAATTCCAAACATGCGAAAGCCGGAGCAGGCTGCGATTCCTGCCATACGCCTAAGGTGAAGAACAAACAGGGCAAGGTATATACGTCTCACTTCGCAGTCACCCCGCGCGTGCAGCTCAAAGAGACGTGCCTTACTTCCAAGTGCCATCCGAAATGGACAGAGGAAGAGGCGAAGTATGCCATAGATTCCGTCAAGGCGCACATCAAGGGCAAAATGAGAAAGGCGGAATACTGGCTGTCTGCGCTTATCGACAAGATAGCCGCCGCCAAGGCAGCAGGGGTACCGGTAGACATAATCAAGCAGGCGCAGGACCAGCACCTCAAGGCGCATATACTCTGGGAGTTCTGGACAGCGGAGAATTCGGACGGCTTCCATAATCCTGAGATGGCAAGGGAGTCTCTGACGAAGTCGGTCGACGAGTCCCAGAAGGGCATAAAAATCCTGACCGACGCAATGGCGCCCAAGACCGCACAGGCGAAATAACCCCCTCACACCGGCCCCATCCCGTAAATCGGGATGGGGCCTTTTACTTGGAGTATAGAACGGAGGCGGATATGAAGAACCCTTTTCTCATAGCTGTATTTTTAATGATCCCTATGCTTGTTTTATTTTTAACCATACCCATGATTGCCTACTCCGGCGCCAAATCACACATAAAGACCGAAAATCAGGACTGCGCCGAGTGCCACTCACAGCAGTCTGAGACCTGGCTCGACGGCAAGCATGGACTCATGAACGTCAAGTGCGTAGTTTGCCACGGCTCGCCTGACGAGAATTTCGTTTCGAGCCCGGGACTTAACCGCTGCAGAGGATGCCACAGCGACAAGATAATCGATGTTACGACAAAACTAACAAAGAAAGAGCAGTCCTGCTTCATCTGCCACGACAATCATACAGTGGCGGTAAAGGAATCCGCAAAGGTAAAAGCCGGATTTCATAAATAGTATGGTCGCAGATAATCATTGATAATGTTAAAAGGAGGGGCGGAACATGAAGATGACGAGGAGGCAGCTTCTTAAATATTCCGCAGCGCTTGCAGCGGCCTCGGCAGCAGGGCTCGAACTGACCCTACCCAAAGAGCTCATGGCTGCGGAGGCGGATGTAGATAAGTGGGTAAAAGGCGTCTGCAGATACTGCGGCGCAGGCTGCGGTGTGTACGTGGGAGTAAAGGCGGGGAAGGTGGCCGCGGTCAAGGGCGATAAGGACAACTGGAACAAAGGATATATCTGCCTGAAGGCGAACTTCCTACCGGCGATAATGTATGCCCAAGATCGTCTGAAAACCCCGCTCTTGAGAAAAGGAAAAGACTTCCTGCGCATATCTTGGAAAGATGCGATGGACATCATGGTGTCCAGGTTCGCAGATGCATACAAGAAGGATCCGCAATCCATCGCCTTCTACGGCTCCGGCCAGGCCTTCACAGAAGAGTCCTATTTCATGAACAAGCTCTTCAAAGGCGGCTTAGGTACTAACAACATAGACGGAAACCCCAGGCTGTGCATGGCCTCCGCAGCAGTGGGATACGTTTCTACATTCGGGAAAGACGAGCCGATGGGCGCTTATGATGATATATATCATGCAGACTGCTTCTTCATTATCGGCTCGAACATGGCAGAGGCTCACCCCGTCGTCTTCCGCCTCGTGAACGAGCAGAAGAAGCGCGGGGCGAAGATCATCATGGCGGATCCCAGAAGGACGCTTTCTGCGAGAATCGCAGATTTGCACATGAGCTTCATCCCGGGCAATGATCTGGCCATTCTGAACGCCATGGCGCATGTCATCGTGAAAGAGAATCTCTACAGCCGAGAGTACGTGAGCAAGCACATCGTATTCAAGAAGATGGTGGATCCCGGGCCGCCGCCAAAAATAGAAAAAACGACATGGGACGATTATGCGAAAGTCTTGGAGGAATACACTCCTGAGGCGGCGGAAAAGATATCCGGCTGTTCTAAGGAGGATATCATCAAGGCCGCGAGGTGGTTCGCTCAATCCAAGGCGACCATGAGCTTCTGGTGCATGGGCCTGAACCAGCGCACACGCGGGGTATGGGTGAACAATCTCGTGCACAACCTGCATCTCTTGACAGGCCAGATCAACCGTCCAGGAGCCACATCCTTCTCCCTCACAGGCCAGCCCAACGCCTGCGGAGGCGTTCGCGATGCAGGGCTGCTCTCGCACCTTTTGCCGTACGGCAGGTTGATTGCGAACGAAAAGGACAGGGAAGAGATGGAGAAATTCTGGGGGGTTCCAGCAGGCCGCATCCAGCCGAAGCCGGGACCCACAGCGGTCGAGATGTTCAGGGCGCTCGGAGAGGGGAAGATAAAGGCCATGTGGATCGCATGCACAAATCCAGGTCAGAGCCTGCCAAATGTGGATGCCTATCGCAAGGCGATGGACGCCAATGACACATTCCTCGCTGTATCCGAAGCTTATCATCCGACTAGGACATCCGAGCTCGCCGACCTCGTACTGCCCGCCGCCCTCTGGGTCGAGAAAGACGGGACATACGGCCAATCCGAGCGCAGATACCAATATGTAGAAAAGGCGGTGAATCCTCCTGGCGAGGCACGGCCGGATCTCGAGATCATGATCGAGTTCGCACACAAGCTGTTCAAGGCGCTCAATCTCGAGCACGAGGCGAAGAGGCTCTTCAACTATAAGACATCCGAAGATGTCTGGAACGAGATCCGCCTCTGCTCCAGGGGCACTGCCTATGACTTCTATGGAATGACCAGGGAGCGGCTCAAAAAGGCTCACGGCATCCAGTGGCCCTGCCCTACCGAAGACCACCCCGGCACGCTGCGAAGGTACACGGCGAAGTACGGCGATGTCCTGGTCAAGAAGTTCGATCCCCAGGCGGAGGATGTATCTTTCTACGGCGCGAAGGCGGACGGAAACAAGGCGACCGTCTGGCTCAGGCCGCACAAAGGCCCTGCAGAGCCGCCTGACGCGGAATATCCATTCGCACTCACAACAGGCAGGCAGATAGAGCACTGGCATACCGGCACGATGACCCTCAAGGTGCCTGAGCTCAGGCGCTCAGCGCCGGCTGCATATGTCGAGGTGAATCCGCGGGATGCGGCCAAAATAGGGTTAAAGAACAAAGACAAAGTCAAGATAACATCGAGGCGCGGCTCCATAGTGCTCGAGGCGAGGGTAACGAACGTGCCAAGAGAAGGACTTCTATTCGTCCCCATGCACTATCCGGACAAGATGATTAACGCCTTGACGAATGATGCATTCGACGCCCTGTCCAAGCAGCCCGAGTACAAGATATGCGCTGTGAAGATGGAGAAGGCGTGAGATGAGGAATCTGCTGAGGCCGCCGGGTGCAGATAAAAAGAGATTCATATCCCTATGCATCAGATGCGGCAAGTGCATGCTCGCATGTCCTTATCACTCGATAAGGACTGCGGGCATACTGGACGGCCTAGACATGGCTGGAACCCCGTACATCCTCGCCAGAAAATCGCCTTGCTATCTCTGCATGAAGTGCCCGCCTGTCTGTCCGACAGGCGCCCTCGACCGCGGCCTCGACGACAAACGCAAGGTGCGGATGGGTGTGGCGGTCATAGACAGAGACTCGTGCCTCGCATGGCAGGGAACCCTTTGCAGAAGCTGCTACGACGACTGTCCGCTGATCGACGAGGCGATAAAGATAGATGGGGAGTTGAGGCCTGTGGTGGATAGAGAGAGGTGCGTCGGCTGCGGGATATGCGAGAATGTCTGCCCTGTGGAGCCGACTGCAATCGAAATAAAGCCCGGGAGGAAGGCTTGAAGCTGAGAACGGCACGAAGGATAGTCCAAATCTCTACATTCGGGCTTCTCTTTCTTACCCCGATTTTGAACAGAAACGGGATCACGTTCATCACAGGCTCCTTGTACTCTTTGGCCATAGGGCCTGTATGGATTACGGACCCATTGAGCGGACTCCAGGCCGCTCTCATATCACTGAGGCCCGATGGCGTACTTTTGCTCTCAATGGCATTACCGATTGTGATCTCGCTCCTTTTCGGGAGGGTGTTCTGCGGATGGGTCTGTCCGCAGAACACGCTCTCGGAGATATACGATTACCTGTCTCGAAAAATAAGGATCAAGCGGGTTGTCATAAGGCCGCCGTCGAGTGCGCCGCGGTACATCGTGCTTTCTATCTCCCTGGCGGCGGCCGTCACCTTGGGCTATCCGATCGCGAATCTCATATCCGCGCCTGGTATAATATCCGTTCAAATCGCGAAATTCATGTATGAGTGGGTGTTCGGCTCTGATCTTCTGCTCATTGCGCTGATCTTGGGGTTGGAGCTCTTTGCGGTCAGGCGTCTGTGGTGTAATTATATCTGCCCTGTAGGCGGGCTGCTCGGGCTCTTGAGGACGGCACGCACAATGCGAATCGTGATGCGGCCGGACCCTCAAAACCCATGCACAGGATGTCTGGCATGCTCCGATGCCTGCAGCCTGGGGCTGGATCCGACCGCCCAGAAAATCTCCTCCCTCTGCCACAACTGCGGGGACTGCATAGCAGCATGCGCAAAGGGCGCAGACGGAAAAAGCCTTCTATCATTCGGCTTCAAAAAATAGGACATCTCTATTTTGCGATGCCATTTCAAAAATAGGACTTGACAGGCCTTATTTTTTCTGATAAATAGGAGATAAAATATCCTATATAGGAGGTGTGCGTTATGAGCGAAGACTGCTGCAGACTCAAGATAGGCGGGAAGGTGCCTGATTTCAAGATCGAAACCTTCGATCCCGCAAAGGGCGACTTTTCCGAGATAAGCCTTTCGGGACAGACGGCCGCTGGAAAATGGACCGTTCTTTTCTTCTATCCAGCCGATTTTACATTCGTATGCGCAACCGAATTCGCCGCCCTTGCAGAGCAGTACAACGAATTCAAAAAGCTTAATGCCGAGATCATAACCGTGAGTACCGACACCAAGTTCGTTCATCTCGCATGGCATGGGGCCGAGAAGATGCTCTCCGCGGCAAAATACCCGATGGGCGCGGATCCAACCGGTAAGCTTTCCCGCCTTTTCGGCGTCTATGACGATAACAGCGGACTGGCCCTAAGGGGAACATTTATCATAAGCCCTGATGGCGTACTTCTTAATTCCGAGATTAATTTCTATAACCTGGGAAGAAACGTCGACGAGCTTTTGAGGAAGCTCCGTGCGAACATCCACCTCGCTGCAAACCCTGCAGAGGCATGCCCTGCCCAGTGGAAGCAGGAAGGCGACAAGACGCTCAAACCATCTGCCGCCCTGGTCGGCAAGGTATACGAGGCGATGAAATAGCCCTATGCTGATAACGAGAGAGACCGACTATGCAGTAAGATGCGTGCTCTATCTCGCCCGGCAGAGGGACAAGGTTGCGAGCGTGACCGAGATTGCGAAGGCGATGCACATCCCCAAAACTTTTCTTGCGAAGATACTTCAGAGACTGGTTAAGGCGGGGATCACCCGATCTGTCCGCGGCGTCCGCGGCGGCTTCATGCTGGATAGGAAACCGACTGAGATAAGTCTCATGGATGTGATAAAGGGCGCCCAGGGCGCGGCTGAGATCAATGTCTGCGCAGTGGATGCCAGGCGGTGCCGTTTAAGTAGAACCTGCTCAGTGCATCCAGTCTGGGTTGAGATAAGACGTGAGATAGAATCGAAGCTGAAGGGCGTTTCATTGGCAGGGCTTTTGAAGTTATGACTTTGAGGCGAATTCATGCAGGATGCCTGACATTCGTGTATAATAAAAAATATACTGCACATCGCGCATAATTATGCAAATTATAATTTTTTATAAGCCCGGCGGGGCATGCCGGGCTGCACCAAAAAACGTGATGAGCCGAATATATTTTTCATCCGAAGTCGGTCATAGCGGCAAAAAAGAGCATTCACCCCCGGGTGCATGAGGGCGATGCCTCGAAATCCGGCGATATTTTCCCGAGAACTTTATGAGCACTTCGGCTGATCATGCTTATTTGCGATGTTACGATTCTAACAACATAACCTTGATACGAGAGAGGAGGCTGAAAAATGTATCCAATCTGGGAAGTACCCTCGCTTACGCCGGGGATCGTTCTAGCGCTGATTGCGACATTCCATATCCTGCCGTCCCATCTGTCCACGAGCGCCATGTGGTTCAATGTGTATGTAGAGACGAAGGCCTATAGAGAAAACAGACCGGAGCTGCTCGAGTTCATCAAGAAGTATTCCCTCATGATCCTGATATTCTCTTATGTCTTCGGCTCGTTGAGCGGGGTGGGCATCTGGTATGCCGCGACAGTTGCGAGCCCCCGGGGCATATCAGGGCTCATACACAACTACGTATGGGGCTGGGCGACTGAATGGGTCTTTTTTATCATAGAGGTCACGGGCATTTTCATCTATTACTACACATTGGGCAAGGTCGATAGAAAGACCCACCTCAAGATCGGATGGATATTCGCCATCGCCGCGTGGACGACCATGATCGTGATAGTCGGGATACTCGCGTTCATGCTTTCGCCGGGCAGATGGACGGCCACAGGAAGATTCTTCGACGGTTTCTTCAACCAGACCTACTGGCCGCAGCTTCTCATGAGGACCGGACTGATGTTCTCCATAGCGGCGACCTATGCAATCGTCATCGCGACGCGGCTCAAAAATGAAGAGGTGAGGAGATTCGTCACACGCTCAGCATCCGTCTGGGGAATAGCAGGACTTACAATCGGCGGCCTGCTCTTCTTCTTCTATCAGAAGACCCTTCCTGAATCCGCACGCACGCTTATTTCTCTACTCTCGACACCTGGCCTCAAGGCCGGCATGCTCGGCTCCCTGGGCCTGATGATACTCTATTTCATCTTCGCAGGGATGAGGCCCTTGGCCGTCCGGCTCGTACCGGCGATATTGGCCGTCTTTGTCCTGTTCACCGGGATATGGTCTATAGAGCGGACGAGGGAAATGATACGCAAGCCCTATGTAATTCCTGAGTATATGTATTCCAACCAGATAATCGCGAAAGACATCCCTTCCAAGAAGGTAGCAGCCGAGACAAGCATCATCAATGAAAAGGGCATTCTCAACATCTATCCATTCACACCTCAGGGACTTCGCTCCCTCAATGAAGCCAATATGCAGGAGGCAGGCCGTCTCATCGCGCTCATAGAGTGTTCGTCATGCCACGCCCTGAACCGGAAGGGTCTGAGGCCTCTGCCGCAGATGATAAAGAGGCTCGGCATAGACGCGAATACACCGAGGCAGGAAGGCATAAGCACTATAGACGGCATCTTAAGCGGACTGGGAGGGTATCCGTATATGCCGCCCTTCGTAGGCACTGATGCGGAAAAGAAGGCCCTGGCTGCTTATCTCTATTCCATTTCGCAAGGCATATAAGGAGGATGACATGGACATAGCTACGCTCTTGAAGACCATGCAGGACCCGATGGGGATACCGTTCTATCCCGTGGTGTTCCAGTTCTTGATGGTGCTCACATTCGCCCTGCATATAATGTTCGTGAATTTCACCCTCGGCGCCTCTTTCTTCGCCTTATATGGGCATATAAAGGGTACCGGATATTGGAAGCAGCTTTCTTATTCTATGGCCAGGGCGGTGCCGGTCAACGTCTCCATGGCCATGCTCTTAGGCGTCGCCCCGCTGCTCTTCGTCCAGGTGATCTATGATCCGTTTTGGTATGCATCCAACCTTCTCTCCGCCGCATGGGTAATAGGGTTCATCCTGTTCATGATGATCGCCTACGGTTTCAGTTATGTGTTCTATCTCGGAAGGAAGAAAAAAAGCGATGGATACCTCTTCTTCGGCGCGGTGTCGTTCGGCCTGTTTCTGCTCTCAGGCGTTGTCATGCACGTGCTCGGCTATCAACTCCTCCAGCCGGAGAAGTGGCTCGGGTGGTTCGTGAGAGGAGGCTCGGTGGATGCATCCGGCATGACGCTCCACTCTTTCCAGATATCCAGGTTCGCGCACTTTCTGGTCCCATCCATAGCGATGGGCGGCATATTCATGATGCTCTATGCATGGTATTTCAGGGACAGGGCGGATATGGACAAGAAGTACATAGAATGGATGAGCACGAAAGGCGGTCAGCTCGCATTCGCATTCACCGCAATACAGGCGCTTGTAGGCTTCTGGTGGCTTTTGAGCCTGCCGATGGAGTTCAATTTCTTCACGAATCCCTTCTTCCTGACAGCGACGCTCTTAGGAATAGGCCTGCTTGCGCTGTTGTATATGGCGCAGAAAGAGCCGATGAAATATACGATCCCTGCTGCAGCAGGCGCGTTCGTCACAATCTTCGCCATGTCTTATTCGAGAGAGGCGCTTAGGATGACATACCTTGGCAAGTTAGGTTACTCCATGTTCAACTATAAGATGAACATGGATCTCGGGAGTACGGCGCTGTTCATATCCACATTCTTGATGGGGCTAGTGATAATCTCCTATCTGCTCGCCGTCGCATACAGATCCGGCAGGATATCCGGAGAATATACCGCGACGCCGATCATGGAGAGATGGGGCAAGATCAGCATAGGGCTTCTCCTCGCATGGATTGTGGTCGTGGCTGGACTCGGAATCATCACTACGGTGAAGAACTACCTGTGAGGGATCATGCAGCTTTACTCGAAACCGTCATGCCCGACGTGACAATAGAATATAACCATCCGCCTCCACCACATCATGGACTGGAGGCGGATGAGGTTTATTATTCCTCTCTAGACTGAAGGTTTTGAGCATCCTACCAAAAGATGATGGCATCGTAAGAAGTCAACCTTACCAACGAGCACGCAGAAAAAATGCGTTTTAATTCAGAGCCTTTCTCGGCGATCTCAGCGGCCTCTGCGGTGAAATGGGACTTTTACGAGTTCATCAAAAGATCAAACCCAGAACTCGGGATACCTGCGGTCCTTGGAGAGATTGTTCACGATGAGACCCACTATGAGCAGTATGACCGCGCCTGCACCCGCGGGGACAAAGGCGTAGAGAAATCCGAGATTGTGTATCCTTTGTCCGCCTATAACCGCGATGAGGGCTGTGGCCCCGCCCGGCGGATGGAGCGTCTTGGTGGCGAGCATCACGACTATGGCGACAAAGACAGCCATTGCAGCCGCAAGCCAGACCTTATCGCCGAAGAGCTGATTGGATGCCACACCGACGAGACCGGACAGTATATGGCCTCCGATAAGGTTTCTGGGTTGGGCGAGCGGGCTCTTCACCGCGCCGTACACAATTACGGCAGACGCGCCGAATGAGCCGATGAGCAAAGTCATATCTGTCGGCTCGAAGTATTCCGCCGAGAGATAGCCGCATATACCTATACCTATCGCCGCGCCGAGCCATGACCAGAAGAGCTCTCCGACTCCTACCCCCGGCGGGCTCTTGGCCCCGCCCTTCATCTTAGAGAGATAATTTTTCATATCCATAACCAAACCGACCAGGCTGCTCTCAAGCCTTCTTCCCAATCGCCCTCACCATATCCGCCCGCGATATGATACCCACAAGCTTTCCATCTTTATCGACCACGGGCAGCCTCTTTATCCTGCGCTCTTCCATGACTGCAGCGGCCTCCCGTATATCCCTGTCAGGCCCTGTCGTAACGGCGGGTACGCTCATTATTTCGCCCACATTCTCCCCCTCTTTTCTCAATGGGAGGGGCTCGCCGAGCAGATGTCTGAGCAGCTCCCTGAATGTATGCCCCTTCTTCATGCCGGTCGAAGAGAGGATGTCCGCTTCAGATATGACCCCTATTACACGACCGGACTCGTCAATGACGGGCATACCGCTGATACGCCGCTCCGAAAGCAGCCGTGCCGCCTTGTGGATATCTGCGTCTATCCCACCGTGACGACATCCCTCGTCATCACGTCGCGGACAAAAGTGCTTTGTGCAAGCCGGTCATGGGCGTGGCGCAGGGCTATGCGGTATATCTTCCGGAGATGCTCTTCGATGATGTCCACATATTTTTTTAACTCCCTGAGCGCCGCCCTCAGGTCTTCGTCGGAGATATCTATATTGTCTTTTGATTCGTCCATAACAGCTTCCTTCAGGGACAAGAATAGCAGTGCGGCATGAGAGGCAGTATGATCTAAATCATAATACAGGGATGGGTATGGGGATTTGTCAGACCTTGTCTTCGGTCCTTACCACGAGCCAATATACGATCCCTATCACAAATATGGCCGCGATGAGATAGTATATCATCTCCGGCTTCTCGTGCTTCAGGGTCGCGATCATCGTCTCTCTGATCGTAGTCACGAGCGCCACGCCGATGAACACGCTGATATGGAATTTACCTCCTTTGAGATGCGATATCTCGGTGTTCATCAGCTCAATCATCACCCAGAGGATCAAAAGCGAGCCCAGAGACGAGACGATGCCCCGCTCGAGATCGCCGCCGAGCAGCCTGCCCACGTCCGAGAGAAACAGCCACACGACTCCGAGCGTAAGACCTATGAGCGACAGGATGAGGACAAGGTTCGCGGTCTGGGAAAAACGCTCTGCAAAGGTGACGAGCACGCTCTTCACCTTATAGACAGGCGAATATGTCCTCAACTCTTCTTCTATGTACGCCGTTGTGATTACATCGAGGCAGATGTCCAGGACCTTGCCGACTGATACGATCTGATTTGTGGCCTCCACCCTGTCTTCTTCGGTCTTGGATATGATGCCGATGCAGGAGTTCTTCACTATGTTGACCGCCCTGTTCATATAATGGGCGTCAACGCCATACTTTACATGCTGTCTGCCTATCCTGATGAGCATCTCATAGAATTTATTGCCGTATTCCCCGGAGAAAAGGGTCATGAACCACTGCCTCTGGGCTCCGAATACATGCTTCTTCCTACGTTCATCAGTAAAGAACTTGGCCGTACCTTTCGTGCCCATGATCCAGAGGCTCAGGGTGCTCATCACCTCGTCCGCATATTCCTCCATGAGGGAACGCATACCGGCAAGCCTCTTCTCGTCCTCTTCCGTGAAGCGGTAGTCGTGCTTTATCTCCCTGAACGATCTCATGCCTGCTCCTTTCGATATGATTATAGCCGCCCTCTTGGGTTTCTATATCTCGTCACCGCCACGCGCCTCGATGGAATATACTCGGCTCATCACTTTTTTTGTACCGTCCGGCAGGGCGTGCCGAAATGACTTTTAGAGCGATACCTTTGGCGGGAATCAGCATAGCAGACACAGCGCCAATCCATGAGGCCGAGCGTTATATATTCACAATGCACAGATATAATATTCATCGCGTTCTAAAAGTCATGAAGGCACGCCCTGCCGGGCTTTATCTGAAATTATAAGTTACACCATTATACGCGATGTGCCTGATATGTCATCATCTCTTTTCATCCAATTCAACCGTATCATCACCCACCGCCCTGCGCAGGGCGGCACGGGCGATCGCCTTGTCATACAAGGCCTGATAATATTCGGTCTCGGCCCTGAGCAGAGCCGTCTGTGCGTCTATCAGATCCGTACTTGTGCCGACACCCGCCCTGTACCTCACACCCTCTATGCGCGCGCCTTCCTTTGCGCTCTCCAACGCCTTTTGCGCGACAGAGATCCTCTCCGAAGCGCTTTCATAGTTCAGATATGCATCCCTCACCTCGCGCATGACCGCGAGCCTGAGGGCCCTCTCCTCCTCCCTGGCCTTCATGAGCTCCGCACGCGCCCTGGCGATATCCGCGGATATCGCGCCTCCCTCGAAGATGGGCATTGATAGACGCAGGCCCACGAACCAGTTCTCCTTCCATTCCGCATCAGGTCCTGCTTTTTCGGAATAGTCTCCTGCCAGATTCAGTGAGGGATATCTCCTGCCCTCGGCGAGTCTGACCCGCTCTTCCGTAATTCGCAGCCTTTTGGATGCAGCAAGGTAATCCGGCCTCCTCGAGAGCGCCGAGTCTATACTCACAGCAAGGGAAGGTGGTGGCTCCGGCTCTGTCTGTGCAGGCGCAAGCCTGATCGTCCTCCCCGTATCGTCCATGCCCATCAGGCTCTTCAGAAGCTCATATGCGCTCTCCCTGCTGTTTCTGCTGATCAAGGCGGTCTGGCGAGCATGGGCAAGCTCTGTCTCGGCCCGGAGGAGATCCACTTTGGCAGCAGTGCCGGCCTGGAGAAGCAGCTCCACATCGCGCCTGTGGGCCTCGAGCCTCTTCACCTGTTCCTCGTTCGCCTCGACGATCTTCTCGATCTGGAGTATCTTGTAGTATATGCTTGTGAGATTGAAGACGAGGTCGTTCCTGTTCATGGAATATAGATGTGCGGCGGCGGACTTCCTGAGCTCAGCAATGGAGAGTGCCCGACTCAGCCTTCCGCCCCGATACAGAGGCAGGCTCAGGCTGACATCCGCATCATATATGGTTGTATAGAACGCAGAAGGGAAGTGCGTATTAGGCGGTGCGCCGTATAGCGGCTCTGTCGCCGTGGGATAATGATATTTCGTCACACCGGCGGATATATCCAGTCTCGGCATCATCTCCGCGCGCGCAGCGGTGATGCCTGCCATCTCCATATCCACATCCGCCTTAGCAGACCTGAGGCCGGGATTGTGCTCGAGACCGTATTGTATAACCTGGTCGAGGGTATAAATATCCGCAGCAGTCTCAGCGGATGCAGTATTCAAGAGGGATAGCAGCCAGAAGAGGAGAAAAGCCTTCCGCATCATGAGCCCTCCTGCCGCATTATGTCTAATGCCCGGTACCTGCGATAGATGCCGCAATCATGCCCATCATAAGCAGCGCGAATACGACCACGACGGCGCAGCACAATACAAGAGGCGCGAGTGCAGCGAATGCGGCCTTGCCGCCAGTGGTTGCATGGGCCTCTTTGAGGCCTATTATCACCATCACGAGCGACCAGATGCCGGATATGAGCCCGCCGCAAAAGGGGATGACATAGAGAATCGCGGGCCCGTAGCTGTAGGAGGCGACTCTGAACGTCGCCTCGAAACCGGCTTGGGCGCCGCGCACCATCATGAGAAAAAGATGGAGGATGCCCGCCCATATGAATAGCCCTATGATGATCATAAAGGGGGCTGCAACGGCTACGACCGCGAGACCTATAGTCTGGAATATATCCTGACCGGGCATGGTCTTGAATGCAGAAGGCATGTAGCTCATGAGCACCCCCTGGAACATGATGTTCCATAGATACGCAAAGAGCATTCCGATCATGCCTATAATCAGGGCATAGAGAATCGGATCCGTCATTCCGCCTGATACAGACATCTTCCTGAAGAAGTCGGCAGGGCTTAATAGAGACGTCTTTAGCGTCTTCAACATACCCCCGACGAAGCCTTGCGCGGCGCGGTCTTCCCACGGGGTCTTCTCCCTTCCACTCTGTGATGCGGCCTCGTCGACCCTTGCACCGCAGTGACTGCAAAATACCTGCCCTTCCGCTATCTCTTTGCCGCATGCCGGACAGAACATATATCCTCCTTTTTTTTCATGACAAAATATCAGATACTAACCACAGGGCTCACGAAGAAGGACCTGAATGAAAAAGTAAAACTCCTCGGTGTCCTCCATCCCCGTTTGCTCTGTTTCATTACCGGCTCTGTTTGTCTTTATCTCTTATTTGCCCCCCATGAGAGCAGAAGGCATTTTATCGAAGCATTTCCTCGGCGGCTCTGTGGTTTCATTTTTTTCATGAAACTTTTTACTTTTCCCCGGTTTTTTCAGAACCCGAACAGCACCGCTTCGATTGCTGAGCCGTCATCCATCTTTGCCACATTCACTCGGATCGCCCTTAAGCTTTTCTATTGCATGAGGCACGGCAGGAAGGACTACGGAAAGATTCTCCCTCACAGCCCGAGGACTGCCGGGCAGGTTTATTATAAGCGTCTGTTTTCTAATGCCGGCCACAGCCCTTGAGAGCATTGCATGAGGCGTCTTCTTGATGCCCTCGCTGCGCATGGCCTCTGCCATGCCGGGGAGCTCGCGCTCAATTACGGAGAGAGTGGCCTCGGGCGTCACATCCCTCGGAGAAAGACCTGTGCCGCCTGTAGTAATGATGAGGTCCACGTCGCCCGAATCAGAAAGAGCGATGAGTTCCTTCGCTATCATATCCTCCTCATCCGGAAGTATGAGATATTTTACGACGGCTGCACCGATCTCGGAGACCATCCGCTCTATGAGCCTGCCGCTTTCGTCCTCGCGTTCGCCCTTGAACCCCTTATCGCTCAGAGTGAGTATGGCTGTTCTGATCATACAGGAGCCGTAACCACGCGGTCCCTGCCCCTCTTCTTGGCCTCGTATAGGGCATTGTCCGCTTCATGGATGAGATCGTGGGGTGTGCCTCCTTTATAGGCGGCGACACCGATGCTGATTGTAATATGAACAGGCCTGTCGTGTCCAGGGAATTCTTTTTCCGACACCTTGTGCCTGAGCGCCTCAGCCTTCTGCATCGCGCTGTCTATATGAGCGTCGGGCATCACTACAACGAACTCCTCTCCGCCGTATCTCGCCACGGTATCGGTGTCGCGTACATTCTCCTTGAGCAATTTTGCGAGCTCCCTGAGCACCGCATCCCCCATGAGGTGGCCGTATCTGTCGTTCAGGTCCTTGAAATGATCGATGTCTATCATCATGAGAGAGAGATGGATATACTTTCTTCTGTTGTAGCGCTTGATCTCCTTGTAGAGAAGCTCGTCCAGATGCCTTCGGTTATAGACCTGCGTCAGGCTGTCTGTGATCGCTATCTGAGAGAGGAGGCGGTTGAGCTTCATCAGCTCGGATGTCTTCTCCTCGAGTTCATGCTCTGTCTTGACTCTGAGTGTTATGTCCCTTATCACCTCGACCACATAGACGACTTCTCCGTCCTCGCCGACGATAGGCGCGCATATACTGTGCAGGTGTCTCGTCTCACCGTCCGGAAGCCTTATATCGCATTGGTGCTCGCATGTCTTCACCTCTTCAAACGCCCTCTTTATCCCGTGATTTGGACAGCTCGCGTCTTTCATGCGCTCCGCATCCATGCGGTCTGCCGCCTCCTTGAGCTGCGGAAGCAGCTCATACGCCCTGGGATTGCTGTAGATTATCCTGAACTTCCTGTCCACGAGCAGCACGCCGTCTGGCATGGCATCAAACATTGCCTGGAGCTCATACCTGAACCTGTTCATCTCTTGGCTCCGGGCGAGCTCCCTCTCTTTCTCGAGGGTGGCATTGTGTAAAAATTGGAGAGTCCCCACCATGCTCAGAAAGCCTCGTTTCAGCTCTGCGATCTCGTCCTCTCCTCTAATATCTAATAGCGGTGCACTGGATTCGAAGGCGGTCCTCTCCATCGCCTCCCTGAGCTCATTTACAGGTCTGTGCACAAGGATGTGGAGAAGCAGGACAAGAGAGACCACGAGCGAGAGGATCATCACGACCGCAAGAAGGATGACCCTGTTCCGCCTGGCGGATATGACATTATCTATACTGCTAAGCGAGAAGTCTATGCGTAGGATGCCGTTCAGTTTTGTATTTCTGCCGTGGCAACCGTAGCATTCTGGCTTATTGGGGATGGGCGAGTAGAAAGACAGGACATATCCGCCGTTCTCCTTCTGGACCCGCGTATATTCATCCGATTGGACGCGACCCAGTATCTCGGGCGGAATCGCAAGGGGGCCGGATGGTTTTTTGTTGATGGAATCTTCCGAGCATTTCAAGACGGTCCCCTCTTCGCTGTATATGAGTATGCGGTCTATGAGATTCGGGATCCTGATCTCATCGATGATGCGCTGCACATCTTCGCGGTGCCCCTTTTTCATGGAGGCGGCTACATTCCCCTTGACCGATGCGGCGAGGGAATTGAGGCCTCCGGTGGTAGCCTGGATGATATCGATGCGCATCGTGCCTATATCGATTACCGTGAATATGCCGATTATCGAACCCACTACGAGACATAGCGCGATTATGATCTTGAGCTTCAGGCTCTTTCTTATAAATCCAAGCATAATACCGCCGAATGCGCGGCCTTTACAGCCTAAGACGCCACTTCACCGCCTACTGTAATCTCCGGGATGCGCAGAGTAGGCTGGGCGTCGCTGACAGGCGCACCCTGACCGTCCTTGCCGCAGGTCCCGATGGAGAAACCGAGGTCAGAACCCACCATGTCTATGGACATGAGCACCTGCGGCCCGTTTCCAATTAGCGTGGCGCCCCTGACAGGCTCGCCTACCTTTCCATTCTCGATGAGATAGCCCTCGCTCACCTCGAACACGAAATCTCCGTTCACCGTGTTCACCTGTCCGCCTCCCATCTTCTTGACGAACAGCCCTTTCTTTGTCGAGCGCAGAATCGCCTGGGGGTCGTCCCCTCCAGGGGCGATCATGGTGTTTGTCATACGAGGGATGGGCCTGTGCCTGTATGACTCTCGCCTGCCGTTGCCGGTCGATGTTACCCCATCCTTTGCAGCTGTTATCCGATCGTACATGAATGACTTCAATATACCCTTTTCTATCAGCACGGTCCGCTGCGCCTCTGTGCCTTCGTCGTCGAACCTGAAGGATCCCCTCCTGTTAGGAAGCGTGGCGTCATCGAGTACAGTGATCAGGGGCGCGGCGATCTGCATGCCCATTTTTCCGGAATAGACCGACAGGCCTGATTGGGCGAGGTCCGCCTCGAGGCCGTGGCCCACGGCCTCGTGAATCATCGTCCCTCCGGCCTCTGAAGACAGGATAACAGGCATCCTGCCTGCAGGCGCCTTTCTTGCTCCAAGCATCATGACAGCCCTCTTGGAAGCAGTAAGGCCCGCTTGCTCCAACGGGCTTCGGTCGAAAAGCTCCATCCCGATGTTCCCGCCTACAGGCTCGTATCCTGTCTGGATTACGCTGTCTTGGGCTGCGACAACCTGGACAAAGGCGGTCAGATATGTCCTGTCGTCCTCTGCAACGAATCCATCCGAGTTCACAATAAGCACCCTCTGCCTGGCCTCCCGATACAAGACACTCACCTGACGAATTCGGCCGTCCACCGACCCGGCGGCTGTGTTAGCACGCATGACTATCGAGACCTTTTTGTCCGTCTCCACGAGAGCAGGATCTTTTTCTATGACGAAGTCTATTTTCGGCCGTTTTCTCGTCAGGTCGATCGCGTTACTGCTGCCTGACCCAAGGCCCCGTGCAGCAAGGCTTACGGCATCCGCAAGTTCGCTCATGGCCTCTAAAGTGAGCTCATTGGTATAGGCATATGCGCTCCTACCGGAGAACACCAGCCTTATGCCGGCTCCCGCATCGAGACCCGAGACGACCTTTTCGATCTTGTTGTCTTCGCAGACTATGGACAGAATAGAGCTATGCTCTATGAATATATCCGCGAAGTCCCCGCCGTTCTTGAGTGCGCGGCGAAGAATAGGCCTGAAATCCATGTCATTGATCATCGCCATATAAAGAGCCTGAAAGCTGACTTGATAATACTTAAGTCTTGGGAATATAATACATCAGATATACGTTATTTTCAACTTTTATTTTGTATTACAATAAATACTTGCATATACCGCGTCCCTTGAATTTCTGACCTGAATAGCAGAGCTCCTGCGGATGAGTGTAGGCCATATCTCATGAGCGTCCGTCTCGAACAGGGTCCTTGAATCAGCAGCCGTTATATGCCAGTCTCCGCGCTTGATCTCTACATCGAGCTGGCCCCCTGCCCAGCCTGCATAGCCGGCGTACATGCGGAATCGCTCTTTCCTGCCCGGGCTTTTCACAAGACGCTCCAGCAGGGCCTTGCTCGCGCTCAGGTATACGCCGTCGAATACGACCGTGGAATCCTGAGGGCGCCTCTCGGCCTGAATGAGCAGAAACATCCTACGCCCTTCCACAGGCCCACCGTAATAGACGCGCTCAGATCTGTCTCTGAGCCAGGATATATCCGGAAGCATCTCCGAGGCGGGGACATCCGTAGGACGATTTATGACAAGACCCATCGCACCATCGGCGTCATAACTCAAGAGGATGACGACCGTCTCCTGGAATCTGGGATCTCTCAAGCCCCGGGCCGCAACGAGGAACCTCCCTTTTGCAGGCCCGGATTCGAAGAGCCCCTCTTCCGGAAGAAGAGGCTCTCCGTAATTACGAACCTCTTCTTTCGCAATGCCGCTGTAGATCTGCAGAAGCAGGAAAAAAAACGAAGAGATAGTCGCAACTGCGAGTACCGACCCAAGGATGATTGCAAGTATGTTGCCTATCCGGGACTTTCCGTCCGATGTGTGATGAGTCATGCCCGTCCCTCCACCGGCCCTATCGAGTACCCGAGAGATACTTCATCAAGGTCTTTCTGAAGTCCACCACATCCAGCGGCTTGGTGATATAACCGTCGGCGCCGGCCCGAAGACCCCGCTCCCTGTCGTCATCCCTGCCCTTTGTCGTGATAATAATGATGGGCAGATCCTTCTTGAGCTCTGTCCGGACCGCAGTGATCAAACCCGCGCCGTCCAGTCTCGGCATGTTCATGTCCGTGAGGACTATGTCCACCTCACGTTTCTTCAATATCTCCAGGGCGTCCAGACCGTCCACCGCCTCGAGGATCTGCACGCCGGGCAGCAGCTTCACGAGATGAAACATGATGAACATGCGCATGGTGGTCGAATCGTCGGCCACCAGGACCCTCTTGTTATCACCCGATATCACCTTATCCCATTACCTCCCGGAAACCTCAGTTTCATCCGCAATCTCCGTCCGCACGAGGGCTAAGATCGCGGAATGCGGCACGATGAGATATTTCTTGCCCTCGAATTCTATCTCCATAGCCGGCTCCTTGAGAAATATCGCATAATCCCCTTCCGCCGCCTGAAGGGGGATGTATTTCGGCTTCTTGCCCTGTGTCCAAGCCTCGTCGCCCGTTGGATCCGCAATGGCATATCCCGGCCCCGTCTTAACTACCCGCCCGCCGAGGACCTTTTCCTTTTCCTTGACAGTAGGTGGAAGATAGAGCCCGGAGACGGTCCTGTCTGCTGATTCATCCGCATCTATCAACACCCTGTCGCCTACGATAATGAGATTCTTCTTTGTCTTAATGACCATATTACGTCCCTATTCCAATCTTTTTTTTAACAAATACGCCCCGCAACTTGACGACAGCCCTAACGCCTTTTGTCTGTTTTTCGCCATACAATAGCTATATTAAAAAGATAGTATAAAAACTGGGAAGAATCAAGAGGTTTTTGTCGTCCTAAAGCCTTTTTTTACGGCACATGGCGCGCAGAGTAGCATGGGACTGTCTCTATTTTTGGGCTTGCAAATCCTGTGGAATGAGCTTAAAATCATCCGAATTCGAGACCCCTGTGGAGATGGAAATGACGGATACGAACGCACAACCCAGGGAATTCATACCGGTCACAATAGACAAGAGCCACATCGTCACCATCGGCGAGAGACTATATGCCGAAAGCATAGAGTTCGTCCGCGAGATAGTCAACAACGCCTATGATGCGGACGCCACGCTCGTCGAGATCACGCTCTCGGACGACGCCATAGAGATACGCGACAACGGCAGCGGCATGGATAGGCAGGGGCTACGCCAGTATTTCAACATCGGCTCTCCCCAGAAGCTTCAGGCGAATAAATCCCCTGTCTACGGCAGGGACCGCATAGGTCAGTTCGGCATAGGCAAATTCGCAAGCCTCTCGGCCTGCAAGAGATTCGAGGTGATCACCAAGAAAGGGGACTTCGTCGGAAGGATAATATTCGACAAGGAGGACTGGGAGAGGATGTCCGAAGACTGGCAGCTCCCGCTCGATGTCCTTCCTCCGGACTTCAGGAAGACGGACGGCACCACGGTCATACTCACCGGGCTCACCAGGCGCTTCGATCCGAAGGATGTAGAAGAGAAGATAATAGAGGGCACGCCCCTCAAGGCGCCGAACTTCAGGGTGAAATTGAACGGACATGTCATTCAGCCCAGAAGCCTCTCGGGCCACAGCATCCCGTTCCTCGAGGGCACCGAGTTCGGTCCGGTGAACGGCGAGATAATCATCCTGCCGGAGACCGCCTCATCCACCAAAGAGCTCGGCATAGAGGTCAAGGTAAAGCAGGTGACTGTAAGACGTGAGCTCTTCGGCATGGAGACTTGGGGCGCGGCCATGGCGCGTGTGCGCGGAGAGGTCAATGCGGACTTCCTCCCCATCACGAGCGACAGGACCGGATTTCTGAAGGATTCGCCGGAATATACAGCATTCGCATCGGTCATGGAGAGGATCATGGCCGATGTAAAGACCGCGCTCGGCAGGCTTTCGGCGAAGAAGGAGAGCAGGCGCGTGAGCAGGGCGCTGAACGAGGCACTCCAGAGGGTCTATAAGGCCCTTGCCACGAACCCGGACCTCTCGCCGTTCGGAGCGCTGCCGCTCGGAGACGAGACGAAAGGGGCCGGCGGAGGGGCGGCAGAGGTCCAAAAGGAAAAAGAGGGCGCCTCTGAAACCACTCTCGAGGCCGGGGAGAAAAAAAGAGAAGAAGAGAAAAAGAAGAGAAAGAAGAAACCGAAGGTGAAGAAGCTCACGCCGAATGCCATCATCAAGAGGATAAAATTCGGGGTCACAGGCGTCTCTTGCGTGGTGGACAGCTTCGGCGAGAACGGACCAGAGGCATTCTCAGAGGAGACCACGATCTACATAAACAGGGACCATCCATTATATAAACGCGAATCCGCAAAGGTGGACACGCATGTACTGAACCTCGCGAGGCTCATCACGCAGGAGATTTCCCTCATGAAAGACCCCAGGAACCCCAGGCAGGCTTTCGAGCGCCAGAGCAAGCTGCTGAGGGATGCCTTCATAGAGAAGGAGTGAAAGGCAGAACAACCTATTTAATCAACCTCTGCGCCGAGGCAAGCGCCGCCTCGGCCCCCTCCATCGCCTCCTTTGCATCGTCTGTGCTGTATTCCTCGGTCGGGATGAAATCTATATCGCCGTAGAAAGACAGCTCCCGTTCCTTCCGGAGCCTCTTCGATATGAGAGCGAGCCTTTCGATCTCCTCCTTAGAAAACATGCCCAGCATATCGCTATGCTCGATCAGTAGTCCTCCCACATCATGCACCTTAGGAGGCTCTATGCCCACATATCTCAACATCCCCTTGAGGCACAGCTCCACGATCTCCTGTGCCTCGCGCACAACATCAGAATAGGCGCCCTTGTTATAGAGAAGGGCAAGGATTTCGAATCTCGCAACCGCCTTTTTGATGTAACTCTGCGCAAGGGAGAGGCTCGTCATAACTCGATCACATCTCCTGGTCTATAGTCAGGCTTCAGTATCCAGTACCAAGAATCTCCCCGCCAAATACGCCGCGACCCGAGCTCGGCCATCCGCCTCCTCAGCCTCTCCAACCTACCCGCGAAGAAGCCGTCCCTATCGAATAGGATCAGTGCGTCCTCCACCATGTCGAAAAAGAGCGGGCTTCCAGCCTCCGCCTCCTCGGGGCTCTTGATGACCGGAGATAGATAGGTATTTATCCCCTCGCGCTTGAGCGAATCCAGAAACGGACCCATCCGGCTTTCGACCTCCTCGAACTCACGGACACGCCGCATCCGTCCCCGGGGCAGGTCTTCGGCTATGAGCAGCAGATCTATGTCGGAATCGAACCTCTGCCTCTCTCTGGCCGCAGAGCCGAAGATGACGAGAGAAACCAGGCGGGAGCCGTAAAAAGATTTTACCTCCGAAAGCAGCCGCTGTTCGAGCTCTTTGAAGCGTTCCTTAAGCATGTAGTTTATTATAATCTCAGCTCAGCGTGAAGTCCAGCGGAAATAAGCCGCGCCCCCCGACCGACACGGCTTATTGGATCTATTATCCTAAAAAAAATTTAGCCGCGAATGAACCCGAATTGGCGCGAAGCCTCAGAAGGTTGAATCGAGAGCACGAGTCATCGAACCGGTGAATCATCAGAAAGATAAGATTGTCATCTTTCCCCAGCATTCACCCACCCAGTAGTTCTTTTATCCTAAATTCGGCAGTTACCCTCAGCCAAACCCACTTATCCACACCATAAT
>JBBIMH010000034.1:15153-29406 GCA_037444505.1 Nitrospirota bacterium | reverse complement strand
AACTCCTTGAGGAGTATACCCTTTTTCGTTTTTACAGAAAAGATTTTACACTATCGGGGGAACTCCCCCTGACCCTCTCTTATTCTAAGAGGGGGACTAAGGGGGAGTTACTCTTCTATCCTGATGGCCTTCTTGTCCAGCCTGATACCATACCTCTTCTCTCCATATCCGCCTTCGGCCGATAGTTCGACCAGGGGATAGTCCAATTCACCCACCGCCCTGCGTAGCTTTGTGTTGATTTTGCTGAAAGCTTCAAGGAAAGCCCTCTTCTTTTCATCGACCGGCATTTTCTGCCACGAGGCGAGCGCCCGCTCATACTGTCCTGATGTCTGCCCTGAGATTTTCCGATAATATGAAAAAATAACATCTGCATGCTCATCGCTCACGATTTCGTTCATGCTCAAAGAGCATGCTGTGCATCCGCAGCAAGCCCTCTTTTTGCACCGCTTCCTCTCCGCGGCAAAAAAGGCGTAGATTGCAAGCTCTTTGGGCTGGAGTTTTACCATCGCATCGCCCACCCAAAGTTTCTTTTTCCGGAGGCTTAGGTCGATGCTCGTCTTGGAACGCGGCCCTTCAACAGAAGCCTGGAGCTTCCTTACCAGTTCTTCAAGGGGAAAGTCTCCTTTTTCGGGGAGGTACTCCCGGACGCTTATGAATGGGATATCGGCAAGGTCTATGCGGGCGTCTGCCGTGTTGAGTGTAATCTCTTGACCGGCAGCGTTTCGTCCGCTCAATGTCCTGCTTTCAGGCGGAATGTAGTAGAACTCTGGACTTGTCTCGAAGGCGGGCGTCACCAGCACATGAGAGAGATGGTCCTGTGGCCTGCCGTAGAGCTGGAGGGCCAGGGCGAGGTAGGCACCCATGGTCTTTCTGCCGCCGGCGATGGAACAGTAGAGGGCGGTAGAAGGGTCTTCGGTAAGTTTCCTGACGATATCGAGTATCTGCGCAGCCATCTGGCCGTTGTCTTCTACTGTCCTGATGTCGTCCAAGGGTTTGGTTCTTCCAATTACGTGGATGGTGGCTTCGTCGAAACGGAGGCCGCTGACGCCGTAGTCCCGGCAGAACCTGTGGAATTGACCGTGCTCAGGAGCAAGGAGTTTTTCTATGATCGCTCGCTTGCCTGTTTCTGTGGTGATGACTCTGATCTCGTCGAAGGCGATTGTCGGGTTGGAGACTACGGTGTAATAGTAGAGTGTCTCTGTGAGGACCTGCGGTGTAAGGCCGATAACGGATAGTAGGATGTTGCGCATGAACTCCCCCTGACCCCTCTTAACCCCACCAACCTCCCCTTATCTTAATGGAAGGATTAAGGAGGGCGTTATTACATACTTCCCCAACCCGAAGCTCGTGGCCTTGCCGATGTGCACGACTTCTCCAAGTCTGAGATAGGGCATAAACTCTGTCAAATCGCCTTCGAATTCTACCTCACCTACGAACCCGCCGAGCTTCATGTATGTCTTCTGACGCGTAGAATAACGGGGTATATCCATCCATTTGATGTCTTTTTTTACTGTCTTGATCTTTTCCGCCCGTTCGATCAGCCCTGTATAGTTAAGGTCTAGCTCTTTCCCACAATGGAAATATGAGAGCGATGAAAGCCTCCTGAGGAGATTACGTACTATGTGATGGAAGTCCGGCTCAGGGATAAGACGCTCGTTATAGACTATTCTGGTGGGTGTAATGAATTTGAGGCCGAGTCGGTGTGTGGGGCGGTGTTCATCGGGTATGCTTAAGCAAGGCCCTGGGGCGCCGAGATTGCGTTCCTCTTGCGTATATATGACATTTCCGTTGCTTCTTACGGATTCGAGGATATACCTGCCCTTTCCCTTTCCGATGCCCATCCGGCCGAGTGTCTCGAATGCAAATATGAAATAGGGGAGGAATTCCCTTGCCTTCCGGCCGATCAGGATGAGGCTGAATTCTATCGGCTCGCCTGGTTCGTATGTGCCCTGTCGGTCCAGTGGAGGCTCTATGACGAAGGGGTGGGGCGCACGAGTATATTTGCGCATTCGGCCTGTGTCCGGCGGAGGCGGGGTCTCGAATACATAGGAATAGGCGCAGGAATGGCGGACGAGGCAATCATCGCAAGCATCCTTTCTTACGGCGCAGACGGCCTTTCTGAAGGCATGGCCGAAGCCTCCTCTGAATGCAGCGCCCTGGTAAGCAGGCAGTGAAATGGTCTCGACAGGGTTCAGTCTGAGCTCTACTTTCGATATGTGGAGATCTATATCCACTCCATCCTCCCGCGGGTATCTATCGTGATACCTATGCTCACTCCTCCCAGTCTGCAATGAATATGTCCGTAGCCCTTGGTTGCCCCGGGTTTCTGTTCGAGGCCCAGACGAGTTTTTTCCCGTCAGGAGAGAACATGGGAAATCCGTCGAACACATTGTTGTAGGTGAGCCGCTCGAGGCCTGTGCCGTCCGCGTTTACGATATAGAGCTCGAAGTTGTGGCCGTATTGCTTGATGTCTTCTCTCCAGTCATCCATGTTGGAGGAAAAGATTATGCGCCTTCCGTTGGGATGCCAGGAAGGGGCCCAGTTTGTAGCGCCGTTGGATATGATCTTTCTCTTGTTCGTGCCGTCTGCGTCCATGATCCATATATCGAGCGGCACGGCGATGATGTAGTCTTTCTCCATTGCATCCTTCCAGGAGGTCTTTTCCTGCTCTGTGCGAGGGTGCCATGCGCGCCAGACTATCTTCTTCCCGTCCGGCGAAAACCAGGGGCCGCCGTCGTAGCCGACAAAGTCCGTAAGCCGACGCACATCAGAGCCGTCGGCGTTCATTATGTATATGTCGAAGTCTCCATCGCGCTGGGAGCCGAAGACTATCCTCTTTCCGTCGGAAGAGACGATAGGCTCTGCATCGTATTTAGGATTGTCTGTGATGCGCTTGGGGTCTGAGCCGTCCGGTCCTGCGACATAGATGTCGTATGGATAGAGCGGCCATACATAGCGGACGCCAGTGGGAGCTTGGGGCCTCGGCGGGCAGTCTCCAGGCAGATGTTTCGTAGATGCGTATATTATGCGTCCGTCCGGGAAGAAGTACGAGCAGGTATGGGCCCCGTGGGCAGGGCTTACCATGCGTTTGCCAGAGCCGTCTATGTTCATGATCCATATCTTGTCGCACTGGTATCCGCCGCGATTGGACTGGAAGATGAGCTTTTTCCCGTCCCACGAGAAGTACGCCTCGCCGTTGTCTCCATCGAAGGTGAGCCGGGAGATGTTCTTTATGTGGCGCTCGAAGGAAGGCGCTTTGAGGTCGTGTGGGCCGCTGTGAGGTTTCGTGCAGGACGCAGACAGAGGCACGGCTGCGAGCAAGGTCAAAAGTATTATGCGAAGGTGAATGCCTGTCATAAAAGCACTGCTCCTTCGGAGGCAAAACTTAATGCAGGCATAAAAAAAGCCGCATATGCGGCTTTGCGTCAGCTTATTTTCTTTACTTTTCCAGAGCGTATGCAGCGGGTGCATACATGCATGCGCACATGCGCACCATGAGGCCCTACGGCCTTTATACGCTGCAGATTGGGCTTCGAGACCTTCTTGTTCTTTTTATTGGAATGGCTTACGCGGTGGCCGGTAAGGGCGCCCTTGCCGCATATCTCACACACACTTGGCACGTCTCTGTCCTCCTGAAATGAAAATATTTGCCTAAAAAGCAGGGCTATGCTACCATAGGAAAGGCCTGAATGCAAGGGGAAAAAAGTATGATTATGAAGTGGACTGCGTATGCGGAATGGATGCCATCGGTGAAATGAAAGGGGAAGCGTAAGCTGCATGGCTGATCTCAGAGAGATTATCGAGCGGCTTAAGAAGCCGCTGGATTTCGCTGCGCGCGACGATTTCGCCAACCTGAAAAACCTCGCAGGGCTCGAGACCTTTATGAAGTCCCGGATAGATGAACTGAGGCACGCCGGGTTCGCCAGCAACGGGCTCGATGAGCTCGTCGCCTTGTTCGAGGGCTTCGACAATCTCTCTATGGATGAAAAGAAAGGCCGGCTTATCACTGCACAGGGCATGCTTGCGCGTATGGAAATGCCTGCGGTTTGGACGGAGGCGCATCGGAGCTCGGATGCAGACAGGCGGTCGGAGGCGGGGACCTGGAGGCGGATCGGGCTCGATACAGCCATACAATACTGCAAGGGTATAGGGCCCAAGAGGGCCGAGCTCTTCAAGAAACTCGGGATCCTTACTGTGGAAGATGCGCTCATGTATCTGCCGTGGAGATATGAAGACCGCGGCAATCTCAGGAAGATATCTCGGCTGTCGTTCGGCTCTTATGAGACCGTCTCCGGCAGGGTGGTCAGCGCCGAGGTGGTTACGACCAAACGCAGGGGGCTCAAGGTCTTCGAGCTCGTGATATCGGACGGGAGCGGCTATCTGATCGGTTCGTGGTTCAACCAGCCCTTCATGAAAAAGACATTCAAGGCGGGGCAGAGGGTAGTGCTCTCGGGCATCGTGAAGTCCAATCCCTATCGCGGCGGCGCCGTGCAGATGGACAACCCTGAGTACGAGATATTGGATGATGCGGAGGGAGAGGACCTCATCCATACAGGAAGGATAGTGCCCATATACCGTGCCACGGCAGGGCTTTCGGTGAGGGCCATAAGGGGCATGATGAAGTCTATAATTGATTCCTGTGGCGATGATCTGCCGGAGCTCCTGCCGGGGTACATCGCAGAAAAATACGGCCTCATGCCGCTGCGCGAGGCTATCTCTGAGGTGCACTTCCCGACCCGGATCAAAGATATATCTATGCTGAATCGGGGAACGAGCCCTGCACACAGAAGGCTGAGCTTCGAGGAGCTCTTCGTACTCGAGTTGGGGCTTGCCATGAGAAAACGCGGCGTTTCCACTGCCAGAAAGGGGACTGCGTTCAGGCCGGAGGGCAGGCTCGAAGATGCGCTAAGAAGGTCGCTTCCCTTCCGGCTCACAAGCGCCCAGGAGCGCGTGATTGCAGAGATAAAGAGAGACATGGCTGCAGACAGGCCCATGAACAGGCTTCTCCAGGGAGATGTGGGGTCAGGAAAGACCGTAGTCGCAGCGATCGCCTGTCTTGCCGCGGTGGAGTGCGGACATCAGGCCGCTGTGATGGCGCCCACCGAAATCCTCGCAGAGCAGCACTTCCGGAATATATCCGGTATGATCGCGCCGTTGGGCATTGCGGTCCGTCTTCTCACCGGCGGCATGAACAAAAAGGTGAGAGACTCCGTGCTTTCCGAAATAGAGTCCGGGATCGCCCGGATAGTCGTCGGGACACATGCGCTGATCGAGGAGGATGTTAGATTCCATCGCCTGGGGCTCGCGGTGATCGACGAGCAGCACCGCTTCGGCGTGCTCCAGCGCTCTACGCTCACATCGAAAGGCTATGAGCCGGATGTGCTCGTGATGACAGCCACCCCGATTCCGAGGACGCTTGCGCTGACCGTGTACGGGGATCTGGATGTGTCCGTGATAGACGAGATGCCGCCGGGGAGGATTCCTGTCGTCACGAAGCTGTATTTTGAGGGCAGGAGGCATGAGGCATATAGGCTTATAGAGTCGGAGCTCTCGAATGGAAGACAGGTATATGTAGTCTATCCGCTTGTCCAGGAGAGCGAGAAGATCGACCTCAAGGCCGCGACAGAGATGGCGGAACATCTCCAGAGGGAGATCTTCAAGAGATGGAAGGTGGGGCTTTTGCATGGAAGGATGAAGGGCGAGGATAAGGAGGCCGTGATGCAGGCCTTCAAGTCAGGAGAAATACATATACTGGTGTCCACGACGGTGATAGAGGTGGGGGTGGATGTGCCGAACGCAACCGTGATGGTCATAGAGCATCCGGAGAGGTTCGGTCTCGCCCAGCTCCATCAGCTAAGAGGGAGAGTCGGGAGGGGCTCGCACCGGTCCTACTGCATCCTCATGGGGCCGAAGATGTTCGCGGAAGGAGTGAGGGAAAGGCTCACCGCCTTCGTACGCACCACCGACGGCTTTCGCATCGCAGAGGAGGACCTGAGGCTCAGGGGGCCCGGTGAATTCTTCGGCACACGACAGTCCGGGCTGCCGGATCTGAAGGCGGCGAATATCATACGGGATGCGGGGCTTCTAGAAAAGGCGAGGCAGGAGGCGTTCTATATTGTTTCTAAAGACCCGGAGCTCGCAGGTTATCCAGGCCTCAGGGAGATGCTTCGTCGCAAGTGGCGGGGAAGGCTCGGACTCATCTCTGTCGGATGAGTTGATATTTGGGGTATAATCTGCTAAAGTAAAATACGGCGGTTCTGAGAAAGTGCGGTTCGCGTTCTATTCCGGAGAAATTATATGACTGTGTGGGAAAAGGTCTCGATAAACTTGCAAAGGGGCATGGAGAGGATCGCCGTGTTCGCCGCCTTTTTTTCGGAAAGGGTGAAGGCGGAGGCCAGGATCGTGCGCCTCAGGCTTAAGCTCAACTCCGTGCAGAAGAGAATAGACGGGCTTCATCTGGCCATCGGCAAGAGGATCATAGAGATACAGACCGGTCCAAATCTGCCGAAATCGACCGATGCGCTCTTCAAGGACGATGTTATCGCCGCAGCTCTCACCGAGATAGCCGAGAGAACAAAGGAGATCGAAGACCTGGAGAGGGAGCTGAGAGAAGAGCGCGCGTCCGTTAGCGGCATAACCAAGAAATCGGAGGACACCGTGGCATGACCGCAGGCATTGTTTTCATCTTCGGTCTCATCGTCGGAAGCTTCTTGAATGTCTGCATAGTGAGGCTTCCCAAGGGCCGTTCAGTGGTCAATCCTCCATCTCATTGTCCTAAGTGCGGAGAGCGGATCAGGTGGTACGATAATATACCGCTCATCAGCTTCATCATCCTCAGCGGAAGGTGCAGGAGCTGTGGGGAGGCCATATCATGGCGCTATCCGCTGGTCGAGCTCATAAACGGCCTGTTCTATCTCTTTATCTATAAAGAATACGGGCTCGGCGGAGAGATGCTTTTGGTCATGGCCTTCTGCTCCGCGCTCATAGTCATCACCTTTATAGATATAGACCACCAGATTATACCGGACGTGATTACCCTACCTGGCATGCTGATCGGTCTTGCGCTCGGCCCTGTGTTTATGTCTTCGTTGACAGACACTCTTCCGTTCGGACTGGGGAATATATTCCCGCATGCAGGGATGTATCTCACAGGATTTCTCAATTCAATCGTCGGCCTCCTGCTCGGGGGCGCGCCGCTGTATCTCATCGGCTGGTTGTGGGAGAGGCTGAGAAATATCGAGGCGATGGGCGGCGGAGATATCAAGCTGATGGGGTTGGTAGGCAGCATGCTCGGATGGAAGGCGGCGCTTCTCACCATCATGCTCGGAGCGCTCATGGGCTCTATTGTGGGGCTGGTTCTCATTCTCCTCAAGAGGCACAGTATGGACAGGGTGATTCCGTTCGGTCCTTTCCTGGCCGCAGGGGCCGTGCTCTCTCTCTTCTACGGCCATGAGATAATATACTGGTACCTCGGTCTCCTCCGTCTATGACAGGTTACGGCATTGCCATAGTATTCCTCGGTGTTCTTATAGTATCACTTGGGCTTTTGCTTCTTATCGCTGTATCGAGGCGCTTTAGGAAGGAGCTCGGCATCAAGGCGGAAGAGAAGGAAAAGACACAGGATGTGGGTTTCGTGATAAACGCCTTCCACGAGGTGACGAAGCAGCTCAAAGAGAAGGAGAGGGAGCTAGAAAGACTCAAGGCGGTTGCCGAGCAGCGTGCCGAGACTGTAGAAAGCTACACAGAGAACATCCTTCAGTGCGTCTCCAACGGGGTGATTACCTTTGACCTCGAAGACAGGGTGGCCACTATGAACCGTGCGGCCTCTGAGATGCTCGGGATCGAGAGGTTCGATGCAATCGGGAAGACGTGCAATGAACTCTTCAATGAAGATATATGCAGGGCCGTATCTGATACGAGAGAGAAGAGGCGGCAGGTCGTCCGTATGGAGACGGGGATAGAGACGGCGAAGGGACGGCTGTGGATCGGGTATAATACTGCGCTGCTCACGGACAAGAAGGACGTGGCTATCGGGGTCATTCTGTCGTTCTCGGACCTTACAGAAGTGAAGAGGCTTCAGGAGGAGGTGGAGCTCAGGGAGAGGCTTACGGCCCTCGGAGAGATGTCCGCAGGCATTGCGCATGAGCTCAGAAACCCAATGGGGGTCATCTCGGGCTACCTGAATCTGCTTTCCAAGAAAGCGGACGGATCGATACGGTCGGTCATAAAGAGCATACAAGAAGAGATAGACGGGATGAACAGGATTATCGGTGATATGCTCTCGTTCGCAAGACCCGCGTCTATCAACCGCGCGAGGGTGGATGTCGCAGACCTGTTGAACGGCTGTGTCAACTCGGTGCTTGCGGCGCGGGGAGAGGACGTCGGCATAAGGACGGAGCTCAGCCTCGAGAGGGCAGAGGTATTTGTCGACGAAGTCCTGATGAAGCAGGCCATCTGCAATATCATACAAAATGCCGTGGAGGCCATGCCGGACGGAGGCAGGATGAGCATAGAGGCGCGGGTCGGAACAGATGTGACAATTACGGTCCAGGACACCGGCATGGGCATCCAGAAGGATAAGCTCAAGAAGATTTTCCTCCCTTTCTTTACGACGAAAGACAAGGGCACTGGTCTGGGCCTTGCCCTTGCGCACAAGATAATTCTCTCTCACGGCGGAAGAATAGATGTAACCAGCGAAGAAGGAAAGGGGAGCACCTTCAGGGTCGTTCTGCCGAGGGGATAGGGATTTAGGCGCAAGAGCATAAAAACCGGGTCGTGATATGTAAGCGAGAGCCGGGCTTCTGAATGCGTCATGTGTATAGTAGCTGTCCGCTTCCGCGGGCGAGACGATTTATCACGGAATTATCGATCCTTTTACTTTAGCGGAGATCGTATTTGGATACCATATTGGTGATAGAAGACAAGGAGAGCATGCTCCAGATGCTCAGACAGACCCTCGAGGCGGAAGGGTATCAGGTGATTACCGCGAGGGACGGGGCAGAGGGCATAAGGAATCTCGCGAACGAGAAGATAAACCTGGTGCTCACGGACCTCAAGCTGCCGAAGAAGGACGGCTTCGAGGTGCTCAAGGCTGCAAAGGATGAGAATCCGCTTCTCCCCGTCATCGTGATGACCGCCTACGGCACGATCGAGACCGCTGTGAAGGCCGTAAAGCAGGGGGCATACGATTTCCTGACAAAGCCCTTCGATACCGAGCACCTGCTGCTGCTCATAAAGAGGGCTATCGATGCAAACAGGCTCGCTGCGGAAAACATACTGCTCAAAGAGGAGTTTGCAGAGAGGCTCGGGCTTCCCAAGATCATCGGCAAGAGCGTCCAGATGCAGGAGATCACCGCAAAGATCCAGAAGGTTGCGCCCACCAATGCAACAGTGCTCATCCACGGCGAGAGCGGAACTGGAAAGGAGCTCTTCGCTAGGGCGATCCATTACTTGAGCCCGCGGAAGGATGCGCCTTTCTGGGCGATCAATTCCGCCGCCATACCGAGGGAGCTTCTCGAGAGCGAGCTCTTCGGATACGAGCGCGGGGCTTTCACAGGCGCGGAGGCGAGAAAACTCGGAAAGCTAGAGCTTGCTGACAAGGGCACGGTGTTCCTGGACGAGATAGGCGACATGGACCTCGCGCTCCAGGCGAAGCTTTTGAGGGTGCTCCAGGAGCAGACCATAGAGCGCGTCGGCGGCTCGAGGCTGATAAAGATAGACGTCCGCATAATAGCTGCCACGAACAAGGATATAGAGAAGGCGGTGCGGAACGGCGCATTTCGCGAAGACCTTTTCTATCGCCTGAACGTCTTCCCCATCCGCATACCGCCACTAAGAGAAAGAAAGGAAGACATACCATTGCTCGCCGCGTATTTTCTGCAAAAGTACGCCGCTGAGGTAAGAAAGGGACCGCTTGCCATATCGGACGAGGCCATGGAAATCTTGGCGAAGCTGCCGTGGAAGGGCAATGTCAGGGAGCTCGAGAACGTCATAGAGCGGGCTGTGATATATGCCGAGGGCGGTGTGATAAGGCCGGAGGACCTCGGGGTGAGCGAGTCGAGTATAATAGATGCACTGGCGGAGCACGTGCCAATGGACGGCCCTCTTCATTCCGTAGCAGAGGCGGCGATCCGCGTGGCAGAGTCGCGCAGGATCAGGCAGGTGCTGAAGCAGACAGGGGGCAACAAGTCCCGCGCCGCGGAGATACTCCAGGTGAGCTACAAGACCCTGCTTACTAAGATAAAAGACTACAGACTGGAAGAGAAAGAGGAGTAGCGCTCCCAAGGGACGCCCTGATATGCGTATAGGTTTTCATGTATCCATAGCCGGCGGTTTCACCATTGCGGCGGAGCGTGCACATGAATTGGGCTGCAATACCATGCAGATATTCAGCCGCAACCCGCGTGGCTGGGCCGTCAAGCCCATCGATCCCGAAGACGCAGCGGAATTCAAGAGGCTGAGGGAACGATATGAGATCGATCCCGTCCTTGTCCATACCAATTATCTCATAAACCTCGCGTCTCCGAGGCCGGATCTATTCGATCGGTCTGTCGAACACTTCGTGATAGACCTCGAACGCACGGAAAAGCTCGGAGCGGATTATCTCGTCACGCACCTGGGCTCTGCAAGCGGCAAGGGGGCGGAATGGATGATAGAGAGGGTGGCAAGTGCGCTGAATGCGGCCATGAGGCTCCATCCGCCGAAGGCGGTCATACTCCTCGAAAACACAGCCGGCGAGGCGGGCGACGTCGGCTACACCCTCGAGCAGGTTTCCAGAGTCATTGAGCGTCTGAACGACAGTGAGCGCATAGGGATATGCTACGACACCTGCCACGGCTTTGCAGCAGGTTATGACATCAGAAAGAAGAAGGACGTGGATATCCTGGCGGAGAATATCGAATCCACAGTAGGCCTGACGCGGCTCAAGGCGATTCATCTCAATGACTGTCTCAGGGATTACAACTCCAGGGTCGACCGCCACTGGCACATAGGCGAGGGCAAGATAGGCATAGACGGCTTCAGGTATTTCCTGAACTGCAAGTCATTCAAAGACCTCCCTATGATCATGGAGACGCCGAAGGAGACCGAGGAGGACGATCCCAGGAACATGAGGACGGTGCGCAGACTCGTCAAGACAGGCCGATGATAAACGGCCGAAGGGAGGAAGTCTATGATCAAAAAGACTGTCGTTTCGGTCTTAATTCTTTTGTCCGTATGCGGAGCGGCGCTTGCCTCGGGAGATGATGTGCTCGGGGTCTGGTTCAATCAGGAAAAAGACGCGAAGATAGAGATATACAGGTGCGGAGAGAGGTACTGCGGCAAGATAGTCTGGCTCAAGGAGCCGAACTATCCAGAGGGTTCCACGGATGGAATTCCGGGGACGCCCAAGCTCGACCATAAAAATCCGGATCCGTCTCTGCGCAAAACGCCTGTATTGGGTCTCGAGATAATGCGTGATTTTATATATGTCGGAGAAGGACTATTCAAGTCCGGAAAGATCTATGATCCCAAGAACGGAAAGATGTACAGGGCCAAGATGACACTCGTCTCCCCTCAGAGGCTGGATCTCAGGGGATATATAGGCATATCTCTCATAGGCCGGACAGCGGTCTGGACGCGGGCTACAGAATAACGAGCATAGGGCATAGCGCATGGCGCATAGGGCGGCATGGGGCATAGCCCTGCTCTCTGCGGGATCTATGGTGAATAATGATGACGTATGATCTCATTCAATCAAGACTGAAGCAGGCACGTGAATCGCTCGACGGTGCGAAGGCGCTGCTAACGGAAAACATGGACCTCAAGTTTGCGGCGAACGGCGTGAACTACGGCATGCGTTATGCCGTCTGTGCGCTGCTCTAGTACGCCAAAATCCCCACCGAGACTCAGAGTGTTTCCATTGGCCTTTTTGACAAGGAATTCGTTGAAAAGAGGATGTTCGACCGGGAAATATTCCGAGGCACTCCAGCGGGTGTTCGAGATCCATCCGGCTTGCGCCTGCGAGGAGCCGAGGGAAGTCACGAAGAAGGACGTGGAAGAACTGATACCGAAAGCCGAGGACTTTCTGGTTGTAGTGGAAGAATACCTTGGTGTGAGAAAGTAAAAGGGCAGGCGCACGAAAACGCCTGCCCGAGGGTATTGAAGCCGTAATGTTCTCGCTGCAGGTATTATGAAATGCAGCGAAACGTTACTTCGTTGCTGGTGCTGCCGGAGCTGCTTCCTTCTTCTCTTCTTTCTTGGCAGCCTTCTTCTTGGATGTCTTCTTCTTAGCTGGGGTCTTCCCCTCTGCCTTTGCCGGAGCAGGTTCTGCCGGCTTCTCCTGGGCTACTGCTATGCCGAGGGAGAGCGCGAACATGAACGCCGTGAGCAGGGCTGTCAGCTTCTTCATTATTCATATCACCTCTAAAAACGGTAACGGTCAATAGATGTCGGGGTCTTTGTCGACCCAGGTAGATGTTCCTTGCTTTTATATAGAGTCGTCAGCCGGCTACGGTTTTCCCGGCTCGCAAGGTCAAAATCTAAGTCAGCCGATGTGGTCATGGCATCGCGCACCGTCACCGCCCGGGAGGGGGCAGTCTTAGGTACCGGGCGATCATACGGTCGAGGATGCGTGCCGGAAGCAGCGTTCTAAGGAGAAGCTGCAAGCGGGCGTTCCACCCTACTACATAACGGGCCTTCGGCCTTTCCGCCATGAGCGCATGTGCAACCGCCTCTGCAACCTTCGAAGCAGGTATGGCGCGTTTTGCTGATCTCTCGGCCGCACTGCGCACAGCGGCAATGACCGGGCCGTATAGCTCCAGGGCAGCCGCCGGAAGGCCCTTTACGCGACTGTCCGCCTCTTTGATGGACTTTTCCCAGATCGGGGTGGATATGTTCCCAGGCTCCACTATGGAGACCGAGATCCCCCAGGGCGTCAGCTCCACCCTCAAGGCGTCAGCTATCGCCTCGAGGCCGAACTTCGAGGCGGAATAGGCCGATATGAAGGGGTTAGAGACCCTTCCGCTGATCGAGCCCATGAATACTATCCGGCCCCTGGATTTCCTGATGAGAGGGAGGAAGGCCTGGGTGACCGCGATCTGGCCTGTTACATTCACTTCTATCTGTCTGCGGAAGTCATCCAAAGGCAGGAATTCCAGGGGGCCTGCCACGACTATGCCTGCGTTGTTCACCAGGCCGTGGAGTCCTGCGCCGCCCAAGGCCCTGCCGACGAGCTCGGCGGCGGCGGCAATGGATGCGGGGTCGGTTACCTCAATCAAGACAGGCTGTATTCTGCCTTCTGACTCTCTTTTGATGGCTTCTCCATCCGCTTCCCTGCGTATGCCTGCGAAGACTTGGAATCCGAGACTGTCTAAGTATAGCGCCGTGCTCTTTCCGATTCCTGATGACGCGCCGGTGATGAGTACTGCGCCTCTTTGCGGTCTCTCGGGAGATGGCATGGAATACCCTCCTCGCATGGGTGGGATGCTGGGCCAAAGACATTCCGAGGCCTTTGCTACATCCGGTCTCCATCATCTTGATCCGGAACAGCCTTGCCATTCACTGTCAGGAGGCGTCCTGAGCCGTCGAACATGGCGGAGATGTATTCTCCTGATCCGAGCGAAGCTGTTATCAATCCCTCTTTTTCTGTGAAGGGGATGTGTTTCGCGACTAAATAGGAGATAAGCGCATTCTTATGGTTGAAATCATATATAGACGTGAGCCATGCAAGGGAGTGGGACAGTCCGAGCATGTCGAGGTCAGGCTGTATGTCGATATTGTTGCCGAAGACGATGAAGAAGACCGCGCCGGCGTCGTATGGGCCGCGGTAGTATGCGCTTGCCTCGCATACCGCAGAGGAGATGAGCGAGAGCATGTGGCCGTCAGCATTGTTCATATCGACGGACGGGGTCGTGAACTCCTTCAGACCCTCTTTCTCTCCCCATGCCCTGAGTCTGCGGGAAGAGGCGAGAAGGTTTTCTGGTATCTCGGTCTGCTCTTCGGCCCATGCCCAGAGGTATGTCAGGGTGTTATCCGATTCCGTGCCTAGCACTTGAAACGGAAAACGGTAATCATTGAATCTCACTGTCCCGGCATCGAGGTCAAGCTCCCAGAAGTGCTCGCCTATCAGCTTCGACAGTTTTTTCTGCTTCTCTATGGAGATGAGAGCATATCGCTCGAATGTTTCTATCAGCCTTGACACTAGCGCCTCGCTGCCTTCGTATTCTGGCCTATGGCATAATACATTACCGACGGCTACTGGTCAAGGAATGAATC
>JBBIMH010000034.1:0-15053 GCA_037444505.1 Nitrospirota bacterium | reverse complement strand
ATGGGTGTTCTGGATGTCATAAAGGCCAGGCGGAGCATAAGGGACTTTATAGATAGGGAGATATCGGAAGACGCCATGTCCCGATTGATAGATGCGGCTGTCTGGGCGCCGAGCGCCGGCAATCTCCAGAGCAGGAAGTTCTATTTTGTCTTAAATCAGGAGATCAAGAAGAGGCTTGCAGCCGCGGCGCTGAACCAGGGCTTTGTGGCCCGAGCGCCCCTTGCTGTGGTCGCCTGCATGGACAGGCGGATTGCGCAGAGATACGGCGACCGCGGGGTGAACCTGTATGCCATACAGGATGTGTCCGCGAGCATAATAAATATGATGCTCGTTGCGCATGAGATGGGGTTGGGGAGCTGCTGGGTGGGCGCATTCGATGAATTTGAAGTAATAGAGATTTTGGATCTGCCGGATAATCTGAGACCCGTGGCTATCATACCCCTCGGCTATCCTGCGCATATACCGAAGCCGCCGCGCAGGGTCTCTATTCAAGACGCTGTTGAATTCATCCGCTAATTTTCTTACGATAGGTTGAATGCCTATTTCCCAAGCGATCGCGAAAAGGCATGGATATTCATCGAATTTACGAAATCGACGAGACATCGGCAGCCTGATGGACAGTCTGATTATCATATCCGCATTCATACTGGATCTCTTGCTCGGAGAGCCTCGCAACCTTCCCCATCCTGTGCAGTGCATGGGCATCATGATAGAGCGGCTCGAGACCTTGCTCAGAAGATTCGCAAAGACCGCCTATGCACTGCGCATCGCCGGCGCCGCGCTTGTCATCACCGTGGTGTCCATTGTATTTCTAACGACCTATCTTGTCCTCCATGTATCACGAGGGATATCGATATATTTCGGTGTGTTCGTGTCGGCGCTGCTCGCCTATACGACGATCTCGGCGCGCGGGCTTGCTGATGCGGCGAAGGCCGTGCTTTCGAAGCTCGATTCCGCCGATATACAGGCAGCGAGGGAAAGCCTTTCGATGATAGTTGGCAGAGACACGGCCTCGCTTGGGGAGGAGGAGATCGTCCGCGCCGTTGTGGAGACGGTCGCGGAAAACACTTCCGACGGGGTGATCGCCCCACTATTTTATCTCACGATCGGTGGCCCGGCCTTCGCCATGGCATATAAGGCTGTCAACACCCTCGATTCTATGCTGGGCTATAAGAATGAGAGATACCTGCATTTCGGATGGGCAGCAGCCCGGCTGGACGATCTCGCGAACTTTTTACCTGCGCGGCTGTCTGCAATCCTCATCTCTCTCACGACGGAGATGTACAGGCTGCTCGGTTCCGTGCGGATGAGTCGTCCGGGCTCAGAGACCGTGGCATACTTCAGCCCCTGGAGGATAATGCTCAGGGACCGCAGGAATCACACGAGTCCGAACAGCGGACATCCGGAGTCTGCGGTCGCTGCGAGCCTCGGGATACGGCTCGGGGGGCCGAGCTCATACGCCGGGGTGGTGATTCCGAAGCCTTATATCGGTGATGAGAGGTCGCCGCTTCACAAAAGGCATATTCTCTATGCTGTAAGGTTGATGTATGGTGCGGCGCTTTTGGGGACGCTTCTTGCGGCGGCCATCGCACACTGCTTAGTTTTTTCTTGACAAAAACTGTGGCTGTGTTATAAAAACGAAACTTTAGGGCGTTCGAAGCGCCAGGGAGGGTGGAAATGGGCGGCAATTGCAACAGAAATTATCTCTTTACCTCTGAATCCGTTACCGAAGGGCATCCCGACAAGATAGCCGACCAGATATCGGATGCGATACTCGATGCACTGATCTCTGAAGACCCGATGAGCAGGGTTGCGTGCGAAACCATGCTCACCACGGGACTCGCCTTCGTTGCGGGCGAGATCACCACGAAGGCATATGTGGAGATTCCGGATATAGTTCGGAATACCATCAAGGACATCGGATATACGCGGGCGAAGTACGGCTTCGATTACGAGACATGCGCGGTCATCACATCCATCCACTCCCAGTCTCCTGACATTGCTATGGGCGTGGATACCGGCGGGGCAGGCGACCAGGGGCTCATGTTCGGCTATGCCTGCGACGAGACGCCTGAGCTCATGCCCATGACCATCATGCTCGCCCACAAGCTCACCAGACAGCTCACCGAGGTGAGGAAGAAAGAGATACTCCCGTATCTCAGGCCGGACGGCAAGTCGCAGGTCACGATCGAATACAAGGACGGCAGGCCCTATAAGCTGCATACCATAGTTGTCTCCTCACAACACAGCCCGGATGTAGATCTCAAGACGCTTAGAGAGGGCATCATAGATAAGGTGATAAAACCCGTAGTACCCAAGGACCTTCTCGATGAGAAGACTATAGTATATCACATCAATCCCACAGGGAGATTCGTGACCGGCGGTCCTATGGGCGACACAGGTCTTACAGGCCGCAAGATCATCGTGGATACATACGGCGGGGTAGGCAGCCACGGCGGCGGCTGCTTTTCCGGCAAGGATCCCACGAAGGTTGACAGGTCCGCATCCTACATGGCTAGATACATTGCAAAGAACATTGTCGCTTCAGGCGCGGCAAGAGAGTGCGAGGTCCAGCTCGCCTATGCCATAGGCGTGCCTGAGCCTGTCTCTATCTATGTGGACACATTCGGCTCTGAGAAGGAGGGGGTGACTCACGATAAGCTCGTAGAGGCCATTCGGGCTAATTTCAAGCTCACGCCCAAGGGGATCATCGAGTCGCTGGACTTAAGAAGGCCCATCTACAGGAAGACTGCTGCCTACGGACACTTCGGCCGTACAGAACCTGAGTTCACCTGGGAGAGGACGGACAAGGCGGCGAAGATAAAGAGGGATTTGGCGTTGTAGGCGGGACGGCCGCGGCCGAATAAACCTATCTCAAGGAGAATTCATGAAATACGATATCAAGGACATATCTCTCGCGGAGAAAGGCAGGCTCAGGATCGAATGGGCCAACCAGAGCATGCCTGTGCTGAATCTCATAAGAAAGCGCTTCGAGAAGGAGAGGCCGCTGAACGGCTTAAGGCTTACGGCATGTCTTCATGTTACGACGGAGACGGCCTCCCTGATGCAGACACTCAAGGCGGGCGGCGCGGAAGTCGCGCTATGCGCATCCAATCCGCTCTCCACCCAGGACGATGTGGCGGCCTCGCTCGTGAAACACGACAAGATACCCGTGTTTGCCATCAAGGGAGAGGACAGCAAAACCTATTATAGACATATACGTTCGGCGCTGGAGTTGACGCCCATGATGACGATGGACGATGGTGCTGATGTGGTGTCGGTGCTCCATACGAAGCGGAAGGATCTGCTCAAAAAAGTCATCGGAGGCACTGAGGAGACCACCACAGGCGTGATCAGGCTCAGGGCGATGGCCAAGAAAGGCGTGCTGAAATATCCCATCATTGCCGTGAACGACGCGCAGACCAAGCACTTCTTCGACAACCGCTACGGCACAGGCCAATCCACCATCGACGGCATACTCCGCGCCACGAACAGGCTCCTGGCCGGCTCCATCTTCGTCGTGGCGGGCTATGGTTGGTGCGGCCGGGGCGTCGCGATGAGGGCGAAGGGCATGGGCGCTAATGTAATTGTGACCGAGGTGAACCCCCTCAAGGCCCTGGAGGCGGTCATGGACGGCTACCAGGTGATGCCCATGGCGCTGGCAGCAAAGCAAGGAGATATCTTCGTCACAGTGACGGGGGACATAAACGTAATCCGGAAGGAGCACTTTCTCTCGATGAAAGACGGGGCCATCGTCTGCAACACCGGTCACTTCAATGTAGAGATAGACCTCGCAGCACTCGAGAAGATAAAGAAGAAGAAGCGGAGGATCCGGGAGTTCGTGGATGAATACACTCTGCCGAACGGAAGGCGGGTCAATGTGCTCGGTGAGGGCAGGCTCATCAACCTCGCATCCGCAGAGGGGCATCCATCGAGCGTGATGGACATGAGCTTTGCCAACCAGGCCCTCTCGGCCGAGTATATGCTCAAGAACAGCTCGAGACTCAAGAAGGACGTGTATTCCGTGCCGGAGGATATAGACAGGGAGATCGCCAGGCTCAAGCTCGATGCAATGGGAGTGCGCATAGACAGGCTGACGCCGGAGCAGAAGAAGTACCTCGCCTCATGGGAGATGGGTACGTAGCGAGCTGAGATCCGCGGGCAGAAAGTAGAGAGTCGGGAGTAAGAGGCTGGGATGTCAATGCCCTCCCTCTGCTTGCCGGCTTTTTTGTTGGCTCATCGCCTATAAGGGTGCAATTATAATTTCATATAAAGCCCGGCAGGCATGCCTTCATGACTTTTAGAACGCGATGAATATCATATCTGCGTATTGTGAATATACAACCTTCGACCTCATGGATTAGCGCTGTGTTTGTTATGCTGATTTCCATCTAAGGCATCGCTCTAAAAGTCATTTCGGCACACCCTGTCGGCCTGCACCAAAAAAGGTGATGAGTCTTTTTGTTTATGAATCACTATTTCAAGATCGTCGTCGCCATGCTGATATGGAGCACCTGGGGCCTCATGATCCGATGGCTCGACCTTCCGCCGGTTGTCGTCCTGTTCTACGGCTCGCTTGTCGCAAGTTTCACCGTCCCTCTCGTCTTGAAGATCCGAGGCGAATTTCCGGCCGCGGCATTGAGCTGCGAGGCGTGGCCCGTGTTCGCGGGCCTGATCGCATCATCCATCGTCAATAATCTGACTTATTTCTACTCCCTGGGACATACGACGATATCCAACGCAGTATTCACTCACTATACCGCTCCGGTATTCGTTGCGCTTTTGTCTCCAATGCTGATACATGAGCGTCTCAGCAAGGCAACGCTTATTTCGCTTCCGATAGCCGTTTTGGGCATGGGCCTGATAGTGACTGCAGGAGGAGGCTTGATGCTTAACGGCGGCCACGGCCCGGGTATCATCGCAGGTACTGTATCAGGTCTCGCCTATGCGCTGCTTATACTGGTATCGCGAAAGTTGAGCCGCGGGCTGATGCACAACCGCGCCATGGTGATCCTCTTGTGGGCGACGGCGATCGTCACGGCGCCGATCGCCCTTACACTGGAACACTCCCTCGATATCCGGCGGGTATTTCTGCTCATGGCTGCTGGCGTTTTCCATTCCACCATCGCGCCTCTTCTATATTTCAACGGCCTGAGGAGGGCACTCGCGCAGCACGCGGCGATACTCGGCTATATAGAGCCCTTGGCTGCAATCCCTCTCGCAACGTTCTTTCTCTCCGAGCAGCCGCCCCTTATCGCACTCTTAGGCGGCCTTCTTATCCTGTTTTCGGGATATCTCGTGATACGCGAGCGTCCGGAATAATCACAACATCATACCCATACATTGAACGCCTCCGTCGGTATAGATGAGCCCGAGACCTTAAAGTGGTAGAATATAGATATGCAGACGGAGCCGTTATGTCCGCGAAAAGGGTTGAAATAAATCTTACGTCGAACGCCCTTGCCGTCCTTTCCCGCAGGTATCTCAAGAAGGACGAGCAGGGCAGGGTGATAGAGACCCCGGAGGAGATGTTTCGGAGGGTGGCCTCGAATATCGCCCAGGCGGATCTCATTTATGGAGACCACGATGCAAAGGCCACGGAAGAAGAGTTCTTTCGCTTGCTCTCTTCGCTCGAATTCCTCCCGAACTCTCCCACGCTCATGAACGCAGGGAGGCCGCTGCAGCAGCTTGCAGCCTGCTTCGTCCTGCCTGTGGAAGACTCGCTGGAATCCATATTCGAGGCCGTGAAGAACACGGCGCTCATACACCAGAGTGGAGGCGGTACGGGATTCTCCTTCAGCAAATTGAGACCGAAGGACGACCCTGTCCGCACGACAGGAGGCGCAGCCAGCGGGCCGGTCTCTTTCATGCGCGTCTTCAATATGGCGACGGAGGTGATAAAGCAGGGCGGCACGCGCAGGGGGGCGAATATGGGCATTTTGCGTGTGGACCATCCCGACATCATGGAGTTCATATCCGCCAAGGCGGACAACAAGGAGCTTTCCAATTTCAACATATCCGTCGCGGTCACAGAGGAATTCATGAGGGCCGTGGAAGAGCATAAAGACATCGCACTCATAAACCCATCCAACAGACAGACCGTCAGGCGGCTCGAGGCGGCTGCGATATTCGACCAGATCGTCGAGATGGCATGGAAGACCGGGGACCCAGGGGTGATATTCATAGACCGCATAAACCGCGATAATCCCACCCCCCACCTCGGTGAGATGGAGAGCACCAATCCCTGCGGGGAGCAGCCCCTGCTGCCGTATGAGCCTTGCAATCTGGGCTCGGTCAATCTCGCACTGATGCTCAAAGAGACAGAAACAGGCTATGAGATAGACTGGGAGAGGCTCGAACGCACGGTGCGTATCGGAGTGCATTTCCTCGACAATGTAATAGACATGAGCCGGTATCCGTTGGACCAGATAGACCGCATGGCGAAGGGGAACAGGAAGATAGGGCTGGGTGTAATGGGCCTTGCTGATATGCTCATACGGCTGGGCATCCCATACGATTCTGACGAAGGGATCGGCACCGCCGAGCGGATAATGAAATTCGTGCACGATAAGGCATGGGATGAGTCCATCCGGCTCGCGAAGATCCGGGGTGTGTTCCCCAACTTCAGCGGGAGCGTGTACGACAGGCCGGGCGGGCCTCGGCTCAGGAACGCCACCGTCACCACCATAGCTCCCACAGGCACCCTCTCCATCATTGCAGGCTGCTCGAGCGGCATTGAGCCGCTCTTCGCCCTGTCCTACGAGCGGCATATATTGGGCGACGTGACACTGCCGGAGGTCAATGGCTTCTTTATGGAGACCGCCAAGAGGCGCGGGTTCTACAGCGAGGCGCTCCTTATGCGCGTGACAGGAGGGGAATCCATACGGAATATGCCGGACGTGCCGGATGACATAAAGCGGGTCTTCGTCACCGCCTTCGAGATAGCGCCTGAATGGCATGTGAGGATGCAGGCGGCGTTCCAGCGCCATACGGACAATGCAGTGTCGAAGACCATCAACTTCCCGCCCTGGGCGACGAAGGAGGATGTCAGAAGGGCGTTCATGCTCGCTTACCGCGAGGGAGTGAAGGGGATCACCATATTCCGGAGCGGCAGCAGGTCTGAGCAGGTGCTCACCTGTGCGGATCCGTTGTATTGCTGAAGACGAGGATATGTCGATATAGAATTCTTCGGATGCGGTTTACGGAGGCGAGGGGCTCTTGCAGACTATGACCGGGAGTGATTTCATCAAGGCATTCCCTATTTTCGGGAGGGTCAAGGACGGATTGGCCCGGGAGCTTCTGTCGATAGGGGTCCAGAGGCGCATTCCTGCGCAGGAGCGGCTCTATTCCGAGGGAGACGGCTGCTCCGGCATAGCCCTCGTCATTTCGGGGGAGATAAGGGTCTTCAAGACAGGCCGAACAGGGAGGGAGATCACGCTCTATGAGATCGGGCCGGGCGAGACCTGCATACTGAACGCCTCGTGCATACTCTCAGGCTCCTCGTATCCGGCTGATGCAGTCGCCTCGACGGACACGGAGATCCTGCTTCTGCCGGCTGACTCGTTCAAGAGCCTGGTGGATGAGCATCGAGAGATGAGGGATTTCATCTTCAGGCTCCTGAGCAACAGGCTTGCAGGTGTGATGGAGCTCGTGGAGGAGGTGGCCTTCGGCAGGATGGACGAGAGGCTGTGGGACTATATCATAGAAAAGTCCGAAGACAACAGGCTCGCGGCGACCCACCAGAAGATCGCCAATGACCTCGGCACATCCCGGGAGGTGGTGAGCAGGCTGTTGAAAGATTTGGAGCGCAGGGGCAGCATCGCCATGAGCCGCAACGAAATCACCATCCTATCCGTGACGTGATGCGATAAGCCCGATTTCCTGCATCCGGCCGCGAAGAATACCATGCCCGTGCATGTCAGCCGTCGGATCTTATGTGACAAAGTCACAGACATGTATATGCCGCTGTGATATAGTCATCTCAACAGGGAGCCGGTTGCCCCGGAAAAAAATCAAAGGAGGTAATCACTCATGAAGAAGAATATCGGGTCTGTGGATCGGATAGCGAGGATCATCATAGGGCTGGCGATTCTTTCGCTCGCCTTTGTGGGGCCGCGGAGCCCGTGGGCGTATCTTGGGATCATACCGCTTGCTACGGGCATCATCGGCTGGTGCGGGCTCTACAGCCTGTTTGGTATCTCCACCTGCAAAGAGTGCAAATAGCATATCTTCGCCGCCTGCCGGTCTCATCGCCGGCAGGCCTCTCATTTTTCGATCTTTTCAAATCCCGTCTTTCGGTTTACAATACCGTTTCTGTAATGTACAAAGGCGAGCTATTGAATACCATAACCCATCTGGTAGGGGCGGTGGCGGCTGTATCAGGCGCTGCGGTGCTGATCGTGTCGGCCTCTCTCGAGGGAGATCCCTGGAAGGTGGTCTCTTTCAGCATATACGGCGCCACCCTCATCATACTCTATCTCTTCTCCACCCTTTATCACGGCATGCGCGGAAGGGCGAAGGGGATATTCCAAAAGTTCGACCATACCGCCATATACCTGCTTATCGCCGGCACTTATACACCGTTCACCCTCGTGACACTGCGGGGGCCGTGGGGCTGGTCGCTCTTCGGCGCTGTTTGGGGGCTGGCAGCGGCTGGGATTCTCGTTGACATATTCCATAAAGACAAGAGGCGGTTCATCCCTGTGGTCATCTATGTCATCATGGGCTGGCTCGTGGTTATAGCCCTCAAACCACTGCGTGCCGCACTGCCGGCCTCGGCCTTCGGATGGCTTCTGGCGGGCGGTCTGCTCTACACAGGCGGCATAGTATTCTACGCACTCGACAAGAGGCTTGCGCACAGCCACGGCATCTGGCACCTATTCGTGCTCGCCGGAAGCATGTCCCATTTTATCGCGGTTTTTTTCTATGTGCGTTGACCGGAAAATTTCGGCTTGACACGAAAAAAACGCAGGTGTATTGTATCGCAATTCGGATGCATGCCCGTCCTCTTAGAAAGCCCCTTTCGAGGGGCTTTTTTTAACGGCATGAGTCTTGCGGCGAGGCAGATGGCGGAGTGTCCGCTCGGTGAACCACCGTACAGACCATCCCTGCCGACAGGCAAAGACCGAATACAACTCATGGGCGGAGGGCGAAGGATGCGGACATTGTAGCACTATGTCCGGATCGCTGTCATGTCGCCTTTTCCTTAAGAGGAGTGATCGATGTGTCGTCTGAGCGCAATTACTTCGAGTGAATATATCTCTCCGATGGAGAATATCCTCGCCCTCGAAACTATGAAAGAGGGCCATGACGGCTCCGGGCTCGGGCTGATGCTCAAGGATCTCGGCGGCTGTTTCGAGGAGTTCAAGGGCTATCCCATACTCTCGACCATCTGCTCGAACAAGGGCATGGAGACATTGGAGTCGTTTATGAAGTCCCAGGGTTTTGTAGAGAAGTTTTCATGGGAGCCGAGGATCAAGCCTGTCGCGGGCATGGAGCACAGAGACCACTATCTGATCAAGGTCTATGCCTATCCCGATGCATATCGGGACAGGCCTGTGCGTGAAAAGGAAGACCTCCTCATGAACACCAGGCTGGCCCTAAGAAGGATGGGCGAGCCGGATGAGTCCATATTCGCCTTTTCATTCTATCCGGATGTGCTCACGCTCAAGGAGGTGGGAGATCCGCTCGCACTGGGCGAGTTCTTCGGAATAGACAGGACGGACGATCTCAGGGCCAAGGTAATACTCGCCCAGGGCAGACAGAACACGAACTACGCCATATATCTCTACGCCTGCCACCCCTTCTTCATCCAGGGCTACGGCACAATGACTAACGGCGAGAACACCGCCTTCGTGCCCATCCGCGAGTTCCTGATGGGCCGAGGCAATCCGGGCTACATGGGCTATAATTCCGACTCGGAGGTCTTCACACACATCCTCCACTACGTCCACAGGCAGCTCGGTTATCCGCTTCATTACTACAAGGACGTGATCACCCCGCTCAAAGAGAAAGAGATAGACGGCCGGCCGGATGCAAAGGCGGTGAGGCTCATAAAACGCGCTCTCAGGCCTTTGTGCATAGACGGCCCGAACTGCGTCATCGGTTTCACGCCGGACGGGTCTTGCTTCATGGTGCAGGACTCCAAGAAACTGAGGCCGGGGGTGGTAGGCGGCGCGCCGGGCAAGTACGGCCTGATGTCCGAGGTATGCGGCCTCGATAAGGCGGTGCCGGACCGCGACAAGAGCAAGGATATATTCCCGATGAAGTACGACATGGTTATCATCGCGCCCGGTGCGCGGGAGGTTAAAGTATGGAACCAGCTTCACGTTTAGACCAGAACCACAAACTCTCCTTGAAAGAGTTTCCATATATCATCAAGTGGCGCGAGGACAGGTGCACGCGCTGCGGCAGGTGCACGGCGGTCTGTCCTGTAAAGGCCATTGAGCCCACAGTATTCGTCCAGCGAGTGGTGCGCTCCGAAGGGGACGAGCCGACGCCGAAGGTCGGGAGGGTCGTCACGCATGTGATCCGGCAGTCGACGGAGATAGAGCGCTACTGCATCGGCTGCGGCACATGCTCGCTCGTATGCCCAGCGGAGGCCATATTCCCTGAATACAACTTCCAGCACAAGTTCTATCACTTCAAGAACAGGGGCGGCATACCGTATATGCGCGGCGGCAGGCGGAACGACCCTTCCGTCTCCACCCTGGATAAGCTCAAGTTCACGCGCATCTCGATGCTCACGGATCCTGCGCTCGATGCAGGGAGGCACGAGTTCCGCATAAGGACTCTACTCGGCAGAAACCCCTCTCCGGACAGCCTGCCCGTCACGGTGGATGGTGACAGGCTTACGATAGATCCGAATGTATTCATACCGCCGGTAAGGGAGATATACCCGATACGCATCGGGAGCATGTCCATCGGCGCCCTCTCTCCATATATGTGGGAGGGTTTGGCAATGGGCATTGCATACCTGAACGAAGTAGAGGGTATGCCTGTTGTGATGTGCTCAGGCGAGGGCGGCATGCCGCCGTCCATACTCAAGTCGCGCTATATCAAGTATTTCATCCTCCAGATCGCATCTGGCTACTTCGGCTGGGACGAGATCATCCATGCGCTGCCGGAGATGAAGGAAGATCCATGCGCAATAGAGATAAAATACGGTCAGGGCGCGAAGCCGGGGGACGGCGGACTTCTGCAGGCCTACAAGGTCCTGGGGCTGATAGCGAAGATCCGGGGCGTCCCCGAGTTCGTGGACCTCGCATCGCCTCCGACGCACCAGACCAAGTATTCCATCGAAGAGGCGGTGGCGAAGATGATCACATCCATGTCCATGGCATGGGGCTTCCGCGTGCCTGTATATCCGAAGATTTCCGGGACCAAGACGGCCCGGGCGGTCCTTAACAACCTCGCAAGAAACCCATATGCAGCGGCGCTCTGCATAGACGGAGAGGACGGAGGCACAGGCGCCGCCTACAACGTTTCCATGGACAAGATGGGCCATCCCATCGCATCGAACATACGCGACTGCTATCTTGACCTTGTCAAACAGGGCAAGCAGAACGAGCTCCCCTTGATCGCGGCGGGCGGGGTGGGCAAGTCTGGCAACCTGGCTGCGAATGCAGCGGCGCTCATCATGCTCGGCGCATCCGCTGTTGACATGGGCAAGTACATCATGCAGGCTGCGGCAGGTTGCTTTGGAGACGAATACAACCGCTGCAATGTCTGCAACCTCGGCAAGTGCCCGCGCGGCATCACCACTCAGGACCCTAAGCTCTACAGGCGGCTCGACCCGGACAAGGTGGCCGAGCGCGTGGTCGAGGTCTTCAAGGCCGCTGATGTGGAGCTCAAGAAGATATTCGCTCCGCTCGGCAGGTCGACGGAGCTCCCCATAGGCATGTCCGATGCTTTGGGCGTGGCGGACAAGGACATAGCAGACAGACTCCAGATTTCGTATGTATGTTGAAGAGACGGTTCGGATTGGCTAAACCGTTCAAATGGTTCGAGAGGGAATGATGATTATCCACGGCAATGTAAACGGAAAAAGGGTCTCATCCAAGGAGCTCGACGAGCAGATACAGAAGGCGGTCAAGGAAGGCGCAAGGGAGCTCATCGTCAAGGCGGACGGCCAGCACGGCATAGGCGGACGCATCTGGCCCAGGGCTGAGAAGGTGAAGGTCATCATAGAAGGCACTGCCGGCCAGAGGATCGCTGGGATGGGAATGGAGGGGACCGAGATCATAGTGAAGGGCTCCACCTCTGACGACACGGGCTGGCTGAACTGCGGGGCGGTCATCACGGTGCTCGGAGACGTTGCGAACGGCGCGCACAATGCAGGAGCTCAGGGGATACTATATGTCCAGGGCGGCGGCGGTGCGCGCTGCGACACGATGACGAAGAAGAACCCGCGCTTCCCGGAGCTTCAATCATGGTACTTCCGAGATGTAGGAGACTCATTCGCGGAGTTCAAGGCAGGCGGCATTGCGGTCGTCTGCGGGGTCAACCCGAGAAACCCCGAGAGCATCCTGGGCTACAGGCCCTGCGTGGGTATGGTGGGCGGCACTATCTATTTCCGCGGTCCGATCAAGGACGACTACAGCAAAACAGACGTGCAGGTGCTCGAGCTCACGCCACAGGACTGGGAATGGCTCAAGACCAACATGAAGCCGTATCTCGCAGCAATAGACCGCATGTCCTATTACGAGGAGTTGACGCGCGACATCAATGACTGGCGGAAGATAATAGCCTATACCCCAGCGGAGAAGGCGAAGATGAAGGGAAGGCTCAAGATGAGCCTGACCGATTTCCGGGTGAATGTCTGGGAAAAAGAAGTCGGCAAGGGCGGGATGTTCGGAGCTTATCTTACGCACGAACGCACCGTGCTCCCGTATATCACCACAGGTGAAGACCGAAGATGGAAACCAGTGTGGAAGAACGACAAGTACCTTCCGCCGTGCGCGTATGCATGCCCGTCACGCATCCCCTCGCACAAACGGGCCCAACTCATAAGGCAGGGAAGGACCGCGGAGGCGCTCGCCCTCGTGCTTCAGTACAGCCCCCTTCCTGCGACCGTATGCGGTACGATCTGCCCAAACCTCTGCATGACCGATTGTACACGCGGAAGGGTGGACAGGCCGCTCAATATCAAACAGTACGGAGCTGCAGCGCTGAATCTCAAGGCCCCCAAGAGGGGCAGGCCGACGGGAAAGAAGGTCGCGGTTATAGGCGGGGGGCCGGGCGGGCTGTCGGCAGCATGGCAGCTCGGGCTGAAGGGCCACACAGTGGATCTCTATGAGGCATCGGGCAGGATAGGCGGCAAACTCGAGATGTGCATTCCCAGGGAGAGGCTCCCGAAGCGCATACTCAACAAGGAGCTTTCGCGATTCAGGGAGATAGGCGTGAATGTGCATGTGAATACGCCTGTGGACAGGAAGTTATTCGACAAGATATACAACGAACATGATGTGGTGGTGATTGCCGTCGGCGCGCACGAGCCGAGGACCATAAAATTCCCCGGCTCCGAGGCCGTGATGCCTGGCATAGAATATCTGAAGGAGATAAACTTCGGAAGGCCGAGGAATCTCAAGGGCAAGAACGTGGTCGTGATCGGCGCGGGGAACGTGGGCATGGACATCGCGTGCCAGGCGTATGACCACGGTGCATCGAGCGTCACATGCGTGGATATACAGAAACCAGCCGCCTTCGGCAAGGAGATGGAGATGGCGGCCTCGAAGGGGACGAAGATCCTCTATCCCAAGGTCACAGAGAGGTATGACGCGAAGGCCCGGAAGATATATTTTACAGACGGCACCTCCCTCGATGCGGACGTAGTCATTGTCTCCATCGGAGAGAAGCCTGTGCTCGACTTTCTCCCCCCGAATATACATACAGAGAGAGGATACTTGGTCGTGAACGACCTCGGCCAGACGAGTGATGTGAAGGTATTCGGGGTGGGCGACGCAACAAGGCCCGGTCTCGTGACACACGCCATAGGCCAGGGAAGGGTCGCCGCCGAGAAGATCCATTCGCTCCTCATGAACTATGATTACATCCCTGAGGAGCGGCATGTGATTCCATACGAGCGCGTGAAGACCCAGTACTACGAGGTCTGCAGGACGGACATCAAGTTCACGCCGAAGAAAGAGGCGGACCGCTGCATGTCATGCGGCTCGTGCCGGGACTGCGGCATGTGCGTGGAGTCCTGCTACTACGGCGCCATATCCCGGAAGAAGCTTCCGAACAAGTCCTATGAATACGTAGTGGACGAATCCAAGTGCATCGGGTGCGGATTCTGCGCAGGCATCTGTCCGTGCGGGGTATGGGAGATGGTGGAGAACGTGTAGATGGCGCAATGGCTCAAAATATCCCGCAACGAAGCGTGGTCCTGCTTTGCAGGCATCCCGGCCGGCCTGCGCTGTGAAAGTGCTATTTGACGACCCGAGCCGTGCGGGACATCCACCGGACGATCCAATATAGAAAAGCGCGTAAGCGGCATTAAAAAAGGCCTCGTAGAACATACGAGGCCTTTTTGCGATGCGGATGACGATATAGTATGGAATCTCTTCTGCTATATCTTCCACTGGATCTCGCAGCGCACGAAGGTGGCGTTGTCTTGATTCGTCGGCAGGTAGTAATCGCCTGGGATGAAATCCTCTATAAGCAGATAGCCTGATACGCTCTTGGAAAAATTATGGCTCAGTTTCGCCTGAATCAGGTCGCTACGCTTCTTGCCGTCGGTAGATAATATCGATGCAACTCCTCCTGTATTCTCATTCGCCAAAAGATATATGCGACCTCGAGGCCTGATATTTATTCAGCGCCAGCTTGAAGACCACCCTCGCGGCCCGTAGATTCGTCCAATATCCAAAGATTCCGGTTTCTGAGGCATAAGAAAGCACATAAAGCTCGCTCAGCCATGGCCATCTCGAAAAAAGCGGATTCCATGCTTCGATTTTGGCGGTGGTAATAGGATCGTCGCCTGATAGATAGTAATACCCCTATCCCGCAGAATCTGTGGATAGATTAGCGGGTTAATTGAAATATATAGGAGC
>JBBIMH010000033.1:0-31932 GCA_037444505.1 Nitrospirota bacterium | reverse complement strand
AGGTGTTAAAGACCCTTTTGCAGATGAAGGAAAGGGGGAAACTCAAGAACGCCGACGGTACACCGGGGGTGAGGCTGGTCTACATCGATCCGCCCTTTGCCACCAAGCAGGAGTTCAGAGGAAGCCAGGATCAGAAGGTGTATCAGGATAAGATTGCTGGGGCGCATTTCATTGAGTTCTTGAGGAAGAGGTTAGTTTTCTTGAGAGAACTTTTAAGCGAAGACGGGAGTATTTACATTCACCTGGACTGGAAGAAAGCCCACTATGCAAAAGTAGTAGCTGACGAGATATTTGGGGAGGAGCGTTTTCAGATGGAGATCATTTGGCGGATTGGGTGGATTTCTGGATACAAGTCAGTTGCGAATAATTGGATCAGGAATCATGAGACATTGCTTTTTTACGTGCGAGACCCTAACAACTTTGTCTTCAACAAGAAATACATACCCTCTTTCAAGCGCCCACAACAAAATACGCGGACTAATTTATGTTAATACTATTCTGCTCAGCATAATAAGTAGGCATTATATACGACGAGGCGTCTCGTTGGAGCTCTGTCCGCTCCGCTGGAGACGCCTCGAAAGCAGCGCTGTTGCATTTCGGAAGACTTAGCCAGGAAGTGCTACCGTATTGTTAGACGGAGGCATCTAAGCTGGCAGGCTCTGCGCGGTATTCAGCCTTAAGAGGGTGTTCGGTTGCCCGCGGTGTTGGCATTGCCTCCGCTCGAACAGCGCTGCCTGACATTAAAATAATAGCAGTATACGACAGGATGTCAATAAAGCGAAAGTTGTATTTTGCGGAGGTCGGATAAATCAGGACTGCGCAAGAAGTGCAATGGCCTTTGTCCTGCTTTTCACCTTGAGCTTTCTGTAGATCCGATAGAGGTGCGTCTTAACTGTACGCTCGCTGATGCTGCTCTTCTGCGCTATCTCCTTGTTAGTGGCTCCCTGAAGTACCATAGTGAGCATCTCCATCTCCCTGTTCGTGAGCGGAGGCAGCCCCGGCACATGGCTTCTGAGCGTCTCGGGAAGGATCATGGGCTTCGAGAGCGCCTTTTCGAGTATCCTTCTCTCTGCCCATATCTCTCCACCGTGCACCGCTCGGATCGCCTTTGCTATGACAGCAGGCGAGTCGGTCTTCTTAATGTATCCTCGAATCCCTGTCTTTATGTGGCCTATGAGGACGTCGTCTGCTGCACCGTCCTTGAGCACCAGCATGACACGGGCGTTTTTAGTCTTTGCATACACAGAATGTATGAACCTCGAAATGGTGCGAGATTTGAGTACATCTGGATCGAGGAGTACGATGTCCGGATCGGATACGAGCTGTTTTATGGCGCTCTCCCGCGTTGATACGGCCGAGACGACGGCAAGGTCATCGTGCTTCTTGACGGCCTGCATCAGCAGTTCTGTCTGCACAGCGTCATCGTCAACGATCATTATCTTGATAGTGTTCACGACCCCCCTCCCCTTCCTTAGGACTTGCATTATGGCAGGCAATAATGATTCCAACAATTACTATTTTAGGATGACGAAAAGATATTGTCAAGGGCGTGGGCATGGATCCTGCAAAAAGTTGCATAAATGATAAGGAGGTCATCCCTTCTTCAGAAGCGGGTCTATATCGAACTCCTTCAGTATCTTATACAGCATGGAAAGGGGCAGCCCCACCACGTTGAAATAGCAGCCTTCTATTCTATCTATGAAAACAGCGCCTTTTTCTTGTATGCCGTATGCGCCTGCCTTGTCCAGAGGCTCACGAGTGGCTGCATAGGCTGAAATCTCTCCGCTCGACAGATCCCTGAACCATACCCTTGTCACGGATAAGCCCTCTACGGTCCGTCCCATGGAGGAGTCCATCACAACGAGACCTGTGGCCACTTCGTGCATCCTTCCTGAAAGGAGTCCGAGCATGCGCTCTGCATCAGCGATGTCCGCCGGCTTTCCGAGGATCATGCCGTCCAGGACGACTATGGTGTCTGCCGCTATCACTATCGCATCTCCCCATCTCTTTGCAGCAACAGCCGCCTTCTCCCTTGCGACGCGGACCGCATAGTCCCCGGGCCTTTCATCAGGCAGCGCCGACTCGTCCAGCTCAGCAGGGTCTGCGGTGAATTCGAGGCCGATCTGTCTGAGCAGTTCCTTCCGCCTCGGCGAATTGGATGCAAGCACGATCTTTCTGTTCATAATATGATATTGCCGTACGTATGCAGTGATACGCATCCGGCCTTGTCCTATACGGAAAACTCTATCCTGGCCGATGTCCGGTCGGATGATGAAATGGAAAAAGAGCCGTTCAGGTCGTCCCGCACAAGATTGGAGACGAGCTGCAGCCCGAGGCTCCTGCACATCTCTATGCAGAACCCGTCAGGGAGGCCGCGTCCGTTGTCTGTGAACTCGAGCACTATGCGGCCGTTGCCGAGCGGCGCAAGCGTTATGCTCATGAGGCCAGAGCGCATGTCCGCGAACCCGTGCTTTATGCTGTTCGTGGTGAGCTCGTTTATGATAAGCGCAAGGGCGGTGGCCTTCTGCGATGATATCATCACGTCCTCGCCGCGGACCTCGTACAGGAAGTTCTTCTGTCCACTGTTGGAAAGCTGGATCACCATATCCACCACCCTCTTTATCATATGGATGAGGCTTACGTGCTTTACATCTTCCTGGGACAGTAGCTGATGCACAAGGGAGATGCTCCTTATCCTCGTGAGATTGTCGAAGATCAGGCTCATCGTCTCGGTGTCCGTCGTCTGCTGGAGCTGCATGGCGCACAGCCCTGCGATCGCCTGGAGGTTGTTCTTTATGCGGTGATGGGCCTCTTTGAGAAGGGTTGTTATCTGCTGATTGCGCCTCTCCATGTGATAGTAGAGGTCGGCGTTCTCTATCGCGGCTGCTGCAAGAGAGGCGGCGTTCGTCAGGAGCATCGCCTCGTCATCGGTGAGATAATGCACCCTGTCCAGGCCGAGACAGAGTATGCCGTGTATCTGGTTCCTGGTGACGAGGGCGAGGCCTATACGCGTAATGGGCGATGATATCTCCTCGACAAAACAGCCCTTGGCCTCCTCCATTCTCGGTCTCCTGAAGTTGCCGAATATATCGTTCGTGGCCCACTCCACCTGGCGATAACAACGCTGCCCCTCTCCGTTTACGTCAACCGGATACGAATGGAAGATCATTATCTTCTGCTCGCTCAGGAGCACCTCTCTGCACATGCTCTCCGCCAGGGAGATCGCCTCAGGCTCCTTCACGCCCGGCACAAATCCCGCAGAAGCAGCTATGCGCAGAGACGCACTGGAAAGCACAGTGCACTGCATACAGCCCATGAGTTTTTCTGAGATGGAAGAGGCATTCCTCTGGCGCTCCGTTCCGAGCGTATGGGCAACAGACCAGCACCTTGCATCCGCGCTCATGTATGCAGGACAGTCCTTCTTCGTGCAACCCAGCACCTGCCAGCACTTCTTCAGACTAGACTGGTCTAAAAGCCAGAGCACCGCGCTTTTGGCGTCCACAATGGGCATGAGTATCTGTATAATCTGGTCGAGCAACGGCTTGAGCTGCATCGTGGACGAGATCGTCTTGGCGACTGCGAAAAGGGTCTGGAGGTCCTGGCGCTGGGACGATATCTTGTTCATGAGGCTGCGGGAAAGGATAGATTCCTTTCTCGCCTGATAGATGATGAGCAGCATGGCCCCTCCCACGAGGCCTGCAAGCACGGAAAGGAGGAGGCCTATCCATATGCGCACCCTGATGTCTTCAGCGAACAGCGGCGGGAAGAGAAGAAAAAAGGTTATGGCTGCGACGGACACGATTGCAAGAAATGCAATCTTTATAGGAAGGGGGATCAACGTGCCCTTGAAATACTCATTGTCCGGAATCCTATTCATTGCGCATCCGCGCCTGCCCTGAGCGCTTTTTCATTGAGCGGTATGAGCGAATGATGTCTTGCAGGCAGGACATGTGCGAGCGCAGAAACAACGGCCTCGAGCGATACCACCCGCGCCCTGCCCAAAAACGCACCGAGCATCACCATGTTAGCGATGCGGATGTCTCCGAGCGACTCCGCGATATCATTCGCCCTGATATCTATTCTTTCTATATCAAATCTTGTGGAAGGGTCATGGACAAGGGATGTGTTGAGGAACAGCATGCCGCCCGGGCTGAGCCTCTTTTCAAATTTCTTGAAAGACGCCTCATTCAATATCATAGCGGCAGAGGGGTTCTGGACGACAGGAGAGCCTATCTCCGCATCGGAGATGATGACAGTGCAGTTGGCTGTGCCGCCGCGCATCTCCGCGCCGTATGAAGGAAACCATGTCACGTGCCTGCCTTCGAGCATCCCTGCATAGGCCAGGAGTTTTCCTGAAAGAAGCACCCCCTGCCCGCCGAACCCCGCTATCATCAAGTCATGATACATAGATGTCCTCCCGGGGTTATTTTCCGGACCTCTCGGCCCTTTCTTTGAACACGCCCAATGGATAATACTTCATCATAGAACCCCTCACCCATTCCACCGCTTTTAGAGGGGTCATGCCCCAATCCGTTGGACACATCGAAAGGACCTCTACAAGAGAGAATCCGAGACCCTGGATCTGGTTCTTGAACGCCTTCATGACGGCCTTCTTTGCAGAAAGTACGTTCTTCGGGCTGTCGAGGGAGACACGCTCTATGTACGAAGGGCCATCGAGCGCAGAGAGCATCTCGCACACCCTAAGAGGATGGCCTTCCGTCTCTACTTTCCTCCCGAGCGGTGTGGTAGTCGTCCTCTGGCCTAGAAGCGTGGTCGGCGCCATCTGGCCGCCAGTCATACCGTAATTGCCGTTATTGACGAAAATCACGGTTATGTTCTCGCCCCTGGCAGCGGCATGGACTATCTCCGCCGTGCCTATGGCTGCGAGGTCGCCGTCTCCCTGGTAGCTGAATACTATGGAGTCGGGCCTGGCCCGCTTCATGCCCGTGGCCACCGCAGGCGGCCTGCCGTGAGGCACCTCGACCATGTCTATGTCGAGATAATCATATGCGAAAACCGCGCAACCTACGGGCGCTATGCCTATGATCCTGTCTCGTATGCCGAGACGCTCTATCGTTTCCGCAACTATCCTGTGGAGCACTCCGTGGCTGCAGCCGGGACAGTAGCGGAACGGCTTGTCCTTGAGGCAGGCGGGTCTTTCAAAGACTTTTTTCATAATACCCCCCCCGAAGAAATAAAATTCCCTTGACAATCAACCCTGCGGCCTGTTATTTTATGCCTCGTTCGTCAAAGCCGTGCCGAGGTAGCTCAGTTGGTAGAGCAGAGGCCTGAAAAGCCTCGTGTCCGCAGTTCGATTCTGCGCCTCGGCACCATTTACTTGCATCCCGCAACATACGGCCGACCGCCATTCGCTCCGTGGAAGTCCGGAAGACATCACGCCCTTTCGGTAAGCCCGAATCCTCATCGAATCCATCCGAACCGGTCTCTATTCCTTGTCGAACAATCCGAGCTGAGCGATTATCTCATCCGGGAACGGAACAGGATACTCGCCATCGAAGCATGCCGCGCAGTAGTTCATTGGTTGCTGTATCACCTTTTGTATGCCCTCGAGGCTGATATAGCCCAAGGAATCGGCGGTGATGTACTTTCTGATCTCGTCTATGCTGTGAGATGATGCAATCAGCTCCTGCCGGGTCGGTGTGTCTATGCCGTAGAAGCAAGGAAATACCGTGGGCGGCGAGCTAATGCGCATGTGTATCTCCTTCGCCCCGGCATTGCGTATCATCTTGATTATTTTCTTGCTCGTAGTCCCGCGGACGATGGAATCGTCCACCACCACCACCCGCTTTCCCCTTATCGCATCCTCGACGGGATTGAGCTTTATCTTGACGCCGAAATGCCTTATGCTCTGGCGGGGCTCGATGAACGTACGGCCCACATAGTGATTCCTGATGAGACCGATATCGAAGGGTATGCCGGACTCTTCCGCATATCCGAGCGCCGCCGGGACTCCGGAATCAGGCACGGGGATGACGACATCCGCATCCACCGCGGTCTCCCTCGCGAGCTGCCTGCCGAACTCCTTGCGGATTGAGTAGACGTTCTGGCCGAAGACTATGCTGTCCGGTCTTGCGAAATAGATGAACTCGAATATGCAGTGCGACGGATCCGCAGGTTTCAATGGATAAGAAGAGTGTATGCCGTCCTTGTCCACGACTATCATCTCGCCGGGCTGGACGTCCCGAATATACCGCGCCTCAATGAGATCGAATGCGCATGTCTCGGATGCAAACACCACTGCGCCGTCGAGCTCCGCCATGGACAGGGGCCTGAATCCGTTCGGATCCCGTATGGCGATGAGTTGATTCTCCGTAATCAGCACAAGGCTGTACGATCCTTGAACATGCCTGAGCGCATCGACTATCCTTTCGAAGAGCGTGGCACCCTTGGACTGCGCAATGAGATGGATGAATACCTCGCTGTCCATCGTGGACTGGAATATGGAGCCGTACGCCTCGAGCTCATCCTTAAGGATGCCTGCATTGACGAGATTTCCGTTGTGGGCGATGGCAAGGCCGCCCAGGGCGAAATTCACGAGTATGGGCTGTATATTTATGGATGTGCTCTCTCCGGTGGTGGAATAGCGGTTGTGTCCGATGGCGGCGTGACCCGGGAGGTTCTTTATCCTGTCCTCGGTGAATATGTCCGCCACAAGGCCCATAGACTTCTGGGCATAGAGCCTCTTACCGTCCGACGAGACTATGCCCGCCGCCTCCTGCCCCCTGTGTTGCAGCGCATACAGGCCAAGATATGTCAGGTTCGCGGCATCGGGATGGCCGAAGATGCCGAATACGCCGCACTCTTCATGGAATTTATCGAACATGGAATAAAAACCTTTTTAAAAGAATCTATCTTCTCTTGAACACCCTCTTGAATATGTAATCAATATTCCTTAGCATGTGTCCGATATCGAAGCATCTGTCTATCTCTTTCTCCGACAGGTGTCTGGTGATGTCGGGATCCTCCTTGAGGAGGCTCCGGAATTCTCCCTTCCCCTTCCAGGCATCCATTGCATTCCTCTGCACGAGCCTGTATGCCTCCTCCCTCGTCATCCCCTTGTCCACGAGCCTAAGCATGACCGTCTCTGAGTGGAACAGGCCGCGGGAGATCTCCATGTTCCTGCGCATATTCTCGGGATATACAATCAGCCTGTCGATCAGCTTCGTGAAGCGCACGAGCATGTAGTCGACGAGTATTGTGCTGTCCGGAATTATGATCCTCTCTACAGAGGAGTGGCTGATGTCCCTCTCATGCCAGAGAGGGATATTCTCCATGGCGGCCAGTGCATTCGCCCTCACCACCCTGGCGAGGCCCGAGAGGTTCTCCGCGGAGATGGGATTTCGTTTGTGGGGCATTGCAGAGGAGCCCTTCTGTCCCTCGGAAAAATACTCCTCAGCCTCGAGCACCTCGGTGCGCTGCAGATGCCTGAGCTCTATGGAGAATTTCTCTATGGACGCGGCTGTCAATGACAGCGCGGTCAGAAACTCCGCATGCCGGTCGCGCTGAACCACCTGGGTCGCCACAGGCTCCGGCGTGAGCCCGAGCTTGGCGCAGACATATCTTTCTACGGACGGGTGTATGTTGGCGAATGTGCCTACTGCGCCGGATATCTTCCCAACGCTCACGACATCCCTGGCCCGGTTCATGCGCTCGAGGTTACGCGACATCTCCTCGTACCACAGGGCCATCTTGAGGCCGAAGGTGAGCGGCTCTGCATGGACCCCGTGCGAGCGGCCCATCATCACCGTATCTTTGTACCGTATCGCCTTTCTTTTGAGCACAGACATGAGGGCCTTGATGTCCTTTATGATGATCCCGCTCGCCTCCCGCATGAGAGAGGCAAGGGATGTGTCGAGTACATCGGACGAGGTGAGGCCCATGTGTATATATCTGGAGTCAGGGCCGACATTCTCCGCCACAGAGGTGAGAAAGGCTATCACATCGTGTTTGACCACCTTTTCTATTTCCTCTATTCGAAATACGTCGAAGGCGGCCTTCTTTTTGATGTTGGCAAGGGCCTTGCCTGGAATAAGGCCGAGCTTGGCATTAGCCTCGCAGGCGAGAAGCTCCACCTCAAGCCATTTTCTGTAACGGTTCCCGGGCTCCCAGAGCCCCGCCATTTCAGGCCTGCTGTACCTCGGTATCATCCACTGCTCCTTTTCGCTCCAACGGTCCTCATGATGCCGGAAAGTCTTTCATATATCTCTGCGTTCGGCGCAACCAATGATATCTCCATCCCCCCGGCCGAGGGAACTTCTTTGAACCCGGCCTGGAGCGCAGAGACAAATTCCTCCGCACGGACATGGGATGCAGGGAGCCACTCCAGCGCAGCCCTTCTCACACCCGCGCCTGCGGCGCTGCTCACTGCATATCTTGCAGCCGCGCCGAGTCTGTTCGTGGTGATATCCCTCTTCGGCCCGAGCCCCACGAGGAATATCTTCTCCGCCGGTATCTTGCCTCTGGAACTGAAGAGCGCGACATCTCCTACTGCGCCCTTGAGCCTGCCTGAAAGGAGTATCTGGGACAGCGAGCCGCACAAAAGCCAGTCAATCTCGCCCGCCAGGCCCTTCAGAGGCCGCTCGTCTTCATAAAAACCCACGATGATCGCATCCGCCTCTATCTTTTTTATGTCTTTGAGGACTACGTCCACTGTCATCTCTTCTTGTTGGCGCCCTGCCCTGCAGTCTGATCGAGCCTGCCCTCGAGCCTGGCGATGCTGTCGAGTATGCCGTTTACGAATGCGCCCGACTCGTCCGTGCCGTATTTCTTGGCGATCTCTATCGCCTCGTTGATGGTGACGCTGGTGGGGATATCCATGCGGTACAACATCTCATAGACGGCGAGCCGCAGCACGTTCCTGTCCACAGCAGCCATGCGGTCGAGGGTCCAGTTCTTTGCGCACTGCCTGATGAGGTCGTTTATCCTGTCTATGTGTTTGTAGGCGCCCTTGACGAGATCCTCGGCAAAGGACTTCACCTCGTCTTCAGGCTCTCGCTCCGCCCAGAAACGCTTCAGGACGGAAGCAGTGGGTTTTCCCTTCCCGATGTCGAGCTGAAAAAGCAGCTGAAGTGCATACTCCCGGGCCTTTCGTCGTTTCATATAATCTTACAGTACATGCATTCTCGTGGATGTCTCAGAGCTGTCTCATTAGATTCGCCATCTCTATGGCAGAGAGAGCGGCGTCCCACCCCTTGTTGCCCGCCTTGGCGCCGGCCCGTTCGACCGCCTGCTCTATGGTGTCCGTTGTGAGCACGCCGAATATCACCGGGAGCCCTGTCTCGAGAGAGACGGATGCAATGCCTTTGCTCACCTCCGCGCTTACATATTCGAAGTGCGGGGTGGCGCCGCGTATCACGGCGCCGAGGCAGATGACCGCATCGTACTTCTTGGACCTAGCCAAGACGCGCGCAGCGAGAGGTATCTCGAATGAACCCGGGACCTTGACTATCTCTATGTCCGCGTCCGCCGCGCCGTGCCTTAAGAGCGCATCCAGAGCGCCGTCTATCAGATGCGATGTGATGAAATCATTGAAGCGGGAAGCCACTATCGCGAATTTGAAGCCCTTGGCGGAAAGTTCACCCTGTACGATCTTCGGCATACATGCCTCCGTATTCATTCGGTCCGTCATACCTTTTCGAGTATGTGGCCGAGTTTGGTCTTCTTCACCTTGAGATAGTGTATGTTCCTTGGATGGGGATGCATCTCGATCGGGACCCTCTCCACCACGGTGAGCCCGTATCCCTCGAGTCCGATTATCTTCTTCGGGTTATTGGTGAGCAGACGGATCCTCCTGACGCCTACATCACGCAGTATCTGGGCGCCCACGCCATAGTCCCTGAGGTCCGGCTTGTAGCCCAGAGCGATGTTCGCCTCGACTGTGTCTTTGCCCTTGTCCTGCAGCTCGTATGCCTTGAGTTTGCCAACAATGCCTATGCCCCTGCCTTCCTGCCGCATATAGAGTATTATGCCCTTGCCTTCCTTCTCTATCATCTTCATGGCGTTATGGAGCTGCTCCCCGCAGTCGCATCTCTGGGAGCCAAATACATCTCCGGTAAGGCACTCCGAATGCACCCTCACAAGGACATCGTCGTCCGGACCTATCTCGCCCTTGACGAGGGCTATGTGGTTCATGTTATCTATATCATTCGCATAGAGGATCGCAGTAAAATCCCCGCCATAGCTCGTAGGCAGTTTGGTTACAGCGACCCTTCTTACCAGAGACTCCTTCTTCACTCTATATGCGATCAGGTCTTTGATGGTTACGATCTTGAGGCTGTGCTTCTTTGCGAACTCCATGAGCTGCGGTACACGCGCCATCGTACCGTCGTCGTTCATGATCTCGCATATGACGCCGGCAGGATAGAGGCCTGCAAGCCTGGCAAGGTCGACGGAGCCCTCTGTCTGGCCGGCACGCTGCAGTACGCCGCCGGGCCTTGCACGCAGAGGAAAGACATGGCCCGGACGGGCGAGGTCATCCGGTCCGGACTTGGGATCTATGGCGGTCCTTATGGTGGTTGCACGATCCGCCGCGGAGATGCCGGTCGTCACCCCTCGCTTCGCCTCTATTGAGATGGTGAAGGCGGTGCCGAAGGAAGATGTATTGTCCTGCGTCATGAGCGGAAGCTGAAGCTCGTCCACCCTCTCCGGCGTGAGCGACAGGCATATGAGACCGCGTCCGTATTTCGCCATGAAGTTTATGGCCTCGGGCGTGACCTTCTCAGCGGCCATCGTGAGGTCGCCTTCGTTCTCCCTGTCCTCGTCATCTACCAAGATGACCATCTTGCCCTGGCGTATGTCCTGAATCGCCTCTTCTATCGTATTGAACATCATAAAACCGCTCCTCATCCGCATGCACACCGTATGGTACGCTACTGTGCAAATCCGGCCTTCTTAAGCAGGTCGAGACCCATACCGCCGCTTCCGACGGACATGAGCCTCTCTATATATTTACCTATGATATCCGTCTCGAGATTCACGGTATCTCCGGCCGACTTGCGGCCGAGGGTGGTGACTTCGGCTGTATGAGGTATCACGGCCACCTCGAACCCGGACTCCGACACATCGGCCACTGTAAGGCTTATCCCGTCGACCGCTATCGAGCCCTTTTTTATTATATATCTCATGGCGTCTCTCGGTGCGCTGATCATGACCCGCCAGCCGTTGGCCTCGCGCCGCTTTTCGATTATGCGGCCTATTGCATCCACATGACCGGTGACCAGGTGGCCGCCGATGCGGGACGAGAGCCTGAGCGCACGCTCGAGATTCACCTCCTGGCCTGTCTTGAGCTCCCCGAGGTTCGTGACCCTCAATGTCTCCGCCGCCACATCCGCTGAGAAGGCGGAGCGGTCGAACTCCACTACAGTGAGACAGACGCCGTTGACGCATATGCTGTCACCAAGAGCCGCGTCCTCGAGCACCAGGGACGCCGAGACCGTGAGGCGCGCGCCCCCCGCATCCCGTCTCAGAGACTTCACCCTGCCCATCTCCTCCACGATGCCGGTGAACATGAGGCGGCACCTACTGCGTCAGGAGCGGCAAGAGCACTATCTCGATCCTGCGGTTTTTCTGTCTGCCCTGCTCCGTATCATTGGAGGCAACGGGCGCATACTCGGAATATCCCGTCGCCGAGAGGAGCTTGGGATCTATGCCGCCCTTCTCCTGCAGATAGCGCACAACTTCCGTCGCCCGTGCAGTCGAGAGCTCCCAGTTGGTGGGGAACCGCTTCTTGAGCGCACTCACGATGGGCACATTGTCCGTGTGGCCCTCGACCTGTATTCTCCTGTCCTTCACGTCCTTGAGAATGGTTATCACCTTGTCGAGCACCTCTTTGCCCTTCTTGCCGATATCCGCGCTGCCGGAGGGAAAGAGTATCTCGTCCACCATGGTCATGGTGAGGCGGTTCTTCATCTCTGTGATCTGTATCTCGCCGTGCTCGATCTCTTTCTCGAGCTTCTTGATCAAATCCTGATAGGTCTGGCTGGCCTTCTCGAGCTGTGCGGCCTTCTCAGCCTTCGGAGAAAGCTCCTCGACCTTTGCGGCAAGTTCACCCTTCTCCTTCTTGAGGGCCTCGATCTCTGCATTGTACTTCTTGAGCTGCTCCTCGAGCTCGCCCTTCTGCGCAGCAAGGGAGTCGACCTCCTTGGCCTTGAGCTCGTACTTAGCTGCCGAAACACATCCTGACAACATCAATAAGGCGAACATGGGAAAGACAACGGCTTTTTTCATCGAATCCTCCTTATTTGATTGCAGGCTTAATATAGCGAAGGGACAGAGCTTATAATAACTTTGCCCCATTTCATTGTCAAGGATATTATGCCTCATTCGCCCAGCTGCATTGACAATACCATCCCAGGGTGGTAGCATCAGGATTCGAGATGGGAATCATACTCAAGGCGGCGTTCATCCTCACCATGGACAGCCGCAGGCCTCTTCTCAAAGACGGCGCAATAGCGATAAAGGCCGGTGCGATAGCCTGTGTCGGCCGCCACAAAGCCGTGGCAAGCCGTTTCCCCGGTTTCAGGAAGATAGAATTCCAGAACGCTGTTCTCCTTCCCGGACTTGTCAATGTCCATACCCACCTGGAGCTGCCTCCCCTGATGGATATCATTCGGGCGTCCTCTTTTCCCGAATGGCTGCTCAACCTGATCAGGGCGAAGAGGGCCTTGCGGCCCGATGACTACAGAAATGCAGTGATGAGGAATGTCGAGGCCGCGCTGATCACAGGTACGACCACCGTGGGAGAGATATGTACCCATGATATAAGCCCCGGCGTTCTGCGTCAGAGCGGCATGAGGGCCGTTGTTTTTCACGAGATCATCGACATGGGTATGGGCGCAGGAGGCGGAAAGAGTGTAGCGCTTGCAAGGCTAAAGAGGTCCGGAAAGTTGATAAAGTACGGCATCTCTCCGCATTCGCCGTATACGGTATGCAGGCCTGTTCTGGAAGAGATCAAAGAGCTGGCCGAGAAAAGGAAGATGCCTGTCTCCATGCATCTGGCCGAATCCAGAGACGAACGCAGGCTTCTGATGGGCAGAAGGAGCGGACTGCATGCGCTCTATGGGCTCGCAGGCTGGGACCCCGCTTTTGCAGCCGTGGCTGCATCTCCTGTCAAGTATATCGACAGTTTCGGCATGCTTGGCCCGCGTTTTCTTGCAGTGCATGCCGTGGCAATAGATGAAGAAGACATCGCCGTTCTGCGCAAGAGGCGTGCAGGAGTTGCGCATTGTCCACGGAGCAACACAGAGACGAAGGTCGGCAGGATGCCCCTCGGAAAACTCATCCGATCCGGTATTGAGATCGGGCTGGGTACGGACAGCCTGGCCAGCTCTCCGAGCCTTTCGATGTGGGACGAGATGCGGCATGCACTCAAGGTTCATAGGAACGATGGCATAACATCAGAGGACATTCTGAGAATAGCCACTATCGGAGGGGCAAGGGCGCTCGGGCTCGGAAAAGATACAGGCTCCATATCCCCCGGGAAGAAGGCGGATGTGATCGCTGTCCCTCTGCCTGGAAAATGCACCGGCGATCTCTATCATGACTTGCTCCGAGAGACCGAATACTGTATCATAAGCATGGTCGAAGGCAGTATGGTAAAATGGGCCGAGGGCAGGATGTAGACGCTAAAGCAGGAAGGGTCGGAGACAAAGGGCTGCATATAATCCTGATAGAACAACCCCATCCGGTATTTAATATGATTCCCGAAGAGATAAAAGACAAGGTATATTCCGGCGGGCGCCTGAGTCCGGAAGAGGGGCTCGCGCTCTTCAGATCCAACGACCTCATTACAATAGGCCGCCTCGCAAGCCATGTAGCCTTCAGAAAGAACGGAAACAAGGCCTACTTCGTCCAGAACATGCATATCAATCCGACGAATATATGCGTAAATAGATGCAGGTTCTGCGCATTCAGCCGCTCCAAGGGCGAGCCCGGGGCATATGAAATGAGCATCGAAGAGATAATCAAAAAGGCGGAGGGAGCTGGAGAGAATATCAGGGAATTCCACATCGTATCGGGTCTTCATCCGGAGCTGCCGTTCGCATGGTACAAAGAGATGCTGAAGGCGCTCAAGACCAGATTCCCCAGGGTGCATATAAAGGCATTTACAGCGGTCGAGATCGACTATCTCGCCCGCATCTCTGACCTCGGCCTTGAGGAGACGCTCCAGGAGCTCAAGGCGGCTGGACTCGACTCCCTGCCGGGCGGCGGAGCCGAGATATTCAGCCCGAGTGTGAGGAATGCGCTATGTGCAGAGAAAATTACAGGACGGAGATGGCTCGAAGTGATGGAGGCGGCGCACAGGGCGGGCCTCAAATCCAATGCGACCATGCTCTACGGACACATAGAGACCTATGAAGACAGGGTGGACCATCTCGTCAAGCTCAGGGAACTGCAGGACAGGACAGCCGGGTTCCAGGCCTTCATACCCTTGAGCTTCCACTCGCAGAATACGGAGATAAAGAAGTCCGCTTACACCACCGGCTTCGACGATCTCAAGACTCTCGCGATATCGAGGCTCATGCTCGACAACTTCGATCACATAAAGGCATACTGGATAATGCTCGGAGAGAAGACAGCCCAGGTCTCTCTCTGCTTCGGTGTGGACGATCTGGACGGCACGGTCGTAGAAGAGCGGATAACCCGAGCGGCAGGGGGCGCGACGGACGGCAGCATGACTAAGGACGAGATCATTCGCCTCATAAAACTCGCGGGCAAGATTCCTGTAGAGCGGGACACCCTGTACAATGAGCTCAGGATATATTCATAAGGAAGGCAACTACTGTTTCATGGATATAGAATCTATCGCAAGAAAGGCGATCGCCGGCGAGCGCCTCACGCCCAGGGAAGGCCTTAAGCTGTACCGCAAGGGGGATCTGCTCACGCTTGGAGAGATTGCAGGCTCTATCAGGGTGCGCATTCATCCGGAGCGGGTGGTCACCTTCATCGTGGACAGGAACATAAACTACACCAATATCTGCAAAAACAGGTGCAGTTTCTGCGCATTCTACAGGGAGCCGAACAGCCCTGAGGCATACGTCCTCACAAAAGAAGAGATATTCAGGAAGATAGAGGAGACCATCGCGCAGGGCGGCACCCAGATACTCATGCAGGGAGGCGTGCATCCGGACCTCGGGATAGAGTATTTCGAAGACCTGTTTTCATCCATCAAGTCTAGATATCCCATACATATACACTCCCTGTCCCCTTCCGAGATATCGTTTCTCTCGGAAAAGGCGGGACTGAGCGTCCTCGATACCATAAAGAGGCTGAGACAGGCAGGCCTCGACTCCATCCCCGGCGCAGGGGCTGAGATACTCGTGGACAGGGTACGGAGGAAGGTAAGCCCCAACAAGATACGCTGGAAGAAATGGGCGGAGGTGATGAAGACCGCGCACAGCATAGGGATGCCCACCACGGCCACGATGATGTTCGGCGGCATAGAGACGGACAGTGAGATAATAGAGCACCTGGTGCGGTTGAGGGACATCCAGGACGCTACTGCCGGATTCACCGCATTCATACCCTGGGTGTATCAGCCGGGGAACACGAGACTCGGCGGAAGGACCGCGACTGCGGTAGAGTATCTCAAGACGCTCGCCATATCCCGCATAATGCTCGACAACTTCAGGAACATCCAGGCGTCATGGGTCACCCAAGGAGCGAAGGTAGCGCAGATCGCCCTCGAGTTCGGTGCGAACGATTTCGGCAGCACGATGATAGAGGAGAATGTAGTCGCCTCTGCAGGCGTCACATTCAGGTTGACAAAGGAAGAGATTATAAATCTTATCAAAGACGCAGGTTACACCCCTGCCCAGCGGGACACGAGATACAATATCATAGCTCAATAAGGCATCACTTCAAGCCCCGGAGCCAGTGGGACCGTCGTTCATTCTTCCAGACAGCTCCTTTCTTTCATCAGCTCTTTTTCGAACCGTCCGACATGGTGTTTCACCTCTTCGCTGCTCCATCCGAGCCATTTCCCCGCGGTTTCCGCGATCCTGTCCGCTTGGTGCAGACCGCGGGAGCCGGTGATGCCTATGAAAAGCCTCCTCAACACTATATCGGAAAGAGTGCGCGCCTTCTCTTCCCGGATACTGTATACGATCTGGGCGAAGATGTCCCCAGCCTCTGGAGAGATCCGGCTGCAAAGCCGCGGGTCTTTCTTGCAGATATCGAGTATGCGCTCCGCCCTTGCGCCGTAAAGCGAAATGAGATGGCGGATCGTGTCCGGCTCTATATTATATCTTGCGGAGAGGGAAGGCACTACCTCTTTCATGTATTCTTCATAGGATACAGGCAGACTGCCGGGCAGCGGCGTCCTGTCTGTAATGCATTTTGTCTTCTTCCCGAGCAGCTTGGATGCGGCATCCACTGCATCCTCGGCCATCTTCCTGTATGTGGTGAGCTTGCCTCCGGCGATGGTGACGATCATACCGTCTTTAAGCACCACATGCTTTCTGGATATCTTGCTCTCTTTCTCGCCCTCGAAGGCAAGCGGCCTCACCCCGGCGTAGGTATAAAGGATAGTACTGCGGGCGAGATCGAGACCGGGCAGTATGCGCCGGCTCTCCGCAAGGAGATATTCCACGTCCCTGCCGTCGGCATGTACATCGTCGAGGTCCCCATCGTACTTCGTGTCCGTGGTGCCGATGAGGGAATATCCTGCAAGCGGGATTATGAAGAACATCCTGTTATCGCGCGAGCTCACGAAGAGGGCCTGGTCCGAGAGCCTCGGCAGCACGAGGTGTATTCCCTTCGTAGGATATATCAGCTTCTTTCCGGCTATGCCCCCTGCCTTTCTCACTTCATCCGCCCATGGCCCGGCTGCTATGATTAGCGCCTTCGACCTGTATCGGGATGACTCTCCGCTCAGCATATCCCTGGCAGTGACCGTCACGCCTGTACGGTCTTGCTCTATCTTCACGGCCTTGATATAGTTCTTCACTGTTGCGCCGGCCTCTTCCGCCGCGATGATATTCTCTACCACGAGCCTCTCCGGCATCGTTATCTGGTGGTCATAGAAAAGTGCGCTGCCCTTCAGACCTTCCTTGTTCAATCTCGGCTCGAAACCGAGGGTCTTCTCCGGGCCAGATGTGAAGTAATGGGGAATGTCCTTTTCATGAGAAAGCAGGTCATAGAGATGGATACCGATCGAGATGATCGCCCTGCCGTGAAGATCCCCCTTGTATATGGGGATAACTATAGGGATGGGCCTTACGAGATAAGGGACGAGCCTCCGTATCACCGCCCGTTCGCGCAGCGACTCTGCAACGAGGTCCAGCTCGAAATTCGCAAGATACCTGAGCCCGCCGTGAATGAGACGCGTGGACTTGGAGCTGACGCCGGATGCGAAGTCCCCTTTTTCGAGCAATAGGACGGAGAGGCCGCGAAGCGCGGCGTCCCTGGCGGCGCCCGCGCCTGTTATGCCGCCGCCGATGATGATAAGATCATATCGAGTATCAGAGCCCATCCACGACCCCTTTCACAAACTCTGGTCTGTTAGTGTATATCCCGTCCACGCCCCATGAGACAAGCCTCTTAATCTCCGGCCCATCGTCCACCGTCCAGACATATACCTTTATTTTCCTCTCATGGCAGGCATGGACGAGGCCCTCTGTCACTATCTTCTTTTTGAGGCTGATGATCCCGTATCCCCTCGACCTGTACTGATCCATATCTATCCGGCCCGGGTCTTCATATATCACCGCGACAGGCGCATTCGGCATCATCCGCTTGACATCAATGACCTCCCTCTCTTTGAAGGAAGAAAACATGACCGTCCCCTTGTAGCCGGATCCCACTACAGTCGCCGCAGCCAGAGCGCCGGCGCCGTCGCTCTTTATCTCTATGTTGAGCCCGACCTTCCCGCAGACCAATGACAGCACATCGGAAAGGAGAGGAACGGCCTCGCCGTTTCTGAGCCTTATCGCCAAGATCTCGCCGGCCTCCGCATCCTCTATGTCGATGTCCCTGTCGCATGTCCTACCGGTTTTTTTGTCGTGCATGAGATATAGGCGATTGTCGCGGCCGCGCCTGATATCGATCTCTATCATATCCGACGGCACGGACATGGCGAGTGTTATCGCCTCTATGGAATTCTCGAGGCCGCGAGAGGAGTCTCCACGGTGTGCGATGACGATCGGTTTATGCATTTTTCGATTATATTAGAATACGCTAAGATGAGAGGGTGGAATATTCAAAATATTGAAGCTCCCTCTAGCAAGCCGCAAGGCGTCTCCGATTCTCAAGGAGTAAACATAATCGTGTTCGCTCTCTCAGGGATTCATCCGCCGGATTGCCTGCCGCCCGCCACCTTTTCGAGTATCTTGTCCTTGATGTTCTTTATATGATCGGCGATGGTCTTCGGCGGCATAGCGGCGCGATGGATTACCGCGCGTATGTAGAGGAGTTTTTCGAGTGCAGCCGCCTCTCCCTGCCGGAAGAGATCCCTCGGCCTGCTGAAGTCCGCCCAGTGGATGCCGCCCACTTCAGGATGGATTACAACATGCGCATCCTGGAGGAGCAGCTCATTGAGATATACGCGTGTGACTGCATCGGCCCGGAGGATGATGTCGAGCCCGGATCTGCTCTCGAAGGGCGCCATATCGCTCGATACATCAACCGCAATCACTATGTCCGCTCCCATCTCGAAGCCGCAGCGTGCAGGCACCCTCTCGACCCAGCCGCCGTCCACGAGCAGCCTTTCTCCTTCCTTGACCGGAGGGAATATGCCGGGTAGGGAGCAGCTCGCGCTTATGGCGAGCCTCAAAGACCCTCTCGTATAAGCCACTCTGGCCCCGTTCTTTATGTCCGCTGCAACACAGCCGAAAGGGATCTTCGTCTCCTCTATCTTTATGTCCGGGATGAGGGGATATATGAAGGCACGGTACTCGTCTTCTGATATAAAGGCAGGCTTTGTCGCGGTCACCCCCCAGAAATAGCCCTTTCTTATCAGATTGGCCATATCTGCGAAGAAGCCGTGGCGGTTGTCGTTTGGTTGCTCGAGCCTCCGGATGAACTCGAGCCGAGTCTTCCTAGAGCGGAAGCTCCTCAAGAATTGCTCCACCCGCGCCATCCAGTATTGGGCGTCCGGATGCGAGGCGTAGAGCCCTCCGATCATGGCGCCGATGCTCGTGCCGGTGATGATATGAAAAGACACCCTGGCATCCTCGAGCACCTTCAGCACACCGAGGTGGGCGAGCCCCCTGGCAGCGCCTCCTCCGAGAGCAAGGCAGACCTTTGGTTCCATTGCGTCTCCCCGGATTGATGATGAAAAAAACTGCTCAAATCATAGCACCGGCGGCATGTCATGTAAAGGGATTTGTCGGGCCGGTAAAGATCTCATCGACCCTGCCTGCGCCCCTTGTACCTAAGCGCTATATAATAGAACAGAAAATAAGAGAGCACTGCCGCGAAAACGCCCACAACCAGAGTGCCTGCTACAAACGGCCAGATATAAGGCCGAAGTACGCCGTAGAAATTCGTCAGACTGAGATCTCCCCATGCAATGGAAGGCGCAGCCCCGTCGTTGCCGGTTATCTTAAGCCCGAGCCAGATGCAGAAACCGTACAGAGGCACCATGGTCCACGGGTTGTTGATCAAAGAAGCAGTGATGACCACGAACTTGCTCACCCGGAATGCCCATGCAAGCAGAAAGCATGTCACGAGATGGAGCCCTATGGTCGGCGTGAACGCCACGAACACCCCAAGGGCAAAGGCGAGTGCGAGCTTATGCGGCGGCTCATCGAGCTTCAGGATCGCTTTTATCCTGTCCCTGATATAGTATTTCATATGCTGTTTATAAGGCCGCGCCCTTTTTGCGATCCCGTCATACAATCATCCCCGGAAATGATCATAACCGGTGGGTGTTACGGCCGTCCTCTTCCCTGTGCGGTCAGTGATATATATGCCCTTTCTCGATACGATCTCGCCTATCTCGAAAGCCGGTATGCGCATGGCCTTCAATCTATCGAGCCTTGATCGCGGCACTGTAAAGAGCAGCTCGTAATCCTCTCCGCCCGAAAGGGCATAATCCATCGCTGATCTGCCCATTGCCCTGGAAAAGGCCGCAAGCCCCTTCGAGATCGGCAACTGTTCGTATATCAATTCCGCTCCCACACCGCTCTCTTCGCATATATGCCCCAGGTCGGATGAAAGGCCGTCGCTCAGATCTATCATCGAGCTCGCGCATCCTGAAGCGGCGATCTTACCCCCCCACTCCACCCTCGGCTCCGGACGCAGGTGTTTCAGGATGAGCCTCTTTTCTTCCCTTCCATACATCAGCAGTCTCGGGCTCCGGCTGCGCCGCCCGGATCCTCTAAGGGCGGCCCTCGGCTTACGCCCCTCGGCCCTGGACCTCAATATCTCCAGGCCGGCTGCGGAATCTCCCAATACGCCTGTTACAAATACGGCGTCTCCAGGTCTCGCGCCGGAGCGCAATAGAATCCTTCTTGGCTCCGCCTCGCCGAGCATGGTAACTGATATGACCAGCCCGCTCACGGCCCTGCATGTATCCCCACCTATCAGCTCCGTCTTGTGCCTCGAGAGCATATGTTTCAGGCCTTTGTAAAAATCCTCTATCTTCTCTACGTCGATCGAGCCCGGGATTCCGATGGCGGTAAGGCAATGACGAGGCCTGCCTCCCATTGCAGCGATGTCGCTCAGGTTGACTGCGGCGGATTTCCAGCCTAGGGAGTAGAGGTCCGTATATGACAGATCGAAATGCACGCCTTCGAGCAGCATGTCAGTCGTGGCAAGGAGCAGAAAGGCCCCGTCCGTCCTGAGAGCGGCGGCGTCGTCGCCGATACCCGCTACAACGCCCCTGGACCTGGAATAGAAATTTCTCCTCAGTCTTCTTATCAGACCGAATTCGCCGAGACTCGCGAGCTTCATGAAGTCCTGAATGGAAAAGGTGGTGTGCCGGATGTCAATGCGTCGTCCGAGACCTGCCGGCCGCCCTACCACGGATCTTCGTGCGGAGAGCGGTCGCTATCACATCGTCCATGGTCTCGGCAAATATGAATTTCATGTCCTTTCTGATGTTCTTGGGAATGTCATCGAGGTCTTTTTCGTTCTGCTTCGGAATTATCATAGTCCTTATGCCCGAGCGTCTGGCTGCAAGGGTCTTCTCTTTGAGACCGCCGATGGGCAGCACCCTCCCCCTGAGCGTTACCTCACCTGTCATTGCGATGTCCTTGCGCACAGGAGAGTTCGTGAACACAGATGCAAGCGCGGTCGCCATGGTCACGCCTGCAGAAGGCCCGTCCTTCGGAATGGCGCCTGCGGGCACATGGATATGGACATCGGTCTTCTTGAAGATATCATCCCTGATGCCGAGCTCCTTCGCCTTTGAGCGGACATATGTAAGTGCGGCATGGGCGGACTCTTTCATTACGTCTCCGAGATGGCCCGTAAGCGTCAGATTGCCCTTCCCCCGCATGGTAGTGGCCTCTATATAAAGCACATCACCGCCAGTCTCGGTCCATGCCAGACCTGTCACCACGCCGACCTCGTCTTTCTTGCGCTCCTCCTCCGGAAGGTGCTTCGGCACGCCGAGGTACTTGTGAAGGTTCTGGGGGGTGATGGTGAAACGGCCGGTCTCTCCTTCAGCCACCTTGCGTGCGACCTTGCGGCAGAGATGAGCTATCTCCCTCTCGAGATTGCGCACGCCGGCCTCGCGCGTATAGAGCTGGATGATGGAGAGTATGGTCTTGTCCTGGATCTCGATATGCTTCTCCGTGATCCCGTGCTCCTTGAGCTGCCTGGGTATGAGATAGCTCCTTGCGATGCCGAGCTTCTCATGCTCTGTATAGCCGGAGAGAGGGATGATCTCCATCCTGTCCTTGAGCGCCGCAGGAATGGGGTCTGTCATGTTGGCAGTCGTTATGAACATCACGTTCGACAGGTCGAACGGCAAGGCTATATAATGGTCGCTGAAAGAATTGTTCTGCTCCGGATCCAGCACCTCGAGCAGGGCTGCAGCAGGATCTCCCCTGAAATCCGCGCCGATCTTGTCTATCTCGTCGAGCATGAAGACAGGGTTGTTGGAGCCCGCCGATTTTATGCCCTGGATGATCCTGCCCGGCAGGGCGCCTACGTATGTCCTCCTGTGGCCTCGTATCTCGGCCTCGTCGCGGACGCCGCCCAAGGATATGCGCACGAACTCGCGGCCCAGCGCCCTGGCGATGGACCTACCCAGAGAAGTCTTGCCGACGCCCGGGGGGCCGACGAAGCAGAGTATGGGGCCCTTCATCTTGTCCTTCAGCTTCCTCACAGAGAGGTATTCTATGATGCGCTCCTTTACCTTCTCGAGGTCATAGTGGTCCTCTTCGAGCACCTTCTGCGCGGCCTTCAGGTCGAGGTTGTCCTTCGTGGACTTGCTCCAGGGCAGCTCTACAAGCCACTCTATGTAGGCGCGGGTCATCGAGGCCTCGGCCGCTTCCGGGTGCATGCGCTCGAGCCTCCTGATCTGCTTCTCCGCCTCCTTCTCCGCCTTCTCGGGCATCTTGGCCGCCTTCACCTTTTCGCGCAGCTCCCGTATCTCCTCGGAGCGGTCGTCTGTCTCTCCAAGCTCGCGCTGGATGGCCTTGAGCTGCTCCCTCAGGAAGTATTCGCGCTGGGTCCTGTCTATCTCCCCGCGCACATCCGCCTGTATCTTCTGCTGCATGGACAGCAGCTCAATCTCCTTGCTCAATGCCTCATTGATGCGCCTGATCCTCGCCACGGGATCGATGATCTCCAGGATCTCCTGCGCCTGCTCCACCTTGAGCCCCATATTCGCGACAGCCAGGTCCGCAAGCTTTCCTGGGTCGTCAACATTCTCTATCACCACCATTATGTCGGGGAGGATGACCTTGCCGAACGAGACGAGCCTTTCGAGCTGCTCCTTCACATTGCGCATAAGTGCCTCTGTCTCTATCGTCACGGGTGCGGGCTGCTCAGAGAAGGGCTTTATCTCCACCTGATAAAACGGCTCTTTCTGAAGAAACTTTATCGTCTTTGCGCGGGTAACGCCCTGAACGAGGATCTTTATGCGTCCGTCGGGAAGCTTCAGCATCCGCATGATGACGCCTACAGTGCCGATCGAATAAATGTCCGAGGGAGAAGGGTTTTCCACATTGATGTCCTTCTGAGACGCGAGGAATATCATCCTGTTGCCCTCGAGGGCTGTCTCGATCGCCTTTATGGACATTTCGCGGCCCACGAACAGAGGCAGCACCATATAGGGAAAGACCACTATATCCCTTATGGGCAAAAGCGGAAGCCTTTTGGGTATCTCTATGGTCTGCTGGAACTCGTTGCTCTTGGTCTCTGTCTTGGCCAATTCATCCTCCTATCTAAGGAAGAGGCGCTCTTTTTCGTGCTGAAATGAATTATAACCTTTCCGGTCCTGATAATCAACGAACTAATCTCTGTTGGTCGTCACAGTTTGAGCCCCTTCAGATACTGCCTGAACTGCTCTCCCAGCTCCTCATTCATGAGGCCGAACTCCACCGTGGCCTGGAGGAATCCCAGCTTGTCTCCGGCGTCGAATCTCTTGCCTTTAAGTTTCATGGCATATATGGGCTCCTTCTGGAGGAGTACCTTGAGCCCGTCCGTGAGCTGTATCTCGCCGCCCTTGCCGGGCTCTGTCTGCTCGAGGGCCGGAAATATCCCTGGGGAAAGGATATATCTGCCTATTATCGCAAGCGTGGAAGGCGCATCCTCCGGTGCGGGCTTTTCGACGAGATCAGTTACCCTGTATATGCCGTCCCCTATCCGCTCGGCGGCTATTATGCCGTATTGATGGGTCTGGGACCTCGGCACATCCTGGACCGCGAGAATCGTCGCGGGAAAACGGTGATATACGTCCAACATCTGTCTTAAGGCAGGCACCTCGGAATAGATGATGTCGTCTCCGAGCAAGACGGCGAACGGCCCATCAGCTACTACACGCTTCGCAGTAAGCACTGCGTGGCCCAGGCCCATGGGCTTCTTCTGGCGTATATAACAGAAGGTGACAAGGTTCGCGATCCTCTGCACCTCCGAGAGCATCTCGTGCTTGCCTTTAGACTTTAGCTCTTCCTCGAGCTCCAATGCTACATCGAAGTGGTCTTCGATAGCCCTCTTCCCCCTGCCTGTTATGAGCACCACCTCTTCGATACCGGATTCCACGGCCTCTTCCACGACGTATTGAATCAGCGGCTTGTCAACGAGCGCAAGCATCTCCTTCGGAGACGCCTTTGTGGCGGGTAGGAACCTGGTCCCAAGCCCCGCTGCCGGAAAGACCGCTTTTGTTATTTCGCTCTTCATATTTTTTCCTTATTTACCCATGGTAGGAACGCTGCCCAAGAGATATTTGAGATCATCGTCGTCGAATCTGAGACCTACGCCCACAAACCCGCTTGCCCGTTCTGAGTTCAGGAAGTTGTCGTAGCCCGCATTCAGAAACACCACCCTACTTATGCTGTAGTTCAGCGTGGCCTTGAGATGCGCCTTCTCGTTGCCGGGTTCGGTGCTGTTGAAGTTAAAGGCGTCAAAGCTGAACTTCAACCTGTCTTTAAGAGCAAAATAATCAGCCCCAATGCCTCCCTTCGACTCTATAAGCCCCATCCTAAGGGCAAGATTGCCCCAGCGCTTCGCATAAAGTAGGCTGAATCTGAGGCGATCGTTGTAGTTCTCGGACACTGTTGTAATGGTTCCGTTCACAACCGTCTCGGAGCGCGTGTATTTCGCATACGGATCAGAGGCCACCTCTATGATATAGTACCTGTCCATCCTCGGCTTGAGCTCCAGGGTGAAGTAGCTCTTGGAGTCAGGAAACATATACTCCGACCTGAAGCCTACTATGGTCTTCATCCGCTCTATGCGGGATGTGTAGTCGCTGATGCCCTTTGCCGCGCTGTCTATGTTGTTGTACATGCTGTCGTCGCTCACGAGCTTGCCGAGCGTGCCTTCGCCTCGCTCCACCCTGCGCGTGATGTTCTCTATGGATGCCAGGGCGAGCTCAGCGCTCCGCGACGCCTCTTTCACATTCTCGAGCGTCACCTTGAGATTGTCCTTGTTGTCATTGACCACCTGGTTCAGGCTCATGGCGAGCTCATTCAGGCGCATCACGAGCTCGCTGCCGTCGCTCCTTAACGTGTAGGTGAAATCGCGGATGTTGGACATCGTGCCGCGCAGATCGGCAAGGATGTCCTCCATGGAGCGCGCGCCGCGTTCCGTGCCGAATACGTGACGCAGAGACGCCGTCACCTGCTTTATGTCGTCCGATATTTCCGAGAGCTGGTTTATGAGCCTGTCCACATCGCTCGGAGACACGGTAGACATTATCTCCTCTCCCTGCCCCAGGTACTGCGAGCCCTCGCGCCCTGCAGGGTTGCCGCGCGAAGAGGGTCTAAAGCTCCGCTGGCCTGGCGGGATTATCTCCACATATTTCTCGCCCAGAAGGCCCATCGTCTTTATCACAGCCTCCGAGCCGCGCGAGATGCGTACATCCGGATATATCCTGAGTACGAGCCTGGCCCTGCTGTCGACGAGCTCGACCTTCTCCACGCTCCCGATCCTCACGCCCGCCATGCGGACGGCGGCCTTCTCATCCAACCCTGCCACGGACTCGAATTCCGCGGTGATTACATACCCCTTCTTCTCCCCAAATTCGTACTTGCCCACCGCGAACGTCATGTAGAGGAGTATGATAGATCCGCCAAGAATCAGAAGTCCAACTTTCGCCTCAGCAGTCAGCTTGAACATTATAGACCCCTTTTCGGAGCAGAGCGACTCTTACCCGGTCGGTGGCCGGGCCGCCCTGTAATTTCGAGATTGCTATGACCGCCGCGCGCCAGATCACTCGGCTGTAATCGGCCCTACGGCGCTGCCGGTGATGAACTGCCGCACTATAGGATTCGTAGTGTTCTTTATCTCTTCAGGCATGCCGGTCTCTATGATCCGGCCCTTATAGAGCATGGCGATCCTGTCTGATATCTTGTATGCGCTATGCATGTCGTGGGTGATGGCCACAGACGTCACCCCGAGCTTTTTTCTCAGGTCGATAATGAGGTCGTTGATGGCGTCCGCAGTTATCGGATCGAGCCCTGTCGTGGGCTCGTCGTAGAGTATTATCGCAGGATTCATGGCGATCGCCCGCGCAAGCCCCACACGCTTCTTCATGCCGCCGGAGAGCTCGGAGGGCATCTTGTCCTCCACGTTTTTGAGTCCCACAAGCGCAAGCTTCTCCGTTGCTATCGCACGTATCTCTCTGTCCGAAAGCTTGGTATGCTGCTTGAGGCCGAAACCAACGTTCTCCCATACGGTAAGCGAATCGAACAGGGCCGCGCCCTGGAATAGCATGCCGAACTTTTTTCTCAGCTCATTCAACTGCTCGTCATCGAGCTCATTAACCACCTGTCCGTCGACGATCACCTTGCCTCTGTCCGGAAACAGGAGCCCTATGATATGCTTGAGCAGAACACTCTTTCCGCTGCCGCTTCCGCCGATGATAGTGACGCTCTCCCCCTTTTCTACCTTCAGGTTCACGCCCCGGAGCACCTCCAAGGAGCCGAAGCCCTTATATACATCTATGACCTCTATCATCCGTGCATCACCACAAAAAGGCGGAGAGGAAGTAATCAAGGATCAAGATGAGCATCGATGCAACGACGACCGCACCTGTCGTGGCCTTGCCCACGCCCTCTGCACCGCCTTCCGTAGTAAATCCCTTGTAGCAGCCGATGAGACCCACCACTGCACCGAAGACAAGGGACTTGACGAGACCGTACCATATATCAGACACCTCGGTATTGTCTATGCTCTGGTTGATATAGGTGACAGGGTTCGTCCCCAGCACCTTCACCCCTACGAAGTAGCCGCCCACTATGCCGATGAACATCCCGACTGCGGAGAGGAAGAACATCATTATCGTACTCGCGATAAAACGTGGCACCACGAGGTACTTCATGGGATTGGTGGCGAGGGTGTAGAGGGCGTCTATCTGCTCCGTCACCTTCATCGTTCCGAGCTCGGCGGCCATGGCGGCGCCTGCACGGCCTGCCACCATGAGGCCGGTGAGCACAGGGCCGAGCTCGCGCGTCATAGAGAGCGACACGACCGCCCCGATGAGCGACTCCGCGCCGAAGCGCTTGAAACCTGTATAGCTCTGGAGGGCGAGCACCATGCCTGTAGATATGGCTGTAGTGAGAACGACCGGCATGGAGTTGACGCCGATCTGCTCCATCTGCTTTATCAGGTTCTTGAAATAGAACGGCCTGCTTACAGACCAGCGAAGGGTCTGCATCAGAAAGATAAGCACTTTCCCCATCTCGGTGATGCCGTATGTAACCCTCTGTCCGAGCCTTTCGAGCCAGTTGTTCACAACAAGCTCCGTCCATCCTTTCGCAATTTCATCGATACTCACTTCCACTGGACATATACCCTCGGCACCCTGCTGCTTATGCCGCAGAGAACTTCATATGGTATCGTCCCTGTCTTGGCCGCGATCTCTTCGGCGGTAATCCGCTCATCCCCCTGGCTTCCCATCAGCACCACAGAGTCGCCCTCGGCCACACCAGGAACGTCCGTTACATCTATCATGGTCATGTCCATACAGACCCTGCCGACCACAGGCACGCGGCGTCCGCCGATAAGCGCCTCTCCCTTGTTGGAGAGGGACCTGCTGTAGCCGTCCGCATACCCGATTGGGATGGTTGCAATCAGGCTCTCTCTCTTCGTGACGAATGTCCTGCCGTAGCTGATGGGCGTCCCGGGCCCGACTTTCTTGATGAACGCAATGCGCGTTACAAGGGACATTACCGGCCTCAGATCCGCCTCGCGGCCCGAAGAGCCGGATTCCAGGGGATTGCAGCCGTAGAGCATAAGCCCCGGCCTCACCATATTGAACAGGCCGCTACCGAAGTCCAGAACGGCAGCACTGTTTGCGGCATGCCGCAGAGGGACCGACAGCCCTTTACGATCCAGGGCGTCTATCAGTCCCTCGAACCTCTCGATCTGGCGCAATGCGAATTCCTTGTCTTTGAGATCCGCATCGGCGAAATGCGTCATCAAACCGGCGACGCGTAGACGAGGATATTCCCATATACGGCTGATAAAATCCAGGGCGGACTCGGGCATGAGCCCGATCCTTCCCATCCCTGTGTCTATCTTTACATGCACCTGAACTTCCCTGCTACGCGCATCCGCAGCGGAAGAGAGCGCCCGTGCAAGCCCGTCCGTATATACGACGGGGGACAACCCCAGCCTCACGATCTCATCCGCCTGCTCCGGGAAGACAGCACCCATCACGAGTATTGGTATGTCGATGCCTGCCTCTCTCAGCTCTGCGCCTTCTTCGACGAGCGCCACGCCGAGCATGTCCGCGCCCAGACCTGCAAGATGCCGCGATACGGCGACCGCGCCGTGTCCATAGGCCTCGGCCTTTACAACAGCAAGGACAGCCCTCCCGCCGACCCTTTTCGCGACCTCTTTGAAATTGTGCTCGAGTGCCGAAAGGTCTACAATCGCGACAGTAGGTCTTCCGGAATCCTCCCTCCGATGCAACACACCATGCAGGCGATCGTATTCAGTGGATGGTGTTCTCATTCATGCGCTCGAAGCTCTTCGGAATAGCCATTACATCTATCTTGTCGAACGATTGTCCGCACTCCAGGCACTCCCAGTGGTGCACTGTCCAGTACTCGGCATCTAGCTCCAGCCCGAAGTCGTCTTCCTGAAAAAGATTCGTACCTCCGCAAAACGGGCAGAGTACGGGCTCCATCTTCATCCTCCAGTCCGCTTGAAACAGCCATCATCCAGCATGCACATAACTTTATCACACAGAGGCTGGATTTGTAAAGAAAATTCAGTTCTGCTCTCCAAAAGATGAATACATGAAGAGTTCGAAGGGAGAGGCGTGCATATACTGTTTCATCGTATCAACCTCGAATACTCCCGCCTGCACACGTTTTCTACCTCCACCATCTTCATGAAGGCCTCGCGCAGGCCCGTTCTGCCGACAGAGAACACCCCGTGTCCATAGGCTATGCACGCGCCCGATTCCATGACAGCGGGCGGGACGGTCTTTGCGAGCCCTCCTGCGCCGGTCTCGCCGGTCACTACCGGCACACCGCATGCATATCTCTTTCGGTTGCAGTTCCTGGTACAATCTTCTATTTCGCACTCCTCTCTACAGTACATGGACATAATCACACTGAACTTCGGATGGCCGTGGAGCACCGCCCTGCAGCCTGTGGATGCATATACTGCACTGTGCACCGGCAGCTCGGACGATGCGGACAGCCCCGCCGTGGAAGAGCCGTCCATCTCCACAGGCACGATATGCCCCTCGAGCTCGTCGAGCGATGATGCCGTCTCGCTGATGAATATGGTCTTCCCGTCGAATACGCTTATGTTCCCGAAGAATGAATCAACGAGGCCCTTTTCAACTGTATAGCGACCGACCCGGCAGAGCTCCCAAAGGACAGCCTCTCTGCCGGCAGGATAGTCTTCGAACTCGAGACCTGCGGCATCGACAGGCCTCATCCATGCATCCATGAAATCATCAAAGGCAGCTTCTTCGCTCGGCAGCCTGAAACCTTCGTACAATAGATCCAACAGATACTTGACGAATGTCGCATGGAACACTGAAGAGAATGAAATATACGCCTGCTCGACCGTCAGGCCTCCTGTGGCCACTATGCCATGTCCCTCGAGCAGCACGGCCTTGCGCCTGCGCAGTCCGGAAATCAACAGCGGAACAAGGGCCCTCGTGTTCCCGTCCTCCCACTCGCTCCGCCGGATAAAAGGGATGTCGTGCAGAAACAGGCGCGTCTCGCTATCCTTCGGCAAGAGCCTGTCCGCGCCCGAAGCGGCGCGGGCTACGAGCAGGTCGGCAAACGGCAGAGACGGTCTTGCAAACAGGAGGGCAGCGATATTGAGCCCTTCGAACACCTCGGAGAACACACCGAGCCATTCGTCCTCACGGCTCGCAACGACGGTGTCATCGAGCCGATAGAGTCTGATGCTATCGGCCGCGGCACTGCCGTCCCTGAGAAGCTTTTGCGTGTATTTTTCGAAGTCTCGAATCAAGTCAATCCCGTTCGGAACGCAGACAAAGCCGTATAAGCCACACCATCTGGATAGCTGGAATTTAACCGTTCAGCCGAGGAGTTGTCAATGGTTTTATCAGAACGTTCTGCGCCTCAGGCGCGCCGAGCCATCTGTGTTTCGGAACGTGCTACAATTGAAAAAAGCCGGTGGACTCATATAGGCCATGATAATGCATAACACATCCAGGGAGGGAATCAGATGAAACAATACGACATTGTCATAATAGGCTCGGGCGCGGGCGCGAACCTGATCGAGGATGCGCTAAGCCACAATTTGTCCCTTGCATTCATAGACAAGGGCCCATTAGGCGGCACATGCCTCAATGTCGGCTGAATACCGACTAAGATACTCGTCTATCCGGCGGATAGAGTAATGGAGATAAGAGAGGCTGGCAGGCTCGGCATATCTGCACAGATAACGAATATAGACTTTGCAGCCGTCATGGAGCGCATGCGCAGCATCGTGAAACACAGCCGAGACAGGATAAAGGATGCTCTCGAAAAGACCGAGGACTTCGACTTCTACTATGGCGAGGCCAGGTTCGTGGACGATTACACCATCGAGGTGAGTGGGGAAAAGATAAAAGGAAAGACCGTCTTCATAGCCACCGGCGCAAGGCCGCTCATCCCCAATATAAAGGGCTTGGACCAGGCGGCTTATCTCACGAACGAGACCGTGCTCCAGCTCGAGGAGAAGCCCGCGAGCATGGTCATAATCGGAGGAGGCTATATTGCAGCGGAGTTTGCGCACTTCTTCGATGCCATGGGCACGAAGGTCACGATCATACAGAGAAACAGGAGGCTCGTCCCTGAAGAAGAACCCGAGGTATCCGCCCTGCTCGCCCGCTCGCTGGCAACGCGGATGGAGATATTCACGAATACGGAGGCTATAGAGATAAAGAAGGACACTGAAGGCGTCACCGTCATATCGAGAGACAAAGACAGCGGTAAAGAGATTTCCACGACTGCACAGCACCTCCTCATCGCAGCAGGAAGGAGGTCCAATGCAGATATATTAAGAGTGGAAAACACGGGCGTAAAAACCGATGAAAAAGGCTATATCATTGTAGATGAATATCTCGAGACAACAAAAAAAGGCATATGGGCATTCGGCGATGCAATCGGTAAAAAGATGTTCCGGCATGCCGCCAACAGAGAGGCGGAGATAGTGTGGCACAATGCAGTTCATGAGAAGAAAAACAAGATGAACTATCTAACGGTGCCGCATGCAGTATTTTCCCGGCCGGAGATCGCCTCTGTCGGCCTTACAGAGGCAGAGGCAATAAGGCTCTTGGGCAGGGCCGAAGTCCTCGTGGGTGTTGCGAGATATAACGAAGTGGCCAGAGGAGAGGCCATGATGGAGACCGAGGCATTTGCAAAGGCGGTCGTGAACAGAAAGACAGGCAGGATAATAGGCTATCATATAATAGGCCCCCAGGCATCCGTGCTGATCCAGGAAGTGGTAAATGCAATGGCAGGAGGTGGCGACATCATGACCCTCGCACGCGGAATACATATCCACCCCGCCCTCTCAGAGGTGGTGCTGAAGCCGTTCGGCAGACTTCGCGAGCCGTCTTGAAGTCTCTGATTTTTGAGGGCGCTGAGGCACGGACCCAAAAAACTCAAATACTGGCGTCCCACGGAATATATTTTTGTATCAATGATGCATTTATCGCCTCAGAGAACGACACAAGCCGGAGAAAGATAGCACCGACCCTCTTTCTAAAAACCGGACATTTCTATTTTGGGCTCTTCAGCAGAATCTGTGGATGGATTCCTGTTCCGGCAAAGCGCCAAGTGTATGATATAAGGCGATTTGCAGGTGATCCAATGA
>JBBIMH010000032.1:4395-34243 GCA_037444505.1 Nitrospirota bacterium | reverse complement strand
AAACCCTTGAGGAGAGCGCCAAAATCATTTTTACAGAAAAAGCTTGACAGTATCCAAAAGCTTTGCTCCTATATATTTCAATTAACCCGCTAATCTATCCACAGATTCTGCGGGATAGGCGAAAAAACTTAGCTTAATTGCTGACGGAAGTCAACATAAAATTGGGACGAATTAATTTACGAAACACCAGAAAAATGAGAATGGTGAGGTACGGCGCTTCAATAAGTCTTTTATTTCTTCGGTCGTTTCTGGATCTCCCCTTTTGAAAATCGGTTTCTGTCTGGTCTCGTTTGACCGAAATCGTCCTTAGGAGCATGAAAATGCGTCTAACCTGCCCACAGATATCGACGTCATCAGCCGTCAGGTAAATTGATCCACTGATGACATCGGAAGCTCTGGATGCGCCGCGCTGATTATCCGCAATCCCCATCTCGATTAAACCCTTCACCGTCGGCGTTAGATCGCGGTAAGCAACGCCCTCGTAATGCAAACCGCTTCGAAGACAGTGGATATTCTAAAATCTCAATGTTCGCCCGGAATCATATTATCGCGTCGAGCAGGGTGAATGCAAAGACCGTGACGCTCAGATAACCGTTCATATTGAAGAAGGCCATGTCGAGCTTAGAAAGGTCGTCTTCCTTGACGAGGGAATGCTCATACGCCAGCAGGCCGAGTGCAACAGCGACGCCTGCGAGATAGAATAGGCCGAGCTCGAGCATCGAGTATAAATATAGAAGCGCGCATATGGTCACCATATGTGATAGGCGGGAGATCCAGAGCGAGCGCCGCACCCCGAACCTCTGCGGCACGGAATAGAGGCCTGCCTTTCTGTCGAAATCTATGTCCTGAAGCGCATACAATATGTCGAAGCCGATGAGCCAGAACAGCACCGCCAGGCCGAGGACCAATGCAGGAGTTTCTATCCTTCCTGTGACAGCAATCCATGCGCCTATCGGCGCAAGGGATATCGCAAGTCCGAGAAAGGCATGGGACAGAAACGTGAAGCGCTTGGTGTATGAGTAGAAGAAAACGATTGCAAGCGCGAGCGGCGAGAGGGCGAGGCTCAGGCTGTTCAAGTTATATGCAGCGAAGACGAATACAGCGGATGAAACAGCGATGAATGCCAGCACCTGGCCCGGGGTTACAAGCCCCTTTGGCAGTGCACGCTCTTTCGTACGAGGATTTTTCGCATCTATATCGCGGTCGGCCCATCTGTTGAATCCCATTGCAGCAGAGCGGGCCGCGACCATAGCCACTGTGACCCAGAATACTTTATTCCAAGAAGGTAAGCCCTGGGCAGCCAAAATCATGCCTGTAAATGCGAACGGCAATGCGAAAACCGTGTGCTCGAACTTTATCATCTCGAGGATTATTCCGATCCTTTTCAGCATCTCTATCCTTTCCGTCCTGGGCGTATCGTAAAAACTTTCGCCGGAGAGTTCACAGAGAATCCCCTGAAAGATGATCCCTTATATGCTGCCCTGACATACGCCGGCGGCTTTTACGCCTTTATTGCCCTCCATCATTCGGGATACTCGGCCGGGCCTAAAACCTACTTCTTTGCAATCTTCTTCTGCATCCATTCCTCTATCTTCCTTTTGATCTCCGGCATGGCCTTCTGCACAGCCTCTATGCCCGCCTGCATGCATCTCTTTTTTTGAGTGAAATCGAGCATAGCCACATTTCCGACGGATGGAGAGATGAGGACATCCGCATCTTTCTTCTTGTATGAGACGTTGTCGCTGAACATGATATTCACGGACTGCAGGACGACGTCTATCACATTCGTGATGTTGAAATTCACTATGTTTTCGCTTATGTCGACGGCAATCACGATATCCGCGCCCTTCTCCCTGGCTACGGAGATGGGGATGTTGTCGGTCACGCCTCCGTCAACGAGTAGTCTGCCCTGATATTCGACAGGCTGGAATACGCCAGGGATCGCGCTGCTGGCCCGCACCGCCTTTGCAACAGACCCCCGGTCGAGAACCACACGCTGGCCCCTGTTTAGGTCCGTGGCTACGGCTGCAAATGGAATCTTGAGCTGCTCTATGTTCAGAGCGGGAATCTTGCTCTTCACGAATTCTTCGAGCTTTTCGCCCTTGACCGGTCCCATGCCGGTGAGAACGGACAATATGGCATAGTCGAAGATATGATCCTTTTCAAGGGAGAAGGCGGTCCATTCGAGCTCGAAGCTGTTCCTGTCATAGGCATATATGGCGCCGATCAGACTTCCTACACTCGTACCCACTATCATGTCGATAGGGATGCGCTCCTGCTCCAACACCCTGATAACTCCGATGTGGGCGAATCCCCGTGCAGCGCCGCCGCCGAGCACAAGCGCTATCTTAGGCCGCTCAGGACTCGCAATGACCTGCTCGAAACCAGGGCCCTCGACTGTCTTGCATGAAGACAGCGCAGGCAGCAAAAACAATATAAAAATGGAATAGAGGCGTCTCATTTGAAGACCCCAGATCGTAAGGTTATGGAACACGGTATGTGTTGCCTTCGTATGGCCGTCGCTCGACGAGATTTTAGGCTCATCACGTTTTTTGGTGCAAGCCTGCAGGATGTGCCAGAATGACTTTTAGAGCGATACCTTAGGCGGAGCTCTGCATAACAGACACGGCGCTGATTCATGAGGCCGAAGGTTTTATAATCACAATACACAGATATGATATTCATCGCGTTCTAAAAGTCATGAAGGCATACCCTGTTAGGTTTTATCTGAAATTGTAATTTGCACCATTATACGCGATGAGCCATATTTTATCGCTCATTTGAGGGCCGGCGTTTTTGTCTGCATCTCTTTACGCGGATCCGGAATCTCCTGGGATGCATCTACCGCCCCAGCCGTAGTATCGAGAAGCTCTTCTCCACCGCCCTTGAGCCTGAGGCCCGTGCCCTGGTTTCCAGTCTTGAATGCATTCAAAAGCTCCTGTTTGTTCCTCTCGAATATCTCCTGTCGCCTCTGTTCCTCGGCCTGTCTGGCTCTCTCTGCGGCCGCGGCCTCGCGCCGCCTCCTCTCCTCCTCTTCGAGCCGCTTTCTCTTACCTTCTTCGAGACCCTTCATGAAGCTGTCTATCATGTTCTGCATCATCTCCCGCTTGAAGTCGCCGGATTTCCGGCCCGGGCCGGAATATGACGGCGAAGACGAAGAAGATGAGCCTATCGGTGTACATACAGGAGACCTGTTGCTCGCCGGGCACGTGCAGCTGTGAGTCCGGAGATAGTCGCGCATGTTAGGATCTATGGCCCATGTCTTCAGGGTGCCCTCGCAGTCTATCTCATATCCCTGAGCCATTGCGCGGCCCGGGTAGAGAGAGAGGAGTACTCCCCATATTATCAATACGGAAATGGTGCGTCTCATCTCGACATCTCCTTGGACCTGCGCCGTGTATCCGGCTGTCTCCCGTCTCCCTTCCTCGTCTTTTTGTATTCCATCTGATATATCATCGTCTTTACCTGCTCAGCGTCCTCCGCATCAGGCGCGAGATCGAGATATTTCTGGAGACTTTCTACGGCATCGTCCAGTCTATCCATCTTTTCGAGAAGCACGCCGAGGTTATAATGTACCTCCGGCCAGAACGGCGCCTCGAGAGAGGCTGCCATGAACTCCTTCACTGCTGCCTCGAAGTCTGAAGGCGATGCGGCCTCCGCAACAGCGGTCCTGCCGCGCACCATATAGCGCTTCGCTGATTCGGGCACAGGCGGTTTCGAATTCATGGCCTTGTAAATGCCGGCTATCTTCTTCCATAGAGACGCCCTGTGCCCCTTGTCCGACGTGGCGGCATATGCATTGGAAAAATGCGCGAGGGCTGAGGGCATGTCTCCTGCCTGCTCGAACCTTGCGCCCTCCCTCTCCTCCGAAATCGGTTTGAAGAGCGAACGGCACAGGCCTTGGTCGAGTTTGAATACAGCAGAGGCCTTCGCCGGCAACTCGAGGCCGAACCTGATCTCCACCTCATCCGGCTGCCTGGTGAACTCCTTGAACAAGGCGGCTACATTAATCTCGGCCCTGCCGGATTTGTCCAGGACCACATCGCGGCGGAGGGAGTCGGCCGCACCCTTTTGAATGCCGTCCTTCGAGCCGAAGTACGGTGCAACAACCATCCTGAGCACGGCGTTTTCGTATGGACGGTCTTCGAAGACCGTTCTGCCTGTAAGCCTCTTCTCCTTCTTGACGGTGGATGCCCTGACCTCGCAGCTCGGGATTATGCCGACGGTTAAATATGTCCCTGTCCTGAACCAGCCCTTGGTGTCGCAGCCCTTCTCGTTCATGCCGGCGAGGACGGAATCCAGGACCTTTTCCCCGCCGCTCGGATCAAATGCAGCTCCCAGGCATATGAACGGAGTGCTCACAACCTGAAGTACGCCTATCGGGATCACAAGCGGCGACCACTCACGTTTGTACTTATATGCATTCACAGTGTTGGTCTCGGCCTCTGGCCCGCTCACCCTTTCAGCCGCGCGTACGACAAATGGGTTGAAAGGACTCTCGCTAGTGGGCGATTTTTCTATCACCACGACGGGTTGCCTGATCGCGTCCGCAGAAGGATCAACTCCAAGGACCGTCTTTTTCGAAGTAGGGTCGGCTATGTAAGAGCTCGTGTAGGTGAAACAACCGGAAAGCAGCGCCAAAGGGAAAAAAACCAGAAATGCCGCTCTCGCTGATCGTACAGCAGCATGGAACCATCCATCAAAACAGTCCATTGATACCTCCTCGCAATAATCCGATGAAAGCACGGAAATTATCATAGTGTCATGAATCCGAACAGATAAATTATCATGCAGAATCGGTTCTTGACGGCGTGTACTCGGAGAAAGTATAGCCTACGCCCCTGACGGTTCTTATATAACCCTCTGCGCCCGCCTTTTCGAGTTGCGCCCTTATTCTCCGGATGTGAACGTCTACTGTACGCTCCTCGACAAATGCCTCGCCCTTCCAGACGCCGTCAAGTATTTTTCTCCTCGAAAGCACCCGACCATTTCTCTCCAAGAGGAATTTGAGCAGCCTGAACTCAGTGGCGGAGCTCTATCGTCCTGTCCCAGGCATTTACTATGTGGCGGTCGACATCCATCTCGATACAGCCGGCCTTAAGAACCGTCGGTCTTTCATGCGGCCTCTCCGCCCTCTTCAGTACGGCCTTGACACGCGCGATGAACTCTTTCACGCTGAAAGGCTTCGTTATATAATCATCCGCCCCTGCCTCGAGGCCGTCCACCTTGTCGGCCTCCGTGGACCTGGCGGTCAGCATGATGATCGGGATGGATGCAGCAGCCGGATCGTTTTTGAGGATGCGGCAGAGGTCCATGCCTGTGAGGCCGGGCAATACGAGATCCAGGACTATCAGGCGATACGGCCTGGAACGAATGAGGCCGAGCGCTTCCTCACCGCTCCGAGCGACATCCGTCTCATAGCCGTGCTTCTCGAGATTGTATGTCACGAGATCGGAGATATCGCTTTCGTCTTCTACGACGAGTATCCTGTCCATCGGAACCACACGCAAATGATACCCGAAATATCGCTGCGCATCAAGAGGCAATAGGACGTCTTCCGTAATATACATCCACGTCCGGCTGTTGATGACAATTCGGAAAGGTCGCCCGTATATAAACTGAATGTAACATATATTTCATTATTTTGTAACACTCCTGTAACATTCATCTGGTATAAAAAGCCATGCTAAAATTTTAAAAGGAGGTATACCTTATGAAAGTTCTTTCAACCATAGCTCTATCGCTCGCGGTATCCTTAAGCCCGTCGTCTGCTTCGGCACAGCCCATTAACGGCGCCGGCGCCACCTTCCCTTATCCCGTGTACTCTGCATGGGCATACGATTACCATAAGGTCACGGGCGTACAGGTGAACTATCAATCCATCGGCTCAGGCGGCGGCATCAGACAGATATCCGAAAGGACAGTCCACTTCGGTGCATCTGACAAACCCATGAGCCCGGAGGAACTCGCGAAGGACGGTCTTTTGCAGTTTCCGGCTGTAATCGGCGGCGTAGTGTTGGTCGTGAACCTGCCAGGTATAAATGACGGCCAGTTGAAACTCGATGGGGCGACAGTATGTGAAATATTTTTGGGTGATATCGTAAAATGGAATGACCAGAGGCTCACGTCCCTGAATCCAGGGCTCGCACTTCCGGACAAACAGATTACCGTAGTGCGACGCTCAGACGGCTCCGGTACGACCGCCGTATTCACGGACTATCTTTCAAAAGTCTGTCCCGCTTGGAAGGAGAAGGTGGGAAGCGGCACATCTGTGAGCTGGCCTGTAGGCATAGGCGGAAAGGGAAACGAAGGCGTCTCTAATTATGTACAGAAGAGCCCATTTTCAATAGGATATGTGGAATTCGCATACGCCAAGCAGAACAGGCTCGTCTATACCGCCCTAAAGAACAGGGCCGGCCGGTTTGTAACGCCGAGTTTCGAATCGTTCCAGGATGCGGCGGCGTCCGGCGATTTCGATCCGAAAAAGGATTTCTATCTCTGGCTGACCGACACCCGGGGTAAAGACGCATGGCCGATCGCCGGCGCCACCTTCATTCTTCTGGCGAGGGAGAAAAAGGATGACAACAAAAGGATCGTAAAATTCTTCGACTGGACGTTCATGAACGGAGATGAAAAGGCTAAGGAGCTCGTATATGTGCCGCTGCCCAAGCCGCTCAAGGACAAGATCAGGGCGTACTGGAAGTCTAACGGCCTTATATAGGATGAACTCGTAAAAAGTCCCATTTCACCGCAGATGCCGCCGAGATCGCCGAGAAAGGCTCTGAATGAAAACGCATTTTTTCTGCGTGCTAGGCGGTAAGGTTGACTTCTTACGATGCCATCATATAGGAGACGTCTACGGCCCACACATTGTTCACATTAGATCGAGTGGATGCCATGAATCGCATTTCAGAGAGAGGAAAATACATAGACCTCGCCTTCCGGGGCGCTACAGCCGCTGCATCGCTGAGCGTAGTGGTCATAATCATTGGGATTGCGATTGTGCTCCTTGATGAATCGTCCCTCGCCGTAAAGAGGTTCGGTGTATTCGGGTTTCTTTTTTCCTCCGACTGGAATCCCGTGACCGGAAGCTTCGGCGCGGCCCCGGCGATATTCGGCACGATAGTCACCACCGTCATCGCCCTCTCGATCGCTGTTCCTGTTGCGATTGGTATAGCGATATTCGTGACGGAGATCGCCCCTCAATTCCTGAAAGGCCCGATAGGGGCAGCAATCGAGCTACTTGCCGCGATCCCGAGCATCATCTACGGCATGTGGGGATTATTCACCCTTGCTCCTATAATGGCAAAGTATATAGAGCCCGCGCTCCAGAACTCAATAGGAAGGCTGCCGATGCTCGGCTTCCTGTTTCGCGGCGTTCCAATGGGAATCGACCTCTTTACCGCGAGTGTCGTTCTGTCCATAATGATAATACCCCTAACAGCAAGCATCGCACGGGACGCATTCAATCTCACACCCCCTGTCGTAAAAGAGTCGGCGTACGCCATAGGCGCCACACAGTGGGAGGTGATAAGACACATAGTACTCCCATATTCAAGGCTCGGCGTGTTCGGAGGCGTGGCACTCTCCCTCGGAAGGGCGATCGGCGAGACGATGGCAGTGGCCTTCGTCCTGGGAAACAGCCACAAGATCCCGGCGTCGCTCTTCGATGCCGCTTCCACCATCACCGTAACTTTGGCGAACGAGTTCACGGAGGCGGACACGGACATATATCACTCGTCTCTGTTCTATCTCGCACTCGTACTTTTCTGTCTAAGCATCGGGGTATTGACGGCAGCGAAATTCATGCTAATGAGGGCGGAGGAGAGGCATCCTAAATGACGACTGCCCGGAAGAGAAAAATCACGAACATCATCGCCCTGGCCATGAGCGCACTGGCGGCCCTGACCGGCCTGTTCTGGCTCGCGTTCATACTCTGGGATGTATTCTCGCACGGAATAGGAGCGCTCAGGCCCGAGCTGTTTCTCAAGGATCCTGTACCCGCTGGCACAGCCGGCGGAGGGCTTAGAAATGCCTTCGTAGGCCAGGCGATGATAACTCTTGCCGCGACCGTGATCGGCGTGCCGGTTGGAGTCTTGGGCGGCACATTCCTGGCGGAATACGGAAGGGGGAGCAGGCTTTCACGCATTATAAGCGTGCTTTCCGACATTATGATGAGCATGCCTTCCATAGTCATCGGCGCATTCGTTTATGCGGTCATGGTGAGGCCTGTTCATCACTTTAGCGGCTGGGCGGGCGCCGTCGCTCTTGCCGTCATAATGATACCAGTCGTGCTCCGTACAACGGAAGACATGCTCAGCCTGGTTCCATGGACTCTCCGGGAGGCGGCCTTCGCACTCGGCGCACCTTGTTACAAGGTCATTATTCAGGTAGTATATCGCGGGGCCTCCACAGGCATACTTACAGGCATACTGCTCTCCATGGCGCGTATCGCAGGAGAGACCGCTCCATTGCTGTTTACATCGTTCAACAACTCATTCTTCTCTACGGACATGAACGGACCGGTTGCCTCCCTCACGGTGACCATATTCCAGTACGCAATGGGCCCCTATGAAGACTGGCACAGCCAGGCCTGGGCGGCTTCATTCGTAATCACGCTTTTCATATTAGGTCTAACGATCATAGGCAGGACTATAATCAGGATGAGGTGGAAGAACAACAGATGAAGCCGGGTGCAGTCAAGATATATGTCAAGATGCTAAATTTTTACTATGCCGGCGGGATACACGCACTGAAGACCATATCCATGCCCATATACAAGAATACGGTCACGGCATTGATAGGCCCTTCAGGATGCGGAAAGACAACTCTCCTTCGATGCTTCAACAGAATGCACGACCTCTACCCGGGCAATCGCTATGAGGGCGAGATTGCATTCGACGGAGAGAATATCCTCTCGGACAATGTGGATCTCACGGAATTGCGCAGCCGCATAGGCATGGTGTTCCAGAAACCCACCCCATTCCCGATGAGCATATATGACAACATCACCTATGGGCTCAAGCTGAAGGGCGTCCGATACAGGTCCGAGGTCGAGGGGCGAGTCGAGAAAGTGCTTCGTGCCGCCGCGCTCTGGGACGAGGTTAAGGACAAGCTCCATGAGAGCGCTTTCAGGCTCTCGGGCGGACAACAGCAGAGGCTCGTCATCGCACGCGCCCTCGCAGTGGAGCCGGAGGTGCTCCTGTTCGATGAGCCCACATCGGCCCTAGATCCCATATCCACTGCGAAGATAGAGGAGCTCGTCATAGAGCTGAAAAAGAGTGTGACGGTAATCATCGTGACCCACAATATGCAGCAGGCCGCCAGGGTCTCGGATATGACCGGATTTTTGTATCTGGGCGAGCTCGTGGAGTACGGCCCTACAGAGAAGATATTTACGAGTCCTGACAAAAAAGAGACGGATGACTATATAACCGGGAAGTTCGGATGAAAAATACCGGTCAAGCGACATTGAACCAGAGCGGGTCATGCGTAAAGAGATGAAAAGGAGAGGATAAATGGCGACACATAAAGAGCAGGATATAGAGCAACTCAAAGAGAAACTCCTCAAGATGGGCGGCGTCGTGGAGGACGCGATAAGTAAATCCATAAAGGCGCTCGTCGAGAGGGACAACGATCTCGCCATCTCCGTCATAGACGGCGACAGGCTCGTGAACACCTATGACGTGGAGATAGAAGAAGACAGCATAAGTTTTCTCGCAAAGTGGCAGCCCACAGGAAGCAACCTGAGATTCGTGACCACCGCCATAAAGATCATCACCGACCTCGAGCGTATGGGAGACCTGGCAGTGGACATCTGCGAGCGGGCGGTGGAGCTCAACGAAGAGCCTCCGCTCAAGCCCTATATCGACATACCGCGCATGGCGGAGGCCGCGCAGAAGATGCTCAAGGACAGCCTGGATGCCTTCGTGAACAGGGATGCAGACCTCGCCATGAAGGTATGCGAGAACGATGACAATGTAGACAATCTCAATCAGCAGATATTCAATGAACTCCTGCTATATATGCTCAGGGACCCGAAGAACATATCCCGGGCGGTGCGCCTGACTTATATTGCGAAGTATCTCGAGCGCATAGCCGACCATGCCACGAACATCGCCGAGATGGTGGTATATATGGTCAAGGGAAAGGTCATACGCCACATGGAATGCAGCATCCCTTCGAGCGAGAATATGAGCGCTCAGGATTAGCCGCACCCTCCTCTTTCGAGGGCATCCATCCTGAATTATTTTTTTGACAATTACATTTGATTTCTTTATAGTTATATCAGGGAAGATGGTGGCGTCCCCTTCCCTCGAATCCCCAATTAAAACCATATATAGAAGGAGCAACGGCCATGATCCCCACCTTGGAGTGGAAAGACGATATCGTCATGATGCTCGACCAGACAAGGCTGCCTTTCGAGACCATATATAACGAGTGCCGGGACTACCGGACAGTGGCAAAGGGAATCAGGGAGATGTGGGTAAGAGGCGCGCCTGCCATAGGCATTGCGGCTGCAATGGGTCTGGCCCTGGCCGCGAGAGAGATAAAGGCCTCGACATTCGAACAGTTCTGGCCGGAGTTCGAAAGGGTCTGCTCCGAAATGGCCTCCACAAGGCCCACTGCTGTGAACCTCTTCTGGGCCATAGAGAGGATGAAGAGAATCGTCCTCTCGAACAAAGACAAGGGACTCGAAGAACTTCGGGAAGTGATGGTCGGGGAGTCCAAGCGCATGCTCGAGGAAGACATTGCGACAAACAGGAAGATAGGTATGTACGGCGCGGAATTCATAAGCGACGGCGACGTCCTTATCACCCACTGCAATGCAGGCTCCATCGCGACAGGCGGATACGGAACGGCAGAAGGAGTCATGCGTGCTGCTGTAGAACAAGGCAAAAAGATACATGTATATATAGATGAGACAAGGCCCGTGCTCCAGGGGGCCCGGCTCACCGCATGGGAGCTGATGGAGGAGAAGATCTCCTGCACCCTAATCACCGATAACATGGCGGGCTACTGCATGTATCACGACATGATAGACATCGCTATAGTCGGCGCTGACCGTATCGCCCGCAATGGAGACGTAGCAAACAAGATCGGGACGTATTCACTCGCCGTGCTGTGCAAGGAGCATGGCATCCCCTTCTATGTAGCCGCGCCTGTCTCCACCATCGACTTTTCGATGGAGTCCGGCTCTGATATCCCGATCGAGGAGCGCGACCCGAAAGAGGTCACGCATGTGCTCGGCAGGCTCCCCATAGCGCCGGAAGGCGTGCGGGTTGCAAATCCGGCCTTCGATGTAACGCCTGCAAGGTACATAACGGCGATCATCACGGAAAAAGGCGCCTTCAAACCGAAGGACATCCGCAGGCTCGCAGACCCCAAGACAGATCCCGAGTCGTTCAGGCTCACATAATCGTCGGACACGTTCCAGCATTCTTCCGCTCTGCATTCTCGGCGCGAATCATCCGAATTCGTTTCAGCGAGGAAGACCGTATGAAGCAGACTGTACTGAACAACATTCACCTCCGGCTCAATGCAAAGATGACGGAATTTCAGGGTTGGCAGGTTCCCCTGCAATATACAACCATGAGCGAAGAGCACTTCGCCGTCAGGACCGCTGTGGGACTGTTTGATGTGAGCTGGCTCGGAAGGATCGAGGTCTCCGGAGGAGGCGCCATCGGACTCCTTCAGCGCACCTTCACGAGGAACATTTCGAGGCTCGCAGAAGGCTCTGCGATATACGGCATGTTCCTCAACGAAAGCGGTTGCATACTGGATGACACCCTGCTGATGCGGCTTCCCGACTTTGAGGCGGGCAACCGCTATATTTTATGCACCAATGCGAAGAACGCGGAGAAGCTCCTCTCATGGCTCGGACGGCATGCCGCCGGGGATGCCGTAGTCGCTGACAGGTCGAACGAAACCTCCCAGTTGGCGCTCCAGGGACCGCGCTCGGAGCAGATAATCGAAAGTCTATCCTCCGGGCATTACAAGAAGCTCAAACAGCGCCATGTGAGAAATGCATCTATTTCCGGCATAGATGCAGTGCTCTCCCGCACGGGATACACCGGCGAGCACGGCTATGAGATAATCGTTTCCAAAGACAAGGCCGAGCAGGTCTGGAATGCGCTCATGGAGGCGGGAAGAGACGTAGGCATCCAGGCATGCGGCCTTGCCGCAAGAGACATCCTGAGGCTCGAGATGGGGTATGTCATGTACGGCGTGGACATAGATGAGACGAAAACACCGATAGAGGCCGGGCTTTCGCGGTTCGTGGACTTCAAAAAGGATTTCATCGGCAAAGAGGCCCTGCTCAAGCAGAAATCGAAAGGCGCGAAGCAGAGGCTCATCGGGTTCGTACTCGCTGAAAAGGCCGTACCCAAAAGCGGCAGCAGCATATTCTCCGAGAACCGCGATATAGGCGTGGTGACGAGTGCAGCCTATTCGCCTTCGGTGTATAAGGGCATCGGTCTTGGGTATGTGCTCACGAGATATGCCCAGGCGGGCCAGGAGATAGAGATAGAGGTGAAAGACAGGGAGATCGCCGCCAAGATAGTGGATACGCCATTCTACAAGAAAAAATTAGCTTGATAGATGTAGGGTAATCGTATCCCAGGCAATGCATGCCTCCTCAACCCTTGCCCCTTGAATTTTGAATTTTGAATTCTCCCCCCCTTCATGGTACTATAAAGGCTTATGAATACTAAAAAGGCCGTGATACCGGTCAAAGGCATGACCTGCGTGAACTGCGCCGCCGCGATCCAGAAAGACATCTCGAGGCTTCCAGGGGTAAAGACCGCGAACGTCAACTTCGCCAATGAAAAGGCCGTAGTAGAGTTCGACCCGGAGATCGTAGGTATGGACAGGTTCATCGAGACGATAAACGAGCTCGGCTATCGGCCTGTCATAGAGAAGGCGACAATCCCCATCATAGATCTCGATGCGTCCAGGGAGAAAGAGCTTTCAGATGCAGTGAGCAGACTCGATGGGGTGCTCAAATCGAGCGTGAACGTAGGCGCACAGAACCTCTTGGTGGAATATATCCCGGGCCAGATCGGCATGAGAGACATCCGACACGCATTGGAGAAGGCTGGCTTCAGGCTGCCTGAGATAGCAGAGGGGCGATCTGCGCTGGAAATCGAGCAAGAGGCCAGACAGAAAGAGCTCTCCGAGCTCAAAACCAAGCTCACTGTAAGCGCAATCCTCTCGGTCCTGATATTGATAGGCAGCTTCCAGGACATGCTGCCGTTCGTTTCTTTCCTGCCGAGAAGGACGATGTGGTTCATACTCTTCCTTCTCACGACACCGGTGCAGTTCTGGGCCGGAAGGCATTTCTATCAGAACGCATGGGCGTCAATCAAGCACGGCAGCACGAATATGAATACGCTCGTAGTCGTGGGAACGTCTGCTGCGTATCTGTACAGTACGGGCCTCACATTCTTCCCGTCTTTGTTCGGTCATCACGGCGCTCACGCAGGCGCATACTTCGACACATCCGCCGTCATCATCACCTTGATTCTCTTCGGGAAGTATCTCGAGGCGGGCGCGAAATCACGCGCAGGCGAGGCGATAAAAAAGCTCATGGGGCTCCAGCCCAGGACGGCGAGGGTCGTCCGTGAAGGCGTGGAGCAAGACATCCCGATAGAGGATGTCGAGGTGGGAGACCTCGTAATAGTGAGGCCTGGAGAGAAGATACCCGTCGACGGCATAATAAGGAGCGGCTATTCCAGCGTGGACGAGTCCATGCTCACAGGCGAAAGCCTGCCTGTCGAGAAGAGGAGCGGCGATACCGTCATAGGCGCCACAATAAACAAGACAGGTACATTCACGTTCGAAGCACTGAAGGTAGGCAGGGAGACCACGCTGTCGCAGATAATCCGGATGGTGCAGGAGGCCCAAGGCTCGAAGGCACCCATCCAAAGGCTTGCTGATTATATATCGAGCATATTCGTCCCGACGGTCATCGGGATCGGCCTGGCGACATTTGCTCTCTGGTACCTGCTTGGCCCTGCAGAGACGAGGTTCGGCTTCGCCCTTTTGAATTTCATAGCAGTTCTCATCATAGCCTGCCCGTGCGCAATGGGCCTCGCAACGCCAACAGCCATAATGGTCGGCACGGGCAAAGGAGCGGAGAACGGCATTCTGTTCAAGAACGCTGAGAGCCTCGAGCGTCTCCAGAAGGTGGATACCATCGTGCTCGACAAGACCGGCACGCTCACACGTGGAGAGCCCAAGGTGACCGACATCGTTCACAGCGGTGTTTCTCCCGAGGAGCTGCTGTTTTTCGCCGCCGGCGCCGAAAAGGGTTCGGAGCATCCTGTAGCCGACGCGATCGTGAACGCAGCTGTTGAGCGCGGCATAGAACTCTCGGCACCGGAGGAATTCCAGGCTTTGCCTGGCCACGGAGTGAGCGCAAGGATAAACGGCAGGTCGGTGCTGCTCGGAAACGAACGGTTGATGATGGAGTCGGGCATCTCCCTGAATGGACTGATAGACAGTGCAGCAGTGCTCTCTTCACAAGGCAAGACAGCCATGTTCGTAGCAATCGACGGCAAGGCCGCAGGAATCATCGCGGTGGCCGATACGCTGAAGGAGCATTCAAAAGAGGCGGTCGCAATGCTGCGAGGGCTCGGCATAGATGCCGTGATGCTCACGGGAGACAACAAGAAGACCGCGGAGGCGATTGCGAATGAGCTCGGCATCTCGAACGTAATTGCAGAGGTAATGCCCCAGGACAAGATGGACATCATAAAAAGGCTTCAGCAAGGGGGAAAGACCGTCGCAATGGTCGGCGACGGTATAAACGACGCCCCCGCCCTTACACAGGCGGACATCGGGATCGCGATCGGCACAGGCACGGACGTTGCCATAGAGGCATCGGATGTCACACTCATCAAGGACGACCTACGGACGGTGGTAACTGCGATAAGGCTGTCGAGAAAGACGATGAAGACGATAAAGCAGAACCTGTTCTGGGCGTTCTTCTACAACGTCATAGGCATACCGATCGCTGCAGGGGTACTGTACCCGTTCTGGAAGATACTTTTGAACCCCATGTTCGCATCCGCCACCATGGCCATGAGCTCAGTGAGCGTGGTATCTAATTCGCTGAGGCTCAAAAGGTTCAAGTAGGTTGACGGCGGACGGCGATGCAGCATGCCGTCCGCGCTTTATATGAAATTTATTGCTGATGTAATGCTCGGCAGGCTTGCGAAGTTCATGCGCATATGCGGGTTGGACGTAGCATATGACTGCACCCTCTCTGACAACGAGATCATTCACATATCTCTCGAACAAGAACGCACCATCCTCACCAGGGACACGAGGCTCATAGAAAGGCCTCTTGCATCGAACCATCTATTGATAACAAGCGACAGGGCGGCCGAGCAGTTCAGGCAGGTCATCGACTCATTCCATATAGACATCAATCGGTCCATATGGACCCGGTGCACTGTCTGCAATACGCCATTGAGCCGCATTGAGAAGGAAGATGCGCGCGACCTCGTGCCGCAGTATGTCTACATCAGGCATTCGGATTTCATGAGGTGCGATGGTTGCAAGAAGATATATTGGAAAGGTACGCATGTGGAGAGGATAAGGAAATTGATATACGAGGCCGGGCTAGGATGAGAGAATACAGAGGCGCTGCGCCGCACAGAGTCCGGATTGCGGATGCGCCGATACAGCCCTTTATGAATGGGGCGATTCATAGCTTTCCATCCACCATCTCGCGCATCTCTTTGCCTGCCTTAAAGAAGGGCACCTTTTTAGGCGGGACAGAAACGGTCTCGCCGGTCTTGGGGTTCCGGCCTTCTTTCGCCCGGCGGTAGCGGACGCGGAAGCTCCCGAAGCCGCGTATCTCGACCTTGTCTTCTCGGGAGAGCGCGTCCTTGATGCTGTCCAAGACCGTATTCACGATCACTTCGACCTGTTTTCTCGTCAGATTCGGCTTGCGCTCGGTGATCTTGTCGATGAGTTCCGCCTTCGTCATACAACCCTCCACATTTATCTCCGATAGATAAACTCAAGCTGTGGCCGGTCTTCAATGCCCAGGCTCCCCCGAATCACACCTTTTAACCAGGACGCGGTCTCCTCCTTCAAATAATCTAACAACCGCATCTTCTTGTCGCTCGATACCACCATGGGCTTGCCCTTTATGCCGGCCATGTCTGCTGCAATCCGTATGCTCGCTTCGAGGTCGCCGAGTTGATCCACGAGCTTGAGATCCATCGCCTGCCTGCCCGTGAATATCCTGCCGTCCGCTATTGAACGGACATCCTCGTTCTTCAGTCCTCTGCCCTGGGCGACGGCATCTATGAATTGCTGGTGCACATCATCGATAACGCTCTGGAGAAGCCTCTTCTCCTGCGGCGTCATGTCCCTGTACGGAGAGCCGATGTCCTTGTATTCGCCGGCCTTTATCACCATGCCCTTGACACCTATCTTCTCGAGCAGCTTCTCTATGCTTGCAAACTCCATCTTTACACCTATGCTTCCTGTAAGCGTGCCCGGGTTCGCAACGACCTTCTCCGCCGCGGCCGCAATGTAATAACCGCCGGAGGCAGCGACAGAGCCCATCGAAGCAACCACCTTTTTGCCCTCTTTTCTTGCATTGAGAAGGGCGTTATATATCTCCTGGGCGGCCACCACCCCGCCGCCGGGCGAGTCTATGCGCACGACGATAGCCTTGATAGAAGAGTCCTCTGCAAAGTCGTTTATCTCTTCCACTATGCGTCCCGGCTCAATGAGTACGCCATCGATCTTCACGAGTGCGACCTTGTTGCCCACAGGAATGAGGCTGAGCCTCTCGGCCGACTTGGAGCCGAGAAGAGAGGATGCCAGAAATATGACCGCGAAGAACAGCAAACCGAGCACAAGGGATGTGACAAGGACGATCAGTACCGGATTCTTTTTCATGTGTTTTTCTCCTTGAGCAGTGCGCCTATGCTCGTGTCGGGCTTCGGCTGCTGGCTCAGATACTCCCTGAGATCAGACCTGTCCTTTCCTTTGAGATACGCCTTGATGGAGAGAGCGATCTTCCTCTCTGCCTTGTCGACTTTTATGACGCGGGCGGTAACCTCGTCCCCTTCTTTTATCTCCACCCCTTCCCTCGGGATCTCCGACGCGGGGATCAGGCCCTCAATGCCGTAGTCGAGCTGTACAAACACGCCGAAATCGGTCTTTTTGACGACCTTTACGGTCTCATCCTTTCCGACAACATACCTTTCCGGAATCTCCTTTTCCCATGGATCAGGAGTGAGCTGCTTCAGCCCGAGAGAGACCCTCTGTTTCTGCGGATCAATGCCCAAGACTATTGCGGATACTGTCTGGCCTTTTTTGAGAACCTCCGATGGATGCTTTATATGCCTCGTCCAGGACATATCAGAGATATGGATGAGGCCGTCTATCCCATCTTCTATGCCTATGAACGCACCGAAGTCGGTTATAGTCCTCACCCTGCCTTCTATGCGGGATCCGACCGGATAGCGCTCTGCGAGCGTCTGCCAGGGATTTGGCATCACCTGCTTCATCCCGAGCGAGATACGCCTGGCGACAGGGTCCACAGAGAGCACCTGCGCCTCTATGACATCTCCCTGAGACATCACCTTGGATGGATGCTTCACCTTCTGCGTCCATGACATCTCCGAGACATGCAGAAGCCCCTCCACCCCGTGCTCGAGCTCGACGAATGCCCCATAATCCTCGAGGCTCACCACCCTGCCCTTCACCCTGCTCCCTACAGGGTAGCGCTCTCCAACGCTCAGCCAAGGATCCTGCGTCTTCTGCTTCAGTCCCAGCGATATCTTCTGCTTTTCGCGGTCGTATTTGAGCACCACGACATCTATTGCATCGCCTACTTTGACGACATCGGACGGATGAGAGACCCTGCCCCATGACATGTCAGTGACGTGGAGCAGGCCGTCAATACCTCCTAAGTCTATGAATGCGCCGTAGTCGGTGATGTTCTTCACGACTCCTTTTACAACCTTGCCTTCGGCAAGGCTCGAGAGCGTCTCTTCTTTCTTGGCATTGAACTGCTCCTCGAGCAGGACCCTCCTCGACAGGACTATATTCCCCCTGCCTGGGTTCATCTTGATGATCCTCATCTCCATCACACGGCCGATGAGTTGGTCGAGATTCCTCACAGGTCTGGTATCTATCTGCGAGCCCGGCAGGAATCCGGGGACGCCTATATCTACGGCCAGGCCGCCTTTCATCTTGGAGACTACCTTGCCCTTTACCGGCGCGCCGGTGCGGTATGCATCATTGAGCATCTCCCATAACTTCAGCTTCTTCACCTTTTCGCGCGAGAGCATCAGGTTCCCATTGCCGTCTTCGGATGCCTCGAGATATACATCGAGCATGTCTCCAGGCCTAAGCGACGCGAGCTCGTCTGGCGTGAACTCATCGGACGGGATGACCCCGTCGGACTTATACCCCAGGTCCACCATGACAGCATCGGGTTTGATCTGCACGACCCTGCCGCTCACGACGGAGCCCTCCTTCAGGCTCTTGAGCGACCGATCAAACAGCTCGGCAAACTCGCTCCTGTCTTCCGGATGGTCCTTTTCGTTGTTTTCTTCGAACTCGATCCCGTCAACATCCTTCATCAACCCTTGACCCTCCTGCACATAATATCAGCCTTCTGCAATCTGCCTAAGCCTGTTAAGGACTTCCTCGATCACCCATTCCGGAGTCGAGGCCCCTGCGGTCACCCCCACCCTTTTTGCGCCTGCGAACCACGAGTCCGCTATCTCATCGGCGGTCTCTATGTGATGAGTAGGCCTGCCCTCGGACATACACAGTGATACAAGCCGCGCGGTGTTGGCGCTGTTCCTGCCGCCGACTACAACCATTACATCGGCCCTCGCCGCCAGCTCCTTTGCCGCCTGCTGCCTTTCTGAGGTGGAATTGCAGATTGTATTATAGACCTTCAACTCACTAGAAAGACGGAGCAAGTTTAGCACAACCTGGGAAAAATTGCCATATGATTGAGTGGTCTGGGCGACGACCCCGATTCTCGCGGAAAGACGCAAAGACAGGGCTTCCTCCGGCATTTCTATCACCACCGCATCCCCGCCTGCGTAACCGAAAATGCTCTTGACCTCGGGATGTTTTTTCTCGCCCACGACAACCACTTGATAGCCCTCTTCCCTGAGGCGTCTTGCATAGCGCTGGGCCTTTGCCACAAAAGGACAGGTGAGGTCAATGACCGAGAGACCCTTTCTGTGCGCCTCTTCGAGCACAGTAGGGGGGACGCCGTGAGAGCGGATTATCACAGCGTCGCCAGGAGAAAGGCCGCTCAGGTCTTCGACGGTCTCGACACCCGACCTTCTCAGCCTTTCTACCTCCTGGGGATTATGGATTATGGGTCCCAGGCAGAAGACCCTGCGTTTCGAGGCCTCACTGAAGGCCGTGGCAATGGCCCTCTTGACCCCGAAGCAGAAACCCGCCTTGTCTGCAAGTATGATCTCCATTCAAACAGAAACCTTTTCTCGGATATTGTCGAGCATTATGCTCAGCACTTCTTCGATAGAGAGAGAGCTCGAATCTATAAACACGGCGTCAGGGGCGGGCCTTAACGGCGCGAGCGCCCTGCTTCTGTCCTGCTCGTCCCGTTCGATGATCTGCCGGGTGATCTCGGCGAGCTCGACATCCAGCCCCTTGGCCTTCAGCTCTAAGAATCTCCGCCTGCCGCGCTCTTCTGCACTCGCATCGAGATAGAATTTGATGTCTGCATCCGGAAATACCACCGTGCCGATGTCCCTGCCGTCCATCACTACGCCCCCTCGCTCTCCGAGCCTGCGTTGAAGCAGAAGGAGCCGAGACCTCACTGCCGGTGATTTCGAGACATCCGATGCAGCCATGCCCATTTCCGGAGTCCGGATCTCGTCCGTGACGTCCCTCCCGTCTACATATATGCGCGGGTTGTCGTTGTCCTTCTCGATGATGACCTCCGTCCGCCCGGCAAGGCCTGCGAGCGCAGACTCGTCTTTCGTATCAATGCCCTCTTTCAGCGCCTTCCAGCCGAAGGCCCTATACATCGCGCCCGTATCGATATAGACATAGCCGAGCCTCTTGGCGAGCAGCCGCGCTATGGTGCTCTTTCCGGCTCCCGAAGGGCCGTCAATGGCTATGACAAGACCGTCCTTCATCGCTCAGTAATTCCTGCCGACAAGCTTCCTATAGGCGTCTCTGAGCCTGAATTCCACAGCCGGGTTCGGCGCATTCTTTATCATCTGCCCGATCGCATCCGCGGCCTTCGCGTCCGCCAGCTCTATGAATGCATCCGCAATATCGAGTTCTATCCCTTTTCTCTTCGAAGGGTCATTGGCAATTTTTATGAGCATATCCACCGCCCTCGGGTCCGCCGACCTGCCGAGTGACCTCACGATGGTGCGCAGATCGTTCTTACCCGGCGATTCTGCGAGCTCGAGCAGCACATCGGTCGCACGACTGTCCTTGAGGCCGCCGAGTATCTCTATTGCGGTATTCGCTGCATATACATCAGAAGACCTCGCCATCTCAACCAGCGCAGAAACAGGCCTCCACCCGCCTTCAGCCAATGCGCGCATCAGGGCGGTACTGCGCATAGTATCAAGCCTTCCGAGCAGGTTCTTGAGCGGAGCAGATGTATCCTCTTCTTTGTAGAACGACAACGCCCGGGCGGTAGCCACCCTTATCGTCTCGTCCGGATTCGCAAGCTCGTTTATCAGGATATTGATATGCCTCTTGTCCCCGAATGCCGCAATGGCGAGGGCCGCCTCAGCCCTGACCTCCGCCAGATCCGATATATCGCTGTACACATGGAGTATGAACTCCAGCGCGCTCGGCTCCTTCATGTCCGACAGCTTACGCAACGCCTCTGCACGGGCAGAGGTATCGTTCTGGAGCCCTGCTGCTTCAGCCGCCAGGGTCTGGGCCACTGAATTTTTGATGTTCTTGATCTTCTTCACATAGGAGATCGCATCTTCCCATGTCCGTGCGCCGAAAGCACCCTCGATCCCCTGAACGGGCGGTGGCACCACAGTTACATATGTGAACTTAGGCGTAGGCGTAGGTCTCTTCATGCCCGAGGGTTTTGCATCACGGAGCATGAGCTGGAATGAGTTCTGTCTGCCGAGCCTAACGAACAAAGCAATGACAGGATGATCGTATCTGGCCTCCCTGAGATACTTAACATTGTTAAGTGTGAACTCCAGGAAGTCCGGCCTCTCCGGCCACTTGTCTCCGTTCTGAAGCCTTACGACAAAGAGCCCTTCTGATGCGGTAAAATCCGCTTTATATGTATTCAAGGCGCCGTACCGCTCCTTCACCTCGTATTTCTGAGGACCGAAAAGGATCTTTTCCGCCGCCGCATCCGAAGCCTGAGCGAGAAACAAGACCGTAATAAGCAGATATGCTCTCATGGCATCCCCCTGCCGTCACATTAAATACGTCAATATGCAGCGCTTCTCAATATGGACTCGAATCCTGGAAAAGAGGTGTCTATCCATTCTGTATCCTTTATAACGGTCTCACCGTCGGCTGCAAGGCCCCCAATCGCCATCGACATAGCTATCCTGTGGTCTCCGTGGCTTCTGCACACACAGCCCTTGAGCCTGCCGATCCCGTCGATCTCCATACCGTCGGGAAGCTCCCTCACGGCGACGCCCGCCTTCCTTAGTTCCGCGGCCATAGAGGCGATGCGGTCGGACTCCTTTACCCTGAGCTCCGCAGCGTCTTTGATGATCGTCGTCCCCTCTGCGCACGCAGCCGCGACGCATAGCACCGGGATCTCGTCTATCGCCCTCGGGATGACCCCGCCGGATACCGTAGTCGCCTTGAGCCCCCTGTATCTCACCCTGATGTCAGCGACAGGCTCCCCGGCCCCTTCGCGTTCGTCTTCGAGTCTTATGTCCGCACCCATGGAACGGAGTATGTCTATGACGCCTGTGCGCGTAGGATTCACCCCTACGTTCTTTATTAGAAGATCCGAGTCCGGCACAATCGAGGCTGCGACCATGAAGAACGCAGCAGATGAAATATCAGCAGGTATGCGAATTACATCCCTTGCGACGAGTCTTTGTAGTCCCCTTATGCCCACCTTGAGCCCGTCTTCTTCCACATCCACGCCGAAGAACCTCAGCATCCTCTCTGTATGGTCCCTGGACTTGTGCGGCTCCGAGACCCATGTGGACCCTTCGGCATAAAGTCCTGCGAGCAATATGGCGGACTTCACCTGTGCGCTCGCGACAGGGCTCTGGTAATAGATCGGCCTTATCCCCTTTCCTGCGCCGCGAATAGAGAGGGGCGCGAGGGTGCCGCCCCCTCTGCCGTCGATCGTTGCACCCATCTGTCTCAAGGGCGCAGCTATCCTTCCCATAGGTCTTTTGCAGAGATATCTGTCTCCTGTAAGGACGGAGAAAAAATCCTGTGCAGACAAGAGGCCGGCGAGAAGACGCATGCCTGTGCCGGAATTGCCGAGGTCGAGCACCGCCTCCGGCTCTTTCAGGCCGTAGAGCCCATTCCCATGGACAACGAGTCTATCCGTACCGACCCCATCTACGTGTATGCCGAGCGCCTGCACCGCGGCCAGGGTATTCAATGTGTCCTGCCCTGTAAGAAAGCCTTCTATATACACCTTGCCTTCGGATACGGCGGACAAGAGCACAGAGCGGTGCGAGAGGGACTTGTCCCCGGGGAGGGATATCCCGCCCCTCACGCCTTTTGACGGTTGAATCACGAGATCAGACATATTCTGCGTCGATACGGCCACAATCACCTCGTCATCGAGAAGCGCCGAGGCCTTTCCTGATGTCACTGGCCTGTTTGAATATCTTCTCTATCGTCCCGGCATCCGCCTTTTCGATGGCCTTCTTCAGTTTGCTCAGGGAGAATTGATATCTTTCTATCATATGTACGATATTCTTCTTGTTCAAAAGGCAAACGTCCCTCCACATCTCCGGAGAACTCGCCGCAATGCGCGTAAAGTCCCTGAACCCAGCCCCGGAAAAGGCGAGATAGTCATCGGTACCTGTATTCATGTCCGAGACGGCGCACATCATGGCATATGCAGCGACATGCGGAAGGTGGCTTACAGCCGCAAACACCTTGTCGTGCAGAAAAGGGTCCATGATAATCACCTTTGCGCCTGCCGCCTCCCATATGCCCCGCACTGCATCGAGAGCGGCCCTGTCGGTCTTTTCCGTAGGGGTAAGGATACATTTTGCATTCTTGAAGAGCGTATCGCTCGACTCAGCCACGCCTGTCTTTTCCTTGCCTGCTATGGGGTGGCCCGGCACATATCGGACATGTCCCGGCAGGATCGACTCCAGGGTGTTCACCATCTCGCCCTTTACGCTCCCTACATCCGTGAGGATGGCCCCTGGCTTCATCACCATACCGATCCGTTTCGTTATCTGCTCGAACACGCCCACAGGGGTGGCAAGCACGACCAGGTCTGCATCTCCTACAGCCTCTTCCAGGCTGTCGGCTATCCTGTCTATCACCCCCAGGCGCAAGGCCAACTCCAGGCCCTCTCTCCCCCTGCCCGCACCGGTAATCCTGTCGGCAATCCCGTTTACCTTCATCACCTTCGCAAGAGAGCCGCCTATAAGCCCCACGCCTATTATCGCAACTTCGCCGAAGTGGACCATTCGATCCTCTTATCCCCTATCTGCTACCATGTTTTCCGATGCCTGCCTTCTTTCAGATCTCCCGTCCCACAGCCGCGGCAATGGGCCCGAGTTCCTGCATCAACCGCCTGAACACCTGTGGTTTCAGAGACTGCTCTCCATCACAAAGTGCCTCTTCTGGGTTTGCATGTACCTCTATCAACAGTCCGTCCGCTCCCGCTGCAACAGCGGCCTTGGCCATGGGCGGCACAAGATCCCATTTGCCGACTGCATGGCTCGGATCCACTATGACCGGCAGGTGGGTAAGCTGCTTCAGCACAGGCACCGCTGAGAGGTCGAGCGTATTGCGCGTCGAGGTCTCGTATGTCCTTATGCCACGCTCACACAGAATCACGTTATGATTGCCGCCGGACATTATATACTCCGCCGACATAAGCCATTCCTTTATGGTAGCAGATATGCCGCGCTTCAAGAGCACAGGCTTCCTGCACATGCCCACGTCCTTCAGCAGCCTGAAGTTCTGCATGTTTCTTGCGCCGATCTGGAGTATATCTGCATACTCCGCCACGAGCTGGATGTCTCTCGGATCCATCACCTCGGTGACGACGGGCAGACCAGTGCGGTCCCGCGCGTCCTTGAGATACTTGAGCCCCTCCTCTTCGAGGCCCTGGAAGGCATATGGCGATGTGCGCGGCTTGAATGCGCCACCCCTCAAGAAGGCCGCGCCCGCCTCCTTGACCGCCTTTGCGACTTCCAAAAGTATGGCCCTGTTCTCGACGGCGCACGGCCCTGCGATAACGGCCAACTTCCTTCCGCCTATCTCCCTCCCGAGCACGGAGACGACCGAATCTTCCTTCCTGAACTCCCTGCTCGCAAGCTTGAACGGCTTCAAGATCGGAAGGACGCTCTCCACCCCGGGAAACGCCTCGAGCGGGACGCTCCTCAAGACCGACTCATCGCCTATGGCACCGATAATGGTGCGCTCCTTGCCTTTGGATATGTGCGCCTGTAGGCCCAGATCCTTAAGCTTCTTCACGATATGTTCCTTATTTTCCTCTGTTGCATCAGGACGAAGAACGATTATCATAACAATCCCCTATAGATTCCTCACCAAGCCTTGAGCGCCTCTTCAAGCTCTCTTATGAACCTCTGATTTTCCTCGGGGAGGCCTATGGTGACCCTCAGGCCCTTCTCTCCCATCGGCCTTATGATGACGCCCTTTTTGAGCAGTATATCGTAAAGTTCCCTGCTGTTAAATTTCGTCTCAAAATAGATGAAATTCGTCTCAGTGGGGACATACGTAACCCCCAGCCTCTGGAAGGCGCTGTAGAGGTACTGTTTGCCCTCGTTATTGACGGCGACAGACCTCTCGACGTGCTTCCTATCCGACAGCGCCGCCAGTGCGGCTGTCTGCGCCAGCGAGCTCGTATTGAAGGGCTGCCTCACCTTGTTCATCAACCGGCAGATCTCCGGCTTAGTGACACCGTATCCGATCCTAAGACCCGCAAGGCCGTATATCTTCGAGAACGTCCTCAGGACGAGCACATTCTTTCCTTCTTTCAGGTAGTCGATCGAGTCCGGGTAGTCAGCCCTCGTGACATATTCGAAATATGCCTCGTCCACAGCGACCAACACGTGCTCCGGCACGCGGGACATGAAGCGGTCCATCTCAGCCTTGGTGTTTATAGTGCCTGTGGGGTTGTTCGGATTCGCGATGAATACGATCTTCGTCTTCTCGGTGATAGCATCCGCCATTGCATCCAGGTCGTGCCTCAGGTCCTTGCACGGCACAATGACATTTTTACCTGCCGCCGCCTGGGTGATCATCTTGTAGACCACGAAAGACGGCTCAGCAGATATAACCTCATCACCGGGCTGGACGAATGTGCGCACGGCAAGCTCTATGAGCTCGTTCGAGCCGTTGCCGAGGATCACCTGATCCAGCCCCACACCCATTTTCTTGGATATGGCCTGCGTCAGATAGAAGCTGCTACCGTCAGGATAGCGGTTGATGCCTTCGAGCGCCTTTTTGACTGCATTCACCGCCTTTGGAGAAGGTCCCAGAGGATTTTCGTTCGAGGCGAGCTTTATGCTGCCCGTAATCCCGAGCTCCCTCTCAAGCTCCTCTATGGGCTTGCCGGGGATGTACGGCGTTATAGTCCTGATATTTTCCGGAGCAGAAACCATCTTTTTCATCCTCTCCACTTCGTTTTCTTCCATCACTTTCCTATCCCCTCGCTTTTGGGATAGGAGCCGAGCACCTTCAAAAACAGGCTCTCCTTCTTCAATTCCTCTATCGCCTCGGCCACTGCGCTGTCCTCGATATGGCCGAGCATATCGAGAAAGAAAACATAGTCCCACACCTTTCTGCCTGAAGGCCTTGCATCCAGCCTCGTGAGATTGATGCCGCGGGCGGCGAATGGCTTTAGCATCGAGAGAAGCGCGCCCACCCTGTCCTTTATCGAAAACATGATCGAGGTCTTGTCATTGCCTGTCTTTCCGGGGGACTTCATAGCTATCACCAGAAAGCGCGTGAAGTTATTGGGGTTGTCTTGGATGTTCCTCGCCACTATCTGGAGACCATACAGCACCGCCGCGGTCTCGCTCGCAATCGCGGCGGCGGCAGGATCGTCCGCCGCCATCTCCGCAGCCCTCGCCGTGCTCGGCGCGTTCAGCACAGGTATGCCCGGCATGTTCTTGTCCAGCCACTCCCTGCACTGGCCCGGCACCTGCGGATGGGTGTATATCTTGACGATGTTCGAGATCTTGCCGCTCTTGTTCATCAGGTGGTGGGAGACCTCAAGCATTATCTCCGCCCATATCTTGAGGTCCGAGTCGATGAACATATCGAGTGTGTAGTTCACCACTCCTTCGGTGGAGTTCTCGACAGGCACAACGCCGAAGTCCGCCCTGCCCCTCTCGACCTCGCTGAACACATCCTTTATCGTCTCCACAGGAAGATACTGCGCTGCGAGACCGAACTTCTGCATGCCCGCCATGTGCGTGAATGTGGCGCGCGGGCCGAGATAGGCGACCCTGAGCGGCCGCTCGAGAGAGAGGGATGTAGAGAGTATCTCCCTGTAGACCGCCCGCAAGGCGTCCTGCGGGAACGGTCCGGTATTCCGTGCCGTAAGCCGCTCCATGATCTCCCTCTCCCTGTTCGGAGAGTGGAAATCCATCTTCTCCGCCTTCTTGATGTTGCCGATCTCTATAACCAACGCGGCACGCTGGTTCAGGAGCTCGAGCAGCCTGTCGTCTATTTCGTCAATCTTTTTTCTTAGTTCCTGTATTTTTTCGATGGACATGAAGGCCCGTCCGCCTTTTGCAGAATAGCGGATTATAGTTTATTTTTCGAGTGGTTGCAAGAAGTTTTTGGGCCGGAGGTGTCAGAAGATTTCACTGCCGCTGGAGACCTCTGCGCCTAAACCCGGAGCTGCAACACGGTCTTTAAGAGATACCATCCGAGCGGTTTTAGCCGAGGGATTGAGGCCCCTGCAGCATGCTGCAGGGGATATTAGATTCTCAAGGTGTAAACACCATCGTACTTGCCCGTTGACGTCGCGGCAAGCTGCGGTGAATGCGCCCCATTTAGAACTCTGCATAGAGAATCGCCTTCAGCGACATGCAGAGCAAAAGATAGAGACTGCTAATGACATCCCACCGCTGTGGTGCAGTTGGTGTTCTTGCCGACTCCATAGTTACCGGATTGCGGCAATGCGCCTCCGACAATGGACTGTATCAGGCCTGCATTGGCCCCCCCCGCTTCATACTGAGCACCGTAAGTCGCGCCTTCTCCTTGTACGATGATCATGGCTTTCCTGAGCCAGCCGTGAGGTATTCTGGTATGGCAGTTCACGCAGCGGTAGCCGTAGTTGGATATCGCATTGGTCGAATTGATATAGTGCTGGGTATGCAGATTAGTCCCAGCCGTGGTCTTGAAACCTGTGGTAGTGCCGCTTCCGTTTAGGTAGGTATTGCTGTCGTGGCATTCGAAACATAGATCCGTGGCAGGCTGGTTTATGCCCTTTGCCGCGGTAGTATCCGCAAAGGCCATCCTCAGGATGAACGGATTGTTGGATCCATGAGGCCCACGGGGTGATGCATCGCCCTCTTTTGTATGGCAATCAGAGCAGTACATGGTCTGCGTACCAATATTTGAATTCCACGGCGCCAGAAGGGTCCCTTGATCCCTCCCTGTCGCAGCCACGACAGGATGTCTGCCTGGATTCGCCGGGTAGAACTCCACGGCCTGGTTCGTCATCTGCATGCCGAGAGAAGGTGAGTTCGGAGGATTAGTGCCCCAAGCGAAATCAGTGTGGCACTTGAAGCAGATTTCATATTCATAACCGACGCCTGTCACGGCGTTGTTGGTTACACCCGCCGCCTGGATCGACGAGTATGTCCCTGTGGATGGAGGAGACGGCCAGGACGGATATGCAACAACGCCGACACCGCCTGTTCCATAAAGTATGCTGCCGCTCGAAACCTGATTGCCTGTACTCAACCCCCTCGAATGGAGCCCAGAACCTGCGGTATGAGGGTTATGGCAGTCCGCGCATTCCACATGCCACTTCGCACCGGATCCGCCTTCATTCACCCAGCCCCCTGAAACCGTCTGTCTGGCCTCTGTAGCCGTGTGAATTCCAGTATAATTCCCGACCCTGTGCGCGCTCGTCTTGGTCACTTCGGTATATATATTCTTTACGCCGGAGCCGCCGTGGCATGCGGTATTAGAATTGACAGTGTCCCATCTGTCAAGATTGGTGTTGAAGCAGCTCTCCTCCTCCTTGAAAGACAATAGATACCTCCCCTGGTTAGGGACGGGAGTGGTCTTGGCTGTATCGTTTACGCCTGCCTTGTGCGGGAAGTGGCAGTTCATGCACTTCACATTACCAACAGTGGCGCCTAGATATCCAGACCCTGTGCCATCCGGCGGAGAATAGGGCTGCGTTGCTATATCATGGATGCCGCCTGTGAATCCGGTCTTGTTGTGGCAGCTCATACATATAGCAGAACCTGCGTTGGACGCAACGAGAAAATTGCCGTATTGATTGTCGTGCGCATCATGGCATGATGTACATTCTACATAATTGTTGCCTGAGGACGAATCATAGAAAAGCCTTACAGGCGACGATGGGGAAACAAGAAGCTCAGCGTCCAGGCCGGAGCCGCTGCCGGGAGAATATGGTATCGCCACTGGATGGTCGTCCTGGAGCTCCACACCTATATACCCTGCCGCGGTCGTAGGCATGGTGGTCACGCCTCCGGTCATGGGTACGTCTCCGTAAAGGCCGTACGGCAGATTCTTGAGCGTGCCCAGTGCTATAGTCCCGTCATGGCATGAGAGGCAAAGCCTGGTATTTCTGATATGGATCGCCTTTCCCGTCCTCAAAGGCTGCTCCGCAGACTGATAGCTCAGGGCGGCAAGTATGTCGCTCGTATAGACTGTATAGGACGGATCAGGGTTTGTGAATATATCTTTATTCCAGAGCGGCGTATTCGCTATATCTGCTGCACTGTGTGGTGTATGGCAGAAGACGCAGACCTCTGTAGTCCCCAATGAAGTGGATTTTATGGTTGCGCCTGTGCTCGTCAAGGACAGATCGTGTTTGGAATTCACTATGCTCATCGCGGCATATGCGCTCGAGCATGGTAGCATGAGAGTGATTAATGCCGAAAAAATAATCCCGAAGCGGTTCATATGCACCTCTTTATCAAGACTACTTTAGGTACTGGAAAACCTGCACCCTGTAATTATAGCTGTCTGCCACATAGAGCCTATCCGTAGGGTCTATGAAGATCCCCGTCGGAATATTGAAGTCACCTCTACCTATGCCCGTCTTGCCGAATATTAGAAGCAGCCTGCCTTGTCTGTCGAAGACCTGTATGCTGTTCCTGAGGCTGTCGGAGACCCATATGTGGCCTTCGCTGTCCACCGCAATCCCTTTCGGTTTTACGAAATCATGAATGCCTGTGCCAGTACTACCGAACTTGGAGAGAAACTTCCCCGTCTTGTCGAATATCTGGACCCGAAAGTTGAGCGAGTCCATCACATAGACATCTCCGCCAGGGCCTATGGCTATATGGGTAGGATAATTGAACTCTCCGGCTCGGCCTCCGCGTTTTCCGAAAGAGAAGAGCTTCTTTCCCGCAAGATCGAAGACATCGACCCGATGGCCAGCTGTGTCTACCACATACAGAAGCCTCTCCTGCTTGTTGATTGC
>JBBIMH010000032.1:0-4295 GCA_037444505.1 Nitrospirota bacterium | reverse complement strand
TCCGCCACATACACCTTTCCGTTTCCATCGGAAACCACTCCGTGCGGAGAGATGATCCTGTCGGCGGTATCCTTTCCCGCGATGAACTCCCAAAGCCTTGCGAAGAATCCCTTCTTCGCGCCCAGATCCTCTGGCGTGATGAGCGTAGTAATGTGCCTCACCCGCGGTCTTTCCGGCGGTAGCGGCCAGACCCAGGCGTCTTCCTTCGGCACGGCAGGACTGCCTGCAGGCGCCGCCTGAAGCAAGACCAGCATTAGCAGTGCAAACGCGGAAGTCTTCAATAAGTTCGAAAGCATTGGAGATGTTATAACATCCCTAGCGTCTCATGTCAATCTCTGCTCAGGCCTCATGGGTCGCGTCACGTCCCTGGGCCGCGCGACCGCGCGCATGGTTCGGATTCTCCATCACCCTGTCGATCGCCTCTAGTACCGCTGTCTCCACCATGACCCACGGCGAACCGAGCTCACGATCTTTTTCCATATCTACATAATAGTGAGGCGGAAGATAATTGAGTGCTATGGCTGCGATATCGCTCACACAGCGCGGGCATGTACATACCTGTGCATATCTCTCCCTCAGGTATTTATCCATGACCGCAAGGACCCTCTCGAGATTGGCGTTCTTGACATTGCACTGCATACCTGCTCCAAAGATGGTTATCTGACATTATGTGAGTGCAAAAAAAATACCAAAGCCAGTTGATGGATTATGTCTTACATTTCAATTGGTTATAAAAACAGTCCTGTCTGAATATCGCCCTTTCTTGAGCGATTGCGAGCACCTGAGCGAAAACCACCAGCACGGATAGGAGGGAAACCCGAAGCGCCGGGCGCGGGATGTCGCGTTCTATAAGTCATGGAGGCGTGCCCTGCTTGGCTTTATCTAAAATTATAGTTTGCGCCAATCATGATGAACTCGTAAAAAGTACCATTTTGCCGCAGAGGCCGCCGAGCTCGCCGAGAAAGGCTCTGAATTAAAACGCATTTCTTCTGCGTGCTCGGCGATAAGGTTGACTTCTTACGATGCCATCAATCATTATACGCACGCGATGAGCCGTATTCCGTCACCACCTATTGTGTTTCTCCGGCGATTGGTTTATACTCCCCTGCCATGAAGGAAAAGACAGAAAACCGGCTTTATATAATCGACGGCAACTCCTATATCTACCGCGCATTCTATGCGATCCGCGGACTATCCACCACATCGGGCCTGCCCACTAATGCGGTTTTCGGCTTCGCCAACATGCTGCTCAAAATAATAAAGGAAAAGTCTCCGGAGCTTCTTGCCGTTGCATTCGATCCCAAGGGGCCCACAAGGAGGCATATAGAATTCAAAGACTACAAGGCCCAGAGGCCGCCAATGCCCAGGGATCTCGTCCCTCAGGTGCCGTATATACACAGGCTCGTATCCGCCTTCAGGATACCTGTGTTCACGATAGAGGGGCAGGAGGCGGACGATGTAATCGCAACTCTCGCCGCAAGGGCGAGAGAGCGCGGCATAGAGGTGACGATAGTAACCGGAGACAAGGATATCATGCAGCTTGTCGAGACGGGCATAACCGTCTATGATACCCTTAAGGAAAGGGTATATGGTCCGAAAGAGGTGGAGGAGAGGTTCGGCGTGCCTCCAAAGAAGATGGTGGAGATCATGGGTCTTATGGGAGACGCCTCGGACAATATACCCGGCGTCCCGGGCATCGGAGAAAAGACCGCCCAGGCGCTCATAAAGCAGTATGGAAGTATCGAAGCTATCCTAGCCCATGCAAAAGAGATCACCAAGCCGAGGCTCAGACAGTCTCTCATAGAGCATGCGGAGCTCGCGAGAAAAAGCAGGGAGCTTGCAAGGCTCAAGACGGACCTGCCGATTTCGATAGACTTCGAAGCGCTCAAGCGCAGGGAGCCGGACGCCGCGGAGCTGATGTCTATCTTCAGAGAGCTCGAATTCACCTCTCTACTAAAGCTTGTAACGCCGGGACCGCAGGCCGAGGCGGAATACCATGCCGTCGTGAGCGAGGAGGGTTTGAACGAACTCATGAAGAAGCTCGAGACGGCGGCCGAGATCTCTATCGATACGGAGACCACCTCGCCTGATCCGCTGCGTGCGGAGCTGGTCGGGATTTCACTCGCAATCGAGCCGTATCGCGCGTGGTACATACCGGTAGGTCACGCCTATCCAGGTGCGCCGAGGCAGCTCGACCGCAGCACAGTATTGGCCAGGCTGAAGCCTGTCCTGGAGAATCCAGAGATAAGAAAGGTCGGGCAGAACCTCAAGTACGACCTGCTCGTACTCAAGAGAAACGGCATCGACATGCGAGGCATGGCGTTCGATACAATGATAGCATCGTATGTCCTGAATCCCGGCAAACCCTCTCACAGCCTCGAGGCGCTTGCGCTCGAATATCTCAATCACAAGGTGACGACGTACGAAGACGTTACAGGCCAGGGCAAAAATCGGAAGTCGTTTCAGGAAGTGGCGATAGAATCCGCGACGCGCTATTCATGCGAAGACGCGGACATGGTGCTGAGGCTCAAGGCCGAACTCGAGCCCAGCCTCAAAGAGCACGGCCTCGAAAGGCTTTTCTATGAAATAGAGATGCCCTTGATGGAGGTGCTCGCCGAGATGGAGAGGACAGGCGTAAAGATAGACGTAAAATTCCTACAAGTTTTCTCGAAGAGGCTCGAGGCAGAGATAAAGCGCTCCCAGAATAAGATTTATGAGATGGCGGGGACGGAGTTCAACATAAACTCTCCGAAACAGCTCGCAGAGGTGCTCTTCACAAAGCTCGGACTGTCTCCTACCAAGCGCACAAAGACCGGTTTCTCAACGAATGTCGATGTCTTAGAGGAGCTCTCGCACGTACACCCCCTGCCGGCGGAGATACTGAACTACAGGACCCTCGTGAAGCTCAAATCCACGTATATCGATGCCCTACCTGCGATGATCAACCCGGAGACCGGCAGGCTCCACACATCGTTGAACCAGACGGTCACCGCAACCGGAAGGCTCTCGAGCAGCGAGCCCAATCTGCAGAACATCCCAATCCGCACAGAGACTGGCAGGGAGATCAGAAAGGCATTCATCGCCGAAGACGGTGGCAGCATCCTATCCGCGGACTATTCGCAGATAGAGCTCAGGATACTCGCGCATCTCAGCAGGGACCCCGGGCTCATACAGACATTCGAAAGCGGCGAGGACGTGCATACCCGCACTGCATGCGAGATATTCGGCCTCTCTGCCGATGAGATTACGCCTGAAATGCGCAGAAAGGCGAAGGCGGTGAACTTCGGCATCATCTACGGCATCTCGGCCTTCGGCCTTGCGCAGAACATCGGCGTCTCGAATACAGAGGCCAAAAGATATATAGAAAGCTATTTCAACCGCTATCCGAAGGTCAGGGAGTTCATAGACAGAACGATAGAAGATGCGAGGACGAACGGCTATGTGACCACGCTCTTCGGCAGGAGGAGGTTCATCCCGGAACTGTCATCCAATGCGGCCTCTGTCCGCAGCTTCGGCGAGCGAACCGCCGTCAACACACCCATCCAGGGAACCGCCGCGGATATGATCAAGCTTGCAATGATACACATCCGCAATCGGCTCAGGCAAGAGGGCCTCTCTGCAAAGATGATCCTCCAAGTGCATGACGAACTCGTCTTCGAGTCGCCGGATTCGGAAATAGAGATACTCAAGCCGATTGTGCGGGACGGCATGGAGAACGTCGTGAGGCTTTCCGTGCCTGTCAAGGTGGACATGGGGTCAGGCAGGAATTGGGACGAGGCGCATTGAAGTGGAAATGGCGTATCCGCCCTTTACTCGAATTCGAACCTGAACTTCACATCGGTGCTGATATTGCCTATCTCATTTCGCTCTCCGACCAGCGAAAAGCTTTTATTCAGGATATACTCTATTCTGAAGACCGGCTCCGGCGCCAGCCCGCCCACATTGGAGGAATATGTAACGAACAGTCTGTCCGGCACGACCTCTTTGCCCACTGTAACCCTGGGCACCGAGGTATCCTCGCGGCTCAAGGACGGGTCCACCTGGAACCTGTCGAGGCCGGTGAGGCTCCGCGCCCTGCGCTCGAATATATCCTGGAGCTGGCCTGTCGCGAAAGAGACGGCCTCGCCCATTCCCACGCCCGCCTCCCTGCCCTTTATCTCAGAGCCTGTCTTTCCCAGGGCGAGCAGGCTCAAGATGTCGGAGTCGGACAGAGGAGGGTCTGATATAAATGTGACATTCGCCTTGTCTGCGGGGCCTATTACAGCCAACCTCACCTGATATTCCCTCACCCTCGT
>JBBIMH010000031.1:21368-34248 GCA_037444505.1 Nitrospirota bacterium | reverse complement strand
CGCGTAGAGGAGGTTGCCGCGCATATACCAGCTATCCATGAGCAGCCGAACGTGGAGTCCGGCAAAGACCAGAGAGACCACCCAAAGCAGTGTTTTGGCCGCATCCAGCTTGCTGGAATTCCCGACTTCCCGCATGAGCCGCGACAGGACGGGGACAGCGGCTTACTGGATGCCATTCATCACCACTGCGGCCAGACTCACCCAGTTCTGAGCCCGGACGAACTAAGGCCGGTTGGATTTCCTGCTGTGCTCGCGGTAGATTTTGCTTTTTGGCGCCTTTTTGGAGGTCCGGCGTACATGGGTGTCATCGATTGCCAAATGCCAGATCGCCTGCGGGAAGAACCGCACCAGCATCCTAGCCACTTGAATACCCAAGTCCACCCAGGACCATTTGCCTTTCTGGAGCCATTTGTAGTAGCTGGTCCAGTGGCGCTTCATCGGCAGGGCCAGATATGCCTGGGTGACGAACCCCGCCTCGGTGAGGATGGCGCCGAACAACAGTTCAATTTCATCACTTTTTTTTGAAAAAAATTTCTTCACGACGAATGCGAAACTCTAAAGTCTAGAAAGTGAAATAAAAATGCAAATAATGGACGAGTAATGATGCGCCAGGGGCGCTTTCTTTCAAGCCCGAGAGCACTAAGGGACCGGGTTACAGCCGTAATCGGTTTCGTTCTTAAAAATGAGTGTCCTACCGGAGAAGTAGTCCGGGACTGCAGCTACCAAGTCAATATAGAAAACCATATCAAAAAGCTTAAGGGGGCCTCGAGCAGCACCTAAAAGACACGTATCATTGGCAATGCTTATCCTCGGCAAGCGCCAAGAAAAAATTGACTGGCGCGGTTGAAAGTATATATTTCGAAGTATACACTAATGCGGTAAACCATGAAGACCGCAACAGCAAAAGACCTCCGAAATCGCGCATCTGCCATCCTCGCGCGTGTCAGGAAAGGTGACGAAGTTATCATCACGATGCGTGGAAAATCCATCGCCGTCATGAAGCCCATAAACGAAGTTGAGAAATCGTTCAGCCCCATCGGGTTCGGCATCTGGAAGGGCCCTAAGGAAATGATGAACGTGAAGAAGTGGCTCGATGAGAGGATAAAAGGCCGGCATTCACGATGATCTTCTACACCGACATGCTCATCTGGTATTTCCGGGGCAATCAAAAAGCGAGGAATCTCATCTCCGGCATTCCATACAAGAATCGGCAGGTGAGCTCCCTTTGCATTATAGAGCTGATGCAGGGCTGCAGGAACTGCGTACTGTGAAGGAGTTCATCCGAGAAAACATCGCGATCGTCGTTCATCCGGACGAAGACATTTCTGAAAAAGCAATTGCGCTGCTCGAAGGGCATGAGATGACGGACGGCCTGAGGACAATCGATGCGCTTGTGGCGGCGACGGCGCTGCATGAAAACGACAAGCTCGCCACCGCAAATTATAAACACTTCAAGCGAATAGCCGGACTGGAGGTGCGGAAGTTCGTGCCGTAAGTCGCATCGCGGCGGATATTGAATGGCATCCAGCAAGCCTCCAACGCGCCCTCGAATCTCGAATCTGCAAGTTTACGCCAACCCCGTCGAGAGGCAGCGATCCTTCTCTCATCAGATGACAGTCCGCTATCGATAAGGTTCTTGAACGCTTTAGGCTTTCCGCAGCTGGCGGCCATTAGAGGCGCGGGACCGTATTTTATCTTGACAAATCGCAGGGTTCTATATATAATGTGCACTCCGTAGCCGTCGGAAACAATTATAATGGCTATCAAAATCAACGAAATACCGCCGGAGGGGCTCACGCTGAACTTGGCGGAGAGCATCGATTTGTACAGGAGCGGCGGAGAGCTTACTGCATATACGGTCACCCTCAGGATATCGCGCATAGCAAGTGCTTCATTCCGCGTCAGGGGAAGGGTAAAGTCGTCTCCGATATTAGAATGCAGCCGCTGTCTCAGGGGCTTCGAGCTTCCTATAGACATCGACTTCGATTTCGAGCTGGCGCCTTCGAGCGTATTAGGGCCAGAGCCCGAGCATGAGCTCGAAAGGTCCGAGCTCGATGTGGACTTCTACGAGGGTGACGAGATAGACCCTCAAGACATAGTCAGGGAGCAGATACTTCTGGCCCTGCCCATGGTGCCGCTGCACAGCGAGCAATGCAAGGGACTCTGCCCCGTCTGCGGCACGGACCTGAACATCGCCGACTGCGGCTGCAAGAGGGACGTGAGCGGAGAACTCAGTCCGTTCTCCGTTCTGAAGGATATTTTCAGAAAATAGCAAAGGAGCTTTACAAGTCATGGCAAACCCGAAACATAGGACATCCAAGTCTCGCAGGGATAAGCGCCGCACACACAAGTATCTCACGGCGCCGAGCATTACGATCTGCCCGCAGTGCCGGGAGACGAAGAGACCGCACCATGTATGCATGTCGTGCGGCACCTATGACGGCAAGGAGATCGTCACTGTCCAGCAGATATAGATTTGTTCGCAAGAAGGCAAAGGGATGAGCTTTTTTTCAACCTAAGTATGTCCCTTTGCCTTTTATATTGTTCGCACGGATATCCGACGGCGCTGTGCATTTCAGCGGAGCGCGGGTTCGCACAGCGGAACCGCACCGGATTGCGATATTATCGACCTTTCTAACGATTCTTTAATTGATGCGGGAGAATTCATGTTGAAGATTGCCGTTGACGCTATGGGCGGCGATTACGCGCCACAGGCCGTGGTTTCGGGCGCTGTCCAGGCGGCCCGTGAATTGGGCGTGGGCATCATTCTCGTGGGGATAGAGCAGATCATCCATGCCGAGCTGAAGAAGCACCATATGATAAAGTCCCTGCCGATCGAGGTTAAAAACGCGACAGAGGTCGTGGACATGCTCGACTCCCCTGCAACGGTCTTCAGGAGAAAGAAAGATTCTTCCATACGCGTCGCGGTAGAGCTCGTAAAGAGCGGAGAGGCGGTCGCGGTGATAAGCGCGGGCCACACAGGGGCTGCAATGGCGACCTCGCTGTTCGTGCTGGGGCCAATCGAGGGCGTGGAGAGGCCGGCCATCGCCGTAACCATGCCGACCCTCAAGGGGAAGACGGTGCTGCTCGATGCTGGCGCCAATGTGGACAGCAAGCCGCAGCATCTCCTCCAGTTTGCGATCATGGGCGAGGTATTCGCAAAGTACGTCCTCAAGAATCCGAACCCCGTAGTAGGCCTGCTGTCCATAGGCGAGGAAGAGACAAAGGGCAATGAACTGACGAAAGAGACCTTCAAGCTGCTCGCCGAGACGTCCTTGAACTTCATCGGAAACGTGGAGGGCAAGGACATGATGGCCGGGAAGGCCGATGTAGTGGTCTGCGACGGATTCACCGGAAACATCGTGCTGAAGATATCCGAGGCGGTGGCTGACACGATCGGAAGGATTCTCAGGGAAAATATAGGAGACAATCTAATCCGCAAACTGGGATACTGGCTGATGAGGCCCGCCTTCTGGGCCCTCAAGCGCAGGGTGGATTACGCCGAGTACGGCGGGGCGCCGCTGCTCGGGATAAACGGCATAAGCATCATCAGCCACGGCCGCTCATCGGACAGGGCGATCAAGAATGCCATCCGTGTCGCCGCGGATTTCGCCAGGACAGAGGTGAACCGCCACATCCAGGAAGACATCGAAAAGAACATGGAGATGCTGAAGGTAAGATGATTCACGCCAGGATAACAGGAACGGGTTCGTACGCGCCGAAGAAGGTACTCACCAATCACGATCTGGAGAAGATGGTCGACACGAGCGATGAGTGGATTACCGAACGCACCGGGATAAAGGAGCGGAGGATCGCCGACAGGCACCAGACCACTTCTGACCTCGCCTATGAGGCATCCAAGAAGGCCTTAAGGGCGTCCGGCTTGGATCCTAAAGACATAGATCTCATTATTGCGGCCACCACCACCCCGGACATGGTCATGCCTAACCTCGGCTGCTGCATCCAGGAAAAGCTCGGCGCCAAGAAGTCCGCTGCATTCGATGTATACGCTGCCTGCTCCGGGTTCATCTACGGCCTCTCCATCGCCAGCGCCTTTATACGTTCGGGAGTGTATTCCAATATCCTGCTCGTCGGAGCGGAGCTGCTGTCTCGTTTCGTGGACTGGCAGGACAGGACGACATGCGTACTCTTCGGAGACGGCGCCGGCGCTGCGGTGCTGCAAAGGCATGAAGGAAAGCGCGGCGTGCTCTCCACACATCTCCATTCGGACGGCGCATACGGAGACTTCCTCTATGTACCTGCAGGCGGCACACTCCACCCAGCTACGCAGGAAACAGTCCAGAAAAGGATGCACTATATAAAGATGAAGGGCAATGAGACCTTCAAGGTGGCCGTGAGGGCGCTCGAGGACGTGGTGCAGGAGGCGATCGAGTACAACAAGATAAGGCCCGAAGACATAGACCTCTTTGTGCCTCATCAGGCGAACCTCAGGATAATCCAGGCGATGGCCAAGAGGCTCAACATGCCCATGGAAAAGGTGGTCGTGACCATACATAAATACGGGAATACCTCCGCAGCCTCGATCCCCATGGCGCTCGACGAGGCGGTGCGCGAGGGCCGTGTGAAAGACAACGACCTGTTGCTGTTCGAGGCGTTCGGCGGCGGCCTCACCTGGGCGTCGGCCCTTGTAAAATGGTGATGCGGATCAGCAATCTCAATGCATCATGCATGATTGATGATTACAAAAAAGATGATCGGAGGGTTCAATGGACTATCTCTTGACCGAAGAACAGATTATGATACGCGACCTCGCGAGACAGATCGCCCAGGAGAAGATCGTGCCCGTCAGGGCGGAGCTCGATGAGCATAACAAGTTCCCGTGGGATATCATGAAGGCAATGGCCCAGGCGGACCTCTTCGGTCTCTTCATACCGGAAGAATACGGCGGCCTCGGGAAGAAGAGTCTGGAGCTCTGCATAGCAGTCGAGGAGCTGTCGAAGGCGTGCGTAGGCGTCTCGACCACGTATGCAGCGAATGCGCTCGGCACATATCCAATACTCCTATTCGGCTCCGAGGAGCAGAAGAAGAAATATCTGCCCGACATCGCAACGGGCAAGAGGCTCGTCGCCTTCGGGCTCACCGAAGCGAATGCCGGCAGCGATGCGAGCGGCATCCAGACGACGGCGAAACTCGAGGGCAACGAATACGTCATAAACGGCACGAAGCAGTGGATTACAAACGGAGGCGAGGCGGAGATATATACGATCATTGCGCTTACAGACAAAAACAAGGGTGCGCGGGGCGCGTCCGCCTTCATTGTCGAAAAGGGGACCCCGGGCTTTACCTTCGGCAAGAAGGAGAACAAGATGGGCATCAGGGCGTCTTCCACCACCGAGCTCATATTCAACAACTGCCGCATACCCAAGGAAAATCTCATAGCAAAAGAGGGCATGGGATTCATCATCGCCATGAAGACCCTAGACAGCTCCAGGACGGGCGTGGGCGCACAGGGCGTGGGCGTGGCCCAGGGCGCAATCGATGAGGCCATCAAGTTCGCCAGGCAGCGTGTGCAGTTCGGCCAGCCCATCGCCTCCTTCCAGGCTATACAGCATATGCTCGCTGACATGCAGACGATGACAGAAGCGGCCAGGGCGCTCGTCTATTCAGTAGCAAGATACATCGACAGCGGTGCAAAGGACATATCGCGTGCATCGGCAATGGCGAAGCTTTTCGCAACCGACGTCGCGATGAAGGTCACGACCGATGCGGTACAGGTCATGGGCGGTTCGGGATACATGAAGGAATATCCTGTCGAAAAGATGATGAGGGACGCGAAGATACTCCAGATATACGAGGGCACGAACCAGATCCAGCGGAATGTGATCGCCTTGGACATGATCAAAGAAGCGGCACGTAATAAATAGGGTTCGAGGAGCGAAGTAGGAAGCGAGGGGTAATGATGAATATCATCGTAATGGTGAAGCAGGTCCCTAATGCAGCGGAGGTAAGGATAAATCCGGAGACCAATACCCTGGTGCGCGACGGTGTGCCGAGCATCATAAATCCGTATGATATGTATGCAATAGAAGAGGCGTTGCGGCTCAGGGAAAAGCATGGCGGAAAGGTAACCGCGATTACGATGGGACCTCCCCAGGCGGCCGAGGCGCTCAAAGAGGCTGTATCGATGGGTGTGGACGATGTAGTGCTCCTCTCCGACAGGGCGTTCGCAGGCGCCGACACATGGGCGACATCATATGCGCTCTCGATGGGCATAAAGAAGATCGGCTCTTATGACCTTGTAATCGCCGGAAAACAAGCCATCGACGGTGACACCGCGCAGGTTGGGCCCGAAACAGCCGACATGCTCGGCATTCCTTTCGTCGCCTATGTGAGAAAGATAGAAGAGGTCTCATTGGGCAGGATGGTCGTAGAGAGGCTCATGGATAATGGATATGATATTGTCGAGACGGCCCTGCCCGCGCTCATAACAGTGGTCAAGGAGATAAACGAGCCCAGGCTCCCCTCTCTGAAGGGAAAGATGAAGGCGAAATCTCTGAAGATCACGCCGTGGACCGCGAAGGACATCGGCGCGAACGAGTCCAAGATCGGGCTCAAGGGCTCGCCCACGCAGGTGGTGCGCATATTCCCGCCTGCGCCGAGAGGCCGGAGGGAGATATTGTCCGGGCCGATAGAGCAGCAGGTAGATTATGTAATCAAGAAGCTCAAAGAGCAGTCATTGATATGATAGGGTCAAAGTCAAGGGTCAAGGAGCGAGGGGCAAGGGTGCGGAAAGGAGTATTCCGTGAGCGTAAGGGTCATATCGGATAAATGCACAGGTTGTGGGACATGCGTGACAGCGTGTCCGTTCGCTGCGATAGAGATGCGCGAGGGCAAGGCATTTATTACGGAGGCCTGCACAATCTGCGGCACATGCGTCGAGGTATGCGAATTCAAGGCCATCGAAAAGGAGATGGAGACAGGCCCTGCAAAGGACCTCTCTGCATATAAAGGCGTATGGGTTTTCGCAGAGCAGCACAGGGGCGGGATCTCGAGTGTGTCCTTGGAGCTCCTCGGAGAAGGCAGAAAGCTCGCGGACAAGAGGAATGTCAAGCTCTCCGCGATACTATTAGGTAGCGGCGTAAGAGACAAGGCGAAGGAGCTCATTGCATACGGCGCGGACATCGTGTATGTGGCTGATGACCCGGCACTCGCCGACTTCAATGACGATGCATATGCAGCGGTCCTTACCACCCTTGCGATGCAGCACAAGCCCGAGACCATCCTTGCGGGTGCCACTGCGATAGGCCGTTCGTTTTTTCCGAAAGTCGCCTCTACGCTCTATACAGGCCTCACCGCCGACTGTACAGCGCTTGACATAGACCCCGACACTGGAAACCTTCTCCAGACAAGGCCTGCATTCGGCGGCAATATCATGGCCACAATCGTGACCCCGAACCACAGGCCCCAGATGGCGACTGTGCGCCACAAGGTCATGAAGCCTGCCGAGCGCAACGATGCAAGAAACGGCGAAATCATAGACGTGAAGTTCATGCAGTCCGGGGAGCCGCGCACCAAGGTTCTTAGGACCGTCGAGGAGGTGTGCGAGACCGTAAACATCTGCGAGGCCGACATAATCGTCGCCGGCGGCCGCGGAATGGGGAGCGCAAAGAACTTCCAGATGCTTGAAGAGCTCGCAAAGCTTCTGGGCGGCGCTGTCGCTGCGACACGCGCCGTAGTGGACGAGGGTTGGATCCCCTACTCCCACCAGGTCGGCCAGACAGGGAAGACCGTCTGTCCGAAGCTGTATATAGCCTGCGGCATATCAGGCGCGATACAGCATGTGGCGGGCATGCAGTCTTCTGACGTGATCGTGGCGATCAATAAAGACCCAGACGCCCCGATATTCAATGTCGCGACATACGGCATAGTGGGAGACGTGATGGAAGTGATCCCGCTCATGATACAGAAACTGAAAGAGTCGAGGAGCTGATAGACGCAGACCATGAAGATCGCATTCATATTCCCTGGACAGGGCTCGCAGTATGTCGGCATGGCCGCGGATTTCGCTAAGGGCGTGAGCGAGGCGCAGGCGATATTCGATGAAGCCGCCTCTGTGCTCGGCTACGACCTCCTGCAGCTATGTCTGCACGGCCCTGCAGAGAGGCTCAACCTTACGGAGAATACGCAGCCTGCGATCCTTGCCGTGAGCATTGTGATACTCCGCACAGTAAAGGCCCGCGGACTGGCAGCGGAGGCTGCGGCAGGCCACAGCCTCGGAGAATACACTGCGATCACCGCTGCAGGCGGTTTAGCTCTCAAAGACGCCTTGACGCTCGTGCAAAAGCGCGGCAGGTACATGCAGGAGGCGGTCCCTGAGGGCACAGGGCTTATGGCGGCCATACTTGGCATGGACAGGGCGGATGTAGAAAAAACTTGCCATGAGGCCGCCAAAAATGGTATAGTTGCGCCTGCCAATTACAACTCGCCGGGACAGGTTGTCATAGCAGGCGAAAAAAAAGCGGTTGAAGCGGCAATGGATCTCGCAAAGGCGCGCGGCGCTAAGAAGGTTGTGCCGCTTGCTGTGAGCGTACCTTCGCATTGTGTGATGATGAGACAGGCCGGCGAGAGACTCAAACAAGAGCTCGACTCCGTAGAGATCAGAGACCTCGCCATGCCCATCGTGAATAATGCAGATGCGAAGTTCATAAACAAAGCGGATGAGATAAGGGACTCGCTCGTAAGACAGATATACTCCCCCCTCTACTGGGAAGACTCCATCCGGCGTATGGCGGAGGCGGGGTTTGATACATTCATAGAGATAGGTCCTGGAAAGGTGCTTACCGGACTCGTGAAGAGGATACTCAAGGACGCGAGGGCGTTCAATATAGAAGATGCGAAGAGCATGGAAGAGACCTTAAGGGCGTTGGGGAAGTAGAGACGGGATAAAAAATATCTCCCGAAAAGGAGCGATATGATGACCTTGTCAGGAAAAGCGGCACTCGTCACCGGAGCAGGCCAGGGCATCGGCAGGGACATAGCTCTCGCCCTTGCAACGGACGGCGCGGATGTCGCAGTATGCGATGTCAATATCGAGGCCGCACAGAAGACCGCAGCGGACATCGAGGCGAAAGGCAGGAAATCGCTTGCCATAAAGGCCAATGTGGCCGTATCGGAAGAGGTGTCCGCAATGGTAGATCAGGCTGCAGAGAAGTTCGGCAGACTCGATATACTCGTCAACAATGCTGGCATCACACGGGACGGTCTCATCCTCAGGATGAAAGAGGAAGACTGGGACCTCGTGCTCGACATCAATTTGAAGGGCGCATTCCTCTGCACGAAGGCGGCCCTCAAGCACATGACAAAGCAGCGGAGCGGCACTATCATCAATATCGCCTCGATCGTCGGTGCGATGGGCAATGCGGGCCAGGCGAACTATGTGGCCTCCAAAGCGGGCATGATAGGCCTCACAAAGACCATCGCGAGAGAGTATGCCAACAGAGGCATAACCGCCAATGCAGTGGCGCCCGGATTCATAGACACCGCCATGACCCAGGCCCTGCCGGAGAATGTAAGGCAGGAGCTTGCGAAGCAGATCCCGGTGGGCAAGCTCGGCACACCGGAAGACGTGGCGAATGCAGTGAGGTTCTTGGCCTCGCCTTGGGCCTCCTACATCACAGGCCAGGTGATACATGTGAACGGCGGCATGTACATGTAGATTTCGGTCTGCAGACATAGGATAATCATAGTAGTGCGAAATAACTAAATTTCGGGAGGACTAAAATGGCTGATGTGGATGCAAAGGTGAAGAAGATAATATCTGAGCAGCTCGGTGTGCCGGAGAGCGATGTGAAGCCCCAGGCATCCTTCGTTAACGACCTGGGCGCCGACTCGCTCGATACGGTCGAGCTCGTGATGGCCCTCGAAGAGGAGTTCGGAATCGAGATACCGGACGAGGACGCCGAAAAGATCGCCACCGTACAGAACGCGATTGATTATATCAAGGCCAAGGCGAAATAGATAAGGCAATCGATCAGGGCTTTTTAGCTTTTTATCGGTTCCTGACTTCCGAAAGCCAGAAGACCCGTCTCCTGCAGGGAGAATACCCTCGGGCAGGAGGGGTTTTTTGGCTTTTCGGATTTCATGGGCGGGAGGTAACATTTTGAAGAGACGAGTAGTTGTCACCGGCGTCGGCATGATCACACCAGTGGGGCTCGACACGGAAAAGACATGGGAGGGCCTGATAAACGGCAGATCAGGCATAGGCCCTATCACGTATTTCGAGGACAAGGACATACCGACACAGATCGCAGGTGAAATACACGGCTTCGACCCGGCTCAGTACATAGAGCAGAAAGAGATCAAGAAGATGGACAGGTTCATACACCTGGCCATTGCAGCAAGCCAGATGGCGATGGACGACTCTGGGCTCAAGATCACCTCGGAGAACGCGGAACGGGTGGGAGTCATGGTGAGCGCAGGTATAGGCGGCCTGCCGGCTATAGAGCGATATTACAAGGCGTATCTCGATAAGGGATACAGAAAGCTGTCACCGTTTCTCATCCCCATGCTCATCATCAATGAGGCATCTGGCCAGATATCCATACGCTACGGTGCAAAAGGCCCTAACTCCGCCGCGGTGACCGCCTGCGCCACAGGGACCCACTCCATAGGCGACGCCTTCAAGATAATACAGCGGGGCGACGCGGATGCGATGATCGCCGGAGGCACCGAGTCCTGCATATGCCCCATCGGCGTCGGCGGATTCTGCGCCATGAAGGCCCTCTCCACGAGGAACCACGAGCCCGAGCGTGCAAGCCGACCGTTCGATGCGGAGCGTGACGGCTTCGTGATGGGCGAGGGAGCGGGCATCGTTATACTCGAAGAGCTCGAGTTCGCGCTGAAGCGCGGTGCAAGGATATACGCGGAGGTGATCGGCTACGGTCTCACCGGAGACGCATATCACCTCACCACGCCCGCCCCTAACGGAGAGGGCGCCGCGCGCTGCATGAGCATGGCCATCAAAGACGCAGGCATATCCCCTTCCGAGATGGGATACATAAACGCCCACGGCACGTCCACGAAATACAACGACGAATACGAGACAATGGCTATAAAGAGCGTATTCGGAGAGCATGCCTATAAGATCCCTGTAAGCTCCACCAAGTCCATGACAGGCCATCTTTTGGGCGCGGCGGGCGGTGTAGAGGCCGTGATCACGGTGCTCGCAATGGACAGGGGCGTCATTCCGCCGACCATCAATCTCGAGCACCCCGACCCGGAGTGCGACCTGGACTATGTGCCGAACAAGGCGCGCAAGGCGGATATAGAAGTTGCGATGTCCAATTCATTCGGCTTCGGCGGTACGAATGCCTGCCTCATATTCAAGAAACACCGGAATTAGTATGCAGTCCCGTAAAGCGATCGAGCAGCGACTCGGATACGCATTTTCGAAACCGGAGCTGCTCGATGAGGCCCTCACGCACAAGTCCTTTGCAAACGAGAACAGACTGCCCTACCACAACGAGCGCCTAGAATTCCTGGGAGACGCCGTCCTTAACCTTGCTGTAAGCGAATATCTAATGACCATATGCCCTCACTCGACCGAGGGAGATCTGTCGAGATTGAGGGCCGCTGTCGTCAGCGAGCCCACCCTCGCCTCTGTTGCACGTTCCATAGACCTCGGTGGATTCATACTGCTCGGACGCGGCGAAGAGCAGACAGGCGGCAGGGACAAGGACTCGCTCCTTGCGGACTGTCTCGAGGCGGTCATCGCAGCTGTTTATATGGATGCTGGACACGAGGCAGTAAAAGGCCTGATAGAGAGACTGTTTGCTGAAGAGATAAAAAAGACATGCAAGGCAGGCGGACTGCGGGACTACAAGACCCGGCTCCAGGAAATATGCCAAGAGCGGCTGAAGAGCCTTCCTGAATACAGGGTGGTCGCTGAGACCGGCCCGGATCATCACAAGCACTTCGAGGTGGAGATCCTGATAAACGGGAATAAACTCGGCAGGGGCTCTGGCAGGAGCAAGAAGAGCGCTGAGCAGCAGGCGGCTATGGAGGCCCTTAAAATATTAGCAGTCAGGGGGCAATAGCCTGGGCGGCCTGCATAAGATCCGTCCGGCTCTTGCATCGCCTGTTTCTTTCTGAGCATGATAATCCCATTCTTCATACCCCATGCCGGATGTCCATACAGATGCGTATTCTGCAACCAAGGAAGGATAACAGGGGTGCAGGGCCTTCCCCCTGTCTCCATCGTCCGCGAAAAGATAGAACAATACCTCGATGCAGCAACCTCACAGGCCGGTCTTGTTGAAGTCGCCTTCTACGGCGGAAGCTTTACAGCGCTCCCACCCGAGATACAGGCCGATTATCTGGCCGCGGTCTCTCCTTTTCTGAAATCAGGCAGAATCGATTCCATACGCATATCCACGAGGCCGGACTGCATAGACGAAGACGTCATCAGGCTCCTGAAGGGACATCATGTGGAGACGGTCGAGCTCGGAGTGCAATCCATGGATGACAAAGTCCTCGAGCTCTCCGGCCGCGGTCACAAGGCAATAGACACGATAAAGGCCGTGGGGCTCCTGAGGAGGAACAGCTTCAGGATCGGCGTCCAGTTGATGGCAGGCCTGCCAGGAGATACAAAAGCCGGCTTCATGGAAACTATCTCGAAGACGATAGAGCTCAGACCCGATTTTGCGCGGCTCTATCCCCTCCTCGTCATCAGAGACAGCCCCCTTGCCGAGATGTACGAGCACGGCGAATACACCCCCCTCACCCTGCCCGAGGCCGTAGAGATGCTGAGCAGCGCGGTCTCCATGTTGGAGTCCGAAGGGATCCGGGTAATCAGGGTCGGGCTCCAGCCTACCGAGGAACTCCTCCGCAGCGGGACGGTGCTTGCAGGGCCGTTTCATCC
>JBBIMH010000031.1:20179-21268 GCA_037444505.1 Nitrospirota bacterium | reverse complement strand
AGCGGCATTACAGGTACTATCATCACGCTCACCGAATGAAACTCGCAGGGGGCAGTCATGCCTATTACCTACAAAGACGCTGGAGTTGACATAGCCGCCGGAGACCTCTTCGTCCGCAAGATAAAGCCTTATGTGAAGTCCACCTTCAGGCCAGAGGTCCTCACCCACATCGGTGGCTTCGGCGGCCTCTTTGCCCTCAAGAAATACAGAAACCCTGTGCTCGTCTCTGGAACGGACGGTGTGGGCACGAAGCTCAAGATAGCCTTCCTTTTGAACAGGCATGATACAGTCGGCATAGACTTGGTCGCCATGTGCGTGAACGACATAATCGTCTCGGGCGCCGAGCCGTTATTCTTTCTCGACTACTTTGCGACCGGCAGGCTCAAGCCGGATGTCCATACAGACATCGTAAAAGGCATTGCAGCAGGATGCAGGCAGGCGGGCTGCGCCCTAATCGGAGGAGAGACAGCCGAGATGCCTTCATTCTATGCGGAAGACGAGTACGACCTCGCAGGGTTCGCTGTAGGCGTGGTGGAAAAGAGCAGGATCATCGACGGCTCCAGGATCGAACCTGGAGACCAGCTCATAGGTCTCGCCTCATCCGGCCTTCACAGCAATGGGTATTCTCTCGTGCGCAAGGTGCTGCTCGAGTCGGGAAGATACAAACTGAACCAGACCCCGCCCGGACTCGGAATGCCGTTAGGCAACGTGCTTTTGACGCCGACGAAGATATATGCAAAGACCGTTCTCGCCCTCTCAAAAAAACTGGACATTCGCGGCATGGCGCACATCACAGGCGGAGGCATAACAGAGAACCTGCCGCGCATCCTGCCCAAAGGCGTAAAGGCAGTGGTGCGCAAAGGCTCATGGAACATACCCCCCATCTTCGGTCTCGTGCAGCAGGAAGCAGGTGTGGACGACGCCGAGATGTACAGGGACTTCAACATGGGCATAGGCATGATTCTATCGGTCCCTGAAAGACAGGTCATGGCGACGATAAAGGCCGCAAGGCGGCTCGGAGAGAGGCCGTACCACATCGGCGAAATCGCAAAGGGAAAACAGGTCGTGGAATACCAAGAGAAATAAGGG
>JBBIMH010000031.1:0-20079 GCA_037444505.1 Nitrospirota bacterium | reverse complement strand
GTCCTCGTATCCGGACGCGGCTCCAATCTCCAGGCGATTATAGATAACATAGAAAAAGGCGTACTATCCGCTGAGATAGCGGTGGTAATCAGCGACCAGCCGGACGCATATGCCCTCGAACGCGCAAAAAAGCACAACATACCTGCTGTCGCGATAAGCTGGAAGAATTTCGAGACCCGTGAGGCATACGACGCCGCACTCGCGGAAGAGCTGAAAAAAAGAGGTGTGGAGCTCGTATGCCTCGCAGGCTTCATGCGCATAGTCACGAGGGCATTGATACGAGAGTTTCCGAACAGGATCATGAACATACACCCATCGCTACTGCCGGCATTTCCAGGCGTCCATGTCCAGAAAAAGGCGCTCGATTACGGAGTGAAATTCTCAGGCTGTACCGTCCATTTTGTGGACGAGGGCACCGACACAGGACCAATCATCATCCAGGCGGTCGTCCCCATACTCGACACAGATACGGAGGATTCCCTCTCCGAACGAATCCTCAAGCAGGAGCACAAGATATTCTCCCGAGCGATACAGCTCTATGCAGAAGGCAGGCTCGAGGTACGTGGAAGAAGGGTGATCGTGCTGGATGAGAGGCGCAACGACGGCACGGACTTTCTCATAAACCCATTATTATAAATAAATACATGGCCGCACACATTTCTCTCCCGCTCCTCATATTCAGAAACCTCATGAGAAAGAGGTTCAGAACCGCTATCCTTATTCTCGTGGCCGCAGCGGTCTCGGCCGCTGTTTTCATCTCCTCTCTCTTCTTCGCAGGGGTGGAGAATTCCCTCGAAACAGGCGCCATGCGGCTCGGCGCCGATGTCATCGTAATACCCAAGCAATACGACCTCCAGGCGCGCTCTGCCCTTTTGACGGGCGAGCCTACCCATTTCACTATGAATAAAAAAGTGCTCGACGAAATCAGAAATGTCAAAGGCGTAAAACAGGCAACGCCCCAGCTTTTTTTGAAGCCCCTTCCCTTTTCGTGCTGCTATGACGTCAAGGTGTTTCTTGTCGCATTCGCGCCGGAATCAGATTTCACAGTCACGCCCTGGCTGCGCAGCAAACTAAAGAGGCCGTTATCCGACGCGGAAGTGATAACAGGCGGAGATATCCCTGCCCTGCCCGGAGACACCATCCCCTTCTTCGGCACGAGATTCACTGTAGCAGGCACAATGGAGCCCACAGGCATGGTGTTTCTGGACCGCTCAGTATTCATGACGATGAATGCGGCACACAGGATGGCGGAGGAATCTCGCAAATTGGCGAGGGAGCCGTTGTCATTGGATAGGGACGCCATTTCAGCGGTGCTCGTCCGGTCCGAAGAGGAATGGCCGCCTGCAAGGACGGCCATCATGATAGAGCACGGCGTAAAAGGCGTGAAGGCCATCCCTTCCGGAGAGCTCACGAGCGCGATTAAGAGACAGATCGCCGGTGTCTCGCGTGCCGTAAGCATATTCGGTGCGCTTTTGTGGCTCATCTCCATGCTCATGCTCGGATCTGTATTCTCGATGATTGTAAACGAGCGCAACCGCGAGATGGCGATCCTCAGATCTATCGGCGCGAACAGGAAGCACATTTTCATGCTCGTGATAGGCGAGGCTGCGGCGCTGACATCCGCAGGATGCATCTCAGGCATCGTGGCAGGGCTGTTCATCGTGCGGATTATACCCCAAGCCGTGTATGCAGATATCTCCGGAGCATATCTCATGCCCTCGGCCGGAGAGACATTAAGGCTTTCTGTCACAATCCTGGCGTCCGCAATATCGTCGGGCGTTGCGGCAGCCTTGATTCCGGCAGTCTCGGCGAGCCGCTTGGAACCGTATGAGGCGGTAAAGGCTGGCGAGTGAGAGGCCGCGTCCTCCTGTTGCAAGTTCTTTCCAGCTCTCCGCCAGAGCCACCCGTTTCAGAACTAAGCAGCGTGCTTATCTACCCAGGCTGCAAAGGCCTTCATGAATTCCCCTGCGAACTCTCGGGTGTCTTCGGCTGTCAGCTCGCCGTTTTTATCGAACAGCTCAGCGGCATTGCCTATGTATGCCTCCGGTTGTTGCATCGCAGGCATATCCAGAAACACGAGTGACTGTCTGAGATGGTGATTGGCACCGAACCCCCCTATGGCCCCGAGCGAGACACTCACCACTGCAGCCGGTTTCCCCTGCCATGCGCTCTTGCCGTATGGACGGGAGCCGACATCAATGGCATTCTTGAGCACCCCTGGGACAGAGCGATTGTATTCGGGCGTCACGAACAGAACTCCGTCCGCCTTTCTGATCCGCTCACGGAATTCGGTCCAGACAGTCGGCGGATTGTCGTCCATGTCTTGATTATAAAGAGGCAACGCCCCTATCTCTACAATTTCGAGGCTGAGAGAGGCAGGCGCAAGCCTCATCAGCGCCTTTGCCATCTTTCGGTTGTATGACTCCTTCCGAAGACTCCCTACAATAACTGCTATCTTCTTCTGTGCCATATTCATACCTCCTTGATCATTCACCGTCTGATCAACGCCTCTACGAAAATACATTCAGCAGATGCCTCGGTCTCTATTTTAATCATAGCACATCACTCCTGCTCGAGACATGAGGTATGAGTTCGAAGCGCAGTTAAGATGCGAGACAGGCGTAAGATGAGACGGCCATGCCTGACAATGAGAAAACAGGTAAAGCACACAAACCGCGTCTTTATACAACAGTGGGGTGAAAGGGCACGGCAATAGAAAGGTTTTCCACGTGCTCTCGAGGCCTTCAAGAGGGCGCTCAATTGCAAGAGAAGGGAAATAACAACTGGTGGACGAGAAGGGATTCGAACCCTCGACCCCCGCATTGCGAACGCGGTGCTCTCCCAACTGAGCTACTCGCCCACATCCGTCCCCGGACGGCTATAATCTAATATATCGCACCTCATAAATCAAGTGAAAAAATGGCTCATCACGTTTTCCGGTGCAAGCCTACAGGGTGTGCCGGAATGACTTTTAGAGCAATACCTTAGGCGTAAATCAGCACAACAGACACAGCTCTAATCCATGAGGCCAAGGGTTATATATTCACAATACACAGATATAATATTCATCGCGTTCTAAAAAGTCATAAAGGCATACCCTGTCAGGCTTTATCTGAAATTAAAATTTAATCATATGAAGGCACCTCAGCATACCACATATAATATATGCAATGAGCAGAAAAAATAGAGATTATTGACAAACCTTTGTTTCTCGGCTATAGTATGCACGCTTGATCAGCCGAATTCCAAGATGAAAGGAGACCGCATCATGCGCGAAAAAGACCGCGAGCTGCGCAGAAGACGCAAGCGCAGAGAAGAGAGGCTGCGCGAAAGGCGGCAGGCCGCAATGACCGCCGCCGCAGCCGAGAAAAAGGGTAAGTAGCATGCAAGCTCGGATCCGGATGAGGGCATGCGCAGGACTGATTGCGTTTGCCGTCCTGATCGCATCCGTCTTCGGCTGCACACCGAAACTGCCGCCTGAGGAGCCATGGGAAAAGGGGGCCGCGCTACTCATGGAGCAGGCGGAGGCAGCGTTTTCGAAGCGGCAGTACGATCAGGCGTCCAAGATCATAGATACTTTTTTTTCACGCTATCCTAAGAGCCGACACGCCGACCGTGCGCTGTATCTCATGGGAGAGATGCGCATATCTCTAAGGGACTACCAGCGGGCGCTGAGTTACTATAAAGAGATTATAGAAAGGTTCCCCGCCTCCACATTCATACTAGAGGCGAAATACAAACTCGGCATATGCTACTTCGAAATAAAGGACTTTGACCTCGCCATAGCCAATCTCGAAGACCGTTCGAAGATAAGCGATCCGAGCAAGCTGCGTATGGCAACGGAGATGCTCGGCTTCGCATATATCTCGAAGAAGAATTATCCAAAGGCGCTTGCAGAGTATGCCGGTCTCGTCTTTCTATCCACCGACGAGAAGCAGCGGGCGGGCTACAGGGAGAGGGTACGCGAGATAATAGAAAAAAACCTTACTGAAGAAGAGCTCGTCCAGACAGCGCAAGGCCGGTCGTATCCGGCAGACATAGCTTTGCTCCGGCTTTCCGGCATGTTCATGGAGCAGCGGAAATACAGCGACGCGCTCAAGGCCGCATCGGAATTCATAGATCGCTTCCCATCGCATCCTGAGAAGAGCCGCGCGGAGATGCTGAAGACCCAGGCGACGGCGATGCTGTCGGCGCCGAGGTTTGCAATTGGCGTGCTTGTGCCGCAGACCGGACAGGCCGCCTTCTTCGGAGACAGGGTCCTGCACGGCATACAGATCGCAGTAAGCGAGCACAATCAGCGCTATCCAGAGGCAAGGGTGGAGCTTGTTGTAAAGGATACAGAAGGCTCGGCAGAAAAGGCGGCCGGTGCAATGCTGGAGCTCGGACAAAGAGGAGTGGTCGCCGCTGTCGGCCCGTTGCTTACCAAAGAGGCCGAGGCAGTGGCGGCCGAACTCGAGAAGATACAGATCCCTGTGATAACCCCTGCTGCATCCGGCCCTGGTATCGGCGGCTTGAGTCCGTGGATGTTCAGAAATGCTATTACGAACGCGAGCCAAGCAGCAGCAGCAGCCCAGTATGCAATAGGTATGCGGCTCAAGAAAGTCGTCATACTCCATCCCAACGACGCATACGGCAGGGACATTGCGAGGCTCTTCGCCATAGAGCTAGCGAAAAAGGCAGAAATCCTGGCAACAGTGGCCTATCCTCCCGATGCAAATGATTTCGGCCCATGGATCAGAAAGGTGATCGAAATAGACCTCCGCGCAAGGAGGATCCCGATCCCAGAGGACGAGGCCGAAAGGAAGAAGCTCTTCCAGGAATACGCGCCCGGTTTCGATGCAGCGTATCTGCCTGGTTATGCGGACCGTGTAGGGTTGCTCATCCCGCAGCTTGCGTTCTATAACATCACAGGCGTCACCCTCATCGGCTCCAACAATTGGCACTCGCAAGAGCTCATAGAGCGGGCAGGAAGGCATGCAGAGGGCGCTGTCTTCATAGACGGCTTCGCGCCTGAGAGCACAGATCTTGCCGTGACGGCCTTCGTAAATGCCTACAGATCCGCCTATCAAGAGGAGCCTGATATCCTCGCAGCACAGGCATATGATGCCGCGATGATGGTCCTCTCCCTGATAAGGACGGGGAGGGAGACCGCGGCCGCTGTTCAGGAGGGGCTCCTGGATCTCAAGGAGTACCCGGGGATAACAGGTACGACCACATTTGCAGGCAGTGGAGAGGCTCATAAAAAACTGTTTATCATCAAGGTGGAGGACGGGGCATTCAAACCCATGGTCAGATGACAGCGGCCTTTTTGTGAATTTTTTCTTGACTCTCCTACCGGTTTCCCTTACTATCTACATTCAAAAATGCTTGGCGATTTGTCTACGGCCTTAAAGTGCATGCCTCGATAAGAGTGTAAACGATACGACCACCTGAATGATACTGGTAGACCTCGGATTTGCAACCGCACAGGACAGTCGATTTGTATCATTCATCCATGGGGTTTCAGCTTGATGTTCAAAAAAGTTCTCATAGCAAACAGGGGCGAGATCGCCCTGAGGATCATCCGCGCCTGCAAGGAGCTCGGGATAAGGACAATCGCAATCCATTCAGAGGCGGACGCCGCGACTCTGTATGTGAAGAAAGCGGATGAGGCTGCGCTCGTAGGCCCAGGCCCGCTCGCAGGGTATCTGAACATATACGGTATCATAGACCTTGCAAAGCAACTCGGCGCAGACGCGATCCACCCTGGTTACGGCTTCCTGGCCGAAAACCCTGAATTCGCCCAGGCCTGCCTCGACGCGGGCATCGCTTTCATAGGCCCGAATCCAAGAGCCATCAGGGACATGGGGCTCAAGATAGAGGCGAGGAACATGATGGCAGGGCTCGGCGTTCCCGTGATCCCGGGCTCCCCTGCCCTGCATTCGGAAGAAGAGGCCATAGCAGCCGCTGAAAAGATAGGCTATCCCGTGATCCTCAAGGCATCGGCAGGCGGCGGCGGCAGGGGGCTGCGTGTATGCAGGAACAGTGACGCCGTCCGGAGGATGCTCCCTCTCGCCATCGGTGAAGCGAAGAAGGCCTTTGGAAACGATGCTGTATTCATAGAGAAATACATAGAAGAGCCGCATCATATAGAGTTTCAGATAGCGGCGGACAGATACGGCAATATCGTCCATCTCGGAGAGAGGGACTGCTCCATACAGCGACGCCACCAGAAGCTCATAGAGATTGCTCCGTCGCTCATACTAGACGAAGGCTTAAGACAAAGGATGGGCGAGGCCGCCATAAAGGTTGCCAGGTCTGTGGGTTATGACAATGTGGGCACCGTCGAATTCCTGGTGGATAAGGACAGGAATTTTTATTTTCTCGAGATGAATACCAGGATCCAGGTGGAGCACACCATAACCGAGGAGATAACAGGCATAGACCTTGTGCAGACTATGATAAAGATCGCCGCAGGAGAGAGGTTGCCTTTCAAGCAAGAGGACATCTCGCTGAGGGGATATTCGATCCAGTGCAGAATAAATGCGGAAGATCCGATGAACGATTTTCTGCCCACGACAGGCAGGATTACCGGCTATTACTCTCCGGGCGGCTATGCAGTAAGGATAGACGGGAATGTATATCGCGGCTATACGGTCACGCCATACTACGACTCCCTACTCGCAAAGCTCATAGTCAGGGGCAACACATGGGAAGAGGCTGTGCGCAGGATGCATCGTTGTCTGAGCGAATACGTAATCCGTGGGATAAAGACGACCATACCCTATTATAAAAAGGTGATGGAGGATCCGAAGTTCATCTCCGGAAACTTCAGCACTAGATATATAGAAGAGCAGGCCGACAGGCTTATGTATGAGCAAGAGAGGGACACTGCAGACACTGCGATAGCCATAGCCGCCGCTATAGTAGCGCATTCGAAAGTATAACAAACCGCAGAGAGGGTATAGAGCAGAGCGCATAGATTCTAACCCTATGCCCTATGCCCTAATGCCCTCTGCGATTTCAGGAGTTGTCATGCCGAGCGCGAAAAAGAACGCCGCCAAAAAAGTCCATATAATGGACACCACATTCCGAGATGCGCACCAGAGCCTGCTCGCAACAAGGATGAGGACAGAGGACCTCCTTCCTATTGCAGAGACCATGGACCAGATAGGCTTCTGGTCCGTGGAGGTCTGGGGAGGGGCTACATTTGATACCTGCCTCCGCTTCCTGAAGGAAGATCCGTGGGAGAGATTGCGCGTACTTAAAAAGGCCTTCAAAAAGACGCCGCTCCAGATGCTGCTCAGGGGCCAGAACGTCGTTGGATATCGCCACTATGCGGACGATGTGGTGGAGAGGTTCGTGGAGAAGGCGGTCGAGAACGGCATGGACATATTCCGCATCTTCGACGCCCTGAACGATTTCAGAAACATCAAATCATCTGTGAAGGCTGTAATCAAATACGGCGGGAAGGTGGAGGCGGCCTTCTGCTACACCCTCGGCCCTATATATTCCAACGACCTGTTCGTAGATATGGCAAGAAAGCTCGAGGACATGGGCGCTGATACCATCTGCATCAAGGACATGGCGGGGCTCCTCGCGCCCATAGACGCCTTCGATCTCGTGCAGAAACTCAAGAAGGCGGTGTCGGCGCCGATACACCTGCACACGCATGATACAAGCGCAATGGCGGTGGCCACGACCTTGAAGGCGATAGAGGCAGGGGTGGATATCGTGGACTGCGCGGTGTCTTCTATGGCGAGCGGCACGAGCCAGCCGCCTCTCGAGACGATCGTGCATGTGCTGAGCGGCACGCAGCACGACACAGGCCTCGACCTAAAGCTCATAGGCCGCGTTACGGAGCACTTCAAGAATGTCCGGAAGAAGTACAATGCCTTCGAGAGCGAATATACCGGCATAGACCCCAATGCGATCATCTATCAGGTCCCTGGAGGCATGCTCTCGAACCTTGCGACGCAGCTCAAGGAGCAGAACGCACTGCACCGCATGGAGGAGGTCCTCGCAGAGGTACCGCGGGTGAGGGAAGACTTCGGCTATCCGCCTCTGGTTACACCATCAAGCCAGATAGTGGGCACGCAGGCGACGCTGAACATCCTCACAGGAGAGAGGTACAAGGTGGTAACAAGCGAGGTGAAGAATTATCTCAAGGGCCTCTACGGCAAGCCGCCCGCTCCGGTCAATGAGGAGATAAGAAAGAAGATCCTCGGAGATGAGCCTGTTGTCGAGACGCGGCCTGCCGACACGCTCGAGCCCGAGCTCGAAAAGGCGATGCAGGAGATAAAGGACATTGTGAAGTCCGAGGAAGATGTCCTCTCATATGCTCTGTTCCCGAAGATATTCCGCGAGTTCGCGGAGCTGCGGGAAAAAGGCTTCCCGCCGGAGGAGCCTAAAAAGCCTTCCGGACCTGCACAGGCCGCCGAGGCCGGGCCTGTACTCGCCCCTTCGGAATTCATGATAAACGTGCATGGCGAGTCCTATCACATAAAGGTAGGTGGCAAGGGCCACAAATCCGAAGGAAAGAGGCCGTACTTCATCTGGGTGGACAATCAGCTCGTCGAGGTTATCGTAGAGCCTCTAGTGGAGGTGGTTCCTTCGGAAGAAGGCAAGATATCCCCGAGTGTAGGCGGCCAGTCGAGGAGGCCGAAGGCGAAGGAACCCGGCGACGTTACCGCGCCGATGCCCGGCACTGTGATAAAAGTAAAAGTGAAACCAGGAGACCAGGTAAAGGCCGGCGACACAGTGCTCATCATAGAGGCAATGAAGATGGAGAACGAGGTCCATACGCCAATAACCGGTACGGTCCAGGAGATATTCGTCAAGGAGGGGGACAGCGTAAATCCGGATGAGGCGCTTGTTGTAATCAAATAAAACGATGACATATTACTATGTCTAAGCCTCAAACGGCCGAATATCAATCAGGCTTGCGTCGCAATGCAAGGCTCGGATGATATTCCGTATTCGGTACAGTAATTCTGAGATTATCCTACGCTTTCTATGGAACAACTCACTCTCATACAAAAGATCTCGGTCATGACGCTGCCCCTTGTATTCGCCATTGTGTTTCATGAGGTCGCTCACGGCTGGGTCGCGGATATGCTCGGAGATCCCACTGCAAGGAACATGGGAAGACTCACCCTGAACCCGCTGTCTCATATCGACCCATTCGGCACAATCTTGATGCCTCTGCTTCTGTTCATCCTTACGGACGGCAGGATGGTATTCGGCTACGCCAAACCAGTGCCGATAAATCCATATAACTTTAGTCACCCCAAGCGCGACATGGCGCTTTCATCCGTTGCAGGGCCTGGGGTGAATATCCTCATGGCTGTTGCATGCGCATTTGCGCTCAGGACGGCGCTCCCTGCGCTGGAATCGGTGCTTCCTCGCTCTACATGGGAATGGTTTGCAGACCCTACCAGACTCATGCTCGGCTACGGCGTCATCATAAACGTGGTCCTTGCAGTGCTGAACATGATCCCCATCCCTCCCCTGGACGGAAGCAGGCTCGTGTACTGGCTCCTGCCGGAGCAGTTTGGGCAGGCGTACTATCGTCTTGAGCCTTTCGGCACAATGATACTGCTCATGTTGATAGCCGTCGGCGCCCTGGGAAGGATTATATGGCCCATAGTGAGGCCCGTCATTTCGTTCCTCCTTGGAGACGGTTTCTAAAATGAGCAAGAAACGTGTTCTTAGCGGTATGCAGCCGAGTGGACTGCTGCATCTCGGAAACCTGATAGGCGCGCTGGAGAACTGGAGAAGGCTTCAGGACAGCGGAGAGTATGAGTGTTTCTATTTTATCGCTGACTGGCATGCACTCACCACACAGTATGCAGACACATCGAAGATGCGGCATTATACGCACGAGATGATAATAGACTGGCTGTCCGCAGGCCTAGATCCGGAGAAGTCTGTTCTGTTCAAGCAGTCTCTGGTGCCGGAGCATGCGATCCTGCATATACTACTGTCCATGAGCACGCCGCTTCCCTGGCTCGAACGTGTGCCCACGTACAAGGAAAAGATAGAGCAGATCAAAGACCTCGAGATGAATACATACGGGTTTCTAGGCTATCCAGTGCTCCAGGCCGCGGACATACTGATATACAAGGCGGACTATGTGCCGGTGGGAATCGACCAGCTTCCGCACCTGGAGCTCACGCGCGAAATATGCAGAAGATTCAACGCGATCTACGGAGTAGTCTTTCCGGAGCCGCAGCCGCTCTTAACGGAATATCCCAAACTGCTCGGCACGGACGGCAGGAAGATGAGCAAGAGTTACAATAATACTATAAACCTTTCCGACCCACCGGAGACCATAACAAAGAAGGTGCTCAGCTTCATGACGGACCCAGCCAGAAAGCGGAGGCAGGACCCCGGAGATCCGGATGTATGCCCCCTCTTCACCCTAGACCGGATATTCGCGCCGAAACAGTGGCAGGACCATGTGAATGTGGAGTGCAGGCGTGCAGGCATAGGGTGCGTGGACGACAAGAGAGAGCTATTGAAACACCTGCTCGCATATCTCGCGCCCATCCAGGAGAAGAGAAAAGAGCTCTCCGCAACCCCGAAAAAGATAGACGAGGTCATCGCCGACGGTTCGAGACGCGCTGCTGCGGTTGCGGCCGCCACCATGTCGGATGTAAAAGAGGCCATGAAGCTCTGAGGTCCGAAGGAGAAATGGCTTGACTTCACCGGCATTCTTCCATATTATTGCATATACGCCTCGCCGGCTATCCTCATGATCGCCACGCTCAAAGACATATTGGATGAATACAAGTCCGACATGGACCGGATAGAAGACAGGATCTATGAGAGCCTGGGCACCGACGTTCCGCTGATCCAGGATGTCGGCAGATACATCCTCGCTGCGGGCGGCAAGAGGTTCCGCCCCCTGCTCCATGTCATATGCTCCCGTCTATGCGGATACAAGGGCCATGATGTAGAATATCTCATAGGAAGCGTGGTGGAGTTCATCCATACCGCATCACTTCTGCATGACGACGTTGTCGACGAGGCGAAGCTCCGTAGGGGCCGCTCCTCTGCGAATTCACTCTGGGGCAACCAGGCAAGTATACTCGTGGGAGACTTTCTGTACTCGAAGGCTCTGTATCATGCAGTGAGGCTGCAGAACCAGCGCGTCATGGACGTGCTCTCCGAGACCACCACCACCATGTCCGAGGGCGAGGTCCTCCAGCTCATGCAGATAAAGAACATCAACATGACCGAGGCGGAGTATTTCAGGCTCGTGGAGTGCAAGACAGGGGTGCTCATCGCCGCAGCCTGCAGATTGGGCGCGATCATCAGCAAGGCCCCCCTGTCGTGGGAAGATGCCGTCGCCGCATACGGCAAAAAGCTCGGCCTCGCATTCCAGATAACCGACGACACGCTGGATTATGCAGCGGACCAGAGGCTGCTCGGAAAGACGCTCGGCAAGGACCTTGCCGAGGGCAAGGTGACCCTGCCGCTCATATATCTAATGCGCGAGGCCGGTCCTGAAGAGAAAGAGCACATAAAGGGTATCCTTTTGTCTGATGAGATAGAGGAGTCAGATCTAGAATATACCCTTGCCATGCTGTCTAAGCGCGGCGCAGTGGAAGACGCACTCCAGCGCGCCCAGGCGTTTGCCGACGAGGCGAAGCAGGCCCTTTCCGTGTTTCCGGACTCTGTACATCGGCGGTCTCTGATGACACTTGCAGACTATGTAGTGCAGAGGGATATGTGATGCATCCCCTGGTAAAGATCGCAAAGGACGCCGTAGAACTTTATATAAAAGAAGGCAGGACGCTCCAGGTCTCGGACGACAGCTTGCCGGGAGAGCTTAAACGCAAGGGAGGTGTGTTCGTCTGCCTCAAGATCGGCGGAGGGCTCAGGGGCTGCATAGGCACATACAATCCGACCGAGTCCAACATCGCGAGGGAGACGGCCAAGAATGCGGTCGCGGCTGCGACCTGCGACCCGAGGTTCATGTGTGTAAGGCCGGAGGAACTCGATAATATAGAATACACCGTCGATGTCCTCACATCTCCGGAGCCTGTATCAGGCATAGAAGACCTGGACCCCAAGAGATACGGAGTAATAGTTCAATCCGGTCTGAGGCGCGGCCTGCTGCTGCCGGATATCGAAGGTGTGAACTCTGCAGAAGAGCAGGTATCCATAGCAATGCAGAAGGCAGGCATATTACCAGGCGCCAAGACTAAGCTTTTCAGGTTCGAGGTAGAGAGGTACAAATGAAGTCTCATAGGGACGCCGAAAAGACCATAATAAGGAGGGTTGACGCAAACAGAATGGAACACAGTGATATGGATCCTACGAAACGCGCCAAGCTCATTTTCCTCGCTGCAGCGGCGGCGGTTCTCATACTTTTGATATTGAGCTTCTCATACGCCGCAAAGGCGAGATCCGAGAGGAATGCAGCGCTTGCAGAGATAGAGGCACTGAAGCAGGACAATGCAAAGCTCATGCAATGGCTCGAAGAGCGCACACAGGAAGTGGAGGCCCTGAAGCAACAGGTCCAGAAACTGCAAAGCGCACAAAAGACGAAGCAGAAGCCCGCACAGAAGAAAAAGGCGACGCTGACAAAGAAGTCTTATTCCCGCTCACGCAAAGCGCGATAGACAAAAGGACATGACAGCCTCACTGTCGCTCATACGGGACGAGAGATACCTCGAACACGACCCAGGCCGCGGCCATCCCGAAAGCCCCAACCGCCTGAAGGTCATTCATGCGCTCATAGACGAAGAGTTTCGAGACATACCCGTGATATATCCGCGGATCGCTACCGAGGATGAACTCGCCCTCATACACGACCCTTTGTACATCAGCAGGGTCGCCGCAACAGAAGGTAGACCTCATACCCAGCTCGATGCAGATACAGGGCTGTCCGCCAAATCCTACGAGACAGCACGTCTCGCCGTCGGAGGCCTTCTCCAGGCAGTGGATGCACTGCTTGCCCCGAAATCCGGGGCCGGAAGCGCTACCTCTGTCTTCGCATTCGTCCGGCCGCCTGGACACCATGCAGAGCCGCACAGGGCGATGGGATTCTGTCTGTTCAACAATGTCGCGATCGCAGCGGAATACGCACGACAGAAATACAGTCTCGGCAGGGTGCTTATCGTAGATTGGGACCTGCATCACGGAAACGGGACGCAGAATGCATTCTATGAAGACCCGGGCGTTCTGTTCTTCTCTTCTCATCAGTATCCGCATTATCCCGGCACGGGCTATTTCGACGAGGTCGGAAGAGGAAGAGGCGAGGGTTTTACCGTAAATGCGGCCCTGCCTTCAGGCTTCGGGGATGCGGAATACATATTGCTCTATGAGCGGATACTGAAACCGATTGCCTTGGAGTATAGGCCTGAACTCGTCCTGGTCTCTGCAGGTTTCGATGCATACATAAAGGATCCGCTCGGAGGCATGGCCCTCACTGCAGGCGGATTCCGCGCGCTCGCGGGGATAATAAAGGAGATCGCGACACTCACATGCGGCGGAAGGATAATCGTCACCCTTGAAGGAGGCTACAACCCGGAAGGGCTTCGGCTGGGTGCGAAGTCCGTCCTCGAGGCGCTTGAGAGTCCGATAGAGCAGAGGGCGGTATCGTCAGTGCCCTCTGCAGAAAAGGTGATAAGCACGATGCGGTCCATTCATGGCAGATACTGGAAGGGCCTGCGCTGAATCAGACCTTCCACATCATGGCCTCGAAGTCTTCCGTCGGTACAGTGATCAGTATGTATCCCCGATAAGGCCACTTCTCCACCTCGGAGCCGTTCCTCTCCACAGTCACGAAGAAGTGTATTTCGTCGTTCGGCCTCGCCCCCAATAGCTCGAAAGGCACCGCAAGCTCTATTATCTCGTTCGCCGCAACCGAGTTTATCTCAGCTATCCGCCTCCTTGCATCGTTCTCGCCCTGAAACAGGCCTGCCGTCACCCTCTTCACTCCGGGAAGGATACGAATCTCTATATCCAGATCCTTCGGCTTGAGAAAACGGACGGTGAATGTCAGATCTGCCACCCTTTCATCCAGGAGGCTCTGGCTCGGATCGAGACGAAGGAACATGTTCGCGACGTCGAATCCATAGTATATATGTGCGATCACGCTCGCGCCCCTGTGCATGGCCCCGCCGCCTTGGCTTACATCATAGTATCCTGCCGGCAGCCACTCGAAGTAATCGGTCACCGTGCCGTCTATGGTAGGCGACAGGAACGAGGTCAGCTCCACTGTGGGCATGGCCTGCCTGTCTTCGCGCAGAATAGGTATATAGAGCTCGTCCGGCATGTCCAGTCCGATGATGCGGTACACATTCATCAAATGGGTCCTGAAGAGCAGGTCGAACTCCTCCTCGTTCTCAGAATAATGGTCGTCTCCGTACCACCAGCACCAATCGCTGCCCTCGGCGATGTATATCTCCTCCCATGCGGCCGCAAGCTTGGCCGGAGCTCCATTGGCTGCTGCATACGCAGTGAGGTCGTCCCTCGTCCTGGACAGGAGATCCCATGCCCTGTTATCCTCTTCGTGCCCTATCCAGACGCGGAAATTGGCATTGATCCATGAGCCGGCATGGAGGTGCTCAATATGATCAGATGCTGGGTGTGCATCGAGGTATTCGCCCACCGTAACGCACTTGAGACCCTCTTCCCTGCTCAGTCTTTCGTAGAGATAGAGAAAGAAATCCCGTCCGTCGTTTTGGTAGTACTCCCAGGCATTCTCGCCGTCGAGGATGATGGATACGAGACGTGGTCCGCCGGAGACGGAGCGCCTGATCCTGTGAAGTCTATTCAGGAGATCATGCACGGCGTTCTTGTAGTCCCACTTGGAGTACACGAATCCCACGAGGTCGGAAAGGGTGTGGTCCCTGAAAACAACAGACACCCTCTTGTCGCCCTTGCCTGCGATATACGGCTTGTAGAGAACGTCCGGGTTCCTCATCACGCCGGAGAAATCCCGATCTATGTGTATGCCGAGGGAGCGGGCGAGTACGCCTTCGTCGGTGGCTATCCATGATATGCCGCATTCGGACAGGAGAGGCACTATCTCATCCGCGACCGAGCCCTCTGCAGGCCACATGCCCTTCGGCCTCGATCCGAAGACCGACTCGTGATATTCCATCGCCCGCTCCACCTGGACCCGTGCGTCCTCCGGATGAGAAAACCTGTTCTTGGGCAGATGTATGTCGGGCACCGCCTCCTTTGCAAGGTTCGTGTCCATTAGCAGCGGCAGAATGGGATGGTAAAAAGGCGTCGTTGTGAGCTCTATCCTGCCGAGTTCGGCCAGCCTTTTGTATTCAGGGATAATCAGGGCCATCACCTCGCGCTGTCTCTTGATAAGCCCGAGCTTCTCCTCTTCGGTGAAAACGGAGCCCTTTCGGATCAGCTCGCGCAAAAAGAGGTCTTTTTCTTTGAACATTGGATCGAACCATGCGAGGTTGAACCATACCTGCAGGTCGAGATAGTCCTGAGTGCTGAAATACCTCGAAGCGGCCTGGAGGTCCTTGGGCGATACGCTCTGGCCCCTTCGTTCGAGCAGACGCCAATAACCCGGATAAGGCTTTATCATGGTCGACCAGTTGGCCATGAAAGAGTTTTTGAGAAGAAATATCTTTTCGCTCGCATTCAATTCGGACGCTGGTTTCAATGTCACCTGGAGAAAACGGTCTATCGCCCCGTTTTCAACATAATCTTTAATCTGTTTTATGAGCGACGGAACGAGGTTGAAGGTCTGATGGACATCTGGAAAGTCGTTGAGCAGCGCAGGCATGTCGTAGTAGTCCTTTATGCCGTGCATGCGCACCCACGGAAGGATATACTCACCGGTAAGATCGTCCTTGTAATACGGTTGGTGCATGTGCCAGACAAAGGCTATGTATAGCGGGTTGTCAGACATAAGGTGAAAGGGCTCAGCGGCTGCGGCTCACGTGGTCAGTTTCATCTTCGTAATAATAGACGATTTCTCCCTTTCTTGCGAGACCGAGTTCGTCCCGTGCAAGCCGCTCTATGCAGGCTGGATCGTTCCTCAGACAGCGTACCTCCATCATGAGACGAACGTTGTCTTCCTTCAAATGCGCTATCTCCTGCACGAGGGCGTTGTACTGCGACTTCATCCTATAATACTTCACGAGCCCCATCTCGCCTAAGACGAGGGAATAGAGAAAGTACAAAACGAGCACGGCAGCCGCAGCGAAGAGCATCCTTCTGCGGCGGCTGTCATGCGCCTTGCCTGAGGCGGCATCGAAAGTTCGAACGCGCCTTTTCATAAAATATTCTCTTGTATCTATACCCCTGCGGCCCGGTTTCTTATGCTGTAGAACACATCCCTTCCTCTGAACATGGCCGCATCTCCGAGCTCTTCCTCTATGCGTATGAGCTGATTGTACTTTGCAATGCGGTCAGTACGCGACATAGAGCCCGTCTTTATCTGGCCTGCGTTGACGGCCACGGCGAGATCCGCAATGGTAGAGTCCTCGCTCTCCCCGGAGCGGTGAGAGACAACGGCGGTATAGCCGGCCCTCTTGGCCATCTCTATCGCATCGAGCGTCTCTGTGAGAGTGCCTATCTGGTTGAGCTTTATGAGAATGGAATTCGCTATGCCCTGCTCTATGCCCTGTTTGAATATCTTGGTGTTGGTGACGAATATGTCGTCCCCGACAAGTTGGACCCTCGAGCCGAGCCTCTCCGTAAGGAGCCTCCACCCCTTCCAGTCCTTCTCCGACATGCCGTCTTCTATGGATATGATAGGATAGCGGTTTATCCAGTCTTCGTAGAAGGCCGCCATTTCCTCCGAGGTCTTCTTTTTGCCCTCTCCTGCGAGATGATATACGCCGTCTTTGTAGAATTCGCTCGCTGCTGCATCGAGACCGAGATATATGTCCTCTCCAGGCCTGTATCCGGCCGCCTCGATCGCCTCGAGTATCACGAGGACAGCCTCTTCGTTCGACTTCAGATTGGGTGCGAACCCGCCCTCGTCGCCGACCGCAGTGTTGTAGCCCTTCTTCTTGAGGACGGATTTCAGATTGTGGAACACCTCCGCGCCCCAGCGAATGGCATCGGAGACGGATTCCGCGCCCGCCGGGATAATCATGAATTCCTGGAGGTCGACGTTGTTATCTGCGTGGGCGCCGCCGTTCAGCACATTCATCATGGGTACCGGCAGTTCGCGGGCGTTCGTGCCTCCGAGATACTGATATAACGACATACCTGCATCGGCGGCAGCCGCCCGCGATACAGCGAGGGACACCGCGAGCACGGCGTTGGCGCCGAGTTTGGACTTGTTCTCGGTGCCGTCGAGTTCTATCATGATCTTGTCTATCACAGCCTGCTCCATGGCGTCCATGCCGAGCAGCGCAGGACCGATCACCTGGATTATATTCTCCACCGCCTTCCTGACCCCTTTGCCGAGATACCTCTTGCCGCCGTCACGCAGCTCGAGCGCCTCCCTCTCTCCGGTTGATGCGCCGCTCGGCACTATGGCGCGGCCCATTGCGCTGCTCTCGAGCAGGACCTCGGCCTCAACAGTAGGGTTTCCGCGGGAATCGAGCACCTCCCTTGCAAAGACATCAATAATCTCGCTCATACTTCCTCCAGATAAGGTTTAATGACGCCTCGGCCGCAGTCACTGCCCGAGGATGAACGTCCGCCCCGCCTCCACCAAGGAGCGCACCCTTTCCTCCGAGCCTGACTCGACATATACCCGCACCACCGGCTCCGTGCCCGACATGCGCATGAGAACCCAGCTATCGTCTTCGAGCATATATTTCGTGCCGTCCGCGGTCGTCTTCTTGCCCTTCACCCTCAGGCCGTCCAGCTCGGTAATGGGTTGGCTGAGCCTCTCCTCCACCGCCGCCCTGTCGGCATCGCTCACACGTATGTTTATACGGTGGTCCACTATGTAACCGACCTCGCGATACAGATTCTTGAGCATCTCCTTGAGCGTCTTTCTCTCTCTGGCCACCATCTCAGAGACCAGCATACAGGCTATTATGCCGTCCTTCTCGGGCACATGATCCTTTATCGTGAGTCCGGCGCTCTCCTCTCCGCCGAAGATTATCTTACCCTGCACCAGCAGGTCTCCAATATACTTGAAGCCAACCCCTGTTTCATAGACCTCTATGCCGTGCTTCTTCGCGACTGCATCCACAAGATGCGTAGTGACGATGGAGCGGGCCGCCCCGCCCTTCCAGCCACGGCTTCTGCAGAGATAGTCGAGCACGAGTGCAAGGGTCTGGTTGGGGTTTATATATGTGCCGTCCGAGTCCACAATCCCGAAACGGTCTGCATCACCGTCCACTGCAAGACCCAGATCGTACTTCCCCTTTTTGACGAGGGCGGAAAGCTCCGAGAGATTCTCTTCCGACGGATCAGGCGGACGCCCTCCGAACAGCGGATCCCGATTGCCGTGCAGAACAGTGACCGAGCATCCGAGATCGATGAGCGCCGCATCTAGATAGTCGCGTCCTGTGCCGTAGAGAATGTCCACCGCGACCTTTAGCCTTGCCTTTCTGATCTGGTCGATGTCCACCTTCTTCCTGAGGTCATCGAGATACGCTTTCCGCATGTCGACTTCCTCGACCAGGCCCTTGTTCTTTGCCTCTGAAATCGGCATGCATGATATGGAATTTTTATCCATAAGCGCATTGGCCCTGGCCTCTATGTCCTTCGTGGTCTCAGGAAGCGCAGGTCCGCCCCAAGATGGAGAGAATTTAAGACCATTGTACTCAGGTGGATTGTGGCTCGCGGTGAAGTTGATCCCGCCGGCGGCCTTTCTGCGTATTATCTCGAACGACACGACGGGTGTAGGGACATTGCGCGGCGATATGTATGAACGTATGCCGTTTGCAGCCAGGACCTTAACTGCCTCTGCTGCGAACAATTCAGACATGAAGCGCGAATCGTATCCGACGATGACCCCCCTGTCCTTCAGTCCCTGGCTGATGATATGGTCGGAGATGGCCTGGGTTACGATCCGGACGCGTTCGAAGGTGAAGTCGTCCGCAATAACACCACGCCATCCTGATGTGCCGAATTTTATCTTCGCCCCAGGCATACGCTTAAATAAATATCATAAAAGGGAATTGTTTGCAAGGATATTTATGCGAAAGGTGGAAATTTTAGGCTCATCGCGTTTTTTTACGCAAAAAGGCACACCTTGTGACGCTTTATCTGAAATTATAATGTGTACCAGTATACACGATGAGCCGAATTTACGATATCGCCTATCTGAAGAAGCGGCCGAATTGCCTTGCCACCTCGATCGCATGGCAGCTATACCAGTTGAAAACGTCTGCTCGTGGCGGGTAATAAGGGATTGAGAAAAAACCGCAGGATATGATATGACTTCTTACAGAATTGGGTACAACTCACTGCATGGGAGGGTGCGGTGTCGGCATCAGGCCTTCCTGCCCCCTCCCTTCTTCCAGTACTCGAGCTTGTTCAGCGCATTTATGTATGCCTTGGCGCTCGCAATGATGATGTCCGTATCCGCTCCGTGGCCGGTCACCTTCCTGCCGTCTTCTTCGAGCTTTACAGTGACCTCGCCGAGCGCATCCGTACCGCCGGTGATGCCCTTTACGAGATATGCATCGAGCCTGCTCCTTGTGCCCGTGATGGTGGTGATGGTCTTGTACACCGCATCCACTGGTCCGTCCCCCCGGCCGGTCTGCCTCACGGTCCGGCCGTCGATAGAGAGTTCCACGGTCGCCGTGGGGGGCGTATCAGTGCCGCTTTCTACATGGAGGTGCCTAAGGACATATGTCTCCCTTATCTGCTGTATCTCGTCCGAGATGATGGCCTCTATGTCCTCGTCAAAGACCTCTTTCTTCTGGTCCGCAAGCCGCTTGAACCTCTCGAACGCTTTGTTGAGGTCTTCGTCGGAAAGCTCGTAGCCCATCTGTTTGAGCCTGTCCCTGAACGCATGTCTGCCAGAGTGCTTTCCCAGCACGAGGCTCGTCTTGACAAGCCCCACCGACTCAGGCCGCATGATCTCGTATGTCGTCCTCTCCTTGAGCAGGCCCTCCTGGTGTATGCCCGACTCATGGGCGCATGCATTCGCCCCCACGATCGCCTTGTTGGGTTGGACAGGTATGCCCGTGATCT
>JBBIMH010000030.1:0-36792 GCA_037444505.1 Nitrospirota bacterium | reverse complement strand
CCTACTGCATTAGGGTAAGGGGGATGATATATGTGCTGGCCGGAAATCCCCTGCCGGAGCCCGGGCAGGGAAAACAAATGATTATTTTAGAGATTTGACCGAGGCGATGTACGGCAGGTTTCGATACTGCTCTGCGCAGTCCATTCCATAGCCCACGACGAACCTATCCGGTATCTCGAAGCCTACATAGTCGAGCCTTACCTCGAACCTGCGCCTGGGTTTCTTGTCGAGCAGCACTGCGGTCTTCAGGCTCTTCGGTCTCCTCTCCTGGTATCTTTTGAGCAGGCAATCGAGGGTCTCGCCGCTGTCTATAATGCAGTCCACGAGCAGCACGTCCCGGCCTTTGATCTCGGTCTCTATGTCCTTCATCACCAGAATACCGCCGGAGACCGTGCCGAGTCCATAGCTCGCGGCCCTCACAAAGTCAAGCTCAACGGGCAGAGTGATACAGCGCATGAGATCCGCGGTAAATGTTATGGCTCCTTTGAGAATCGAGACGAGCACTATCTCCCCTCCATCGTAGTCTCGGGATATACGTGCGCCGAGCTCCATCACCTTCTGTTCGATAATCCTCTGATCAAAGAGAATCTCCTCTATCTCTACCTTCATACGAAAAGCCCCTTTCTTTCGGCTGTCGTCGCATCGACAAGCCCTTTGTCCGTGAGCCTGAGCTTAGGCACGACAGGCAGGGCGAGGAAAGAGAGCACTCCGAAGGGATGCTCCGTGATCACGCCGCGAGACCGCGCTGCCTGCTCAAGTTCGGTAAGACTTCCCACCACGAACTCGATGCCATTGTAGGACATCAGGCCCGCTACCGGCAGCGGCAGTCTCGAAACCACCCTGCCCCTGTCCGCAACGACCATGCCGCCTTTCATTTTTATAATTTCCATTACCGCCCTATAGATATCTTCATCGCTCACACCGACAGCGATGATATTGTGCGAATCATGCGAGACAGAAGATGCAAGGCATCCGGACTTGAGGCCGAAACCCGTCACGAGGCCTATCCCTATGTTGCCGGTCTTATGATGCCGCTCGACGACCGCGAGTTTAAGGATGTCTCGCTCTATATCAGGGCAGATGCGGCCCCCTTTTATCGGTGCAGGCATGATAAGCTCTTCGGTCTCTATCTGATCTGGTATGAGGCCGATCACCCGCACCATGTCGGTCTCCGCCTCGACCTCGAAATCCCTAAGCCTTATGGTAGCCGTCTTAATCGTGTTCGATGCATACGTAAGCCTGGGTGCTCGAACGGGAACAACGACTTTGCCGTCTTTAACGACCACGCGGCCTTTCTTCAGTACCATGCTTACCGAGAAGTCCCTAAGGTTATCTACGACTGCAACATCCGCATCGTATCCGGGCGCGATCGCGCCTTTGCCCCCGAGACCGAACCTGACTGCAGGGTTAATGGTCGCCATCCGGACGGCTGTCACCGGATCTAGGCCGCGCTCAACCGCCTTTTTGATTATCCGGTTTATGCCTCCCATTCTCAGGTCTTCCGGAAAGAGGTCATCGGTGGCGAAACAGAAGAAGCGGGAATTCTCCGGCGTGACCGCAGGGAGCAGGGCATCGAGGTTTTTTGCAGCAGAGCCCTCTCGCACATATACTGTCATGCCGAGGCCGAGCTTCTCCCTTGCCTCATCAGCAGAGGTACATTCATGGTCGGAGCTCGGTCCGGCGCAGACATATGCAGCCAGGTCCTTTCCGGTGAGTCCAGGTGCATGGCCGTCTATGACCATGCCTCTGAAGAGCTCGAGCTTTGCGAGCATATCCGGTTTAGCTGCGAGGACTTCTGGATAACTCATCACCTCGGCGAGGCCAATGACGCGTCTGTGCCTCATGAATACCGCAAGGTCCGATGCGGAAAGGGCCGCGCCTGATGTGTCCAAAGTGCTTGCAGGCACGCACGACGGTAGCATGAAATAAAAATCGAATGGAAGCCCCTCGCTCGCCTCGAGCATGTATCGGATGCCTCTTTTCCCGAGGACATTCGCTATCTCGTGCGGGTCGGCGACAGCAGTTGTTGTGCCGTGCAAAAGCGCAGCGCGTGCATATTCAGCCGGGATGAGCAGCGAGCTCTCGATATGCATGTGGCTGTCTATGAATCCGGGCAGGATAAACTTAGATGTCGCGTCGATGACGCGGTCCGCATCGTAATCACCCAACCCCACGATAAAGCCCTTCCAGACTGCCACGTCTATGCGACCTACCTCTCCGGAAAAGACATTAAGCACGCGGCCTCCTTTCAGGACCAGGTCAGGCCTGAACCTGCCTTCCACCGCGTGGATAAGATGTTTCAGCCGCGTTTTCATATGCCTTTATCTTGTCGGTTGCGGACGGCCTGCAATGAAGCATAGAGGACGGTGAAGCGGATTCTTCAGGTGTATCCCCCTACTTGAAAAGCATAGCTCATATTGATAGAATTGTAAAGAGAGGGGGGGAGGGACGATGAAAAAAGAGGCATTGCTGGTGATCGATATGCTGAATGACTTTGTGCTTCCCGGTGCGCCGCTCGAGGTGCCTGACACGAGAAGAATCATTAAAAACATAAAGCGCGAAATTACTGCCGCCAGGGCGGCTGCCAAGCCGGTAATATATATATGCGATGCGCATGATCCGGATGACAAGGAGTTCAGGAGGTTCGGCTGGCCTGCCCATGCAGTAAAAGGGACCAGAGGCGCGGAGATAATAGAAGAGCTGAGACCGGAAGCCTCCGACATAGTGATACAGAAGAACACCTATTCCGGCTTCTACGGAACCATGCTCGATGATACCTTAAAAAGGCTCGGTGTGGATGCGCTCAGGCTCACTGGCTGCGTCACGCACATTTGCGTGATGTTTACTGCATCAGACGCTGTGCTCAGGGACTATGAAGTGGCCGTGGTAAAGGACGGGGTGGCGGGCCTTGCCAAAGAAGACCATGATGCAGCCCTTAGGATCATGAAGAACGTCATGGGCGTAAAGATCGCCGAGGCCGGAGAAGAGCGGCGCGGGAAGGCGGCGTGAGACAGCGTGCAAGAGAAAAAGACCCCGAGAAGCGTGATTTTTCCATTACAATCCCCTGCAGCGCGTTCAAAAGGAGATAAAATGTTCTTCACCGCGGATCCACAGGACATCTTGAGCGGCAGGATCACGGACGTCTATTTCGAGCGCGCCCTTACAATACTCAAAGCAAAGGGCATAAACCCCGTTGTGAGGGCGGAGTTCATAGCCAAGTCATTTCCGCATGAATGGCCCTGGGCAGTGTTTACAGGCATAGACGAGGCCCTCTCTCTTCTGAAACATCTGCCGATAAAGGTCAGGGCTATAAGAGAGGGCACTGTCTTCTATCCCTATGAGCCTGTAATGGAGATAGAGGGCACGTATCAGGACTTTTGCATCTATGAGACCGCCGTACTCGGGCTCATCTGCCAGGCCTCGGGCATCGCGACAAAGGCCGCGCGCCTGAAGAAGCTCGCGGCTGATAGGGCGGTGATGAGTTTCGGCGCACGCAGGATGCACCCGATACTTGCGCCGATGATAGAGAGGAATGCATACATAGGAGGCTGCGACGGCGTGGCTGTTGTAAAGTCCGCAGAGGACATCGGCACGACGCCCGTAGGCACGATGCCGCATGCCTTAATCCTCTGCATGGGCTCTACAGTGGAGGCGATAAAGGCCTATGACGAGGTCCTGCCGGCTGATGTGAAGCGGGTGGCGCTCATAGATACATTTCTCGATGAGAAGTTCGAGGTCATCAACGTCGCCCAGGCGCTCGGAGAGAGGCTGTATGCAGTACGTTTCGACACCCCGGGCTCGCGGAGGGGGAACTTCTATCGCATACTCGAGGAGGCGAGGTGGGAGCTGAATCTGCGCGGATTCAGCCATGTAAAGTTCTATGTGAGCGGCGGCATAGATGAAGCCGACCTGCCTGTTCTAAATCCGCTTGTGCACGGCTACGGCATAGGCACGTCCATCAGCAATGCACCTGTGATAGATTTCGCCATGGACATAGTGGAGATAGAAGGCAGGCCCATCGCCAAGAGGGGTAAATGGTCAGGAGGCAAGAGGGTCCAGATGTGCGAGAGATGCGGAACGAGGAGGATAGTGCCGTTTTCGGCTGCTGCGGTGGAGCACTGTGCTTGCAGCGGAGTGTTCAAGGACCTTCTGCTTCCGGTGCTCGAGCACGGCAAGCGATTGATAGAGCCGGATGCGCCTGCGAAGGTGCGGGAATACGTGCTCGCACAGGTCAAGCAGTTGGCTCTGCATCAGACGGCTGCCACCCCCCCCTGACCAGCGGAATATATGGCTCAGACCGTCTGTTCCATGGGATCCACCCACCTGCGGTTGAGAGAAATGAACTGGGCGGTGCGGGTGATGCGGAAGAAGGCGGTCTCTTCCGAAGACGGCCCGAACATCTGCTCTATGACATCCTGCACCCTGGCGCGGACATCTCCTTTTTCTCTCAGTATGATCTCTATACCGTACGAACCGCGGCCTGCATAAAGGGTGATGGATTCTATCGCCGGCCTGATGTTCTTCTTTTTGCCCTCTTTTTCTATTAATACTGCCTCGCGGGAGAGGAATGTTTCGATCCTCTCGGCCAGTCCCTCTGTGTATCCGCCTGGGAGGCCGACACGATATGCAAACCTCTCTATGCTCGACGTCAAAGAAGGAAGCTTTCCGGACACCATTCTTGCTTCGATGATTTTTACGCCTTCGGGCAGCGCCCGGTTCAGGTTCTTGACGGCTTCGGCCAAGTCCATGAAGGGATCCGTCTCCATATCGAGATATTCCGCCTCGCTCTCCATGCCGACCGAGAGCGCAGGTCCGAAGGAGATCTTCGGATGCGGATTGAATCCCTGAGAAAAGGCGACAGGCACACCGGCCCTGATTACAGCGCGTTGGAACAGAGTAATCGTGTCGAGATGAGAGAGGAACCTGATGCGGCCCTTTTTCGAGTATTTCAACCTCGTCCTTGCGAAAAGGTCCCCCTTGACCCGGGGACTTCTCGTACTTTCTCTATGTGGTGCAGAGGCCTGTCCCGCCCCTCCGGTCGCAGGCCTGCCGAGCTCCGGCGTGCCCGCTCCCCTGCAGCCTATGCCGCAGCCTTCGCATGCTACGCGACAGTTCTCGGTGAGCTCTCCAGCCATCGCCTTATTGTACTCCTGGATGAGGAATTGCTTTCTCACCCCTGTCTCCACATGGTCCCATGGAAGTGGGTCTCCGAGGGCATAGCCCCTGCCGGCGTATGAATAGGCCGATGCTCCGATGTCTGCGAAGGCTGCCTCCCACCTAGAAAAATCGAACGTCTCTATCCATCCGTCGAAACGGCATCCGTGGGCAACTGCCAGCTCGAGCACCCGGCAGAGCGTGTTGTCTCCGCGGGCGAACGCCGCCTCGAGCAGGCTCATCTCTGCCCTGTGGAACTTGAGGTTTATGCCTCTGTGCCTCAAGACGGCCGAAAGATACGCCTGTTTCTCCTTGATCACCTCGAGCGGAGGCTGCCCGAGCCACTGGAAAGGCGTATGCGGCTTCGGCACAAAAGTCGATATGCTTATATTCAACTGGACATGGCGCCTGGCGGTCTTTCTGCCCAAGGCGAATATTTCTTTGGCCAACCTCGCAATGCCGTCGAGGTCCTCCTGTGTCTCTGTGGGAAGGCCTATCATGAAGTAGAGCTTGAGAACGCTCCAGCCGCTCTTGAATATGGTCTCTGCCGCATCGAGGAGGTCCTGCTCGCTTACAGGCTTGTTTATCACCTTTCGGAGCCGCTCTGTGCCCGCTTCGGGCGCGAGTGTGAATCCCGTCTTCCTGGAGCTCGATATGGCGCTTATCATCTCCGGCGTGAGGGTTCCTATTCGAAGCGACGGAAGCGATATGGATACCCTGCTGTCTCTGTATCTGTTCATCAATCCTATGACGAGCTCCTGTATATGCGAGTAGTCCCCGGAGCTGAGAGAAGAGAGCGAGGCCTCTTCATATCCGGTGCAGAGCAGAGACTCGGCGATCAGTGCCTCGACCGCCTCCGGGCTCCTCTCCCTGTAAGGCCTATATATTATGCCGGCCTGGCAGAAGCGGCATCCCCTGATGCAGCCGCGCGCGATCTCTACATTCACTCTGTCGTGTATCGGTTTGAACAGCGGCAGTAGGGGTCTATCCGGAAACGGCGCGGCATCGAGGTCTCTGAGAAAGCGCCTTTTTACGGCCTTCTTACCGAAAAGGGGTACATAGAAGCCCTGTTTCTGCGAGAGGGCCTCGAGATATGAGCGCCTGTCCTTGTGCTGCTGCCTCAGTTCGACTATTTCGTGAACAGCCTCTTCGGCCTCGCCGATGAAAAAGGCGTCTATGAAGTCGGACAACGGCTCCGGATTGACCGCGCAGGGGCCGCCTGCTATGACGACGGGGTGCCTGTCGGTGCGCTCTTCGGAATAAAGAGGGATGGCCGAGAGCAGCAGGCCGGCAAGGGCATTGGTGTAGCTCAGCTCGTACTGCAGGGTGATGCCTATGATATCAAAGTCTGAAAGAGGCGTGTTAGATTCGAGGCTGCGCAAAGTCCCGGCCCTGGCCGTCAGCTGTTTTTCATAATCCGTCCATGGAGAGAACACCCTCTCGCATGCGATGTCCTCGCGGCTGTTTAGAATGTGATACAGTATCCTGAGCCCGAGATGCGACATCCCGACTTCATATGTATCGGGGAAGAAGAGGCAGACCTTGGTCCTGACCTTCGAAAGGTCTTTCTTGACGACATTGACCTCATTGTCGATGTATCGCGCGGGCTTTTCCACGAACTGTAGAAAATCTTCGTACATGCGGCTCCTTCAAGAATATAATTTCAAGGGTCGATGGGCATAGGGCAGAGGGAGAAGCGGACAGTTTATCTTTCTTGCCGTGCTCTTTGCCCCATGCTCTGCGCTCTCTAGTAGAAGAGCATAAACCGTCTTATCTGGATGTTAAACAGCAGTCCGAGGGCGAGGAAGGTCGTGATGACGGATGTGCCTCCATAGCTCGCGAGCGGCAGAGGGACCCCGACTACAGGCGCTATCCCCATGGCCATCCCGATGTTGATGAATATATAGATTGCGAGCATAGAGACTATTCCCGATGCCATGAGCGCACCGAGCCTGTCTTTCGCATTCTTCGCCGTGTCTATGCCGAACAGCATAAGAAACAGATATAGCATGATCAACAGCCCTGCGCCAAGAAGACCGCGCTCCTCCGCGATCACGGCGAATATGAAGTCGGTATGCCGCTCCGGAAGAAACTCCATCTGGCTCTGCGTGCCCTGTCTGAACCCCTTGCCACAGATCCTTCCCGAGCCCACAGCGATCTTGGACTGGTTCGTGTGATAGCCGCTTCCGAGCGGGTCTGAAGAGGGGTCGATGAACGCCCTTATCCTGTTCTGCTGATAAGGCTTGAGCGAACTCCAAATTTTCTTTTTCACAGGCGGTATGAATAATACCGTTGCACTGATCACGGCGCCTATGACCAATAGGATGAGCACCGCCTTCAGCCTGAGTCCTGCGATGAGAGTCAGCATTGCGGCAGTCAGGCCGAGCATCATGGCGGTGCCGAGGTCCGGCTGCCTGAGTACGAGTACGAAAGGGACTATCGCAATGATAAACGGTGCGGTCAAATCCGTGAGGCAGATATCCTTTTTTGAGCTGTCAGCATAGTACTTCGCCAGGGCGAGCATGAGCGCCAGCTTCGAGAGCTCCGACGGTTGGAATGCAAATGGTCCCAAAGGCAGCCACCTCTGCGCACCCATGCCGGATTTGCCGACGAACATGACGAGCACGAGCATCAAAATCGAGACCGCATACAGGGCATAGGCATAGCGGCTGATGGTATGATAGTCGGGGATGACGGCGATGAACATGACTATGAGGCCTATTACTATCCAGGCGATCTGCTTATAGAACAGGGAAGACGCGCCCGAGGCTGTACAAGTGGCGCTATAGACCGCGGACAGCCCGATCAAAGCGATGAGCATTACTACACCTATCATGCCCCATGGGATATTAGATAGCCTGCTTCTGTCCGGCATCTTTCAGATACTCCTCTATGACCTTCCTCGCCACAGGCGCTGCTGCGGCGCCGCCGTGCCCTCCGTTCTCTACGAGCACTGAGACGGCGATCTTCGGGCTGTCAGCAGGCGCATATGCCACGAACCATGCATGATCTTCTAGGTGTTCGGTGAGCCTCTTTCCAGGCTCCTTCTGAGCTATCACTTGCGCAGTCCCTGTCTTCCCCGCCACAAGGAATGCGGCTATGCGGGAGGCCTGGCCTGTCCCGCCTGGCTCGTTGACAACCCCGATCAATGCCCGCCTCACCTCATCGAGCGCAGACTTGTCTATGACGGCCCTGAGCTCCGATCTCTCCGGTTGATATATGGTTACGCTTCCGCTCTCTCTGTCGCGGCTTTTCAAGATGAGTTCGGGCCTGTAGAATATGCCGCCGTTCGCGACAGCCGCTATCATCCGCGCGGCCTGGATCGGGCTCATGAGAAGAAATCCCTGGCCGATGGAATTGATATACGTGTCTCCGGGATACCACGGCTCTTTGAGTTTTTGCTCTTTCCACGCAGGTGTCGGCACGAAACCAGGCTTTTCGTCCGGCAGTCTTATGCCTGTAAGGGCGCCCAAACCGAGCTTTTTTGCATAGAGAGCGACCCGGTCGTATCCTATGCGCTCTCCCATCGTGTAGAAATATACGTCGCAGGACTCTACAAGCGCCCTGTGAAAGGAGACAGTGCCGTGACCGCCTTTTTTCCAGCACCTGAATGTGTGTTTGCCATATCGTATGAATCCATTGCAGGTTACCTTGTCATCCGGCTTTATGATACCTGTATCGAGACCTGCAAGCGAGACGATTATCTTGAAGGTGCTTCCGGGCGGATACACGCTCTGGATTGCCCTGTTGTACAATGGATGGCTCGGGTCGTTGGTGAGCCTCTCCCAGTCCCTTGCGGATATGCCCCTCGGAAACAGGTTCGGGTCGAAATTAGGATGGCTCACGAGAGCAAGTATCTCTCCGGTGCCCGGGTCCATGGCCACTACAGCGCCCCGTCGGTTTCCGAGCGCCTCTTCTGCAGCCCTCTGGACGTCGAGGTCTATTGTGAGGTAGAGGTCTCTGCCCGGCCTCGGGTCTTCTATGCCCAGGTCCTTCACCTTCATGCCTGCGGCATTCACCTGCACCATCCTTCTTCCAGCAGCCCCGCGCAGCAGCCTGTCATGCACCTTTTCTATCCCCCCCTGGCCTATGAGCAGGTTGATGTCAGCCTGCTCCTGTTTCCTCTGGGCCTGGGAGACCTTTCCGATGTAGCCGAGCTGATGGGAGCCGAACCCTCCGTATGCATAGTGCCTCTTGTGCACGGGCTCTACGATTACGCCGGGAAGCTCGTCTTGGTGCGCTTCCACCACGGCCACCTCTTCCCATGGCGCCTCTTCTTTTACCTTGACGGGTTCGTATTTGAGCCTTGTCGGCGCGGCGTTCTGGACCGCCTCTTTTACCCTCGCGGGTTCTATCTTTATGAGTGAGGCGAGCCTCTTTATCGTGTCATCGAGGTTATGGGCGTCTTCAGGCACTATCGAAATGTCGAAGACGACCACATTCTCTACGATAGGCCTTCCCTTGCGGTCATAGATTACGCCCCGCGGAGGCTGAATCTTTATGGTGCGGATGCGGTTGTTCTCTGCGAGGTCGTAATAATATTCACCCTTCACGACCTGCAAAAACCAAAGCCTCACGAAGAGGACTATGGTCATCAGGATTATAAATGCGGCGAAAAAAGGGAGACGCCTCTGGATATCTAAGGGTGCTTCCTGGCGCACCTCAGACCACCTCCCGCTCGATGCTCTTGCGCATCAACTTCTCGAGCAGATGCCGCCTTGCAAGGAGCCTGATGATGACCGCGCCGACAACGCCTGCATAGAGACTACCGGGCAGAAGACGGCCGAAAAAGAGATTATTAAACGGTACGTCACCGTAATACGTCTCCATGAATAAAACGATGATGACGCCTTCTGCAAGCCCGAAGCCTGTTATGAACAGCGCATTCGCCATGCTCGCTACATTCAGCACATGCCTGCCCAATACGCCGGCCATAAGCCCGATCAAGCCTCGAGTGAAGCCTGTGAGCCCGAGTATGCCGCCTGCGTGCATGTCATGCAGAAGACCCAGACCCATGCCGAAAATAGCTCCTTCACGCGGCCCTGTCAACAGCCCGATCATATAGACCACTGCAAGCGCGATGTCGGGGGGGACGCCGAATACCGCAAATATGCTCGAAAGACTCGCCTGGAGCGGAATGAGAAAGATGAGAATCAATGCGTATATGCGGAATTTCATGGTTTGAGCACCAGCGCCTCTTCCACCCTCGAGAATGAGACGACGGGTTTGGCTGTCACTGTCTGGAACGGCTTGGCTTCATGCTTTTCTACCGATGTCACAACGGCCACAGGCAGGCCCTTGGGAAATATGCCCTCGAAGCCGGATGTGACAAGGAGGTCTCCTTCCTGTATATCCGCATAGTATGAGACATACTTGAGGCTCAGGCGGTTGAGCTTACCCTCGAGAAGGCCTTCTTCCCTGTTGCGCTGCACCCTGACGGCGATAACACTGTCGGGGTCGGTGAGCAAGATGACGCGGGCGCTCGAATCCAGAACAGCCTGCACCTTGCCGACGACGCCGTCGGGCGTTATCACGGCCATGTTCTTCTGGATGCCGTGTACAGCCCCCTTGTTTATGATGAACGAGCTGGAGGTCGGAGAGACTTCCTTGGATACCACCTGGACTACTATGGAAGAATAGGGCGTCTGTCTCTGGAAACCCAGGGCGGAGCGAAGCCGTTCGTTCTCTATCAAGACCTCGTTCGCGAGCTGTGCCTCAAGCCGCAGTCTGTCTATCTCCTCTCTCAGCCTTTTGTTCTCCCTCTCCGTCCGAACCAGGAACACATATCCGTTCCAGACATATGCCACTGCCTTCTGGACGGAGGATACGGAGCGCTCGATGATGCCCGAAAGCCCGAGCACCGGCCGCTCGAGAAAAGACATCCTACCGCCCTTTACTTGTGCGGTCACGAGCCAGAGCAGTGCAATGAACGCCCCGATTGCCGCGAAGAGCTTCTTGTGGAGTGAGATGAAACGGAACATCTGTCGTACGCCGCTCCCCCTTTACGACATCACTACCCTTTTCAGCACTTCTATGTCGTCCAGGACATTTCCTGCACCGAGCACCACACAGGTGAGGGGGTCTTCGGCGATTATTATGGGAAGAGAGGTCTCTTCACGTAAAAACACATCCATCCCTTTAAGCAGCGCACCGCCTCCTGCGAGGACTATCCCCTTGTCCACGATGTCGGCTGCGAGCTCGGGCGGGGTGTTCTCGAGCGCCTGTTTAATGGCGTTCAATATCTGGCCTACGGGCTCGGACAAGGCCTCGCGCACCTCGTCGTCGTCGAGGATGAGCGTCTTTGGGATGCCCGAGACGAGGTCTCTGCCCTTTATCTCCATGGTCTTGCGGTTGGAATCGGTCTTATAGGCGGAGCCGAGGTCGAGCTTTATCTGCTCCGCCATCATCTCTCCGATGAGCAGGTTGTATTTTCTCTTTATGTAATTTATTATCGCCTCGTCCATCTTGTCGCCGCCCACGCGGATGGCGCGGCTGTACACGACCCCGTCCATTGATATCACCGCGATATCCGTGGTGCCGCCGCCGATGTCGACTATCATGTTTCCGGACGGCTCCGAGATCGGAAGACCCGTGCCGATTGCGGCAGCCACGGGTTCTTCTATGAGATATACCTCCCTGCCGCCGGAAGAGAGCGCGGCGTCCTTCACTGCACGCTGCTCCACCTGAGTGATGCCGGAGGGGACCCCGATGACGATCCGAGGGCGTATAAAGGTCTTTCTGTTGTGTACGCGCTCTATGAAGTACCGCAGCATCTCGCCCGTCACATCGAAGTCCGAGATCACCCCGTCCTTTATCGGCCTGATGGTCTTTATGTCTCCTGGTGTGCGGCCGAGCATCCTCTTCGCCTCAGTGCCGACGGCGACGACCTTGCCTGTCTTGGCCGAGAGCGCCACAACGGACGGCTCGTTACAGACAATGCCCTTGCCCTTTACATATACGAGGGTGTTGGCAGTGCCCAGGTCTATGGCCATGTCGTTCGAAAACCAGCCCATGATGGAATTTATAAACATAATCTCGAGACGACTCCTTTCGGATTAAAAAAATACGATTTCGTATGACGACTGTATGCAATCTACGCCGTGAGTAAAGCCTCCTGGAAGGCCGGTCTCTATGCCGAACCCGTGCCGCTGTCCGCAGCCTTGTCCTGCTCGGTCTGGAGCTGCGTCTCCGGCCTGACAACGGGCTCTGCATCAGCCCTTGCGGCTCTGCCTCTCACCACCTTCGTGCCCGCGATGATGTCGCCTATGCGCTGTCCGTTCTCGTCTCCCAGAGCTGTCAGGACTTCTATGATGACGGCCAGCGGGCCGAGGAGCCAACCCAAGTAGGGAATCAAAAAAAGGATATAGGCTATCTCAAAAGTCGCGTTCCTTATGAGAGACTCCCTGTATTCGGCTGAGCCTGTCTCGGTCACTACGGCGACGTCCGCGAGCCTCTTTCCCAGGCTCCTGCCCTCGAACAGGCCGTCGCGCAGCATGATATATCCGCTTGCGGACAGAAAGCCTAAAATATCCGGCAGTCTGGAGAGGCCTATAACGACGAGGAGATCTATGAATGCAGCCACTGCGCGTGTTGTAATGTCCGGCTTCTGCACTGTCCCTCCCCGAGCTGTAACATCATATCAAAAGAAGATATGGATTGCAAGGGCAAACTCCCGGAGAAAAAGCGAATGTATCGCCATGCCGCTTGTCGGCTGGAACTCGGCCTTTTTATCATATGACGGCCATGCATGGTCCATTCTTCATTCAAGACGTGTTCTTATTCGAGGCATTGCAAAAGCGCTTCGGCGGTCGTTCGTACGGCCTATTCTTTAAGACATATAAAAAGTCTTGTCTTACGACAAGGCATTGTTTATAATGAACCTCTGAAATTTTTGTTTTACAGGAGGTTTTGCGTATGCCGGTCTATGAATACGAGTGTGCTGCGTGCAACGGTAGGTTCGAGGTGCAACTGAGATTCAGCGATCCAGCGGTCACCGCATGCAGGTTGTGCGGCTCGAGCGAGATCAGAAAGCTTCTTTCGCCCGCCGGGTTCGTGCTCAAGGGCACCGGATGGTATGTGACCGACTACCCCTCGAAGGACAGAAAGGCAGCGAGCCAGGCTGAAAAGCCCGGGTCGGACTCCAAACAGACCCAGTGTGCCGGCGCCTGCACATCGGGAGGTTGCTCATCCAAGGGTTAGCGATGACAGAGCCGCTCCACATACATATACCGTATGCCAAGCTTAGAGACTACCTCGAACTCATGAAGAGACAGAGATACGATCTCGAGATATACTTTCAGGCCTCGGTATTGGACCAGGTGGAGCGGCCCGACATAGAAAGACTGCATTCGAGCCTCGATTGGGGCCCCCGCATAACCCTCCACGCCCCTTTCATGGACCTGAATCCGGGCGCTGTGGATCCGATGGTGAAATCCGCGACTCAGCTCAGGTTCAGGCAGATGATGAACGTCGCGGACATTCTGCGGCCCCGCTCGATCGTGTTCCATGCAGGCTACGACAGGTGGCGCTACGCAGGCAGGATGGACATCTGGCTGGAGAGCAGCATCGGGACATGGGAAAAGGTGCTCAATGATGCGGAAAGGCTCGGGCTGACGGTAACGGTGGAGAATGTCTTCGACGAAGACCCCCGGGCCCTCAGTATGCTCATCGAGCGGATCGACAATCCGCGGTTCGGGTTCTGTTTCGATGTAGGCCACTTCAACATCTTCTCTAAGGTGCCGATGGAGCAATGGTTCGATGCGCTCGGCAGGCGTATTCTGCAGCTCCATCTCCATGACAACGACGGACAGGAGGACTCTCACTGGGCGGTCGGGAAGGGCAGGATCGACTTTAAAAGATTTTTCAGTCTGCTCAAGGCGAGCGGCGCCAGGACCATCTACACTATAGAGGCGCATGACAAAGAGGACATAGAAATCAGCATCGAGCGCGTAAGGACATTGATGGGGGATGGGGCTTAGGGCCGCGGCCTGACGACGTCCGGTTTGCGGGCCTTGAGTTTCAAGGAACCAGGATGATAAAACGACTGATGAAAAGAGCAGGTGTATTGTTTCTATCTGCGGCCTTTGCGGTTTCCTGTGTCTCGACCAGGCCGGTCATTTCAGATACGTATAGGGGCGAGGTGACTGACGATGCCCGCTCCAAGGGCCTTGCATACTATCACTATATAACAGGAATCATGCTCGAAGGCTCCGGAGACTTCGAAGGGGCCATGAGGCATTACCGGGAAGCGATGAGGCTCGATCAGACGTCCGGAGCGACGGCGCTTGCCATATCGTCGCTTTATCTCAGGAGCAGAGACTCGGACAGGGCGATTGAATTCGCGGAAAAGGCGGCTGAACTCATGCCCGTAGAGGCCAGGCCGCTGCTGTTTCTCGCAGGCATATATTCGGCTAAGAAAAGGCATGCAGAAGCGATAGAGGCTTACAAGCGGGCGATCGCTGCCGCGCCCGGCATGGACGACGCCTATCTGCACCTGGCGATATTGTACAGCCAGCTCGGCCGTTATGACGAGGCGATAGAGACGTTGAGCGCGCTCGAAAAGAAAAAGCCGAACTCCCTCATGGCAGCCTATTACCTGGGACGGATATATATGGACCGCCGCATGTACGACCTCGCCCTGGCCCGCATGAAGAGGGCGCTCGAGCTTAAACATGATTTCGAGGCTGCATACACGAGCATGGGCGTGATCTACGAGCTCATGGACAGGCCGGATGATGCAGCCTCTGCATACAAGAAGGGGTTGGAGCTCAATCCGCACAACTACGAAGTGATGCAGCGGCTCGCACAGATCGCGATACAGCAGAATGCACTAGACGAGGCGCTCGCCTATCTCGAGAGGATTGTAGAGACAGACAGGTGGAATATCGATGCCTACATAAAGATAGGCCTCATCCATGTCGAGAAGAAACAGTATCAGAAGGCTGTCGACGCCTTTAAGGAGGCGGCGGCTCTCAAGCCGGATGACACCAGGATTAGGCTCTACATGGGCTCCACCCTTATATCGATGGAACGTTATGACGATGCCCTTCGGGAATACAGAAAGGTCCTTGAGCTAGATCCGGAAAATACGGATGCTGTGCTCCAGATCGCATATATCGTGACTCAGCAGGACAGGCCGGAAGAAGCCATACCGTTCCTCGAGCAGGCGCTTTCCAGGCAGCCCAAGAAACCGGAGCTATATCTCTATCTTGCCGGTGCATATTATGAAGCGGGTCAATTCGGCAAGGCTGCGGGGGTGCTCATGTCCGGCATAGAGATTGCGCCGGACCGAGACGACCTGTGGTTCAGTCTCGCAATGGCCCAGGAAAAGCTCGGCAAGAAAGACGAGATGATCGCCTCGCTCAAGAAGGTCCTGGAGATAAACCCAGACCACGCGGATGCGCTCAATTATCTCGGATATACCTGGGCTGAAATGGGCGAGAACCTCGAAGAGGCGGCCGAATACATAAAGAAGGCCCTGAAGCTCAAACCGGACAGCGGTTATATACAGGACAGCCTTGCGTGGGTCTATTACAAACAGGGCAGGTTTTTAGAGGCGCTTAAGGTGATGCACAAAGCGATAAAACTTGTACCCAACGACCCCGTCATGCGCGAGCATTACGGCGACATATATCTCAAACTCTCGAGAAAGAAGCTCGCGAAACAGGAGTGGCTCAAGTCTCTCGAGCTCAATCCTAAGAATGAAAAGCTGCGCGAAAAGTTCAAGAAGGCGGGTTTCGGGGACCCCGACACTCTTCTCAAGGATACGAAGCCTGTCAAGGGCAACAGAAAGAGATAATCTGTCTATGCGTTTTTCGATGCGGAGATTATCATCAATTTTCGCGCTTCTTCTTCTCGGTCTGGCGGCCTGCAGACCCAGCTTGCCTGATCCGGGCATGCCTGAGGCGCCTGCGGAAACGCTCGTGCAACAACTCGATTCGAGGCGTACGGGATTTTCGAGCCTGAACGCCCTGGGAGGGCTGAGGCTCGAGCGCAAGGGGAAGAAGAGGGCGTTCGATACAGTCGGGGTGCTTGTCGACGGGGACAGGAGGCTGAAGATAGAGGCATACGGCCCTCTTGGAGAGCCGCTCATTACACTGCTCTGGCTCGGTGAAGGGCCGCTTTTGAGTATAAGGGGCGAAAAGGCGGTGAATGCAGCAGGCCCAGTGATGGACCGACTGCTGGGCATGAGCATAGATGTCAAGGAGCTGGCGGCCCTGCTCTCAGGAAACGTCCCCAGGTGCGCGGTAGCCGGCGGGGTCAGGGCGTTCTGCGGCAAGACAGGCTTTTGCGTGGTCGAAACGAAGCAGGGCGGCCTCGTCAGGCGCTCATGGATGGATATGAGCGGCGGCAGACCGGCGCTCAGGTCATACGAGCTCTTCAACTCAAGCGGTCTGGTGTTTCGGGCCAGGTTCGAGCGCCATGAGGACATTTCCGGCTACCTGATGCCGATGAGGCTAATAATAGAAAACCCTGAGCGGAAGGTCGCGCTTACACTTGAATACGAGGATGTGGAGCTGAACAAACCCTTGGGCGACGAACTTTTTCCCATGCCTGAAGAGGGGGCATCTTAGGTGGTGGAATCCCTGTCGCTTCTTGCTCCGGCTAAGATAAATCTCTGCCTGTCCGTACTCGGTAGGAGGCCCGACGGTTATCACGAGTTGGAGATGATTATGCAGGCCGTAGGGCTGTACGACGAGGTGCGGATAGAGCTTGTTCCAAGCGGCATATCAGTCTGCACCGACAGAGCCGATGTGCCCGGAGGAGAGGCCAATATCGCCTGGAAGGCCGCTTCGGAGCTGCTGAAGCTTGCGCCGGGCAAGGGCGTCTCCATAGAGATCAAAAAGCGTATCCCTCCTGCGGCAGGGCTTGCAGGCGGCAGCAGCGATGCTGCTGCAGTGCTGTACGGCCTGAACAGGCTCCTGGGTCTCGGCCTTTCTGCGGATAGACTTTCTGAGATCGGCTCCAGGCTCGGTATGGATGTGCCGTTCTTCTTCCACGGCCCCGTCGCCCTTGCCCGCGGAAGGGGTGAGAGGCTCGAGGCAGTCCCCGGTTTCGGCCGTTTCTGGGTGCTGCTCGTTAATCCTGGGTTCGGCGTATCCACGGCATGGGTATATGAAAATCTAAATTTGAGGTTGACAAACAGGGTCGAGTGTAATAAAATTTTACGGCTTACGCTCGGCCGATTGGCAGAGGGTCTGCACAATGACCTCGAGACGGTAACAGCAGCAGCGCATCCCGTGATAGGCCGTATGGAGAAAGCACTCTTGGCCGCCCGCGCCATAGGTGCAAGGATGAGCGGAAGCGGTCCCACGGTCTTCGGTATATTCGAGACAGAGGATGCCTGCCGTGCCGCGGCGCAAGACCTCTCTAAGGAGAATAGAGGGTGGTGGCTCTGTCCTGCACCTGCATTGACCGAGCCGCCCTTCATTTTTTAGGTATAGCCTGCAAGCTCATCGAGTGTCTGAGACAGCGGTCGCCTTAGGGGGAGGTAAATCGGGTCATGGAGATTACGGAGGTCCGGATATATCCGGTCGCAAATGATGAACGACTGAAGGCCTACGCCACTATCACCATCGACAAGGTCTTTCTGATAAGGGACTTGAGGGTTATAAGCGGCAGCAACGGCCTGTTCGTGGCGATGCCGAGCCGCAAGTTGAAGGACGGCACATTCAAGGACATTGCGCATCCTTTGAACAGCGAGACGAGACAGATGATAGAGGACAAGGTCCTTGCAGAGTACGAGCGGGAGCTGGCCAATCCGACGAAGCGCCCTGAATCAGGGCAGAAGGCCGAATAAGAATCAGCAAAGGATCCCTGTCGGCCTGAGGTCCGATGATTTGATTCTTTAGAGGAGGATAGGGGATGCGCCTATCCTCCTTGCATTTCTGAAGCCCCATTCGGGGGTCGTCTAATGGTAGGACAGAGGCCTTTGAAGCCTTGAATCGGGGTTCGACTCCCTGCCCCCGAACCAGCTTCGAGCAGGAAATCGAGGTCACGAGGTAACGATGGTCAAGCATAACAGCAGGCACCTGCAGGTGTTCACCGGAAACGGTAATCCTGCCCTCGCCAGAGAGATATGCGAGAAGATGAACATTCCCCTCGGCAATGCACTCGTCACGCGGTTCAGCGACGGCGAGATAAACATCCAGATCATGGACAATGTACGAGGCAGGGATGTATTCGTGGTGCAGCCTACGGCCAGTCCAGTCAACAGGCATTTGATGGAGCTGTTGATAATGATAGATGCGCTCAAGCGCGCATCCGCCGCGAGGATTACGGCCGTGCTTCCATACTATGGTTACAGCCGGCAGGACAGGAAGGTCCAGCCGCGCGTGCCTATTACGGCGAAGCTCGTAGCTGACCTGATTACGACCGCAGGGGCCAATCGGGTCCTTACCGTGGACCTTCACGCGGGCCAGATACAGGGGTTCTTCAATATCCCTGTGGACAATCTCTTTGCCTCGCCGGTTATACTGGACTATATAAGGTCCAAGAAATTCGAGAATCTGACCATAGTCTCGCCGGATGCAGGCGGCGTCGAGAGGGCGAGGGGATTCGCCAAGAGGCTCGGCGCCGCGCTTGCCATCATCGACAAGCGCAGGGACAAGCCCAACGTGGCCCAGGTGATGAACATCATAGGAGATGTGAAAGGCCGCGACTGCCTGCTCTTCGATGACATGGTCGATACGGCGGGGACGCTCACAGAAGGGGCGGTGGCTCTGCGGGAAAACGGCGCGGTGAATATATATGCGGCATGCACCCACGCGGTGCTTTCCGGTCCGGCCATCCAGAGGATAAACGACTCTGTGCTCGAAGAGCTCATAGTCACGAATACCATTGCCCTCGACAGCAAACAGAAGGAGTGCCCGAAGCTAACCGTGCTCTCGATCGCCGGGCTTCTGGCGGAGGCGATAACGAGAATACACGAAGAGACTTCGCTCAGCTCATTGTTCGTGTGATTTAAAACGATACAAACCGTTTGAACGGCAGCTCCTGCCGGAACGGCTACAACGTTTTTTCTTTAATGGAGGAAATATGGAAAAGATAGCGCTCACAGCAGAGACCAGAGAGAGGGCAGGCAAGGGGGTTGCGCGCAGCCTGCGCCGCAGCGCCAAGATACCCGCTGTCCTTTACAGCCACGGTACGTCCACGCCCATCGCCCTAGGCCTGAAGGATATAAAGAGGGCCTTCGCCGTAGAGGGAGGGGAGCACGCTTTGATAAACCTCACCCTAAAAGGGGCGGGCGGAAGCGCGGAGAAGATGGCGCTCATAAAGGACTATCAGCTCGATCCCATCAAGGGCGAAATACTGCACCTCGACCTACAGGAAGTGGCGATGAACGAGAAGGTGAGGGTGTCCGTCGCGGTCCATCTCACAGGGACTGCTGTAGGCGTGAAGGAAGGCGGGATACTCCAACTGGAACACCGTGAGTTCGAGGTGGAGTGTCTGCCCGGGCAGATACCGGATGTCATAAACGTGGACATCTCTGCGCTCAAGGTCAACGAGTCTCTGCATGTAAGGGACATAAAGGCGCCCGACGGGGTGCGCATACTCGACGACCCGGATGCAACCGTTGTCACTGTGCAGCCGCCTATCTCCGACGCCAAGCTCGAGCAGATGCTTTCCGCTGCGCCCCCTGCCGAGGGAGGTGAGCCTGAGCTCGTGAAGAAGCCCAAGAAGGAAGAGGCTACGCCTGGAGAGGCCAAGGAATCAAAGGCAGCTTCCAAGGAGACAAAAGAGGCGGCAGCGAAAAAATAATATAGCGATAAGAATTCGAAGACTTGAATATTGCTGACATCGGGAATCCCTCTTTACGAAACAGTCCGGGATTCGGAACACGGGATTCAGGCTTTCGATGAACGCTATCCGCTGTGCTCTTTAGCGCCTGATGAAAGTAATTGTCGGCCTCGGCAACCCAGGGAGGAGGTACGCCCGCACACGCCATAATATAGGCTTTGCAGCGGTTGATGCGGTTGCCGCGGCATTCGGGCTCGAAATCTCCCGCGAGAAGCATCAATCCCTGATCGGGATCGGCATGCTGGATCGGGAAAAGCTCATCCTTGCAAAGCCCCAGACCTATATGAACGAAAGCGGTAGGGCGGTTGCAGCCATACTGCGTGACGTTTGCGCCGCCCCTGCGGACCTCATCGTGATTCATGACGAGCTCGACCTGCCGCTCGGATCTGTACGCATCAAGCTCGGAGGAGGCCATGCGGGCCACAACGGCCTTCGCTCCATAATCGAGCATATAGGCAGTGCGGATTTTATCAGGGTGCGCGTGGGTGTGGGCAGGCCCGGAGGGGGCGTGGATGCAGCGGATTATGTCTTGAGTCCGTTCGAGCCCGAAGAGCGGGATGCAGCGGAGAAATCTATCGCTCTGGCCCTCGAGGCGGTCAAGGCGCTCCTTGCCTTGGGCGCGACAAAGGCCATGAACATATTCAATATGCGCAATAAGGCATAAGCGGGCCATCACCCAAATAAACAGGAGCGGCGGTTGAAGAGCAAATATATAATGGTCTTTTTTATCATCGTATCTGTGCTCGTAATCGACCAGGCGACGAAGCTCCTCGTCGTCAGGCATCTTTACTTGCACGAAACCATCCCAGTGATCCCGGGCTTTTTCAATCTTACCCATGCCAGAAATACAGGGGCCGCCTTCAGCCTTCTGTCAGGGCTGCCGCAGGGCATCAGACTGATGTTCTTCGGCGCGGTCACAACGGCCGCGCTCATCGTCATAGGCTACATGATACGAAAGACGGACCGGATGCTCCAGACCGTCTCTCTGTCTCTGATCGCGGCAGGCGCTGCAGGGAATTTGATAGACAGGCTCAGGCTTGGAGAGGTGGTGGATTTCATCCAGTGGTACTATCGTTCATTTGTATGGCCGTCGTTCAACATCGCAGACTCAGCCATAAGCATTGGAGTGGGGGTCCTCGTGGTGGATATGTTCTTGGATAAATCAAACTCTACGAATAAGAAGGAGTAATCGCCGAATCCCAGGCAATAGATCACAATTGAATTCCGATTATAAGACTCCAAACAGCAAGAGGAGCGGAAATCTGATTTGGTCGTGATCACGGCCTTGCGATTCGGGATCTTGCATATGCACCCTATATTGTTCGAAATACCACGGTTCGCTGTCTTCGGCCTGGAGATAGGCCCGATACCCATCAGGATGTACGGCCTGATGATAGGCATTGGGTTCCTGCTTGGGATATTTTTCGCCTCGCGCAGAGCCGCACGGCAGGGTATAAACCCGGACCGCATACTGGATATGGGGGTATATCTCCTTATCGCGGCTATTGTGGGCTCGCGGCTCCTCTATGTCCTAATCAATCTTCAAGAGTTTCGTTCCAACCCGCTTGATGCCTTTGCTATCTGGAAGGGAGGTCTCGTGTTCTTCGGAGGTCTGCTCGCTGCGGTGCCCACAGGCATCTGGTATGTGAAGAGGCACGACCTTCCGGTATGGAAGACCGCGGACATCATGGCGCCGTTTATCGCACTCGGCCATGTCTTCGGAAGGCTCGGCTGTTTTTTTGCTGGCTGCTGCTACGGCGCGCAATGCAGCGGCGACATATGCATCACATTCACTGACCCTCACTCGCTGGCGCCTCTCGGCGTGCCTTTATATCCCACACAGCTAATGGAGGCGGGCGGAGAGTTCATAAACTTCATTATTCTCAACATCACCTGGCGCTACAGAAAATACGACGGCCAAGTCTTCTGGCTGTACCCCCTGCTCTATTCCATCCTGAGATTCGCGGTGGAGTTCTATCGCGGAGACGCCGAGCGAGGACTGTACTTTGGCGGACTCGTTTCCACCTCCCAGATAATATCCGTCTTGATGTTCGCTGCGTCCATATTCATGCTCTGGAGGCTCGGCAGGACGAGATGGAAGAAGTAGGGTGCCGGCAGAGCATTTCGATTGATTCGCATGCGTTGTCAGCCGTACCGATCCTTCGGGACAACGTGTCTTTCGACCTTTCGGCTCATCTCGAGCGAGACGAGAAACCTTCGGCCATGCACCAGAAGACCCTCACAGTCACCGACAGCCACGCAGGCAAGAGGCTTGACGTCTTCATCGCCCACTTCGAGCCGCATATATCCCGAAACCGCATACAGGCAATGATAAAGCAGGGCCTTGTCCTTGTGGACGGAAGGATGGAAAAGCCGGGCAGCAGGGTCAAGCCGGGCGAGTCGGTCACACTGAGTCTGCCGGAGATAAAGGTGAGGGACATCCTGCCGGAGCCCATCCCCCTCGATGTCATCTACGAAGACAGCCACATCATATCAATCAACAAGCCTCCCGGGCTCGTTGTGCATCCTGCACCGGGAAATTACACAGGCACGCTCGTCAATGCGCTGCTCTATCATTATGCAGGGCTTCCTTCTGCAGGGGGAAGGGAGAGGGCCGGTCTCGTGCACAGACTCGACAAGGATACATCAGGCGTCATGGTGATCGCCAGGACAGAGAGGGCGCTTTCCTCGCTTTCAACCCAATTCAGGGACCGTATCGTTAAGAAGAGCTATGTTGCCATCGTCTCCGGGGTGATAAAAAAAGGCTCAGGTACCATCTCTGTGCCTATCGGCAGGCATGTGAAGGAGCGAAAGAAGATCAGCACCCATACCCAAAAACCGCGCGAGGCATTGACCATCTACAAGGTGAGAGAGAGGCTGAAAAACGCCACTCTTCTCGAGGTGGAGATCAAGACGGGACGCACACACCAAATCCGAGTGCATCTTGCACACATAGGACATCCCATACTCGGAGACAAGGTTTATGGTGGAGCTCGGGCCACGAAGGTAGACGACATCATAGTAACGCGCCAGATGCTCCATGCGGAATCACTATCTATTTTCCATCCGGACACAGGCCACCCCATTACATTTACCGCGCCCATGCCCAGCGATATGTCTGAGGTGGTGAGGCGATTGCAAAGGAGCTAAATCCATAAACTCGGCTGATGAGATAGAAGGGCTGTATCCCCATATTTTGTGTATAATATAAAAACGTTGAAGCCCGTTGGCAGGGCAATGGCTGATCAGCGCGGCTGCACAAGGCGGCCTTTGGCACATATTGGCGGAGGTTCGAGATGCGAAACATGACCATTTTGCTCGCACTTATTTCGAGCATGCTCATCTATCCCGGCGCGGGCATGTCCGAAGAAGAACAAGGATTTGTCATTGTGCATTACGGACGCGTCGAGATAAACAGCCCCGAGCCGGGCGCTCGAATTTACATAGACGGAGTGTATATGGGAGACGCGAACCTGCTGATAGAAAATGTGCCCGTAGGCGTACATACGATCTCGGTTAAGCTCGCGGAACTGGAAGTGTCCGGGGAATTCGAGGTGCGAAAGAACGAGACGCTCTCCCTTACTGCAAGACTCGATGCCGGAAAGCCCGTGCTTGCGGCCTCCCTTCCGAAGTCCCGTACCGAGAAGAAGGACACAGTTCCCAGGGTATCCGTGGAAACGAAGAAGCCTGTCCAGAGGGCCGAAACAGATAGGCGCAGGCTCTTCGTGAATGTGGTTAAAATATACTTCGACGACACGCAGACGAACGAGCTGCGTATCACAAAAAAGACCAATCCAATGGCAGTAAGCGGATATACCGAAAGAACAGACCAGAAGGGCAGATACTATCGCAACAAGGCGGATATCCTTATGTGCGAGTCGGGCCCCTGCACCCGGGAGTGGGCCTCCGCCTTCTATTATACCGATGAAAACGGCAGACGCGACGCCGTGCGTATTACGTGGAGAGAGACCGTTTTCGAATATGTGACCCTCAGCGGGGTGAGCAAGACTGAGCTCGAGTGGTGTGTGAACGATACCTGCCGGCCTGTCGCAACAGGCGGCAAGGCGGACATGGGATCGAAATCCTCCATCGATAGATACACACTCACATGGAAAAGACCGGGAATAATCATCAACCGCACCGACCTTGTGAAGGAAATAACCTCCGCCGGAGGCCGGGTGCCTGATCTATGAATGATCGAGCCGACCGGATGTACACTCCATGTGCCTGCACTGGCCGCGGCGGGATTCATCCTCCTATGGCCTCGTACGGGACGCGGGAAGCATGCGTATTCGAAGAGAGCACACTTAACTGGCCGCAGGCGGCGGAGATGTCGCGGCCGCGGCTGCGTCTTACTACCGCCACTATGTCGCGGCTCACGAGCAAGTCCCTGAAGATGGAGGCGCGTATGTCAGAAGGCCGCTCGAGGCCGCAGCCTGGAAAGGGATTGAAGAGCAGAATGTTCACCATGCACGGGAGATCCTCCAAGAGCTCCGCAAGCCTCACCGCATCCTCGCTCGAATCGTTTACGCCCTTGAACAGCACATACTCTATGGTCACTGTCCTGCCGCTTTTTTCAGCGTAGTATTCGAGTGTTTGCATCAGGAGGCTGAGGGGATATGTCTGGTTGATCGGCATCAGGCGGCTTCTCACCTCATCCGTGGTTGCATTGAGCGAGACCGCAAGGCTTGCATTCATCCCTTCGTCCGCCATGCGCCTTATCATGGGCACGAGGCCGCAGGTGGATATGGTCACTCTCTTCGGAGAAAACCCCATTCCGCTCGAGTGGGTCGCAATCTCCACGAATGCCTTTACCGCTTCGTAGTTCGCAAGGGGCTCGCCCGAGCCCATAAGCACTAAATTCGTGATCTGCCTCGAACCGGCGACTCTCGATGCGCCGAAGACCTGGTTCACCATCTCCGCGGTCGTGAGGTTCCGCGCAAGGCCACCCCTGCCCGTAAGGCAGAATACGCAACCCGAGGCGCAGCCTGCCTGTGTAGAGATGCAGAGCGTGAGCCGATTGTTCGGCCCATGGATAAGCACCCCTTCGACTGCGTTGTCGTCGTGAAGTCTGTAAAGGAGTTTTTTCGTGCCGTCTTCGGATGTTTCCACCTTTTCGACCGTTGATGTCGATATCTTGCATCTGAGACCGAGTGCCTGCCTAAGCTGGGAATTCACTCCTGTCATGGCATCCAAGTCCTCGATGCGACCCCGAAATATCTGCGCCGCGACGGCAAGCCCCCTCCCTGGCTTCTGGCCGAGTTCTAAAGTGCAGAGCCGCTCGATCTCATGAGGCGTCATGCCCTTTAGATCGAGTGACTTCGTCCATGCGTCTATATACCCCCTCGTCCTTGCGTCGTTCATTTCCTGGCCTTCCTGAAGCCCGCCTTTTTCGCCTCTTCTTCCGTGTCGAAGTAGATACGGTTCTTCTCCGCCACCTTGTCATATCCATACTGCCCGGGCAGGTGGTAGATGTGAGATCGAATGTTGCCGATTATCTTGCCCCTCTTTTTGGGGTCGGACCATGCCGCCTTTTTATGTTGCGACCATAGGCCGAGTCCCTGCTCTCGAGCGCTCCGCTCAGCCGCCTTGAATTCCTTTTGGTACTTGAAAGGAAAGCGTGTATATGCGCGGCCGTACCCGAGTCTTATGAGTTCGAGATTAAAGTTCTTCCCGTCCTCGGTGATCGCGTACGCAAGCAACCTTCCATAATGGTCTACGTCTCCTCCCGGCCGGCCTGGCTCGAATTCGAGCCTCACCCACTTTCCCTGGAGGGAGCGACGCGCGAAATCCGTCGCCTCGGGGCCGTAGAACTCCACCGGTTTCTCAGGATGGCTGACTTCCGGCGTATCAACCCCGATGAGCCGGATCTTGGTGCTCCTCCATCCACGGCCCACGACAATGGTGTCGCCGTCGTATACTTTTGATACGATGACGCGCTCTCCCGTGACCTCGCCGCCGCTCATTGTCCAATACGTCTGGCCTGCTGCAAGGAGGATGGCTGAGAACAAGACGGCTATCGATTTTGCGATACGTTTATTCATCCCGAAAAGGCCTCAGCGATGAATCTACAAATAAATACGAGTAATCACGCAAACCGCGTCTCGCGTCGCTCGAGTCCTGGATGCATTGTAATATGTCAGGATGATGAATGCAAGGGGTTGCCATATCTTGACAGCTGATGCGCTTCATGCTATGTATGACGGCATGATCGCGCTCGTGCAGAGGGTCTCCTCGGCAAAAGTGAATGTCGATGGCCGTAACGTAGCGGGAATAGGCCGGGGACTTCTTGTCTTTTTGTGCGTCGTAAAAGGGGATACTGAGCAGGACCTCGACTATCTCGTGAAGAAGGTATCCCAGCTCAGGGTCTTCGAGGACAACGAGGGCAAGATGAACCTTTCCGTGCTGGATATAAAAGGCGAGGTCCTGGTCGTGTCGCAGTTCACCCTCGCCGCCCGGACGCGCAAAGGAAACAGGCCGTCGTTCGATATGGCTGAGACGCCTGAGCGGGCAGTAGAAATGTACGCAGAATTCATCAATAGACTCCGCGACCTGGGCATTACGGTTCAGGCGGGGGTCTTCGCCGCTTCGATGGCCGTCTCCCTCACGAACGACGGCCCCGTGACGATCAGTATAGATTCTAAGGAATGAAAACCATCACTCCCGAGGCCGGAACGCTTTATCTTCATTTCTTTCTCACAATCCTCGCAGCGAAGAATCCATCCATCTCAGGCACTCTTGGCCAGGTGCGGAAGCAGCCCTTGTCGTCCACGAGCCGGCCGGCGGCATCCGGCAGATATGGTCTCGGATCGTCCAGGAGAAAGGCTCCGGAGCTCTCCTTCAGAAATCCCTCTATCACCTCTTCATTCTCCTCCGGCTCTGTGGTGCATGTGGAGTACACGATCACACCGCCAGGCCTGATCAGGGAAGCGCAGTTTTCGAGAATCCTCCTTTGGAGTGCCTGGTGGCGTGATATGTCGGTTACCGTCTTCGTCCACCTGCCGTCGGGGTGCCTTTTCAAGACTCCGAGACCGGAACAGGGGGCGTCTATCAAAATCCTGTCAAAGGGGCCGTCGGAGTAATGCATTGCGTCTCCTATGACGGTCTCAATGATCTCGATGCCGAGCCTTCTAAAGTTCTCGTCGATCCTTCTGGCCCTCTCCGCTTCGGCCTCGAGCGCGATCACCCTGCCGCTGTTCTTCATGAGCTCTGCAATGTGCGTGGCCTTGCCCCCGGGCGCAGCGCATGCATCGAGCACGCTCTCACCCGGCCGGGGACTCAGAATCATACTCACGAGCTGCGCTGCCTCGTCCTGCATTATGAACCATCCCTTCTCGAGGGCGGAAAGACTTTTCAGGCCGGAAGAGGAGATTATCTCTATTCCAAATGGAGAATAGACCGTCTCTTTTACGACCGCGCCGTCCGCAACAAGAGATGCCGCGAGGGCCTCGCGTGATGTACGGAGAAGATTCGTCCTGACCGTCAACGGCGCGGGTCTGTTGTCGAACGAGAGAAGCCTTTCGGCCGTATCGCCGCCGTATCTCGCCACCCATCTCTTCACGAGCCAGACAGGATGCGAATAGACGATCGAAAGATATTGGGCTATATCGTCCTTGGGCGGCAGGGGGATCGCCTTTGTATTCCTGGCGAGGTTGCGCAGCAGGCCGTTCACATACCCGGGTTTTCTGCCTCTATTTTTTGCCATCTCTACGGAAGTATCGACTGCCGCGCTCGGCGGGACCCTGTCGAGAAACAATAACTGATATGCGCCGAGTCTGAGTATATTTCTCGTCCAAACATCGGCCTTCTCCACTGGTCTGCTGGAGAAGACATTCAGCGCATAGTCTATATACGACTTGTTTCTGAGCACACCTTTGATGAGTTCTAAGATAAAGGCACTGTCGCGTCGAGAGAGGCGTGGACGCATTCGATCGAAAATCTCATCGACGAATTTCCCCCGCTCGGCAAAGAAGAGAATCTCGACTGCTTTTTCCCTCGCCTCGTCAACCATGTCATCGAGATGCCAATCCGGACGCGCCGGTCTTTTCGCAGCCTTTTACGAGAAACTCAAGAGCCTCGGCCACCTTCTCGATGTCCACGCTCGTATTGAAGCACGGGCCATAGGGCCGATCGTTCAAAATGCCGATGACCGGAAGCGGATATGCGTCCTGGATGCCGCTCGTAAGGTCTCGCTCGCACGCGACTGCGATGATGGCCTGCGGCCGCGCCTCCGCCACACGCCTCCTTGCGAGTGTTCCGCCGGTCGCCACCGAAAGGTGGACATCGTATTTCCTTGCGAGCACGACGAGATCCTTTATCTTGCACTTACCGCAGGCCTGACACTTGTAGGGGTCGCTTGTGATCTTTATTGCGCAGTCATTGAACTGGAGGCAGTGGGGCATGAGCAGGAGTATGCGTTGCGGCCTTGCGCTGTTGCACTTGGCTCGAACCAGGAGGTTGTTCACCTCTATGAACGACTGCTGAACCTTCTCTTTGGATATGCCGAGTAGCTTGCCCACTACAATCATGATCGGAAAGAGTATCTCTATCACGATGCCCCTGAGCTTCTGAACATAGACTATTTCCTTGCCGCGGATCAATGTCAGTATGAGCAGAGCCACTCCCAGTACGAGCAGGCCCACCACGACGCCCATGCCGAAGCAGACGATCTTGGGTGCGAGCGGATGTATGTTCTTCAGCCCGACGTATGGTATCAGGTACAGCCCGACCGTGACGGCCGTGATCAAAAAGACCGTGAATACGATGAGACCTATGAATATTCTCTTTTTCGGATTGGACATGATTCTCCAATATGAATCCGAAATCAGATTTCGCTCAGGGCCTTGCGCTCACAAAAAACTTTCCCGAGATATTCCTGTGTCCCCGCAAAAACTCCAGGGCGGTCATGGGCCTCTTCGCCTCCGGCTGTAGACGGAGGATGCGGATCAGGCCGCTGCCGGCTCCGACTATCAGGTCCTTGTCAGCCTGAACAATGTGGCCGGGCATTGCCTGCCCCTGGGCAGGCTCTGTCTCGAGTATCTTTATCATCCTGCCGTCCAGATATGTATATGCACCCGGCCAGGGCGAAAGCCCCCTCGCCCTGTTGTGTATCTCATCGGCGCTACGACCCCAGTCGATGAGGCCGTCCTCTTTTTTCAAAAGCGGCGCAAAAGTGGCCTTTGAGTGGTCTTGCTGTGTCGGGGCTATGCCTCCGGACTGTATCAGCCCGAGGGCTTCCACTATAAGCCTCGCCCCGAGCGCTGAAAGCCTCTCCGCCAGGCTGCCTGCGGTGTCCTCCGGCTCTATCGCTAGGGCCTCCTGCATCAATATCGGCCCGGTGTCCATGCCCTCGTCCATCTGCATGATGGTGACGCCTGTCTGCTTTTCTCCGTTGATGATCGCCCAGTTTATCGGCGCGGCGCCTCTGTAGGCCGGAAGGAGCGATGCATGTATGTTGACGCATCCGTACTTCGGGAGAGAAAGTATCTCTTTGGGGAGTATCTGGCCGTATGCAGCGACAACTATTATATCCGGTCCGAGTACACGAAGCTTTTCTACCGCCTCCGGCTGTCTTATCCGGGCAGGTTGATATACAGAGCGCCCCATCTCCAGAGCCGCAAGCTTGACGGGCGGAGGGCTTATGCCCCTGCCCCTTCCAGCTGGCTTGTCCGCCCTCGTTACAACGGCCGCAATCTCATGCCCGGCGGCCATAAGCGCCCTTAACGGCGGCACGGCGAAATTCGGCGTGCCCATGTACACAAGCTTCATCGTGTCATGCCTTTTGTGACATCGCCTTGCGGTATTTGCGCCTGAATATGTCTTTTTTGAGGCCGCTCAGCCTATCGATGAATAGCAGGCCGTTAAGATGGTCGATCTCGTGCTGGAGCGCCTTTGCGAGCAGACCCTCGGCCTCGATCTCCAATTCTTCTCCATTGCGGTCCTGCGCCCGTACCCGCACCTTTGCGGCCCGGCTTATCTTCTCAGTGTAATCAGGTATGCTGAGGCAGCCTTCTTCTTCAGTGACTGAGCCGTCCATGGAGAGCATCACGGGATTGATTATGACCAATGGGCCGCTGCGCTTCCCTTTCTCTTGCCTCGGACTGATGTCTATGACAGCGAGGCTCAAGGGCACCCCTACCTGGTTCGCTGCAAGGCCGACGCCGGGAGCTGCGTACATGGTCTCGAACATGTCGTCTATGAGACGCTGCAATTCGGCGTCTATCCTCTCAACCCTGTTCGTCTTTCTCTTGAGCACCGGGTCGGGATACTTTCTGATATCAAGAACCGCCATAGATGTCATATTTAACATGTTCATGCCCCAAAATCAAGGGATAATACCTTACATCGCTCCGGCGGCAGTTGACCTGCCACACAAGTTGTGGTATTTTTACATCATGCCGAGCGACAGGAACGCAGTCATAAAAGAGGCGCAGAAGCTTGCAGCGAAAGGCCAGTACGACAAGGCCATTGCCGAGTGGAGAAAGCTTCTGAAGGACTATCCTAAGGAAGCCAACATCTACAACACCATCGGTGACCTGAGCCTCAAGAAGAACGCGAAAGACGACGCAGTCGATGCCTATAAGCGGGCTGCGGACATACTGGCGGCGGACGGATTCTCGTCTAAGGCGATCGCCCTCTACAAAAAGATTCTCAACATAGACCCCAAGAAGGTCGAAGTACACCTCGCCCTTGCGGATCTGAATGCCGAAAAGGGCCTTGTCGCGAATGCGCTCGAGAGCTACAAGATTGCGGCAGACCATTATGTGCAGAAGAGCGACATGGCGAATGCCCTCGGCATCTATCAGAAGATGGCTGACCTCAATCCCTCCAATGCCGTCTTCAGGGTGAAGCTCGCAGAGATGTATGCCAAGGAGGGGCTCAAAAAAGAGGCGGCAAAGGCCTTTCTCGAGGCGGCGGATGTGCATCTCTCCAAAGAGGCGTTCCAAGAGGCCCGCCAGCTTTTCGAAAGGATCCTTACCTTGGATCCGGATAACAAAGAGGTCTATTTCAAGGCAGGGGTCGTATATCACAAAGAAGCAAAATTCGCCGAGGCATGCAAGGCGCTGAAGCCAGCCTTTGAGGCCGATCCGAGGAACAAGGAGATTATCGACCTCTACATCGATGCGCTCTCCCAGGCTGGCCGCGGACACGAGGCGGAGGAGGTTCTGAAAAAGGCCCTTTCGCACGACGAAACCAGACTCGACCTCAGAGAGAAGCTATATCACATCTTTCTCTCCAAGAAGGACTTCGACAACGCCCTTGCCGAGGCGGTACGCCTTGTCGACGGCTATGTGAACGAGCGGGACTACGACAAGGCGGAATCTCTCCTCAAAGACCTTGTGTCCCATGCCACTGACAACATCGCAGCACTGCGCAAGCTTGCAGAATTCTATTCCAATGTCAGCAAGAAAGAAGAAGCGGCAAAGGCCCACGTAAGGGTCGCGGATATATGCCTCTTCAGAGGAGAGCGGGAAGAGGCAAAGTCGGAGCTGTCCAAGGCCATGGAGATCTTTCCAGGCCTTTCCGAGGCCAAGGACATGCTCGACCGCCTCGAAAGCACATCTGTCGCTCCGTTAGAGGCCGCTCCTGAAATAGAGGCGCCTCCCGAGCCGGCAGAGGCCCCTGCCCTCGAGGGGCCTTCATTCGAACCAGCGGCTTTTGAACCGCCTAAACCAGAGCCTGCCGTCGAAGAAGATCCTGCAATCCTCGAGGCATTCACCGAGATAGACGTGCTCATTAAGTACGGACTTGCAGCCAAGGCATTGGAACAGCTCGAAGGCCTGATTAGCCGTTATCCCCAAAGCATCCAGGTCCGCACGAGGCTGAAGGACCTATACAAAGAACAGGGCAATTTCGAGAAGGAAGTGGAGCATATCATCGCCCTGGCGGACATCTATGCAGGTCAAGGCATGGATGATATGAAAGAAGCTGTCCTCCGAGAAGGCCTCGAGATCGCGCCGAACCATAGTGAAATACTCTCCAGGCTCGGGATGCAGCCTGCACAGCAAGAGGCTCCACCCGCAGTCCAGGGTCCGGCATCTCTGGAGGAGACGCTGAGTCTCGAAGAGGTGCCTGGAGCATCGGACTTGGAAATGCCTGTCGAAGAGGCTGCCGGGCCGCCGGCCCAATTGATCGAGGAGATGCCCTTGCAAGAGACGGCTTCTGTCGAGCCCCTTGCCACAGCGGACATAAGCGAGATATGGGCGGAGGCGGAATTCTATTATAGAGAGGGGATCTTTGACGAGGCAAGGAAGAGATACGAGGAGATATTGAGCCTCGCTCCGGATAACAAGCAGGCCAGGGTCAGGCTTGATGAGCTTTCACGCGAAAAAGAGGCGGTGCAAGAATTTTCAAAGCTTGCAGAGGCCGTTGAGGGACTCGAGGGTCTTGTCCCCTCTGATACGGCTGAGCCTGCAGGGCTCGCAGAGAGCACGTCCGACGAAGAAGCGGTGCGTACCTTGATGGAAGAGATCAAGCAGCTCGAGAAGGAAAAGAAGGGGAGGGAGACCTTACGCAAAGAGACGACTCCTTCGCCTTTCGAGCAGCCTGTCGCTGCCGAGCCTTCCGCGCCCCCTGCTGCGCATGAAGACTTCTTCGACCTGGGGTCGGAGCTCAGGTCAGAGGGACCCCCTTCCGCTGAAAAGACCGAATCAGAGGACTTTTTCGACCTCGCCGCCGAGCTCAGGGAAGAGCTCGGAGATGTCTCGCTCAAGCAGAGGCCTTCTCCGGCCTTGGAGGAGCAGACCCTCGACGACATCTTCGAGGAGTTCAAAAAAGGCGTGGAGGTGCAGGCCGGAAGAGAGGACAGCGACACTCATTACAATCTCGGCATCGCCTACAAGGAGATGGGGCTCCTCGACGATGCCATTTCCGAATTCCTGCTCACCCGGGAGGGTGAGCCCATGTTCATAGAGAGCAGGCACATGCTCGGGCTCTGCTACATGGAGCAGGGCGAATATCTCAAGGCGGCGACTGAGATAAGGAACGCCCTGAGTTTCATGGAGAGCCTCGGAGGAGAGCAGAGGCAGAAGGTGGAAATGCTCTATGACCTCGGCCTGGCCTTCCGGGGCGCTGGCAACACGAGCGAGGCCTTGAATGCCTACCAGCAGGCCTATGACCTAGACCCGGAATACAGGGACGTGGCTTCGAAACTCAGGGAGCTGCGCCAGGGAGACTTTATCTCACTCGAGCAGCTCAAGGAAGAAATAGAAAAGGAAATATCCACGAAGTTCCTCGAAGAGGGCGAGCGGATAGAGAGGGAAGAGAAGATAAGACGAAACGAGAAAGTAAGAAGTTGATCCGCCTGCCTAAATTATAGGCTTCTGGTTAAAAAAAAGGCATTCCCATCTGGAACAGCCCCATCTATCAGCTTGAATTCTTTATGTCTTCACTCTGGTATCAATCATGCATTTAATCCATCGCTGATAGGAGGCGCCTGACATGAAAAAAGTCGAAGCAGTCATCAAGCCCTTTAAGCTCGATGAGGTGAAGGACGCCTTGAATGCCATAGGCATCCAGGGGATCACTGTCACGGAAGTGAAGGGTTTCGGTAGGCAGAAGGGCCATACAGAGCTCTACAGGGGGGCGGAGTATGTCGTGGACTTTCTACCGAAGGTGAAGCTCGAGATCATCGCGACGGACGGGCTCGTGCCGAAGATCATAGAAACGATTGAGAAGACTGCGAAGACAGGACGCATCGGAGACGGTAAAATATTCGTTACAGCTGTCGAGGAGGTGGTGCGCATTCGGACGGGAGAGCGCGGAGAAGGCGCGATATAAGAGCAGAAAACTCAGGTTACACGATGCTTGATACAAGAATGGTGACGCCGATTTCAGTCATGGATCATGTGTCGTGGAACCGGCATAATTTCATTTTTCAATTCAGGAGGAATCAATGACACCTAAGGACGTAATCAAGATGGCGAAAGAGAACAAGGCCATGATGGTGGACTTCAAGTTCATGGACTATCCGGGCCTCTGGCAGCACTTTTCAGCGCCTGTGGACGAGCTCACAGAGGCGGTCTTCGAGGAGGGGCTGGGTTTCGACGGCTCGAGCATCAGGGGCTGGCAGTCGATCCATACATCGGACATGCTTGTGGTGCCGGATCCTACGACAGCTGTTATGGACCCGTTCACGAAATATCCTACACTATCGCTCATCTGCAACATCGTGGATCCCATCACAAAAGAGCGATACACCCGTGACCCGCGCTACATCGCCCAGAAGGCAGAGGCATATCTGAAGTCATCCGGTATAGGAGATACCGCATATTACGGACCCGAGGCGGAGTTCTTCATATTCGACGACATACGTTTCGACCAGACCTCGCACTCCGGCTACTATTTCCTCGACAGCATCGAGGGTATCTGGAACTCGGGCCGGGAGGAGAATCCGAACTTAGGTTACAAGCCCCGCCACAAGGAGGGCTACTTCCCTGTGCCGCCGATCGACAGCCATGAGGATTTGAGGACAGAGATGGTTGAAGAGATGCAGAAGGTCGGCATCTATGTCGAGAGGCAGCACCATGAGGTGGCGACGGCGGGCCAGGCCGAGATAGATATCCGATACAACTCGCTCGTAAAATGCGCGGACCAGCTCATGTACTTCAAATACATCATCAAAAACGTCGCTAAGAGACACAACAAGACAGTGACCTTCATGCCCAAGCCCCTCTTCGGAGACAACGGCTCGGGCATGCATACGCATATATCCATCTGGAAGAACGGAAAGCCTTTGTTTGCAGGGGACAGGTACGCAGGCCTTTCGGAGATGGCGCTGTACTTCATCGGCGGCATCCTGAAGCATGCGAAGAAGATCGCGGCCTTCACAAACCCGACCACCAATTCATACAAGCGCCTGACCCCTGGTTTCGAGGCGCCTGTAAACCTGGCCTACTCAGGCCGCAATCGCTCAGCCTCCATCAGGATCCCGATGTACAGCGCTAATCCCAAAACAAAGAGGATAGAGGTGCGGTTCCCGGATCCATCATGCAATCCATATCTCGCGTTCGCAGCGATGCTCATGGCGGGCCTCGACGGCATCGAGAATAAAATAGATCCAGGAGAGCCGCTCGACAAAGATATCTATGACATGTCTCCGGAGGAGCTGGCAGGAGTTCCATCCATGCCGGGCTCTCTCGACGAGGCGCTGAACAATCTCGAGGAAGACCATTCGTTCCTGATGAAAGGGGATGTATTCACCAAGGACGCCATAGAGACATGGATAGAATACAAGAGGTCCAAAGAGGTCGACGCCCTGCGCCTCCGTCCGCATCCGTATGAGTTCTTCCTCTACTACGACATATAGCCTCCAAGCATGTTCGTCTGAAAAAAGGCCCGGGAAGCCGGCCGGGCCTTTCCCTTTAGATGCCTGCTCACCTCCATCAACTTGCCCTTCATTGAAAGTTATTGTAAACTTTATCTCATTCTGTTTGCTGAGTCCCCAAGATGCCCAGGATACTCATCATAGCCGACGACCACGCTGTAAGGGCTGTGCTGGTATAACATTTCACCTCGAGAAAGTGGGATGCCCGCCAGGCCGGGAATGGAGCCGAAGGTCTTCGCAGCGCGGATGAATTTCCGCGGGATATCTTCATCTTCGATATGCGCTTGCCTGACACGAAACTGCCTGGAGGTTCTAAGGAGGCTTAGACAGCGGCGCTCCAGAGCGGCGGTCATAATGCTCACCGCGTGGGGGGGCGATTCCGGACGCGGTAGAGGCTGTAAAGCTGGGTGCGGAGCAGTATCTTACCAAGCCCATTGACCCGGCGGCTCTGGATTCCATAGCCGACCGAATAATACATGACTACGGATTGCCGTTAAATGTGCTGTATAATCAACGGTGCGATGCGGAGATCGTCGGCTCTTCATCGGAGACCACGAGGCTGCATCACGTCATAGATCTTATGGCGGAAAATCCAGATACAACAGATCTCCTCCTGGGCGAGAGCGGCACGGGAAAAGGGCTTGTGGCGCGGGAGATACGCAAAAGGAGCATCAGGAGGGAAGGGCCGTTCATAGACATAAATTGCGCTGCGCTGCCGGAATCCCTTCTCGAGAGCGAGCTGTTCGGGCATGAGAAGGGCGCTTTTACAGGCGCCCATGATACGAAGGCTGGTCTGCTCGAGGCGGCTGAGGCCGGGACTGTCATCCTCGATGAGATAGGCGAGATGTCGTTATCGGTCCAATCCAAGCTATTGCGGGTGCTCGAAACGCGCGAATTTATGAGGGTTGGCGGCACGGACGGAATACATGTGAATGGCAGGATTATCGCCGCCTAGAATCAAGATCTTTCAGTAAGGGTAAGGGCGGGAGTATTTCGAGAGGACCTCTATTACAGAATAAATGTCTTTCCCGTCTTGAGCCCTCCGCTAAGGGTAGACCGGCGGACATGCCGGATTTCTTGCGATATTTCGTGCATGAGTATAACAAGATGCTCGGCAAATCGATCCAGGGCTTTTCAGACAGGGCTATGCAAATATTGACAAGTTATTCATGGTCAGGCAATGTACGCCAGCTGAAGAATATAGTCGAGCGGATGATGGTGCTTGCAGACGGAGACATCATCGACGCAGATATGCTGCCTCAGGAGATACTCGGACGGCCGAAGCACAGGCTCACGGCATCATCGAAAAGGGCCGTGTCGGCAGGGAGGATATGACACTCGAATAAGTAGAGAAGGAGCATATACAGAGGGTGCTCGAGTCGCTGGACGGCAACCGGACGAAGGCTGCAAAGATCCTCGGCATATCACGCTCGACCCTTATAGAGAAGCTGAAGAAAATAGAATAAACGGCTCTTCTCCAAACTGAGTGGGTGCTTTTTAAGCCGTTTATAGCG
>JBBIMH010000029.1:23700-39386 GCA_037444505.1 Nitrospirota bacterium | reverse complement strand
TACTTCATCTTCGCCACCCAGTCGGCCATCTCTCGGACGGTATTGTAGTCCTCGTCCTTCGGAATGATGAACTTATCCACCATGATCCCATCCAAGATGGCCTTGCCCGCCGGGTCCTTATGCATATTCAAGAATATGTCCTTGATCTTCGTCCGTAGTGCAGGGTCAAAGTCCTTCCGCACCACAACCGGCGGAATCCCATAAGGAGGCGATTTGCGGATAATCTTGGTCTCGGAGGTGTATACCGGATTCTTCTTAGCTACATAATCATAGATCAGGCTGTCCACGCTTGCACCGTCCACATACTTCTTGGCAACCGCCTCGATGGAGCGGTCGTGGCTCTTCGAATACATGATCTCGCCAAAAAATTGCTCCGGCGTCTGATTGAATTCCTTTGCGATCATGAATGTCGGCACCAGCTTGCCTGTGTTGGACTTAGGGTCGGTAAAGGCGAACTTCTTGCCCTTTAAGCCTGCAAGGTCGTTGACCGGGCTGTCCTTGTGCACGATGATATATGCATGATAGAACGGCTGGCCATACGACTGCGGCGCGACAAGTAACTCCACGCCGAACTTAGCGCGATCCTTGACATAGGGGCCTGAGCAGATAAAGGCGATCGAAACCTCGCCTGCTTCGAGCAGCCTGTCCATCTCGTCGTAATTTTCCTTCAGTACCATCTCCACGGGAGAGCCGAGCTTTTTGCCGACATAGTCTATTAACTGTCCGTAGAAAACGACCGTCTCCTTTGGGGAGATCATCGCAGCCACACCGATCTTGAGAGGCTCTGCAGAGAGTACGACCGACGTCCATAGAAACAAAAAAACCGCGACAAACACGACTTTTCCAATCGGGTTCTTCATCTTTGCCTCCTTTTTGTTGACAGCTTACTGCCGCCCTACCCAACTGCCACCCTTGCAAAACAACGCCGTACTGAGTCGTCTTCCGTCACCACCTCGTTTCCCGGCCTACACTATCCGCGCCGTGTCTATGATCAGCACAACCCTGCCGTCTCCCAGGATGGTGGCTCCGGAGATGCCGAATGTCTCTCCCAGATAATCATCCAGGGCCTTGATCACCACCTCCTGCTGTCCGCGCAGCGAATCCACGATGAGCCCGACCCGCTTCTCGGCTCGGCCGAGCACGACCATATAATTTCTGCGTTGCTCCTTGTGCGGTATGCCCAGTATATTGTCGAGCCGCTTGATATGCAGCACGCTCCCCCTGAGCTGGACGACCTCCTTTCCGTCCACCCTGTGAATTTCCGAGGGATCTATCTTCACGCTCTCTATCACCGCAGAGAGCGGTATAGCATAGAGCTCTCCGGATGTCTCGACGAGGAGCGCGGGTATGATGGCGAGGGTCAGCGGCATCTTGAGGACGAACTCCGTACCAAGCCCGGCTCTACTGTTCACCTCTATGATGCCGTTGAAGTCCGAGATCACCTTCTTGACTACATCGAGGCCTACGCCCCTGCCGGATGTCTCCGTCACATTCTCCACTGTGCTGAAGCCGGGGAGGAATATGAGATTATAAGTATCCTGCTCCGTAAGCTGCTGCTCAGGGCTTATCAGTCCTTTCTCTACCGCCTTTTGCCTGATCCGCTCTGCATTCATGCCTGCCCCGTCGTCATTTACGGATATGACTATATGGCTCGACTCCTGCCGGGCCGAGAGATGGATGCTGCCGGCGCGCGGCTTGCCGGCGCGCACCCGCTCATCCGGCGGCTCTATGCCGTGGTCTATGGAATTTCTTATGAGATGGATGAGCGGCTCTCCCAGTGCGTCGATCACGGTCTTGTCTATCTCGGTCTCCTCTCCGAAGAAGGCGAGCTCCACCTCCTTGCCCTTTTGCTTCGCCATGTCCCTGACCATGCGTGGAAATCTCTGGAACACATGCTTGATCGGCAGCATCCGGACCCGCATGATCGCCTCCTGGAGCTCCGCCGTAGTCTTGTCTATTTGCTGGGCCACGCCCGGCAACTCTCCGAAGAACTCTTCCGCTCCGACGAAGTCTTCGAGGTTCTTGACGATCTGGTTCAGTTTGGTCTTGTGGATTACGAGCTCGCCTGTGAGGTTCAGGAGATGATCTAGCCTCTCGAAATCGACCCTGAGGGTGTTTGTCTGGCCGACTGCCGCGGCCTCGGGCCTGAGATCGTCCTTGATATGGGCCTCGGCCTTTTTGCGGCCCTGCCTCCCTTTGACCGCAGCCGTCCGGGAGTCGATGGCGAGGCTCTCCAAGAAGGCCGTCTCCTGCGAGAGGTCCGGCTCTGGATTAGAGCCTACCTGCTCCACCGCATTCCTAAGTACGGTCGCCGCGTCGAACAGGGCATCTAGCGTCTCCCTGGTCAAGAGCCCGGGCCTGTCCAAAAGTCGCTTGAAAACGCTCTCTAATTGATGGATAAACTTCTGGATCGTCGAGAAGCCCATCATCCCAGAGTTTCCCTTGAGCGTGTGGAGTGAGCCCAGTAGGCTCGTTACGAGGCCTGAGTCGAGCTCGGCGTCTCCAAGCCTCTCCAGAGATAGAAGGGCGCTGTCGAGGACATCTATGTGCCTGGCTGCATCGTCAAGGTAGTCTTTTAAGAGCGCTGATGTGTCGATGGCATCGCTCACACGTGTCTCCTTTTTATTTCAAACCGGCCGGGCCTTGTTATTTGATCTCTGTACGGCCCGCGCCTGATACCTTCATTTCACATGCCACATAGGCCGCGTCTTAGTTGCCCGGACATATCTTCGAGATGAGGGCGTGCAGGTCGCTCGGCTGGAATGGTTTCTTTACATATCCCTTTGCGCCGAGGGCTAGGCCCTTCATCGTATCTTCCTCCTTGCCCTCGGTGCTTACGATCACGATCGGGATGTGATTATACTTCCCCATCTCCTTCACCTTCTTGATGAAGTCGAGCCCGTTCATCACAGGCATGTTTATGTCGAGGAGCACGAGATCCGCATCCGGATTCTTTGCAAGCTTGTCCAGGCCGTCCTGGCCGTTTAAGGCGTCGATGATCTCGCACTTGTACCGCATAAGCACCATTTTGTACATCTGGTGTATCAGGGCAGAATCGTCGATCACAATCACCTTCTTAAGCATTGTTTCACCCTCCTGAAACCGCGCCGCTTATTTATTAAATTACTACTTTGCTATTATACATGAATCATTGTATTTTTGGGTATTCCGAAACGGATATGAGAGGTATTGGAATCTTCCGCATCAATCCCCCACCAAGAAAAATTTTTGGAGTATACAAAAATCTTGCAATATCTATACCCATAAGGCCATTGGGCTAACTGCTTAAAATAACAGCATATTATCTGTTGATAATTCGTCTTAATCCTGCCATGTCCTAAATCCGACTGCCAGATTTTGACACCATAAAGTCGAACCTCATTGCAGGCTGCTCTCTGACAAAGGCACGCTGCCTGATTGATTTCGGTATCGAAAGGTGTTATTAAGTCGCTGTATGAATAATCCGGTCCTGAACATGATCAGGCAGGAGAGTATAAGTGGTCGAAACAAGACAAAATATAAAAACATTTACATTTGCCGATCTTTCCGCAGAACTTAAAGCAATGGGCCTGAAAAAATACCGAGCAAGGCAGATATTCGACTGGCTCTACCGGAAGTTAGCAGGCTCATTCGATGAAATGACGAACATATCAAAAGACGAGCGGGCATTGCTTGCAAACCATTTTGCAATCCCATCCCTCACGGTCCTCTATACTGATGTCTCCGCCGACGGCACCATGAAATTCCTCTTCGGCCTCGAGGACGGCCACACCATCGAGAGCGTTCTGATCCCTGACAAAGACAGGCTGACGCTCTGCATATCCTCGCAGGTGGGTTGCTCGCAGGGCTGCAGGTTCTGTCTTACAGGGTCAGGTGGTTTCGAGCGGAACCTCAAGGCATGGGAGATCGCAGACCAGGTCCTTACCGCTGAAAAATACCTGGAAACCGGTGGATACGGGCGAGGCATCAAGAGACGCATAACCAACATAGTGCTCATGGGAATGGGAGAGCCTCTCGCCAACTTCGATGAAGTGGCAGCAGCGCTTAGGCTCATTACGGTAGAGCACGGCCTTGGATTTTCGGGCCGACGGGTGACCCTCTCCACCGCAGGGCTCGTCCCCGGGATAGACAGGCTCGGGAAGTCAAGGCTCGGCATAAATCTCGCTGTCTCGCTCAATTCCGCCGCGGACGAAGTGCGTAGCAGGATAATGCCTATAAACAGGCGCTATCCGATGAAAGAGCTCCTTTCCGCCTGCAGGCGCTACCCCTTGAAGCCCAGGCAGAGGATAACTTTCGAGTATGTGATGCTGAAGGGTGTGAATGATTCCGAGCAGGACGCCCACAGGCTCGCCAGACTCCTTAAAGGGATAAGGTGCAAGATAAATCTCATACCTTTCAATCCCTTCCCTGGGAGCGCATTCGAGCGGCCAGATGAAGATACCGTCGCAAGATTCCAGAAGATCCTGCTCGGACACCACTATACAGCGCCTATACGGGAATCCCGAGGCAGAGATATATCCGCGGCCTGCGGCCAGCTCAGGGAGCGAACGACGAGAGGAGGATGACGGATATCCGCTCCGCTCGGGTTCATCACATCCCGCTGTGGTCACTTTGTTCCGAGGATATCGTTCACTACGTTCAGCAGGTCCTGGGTCTGGATGGGTTTCGCAATATAGGCATTGGCGCCAAGTGCGAGCCCGCGCTTTTTGTCTTCTTCCGCGCCCTCAGTGGTGATGATGATGATCGGGATGTCCTTGTGCGCAGGATCGTTTCTTACCATCGAGACGAGCTTCAGGCCGTCCATAATGGGCATGTTTATGTCAGTGAGGATGATGTCGAATTTCTGCGTGGAGAGTTTCTTCAAGGCATCAATCCCGTCGTTCGCCTCGACGATCGTGCTGCCTGGGATGCGTTTGAGCGCGAATGATATGAGTTGCCTCATCGTGGGAGAATCTTCTACGACCAAAAAATGGTAATCCGGCATTAGGGAAACCTCCGATTTTTTCTGTCAGCTGCGGCAAAAGCCGAATCCATTGCCCCCCTACTTCTCCTTCAGGAGATCGAGGAAACTCTGGATCGTGGTGAGCTTGCGCTCGGACTGTGAATAGAGCTTCGACGAAAACAGGGCCGTGGCGGCGTGGCCTGCAAGCATCGAAAAGAGCTCGTAGTCCACATTCGTGAATGCCTTCTTCTGGATCAGGAGCTTATAGACGACGATTACGCCTATGACATGCTCTTTGATCTTAAGAGGTATGCAGACCAGCGGATGGGTGTAGTCCACACCCTTGAGGTTGGTCGGGTCCCCGTCCCTGTAATATGCCTCGCCTGTCTTCGCAGCGGTCCCGATGATCCCATCACCGAGTTTTATGCTCGGATGCTGCTCCGGCCCCATGCCTTCCTGCGCGACAATGGTGAGCTCATTGGTCTTCTCGTCGAGCATCATGATGGAAAACTCTTCCGCGCCGATGAGGTTCATGACTATCTCGAGGATGATCTTGAGGCACTCGTTGAAGTCGAGCGTAGAGTGGAGTTGGTAGCTCGCCACATACAGGTTCGCCAGGTTGTTGTTCTCGGCCTCCACCTCGACATAGCGGTTTGCAAAGTCCTTGTTCTCTTCCTCCACCTGGCGATAGCGTTCGAGCAGGCTCTTGTTCTCGTTTTCGAGGAACTTGATCCTCTCCTCGAGCGAGCGAAGCTTGAAATTCTCGTCTCTGTCCGAGAACTTGTTCAGCTCCTCGAGCTGGGCCACGCGGTAGCGGAGCTTCTCGTTCTCTTTCAGGAGCTCCTGCGTGAACTCCTCGCCCTTCCGGAAAATCTGCAAGAATTCTTCGACTTTCTTGTTGAGTGTTCCAGCTTCCTTGTCCATCCCGTCCTCCTGTGAGGGGAGCCTTCGCATCCACTTGTCTCGGCGAGGTCTCCAGGCCTGCGACGCAGCCGAGATTTAGTACCAATTATAGTCGAGCCTAACAAAATTATCAAGGCTGATTTGACATTCTACCGTCTCTGAAAAGCGGCCTATTCTGCCGGTCTGCAGCGCTCCATTATCTCCTCGGCCATCTTCCACAGCGGCAAGACCTTGTCCGCGGCGCCGGCCTTGATGGCCTCCTGCGGCATGCCGAAAATGACCGCGCTCTCCTCGCTCTCGGCGATGCATCCACCCTTTCTACGCTTTATCGCCAAAGCGCCATCCACGCCGTCTCTTCCCATGCCTGTGAGCACCACGCAGAGGGCCGAGTGGCCGCATGCCTCTGCAACCGAGAAAAACAGCCTATCCGCGGACGGCACATATTTATCAGAAGGGCTCCTCGGCGCTATCTCGGCAACGAGCCCCTCCCTGTCGCGTTTTATGATCATGTGGTGTCCTCCCGGGGCGATGAGCACCCTGCCCGGCTCTATCCTGTCGCCGGGGACCGCCTCGCTTATCATGAGCGGCGAGAGCTTGTTCAGCCTCTCCGCAAAGCTGCGTGTAAAGCCCGCCGGCATGTGCTGCGCTATCACTATGCCCGAGGCGAAATCGGCGGGCAGCGACGTGAGTATCGCTTGGATAGCGGGCGGGCCTCCTGTAGACGACGCAATGGCCACCACCTCGATAGGGCCGGGCCGCACAACGGCCTCGTCTTCTCTCCGAGGAGGCGTGACCGGCTGTTCGGAGAGGAGGGAGACGTTCGACTTCACCTTCTCCATCTCGAGGTTCAGGACCGCATGTATCTTGGATATGAGTTCGTCCCTTATCCCCTCGAGGCTCTTGGATATCCTGGCCTCAGGCTTCGCCAAGAAATCCACGGCCCCGAGCTCAAGCGCCCTGAAGACGCTTCTGCTGTCCGCGCGGCCCGAGAGCACAAGCACAGGCGTCGGCCTCTCCCTAATGAGCCATCTGAGGAAGGTGAAACCGTCCATGTTGGGCATCTCGAGGTCGAGGGTGATTACATCCGGCTGGAGGCGGAGCGTCTTCGCCACCGCATCCACCCCGTCGCTCGCCGTGGCCACAACATCTATGGTCTCATCTCCCTCGAGCATCTTGGAGATGACCATGCGGTTGTATGCCGAATCATCTACTACAAGCGCCCTGATCTTCTTCATCAAAAAAAGCCCCTATCCCATTCTAACTAAGCAGGCGGTATGAGACCGGGGTCATGGTCTTCACCCACCGCCGTTCGCGCCTTCCCCTACGCCGTCCTCACCGGCTTTTGATATACCATGTCGTTCTTGAGCGTCCGCAGGACAAATGCATTGGATATGTTTATAAGGGACTCCGAATGCCCGAGGAGTAGATAGCCGCCTCCCCTTAGCTTGTCGTAGAACGACTCTATCACCTTCTTTTTAGCATCCCTGTCGAAGTATATGATAACATTTCTGCAGAAGATTATATCTACGTCTCTGATGAGGCTGGTCTTGAACGGATCGAGGAGATTCACATAACTGAAAGAGACAAGCTCCCTCACTTTGTCGATGATACGATAGTCTCCTCTTCCTTCCTCGACAAAATACTTGGAAATCATCTCGGGCGTCGTGGAGCGCAGAGAGTTCTTCTTATAGACGCCCTTGCGGGCCGTGTGGAGGACCCTCTGGTTTATATCGCTTCCCATTATCTCCACCTGCCAGTCCCGCCACCAGTCGCCAGATTCGAGCAGCAGGATGGCGATGGTGTAGGGCTCTTCTCCGGTCGAGCAGCCCGCGCTCCATATCCTGAGGCTCTTTCTGCCTGCGAGGGTTTCCCTGAGTTCGGGGAGTATTTCTTCCGAAAATGCCTTGAGCTGAGCGACCTCTCGGAAGAAATAGGTCTCGTTCGTGGTGAGGTTGTCCATGAGGACGGCGAGTTCTTCCTCCCGTTTCCTGTCGTATCGGAGGAAGTGATAGTATTCCTCGAAGCTTTTGAGCTGGCGCTGCTGGAGCCTGCGGCTAAGCCGGCGCTCGAGCAGAAACTTGGAGCCGTCGTCGAAATATATGCCGCAATAATCGTGTATGAAGTCCCGGATCAGCCTGAAGACATCGTCCGGAAGCTGGATTATCTGCTCGTCGAACATCTACCTCTCCAACGCCTCACGCGCCGTCATGCGCACGATGTGATCAGGGTCCTGCTCAGCGATCTTTTCGAGGAGCGGTACGGCGGCAGGATCCTTGCGATGCATCAAGAACTCGATCGCGGCCTTCCTGACGCTCCAGTGCGGGTCCGAAAGCCTCTGCATTGCGGCCTGTCTCGCGGATGCGGTGTCATACCCGGCGAGCGCGGAGAGTACGGTCTTCCTCACCTCGGGATCCCGATGTTCCAGGAGTTCGAGCAGGGGCTCGAGTGCGGCCTCGGCCCTTATCTTCCCGAGGACATCCACGAGCGCGAGGAGAAATATATCTGTCGCGCCGGCCAGATGGCATATCAACAGCTCAGCCGACTCTCTTCCGCCTGTCCTGCCGATGCCCCTGGCAGCCGCCGCCCGCACCCAGAGGTCCTCATCCTTGAGAAGCAGAACGAGCGCCTCCCTTGCCTCGGGCAGGTCTATCCGAGACAGCGCCTCCGCCGCCAGCATACGTACCTCTGCATCGTCGTCCGTGATCGCAAACAGCAAGGGCTTGAGCGCCTTCTGGGCCGAAAGGTTGCCGAGGGCCTGCACCACGGCCTTGCGCACATCCGGCTCCTCGTCTTTGAGCGCAAATGCGAGGGCGTCTGCCGAGCGCTCGGTCTGGAACCTTCCGAGCAATAGCGCTATGTTCCTCCTAAGACCGGACCGCCTGGCCGAAAAATCAGCAAGCAGCGTATCGAGAATGGTCTTGTCCGCGATCTCTGCGAGCGCAGCTACAGCGGATTCCTGCACACTCTCGTATTCGTCTTCGAGCAGGCCGAGCAGCTTCGGCAGGGCCTTTCGGCTCTTGAGCCTTCCCAGGGCCTCTGCAGCCGTACCTCTCACATGGCCGTCCTCGTCATCGAGCAGCGGGATGAGGTCATCCTCAGCCTCGACCGCCCTGACCTCGCCCAGCACCCTGGCCGCCGCCCGGCGCACGAGGCTGCTCTCATTGGACAGGGCAGCGATGAGGAGCGCTGTCCTCTTTCCGTCCAGATGCACAAGCGCCTGGACCACAGGCTCCTCGATATCCTCTTCGCGCAGATGAGACAGGAGCTTCTCTATGGAGCGCTCCCTTCCCGCCCAGCCCAGCACTGCGATCGCTGCCTTCTGGAGCTCTCCGCCGCTCGTCATCAATATCTCCTCCAAAAAGTCCACTGCCTTTTCGGATACGCCTCCCCTGACAGCAGCGATAAGCCGGGTCCGCTCCTGCTGCGGACTCTTTCTGTAGATGGCATTGATAGCCACCACAGAGACCTCCCGTACTATTCTGAGCGGATCTTCCAAACCGGAAATAAGCGGCTGGAGCGTGTCCGCATTGCCTATCTTTCCGAGGGATTCGAGGACCGGCTCTCTGAGGCTGCTCCTTCCGAGCGCCTTGAGCAGAGGGCCGAGCGCACTCTCGTCGCCGATCTCTCCGAGGGCCTCTGCAGCAGCATAGTCGAGCCAGCCTTGGTCATATCTCGAGAGGCATTCGAGCAGCGGGCCTACCGCACGGCGGTCCCGAGTCTTTCCCAGGGCCTCTGCCGCAGCCACGCAGATGTTATCGTCCTTATCAGAGAGGCGTTCGATAAGCGCGGGCACTGCACGCGGGTCCCTGATATCTCCGAGGATATCCACAATGAATTTTCTCACATCCACATCTTCTGTCTCGAGCCTAGAAATGAGCGGGCCCACTGCATCCGATCCTATATGTACGAGCGCCTCTATCGCGGAGTTCCTGGCGCCTGCATTATCGGAGGCCGAAAGCATCCCGATGAGACCTGCAATCACCTCGTCGCCCTTGAGCGCGACGAGCGCCTCGACAGCCGTCTTTCTGATGCGCCAGTCCGGATCGGCTATGGCCTTAAGCAGGAGAGGGACCGCCTCATAGCCGAGCCTGCCCAGGTCGAGCGCAGCCTCCCGCCTCTCTTCTGCATCGCCACTCGAGAGTTTCCTGCCGAGGAGATCTATCCTTGCACGTTCATTCGGCATACGAATTCACCTCTTTCCTGCCGGTCTCGGTCTTTGCATCCGCCTCGGCAAGCGCAGCCCTCTCTTCCCTGTTCAATATGCGCGTAACATCCAGGAGGATGATCAACCTGTCGCCCATCTTCCCCATGCCTGTGATGAAATCGGAATTCGGTCCCCGCGCCGCCTCCGGCGCAGGCTCCACCTGCCTCTTCGGTATTTCGAGCACCTCATGCACACCGTCCACTACGAGCGCCAAAAGCCCTGCAGACGGCCCTCGGTCCTCTCCCGCCGGGAACGCGCCTTTGATTATCATCATCCTGGTCTTTTTCCCGGAGGTGGCCTCCTTGAGCTCGAACCGCCTTCTGAGGTCCACGACCGGAATGATCACCCCCCTGAGGTTTATGACGCCTTCTACGAACTCAGGCATCCTCGGCAGAGGCGTAACCTTGAGAGGCCTGACGACCTCTGCCACAGCGGATATCCCGATGCCGTATTCCTCGTCTCCAACCTGGAATGTTACGACCTGGATGGTCTCCTCGGCGGCAACCGGCGCCTTCTTCTCTTTTATAACCAGTCTTCTCTCCATGAACAGGCCCCTATTGCGTGCGGAACTTTTTTATGCTGCCCTTGAGCGCCTCTGCCTGCTCAGTCAGTATATTCACCGATTGGTTCAGTCCGGCGGCAAGCTCGCCGTTCATCCTCACAATCGTCTTTATCCGCTCGATTGCCTTTACTATCAGCTCGCTTCCGGCCTGAACCTCGGAGGCCGCCCTGTTCACCAGTCCGACCTTCGCGGACATGGTCTCGACTGCCTGGGTGATGTCCTTGCTGCCCTTCGCCTGCTCGGAGGTAGCGGTTTTCACGAACCTCGTAATCTCGCGCATCTTCTCGGACGCCCGGATTATCTGCTCGCTTCCGGAGCGCTGCTCCTTCGTGGCCTTGGCGATCTGGTGGGTCATCTCGTTTATTTTCTCGACCGCCTCGCGCACCTGGATGATGCCTCTGGCCTGCTCCGCCGCCGCCTTGCTGATGCTCCTGCTCATGTCGCGCGACTGATCCGCCCGCTCGAGTATCTTTCTGAGGGCATCTCCGGCATCGCGCGAAAGCCTCGTCCCCTGCTCCACCACAGAGACCCCCTCGTTCATGAGCTCCGCCGCCTCCTTCGCCTCTTCCTGGACGGCTCCTATGATCTTGCCAATCTCCTGTGTCGAGGAGGCTGTGCGGTTTGCCAGCTCACGTATCTCACCCGCCACGACGGCGAATCCCCTGCCGTGCTCTCCCGCCTGGGCTGCTAAGATAGAGGCATTGAGCGCGAGCAGGGCGGTCTGATCTGTAATATCCTCGATCACTGTGAGGATGGAGCCTATGCTCTCGGAGCGCTCCCGCAGTTTGTTCACCACCTCCGCCGTACGCTTCGCCGCCTCTTCTATACGCCGCATGCCCTCCATGGTCTTCTCGATCGAGCGCATGCCGAGCTTCTCCGCATCCTCAGCCACCGCCTCTGCAAGCGTTGCAGACTCCCTGGCGTTCGTTTCCACCTCTTTCACAGAGGCGCTCATCTGGCTCGTCGAGGCGGCGGTCTCCTCGGCTGCGGCGGACAATGTATCCACATTCTCCGCCGTCTGTCTGATGGCCGCTGACATCTCTGTTATGGCGCTGGTCGTCTCCTCTATGGATGCGGAAAGCTCGGACATGGTCCTGGCGACCTCATCCACTGACGCGGCCATCTGGAGGATAGAAGAAGAGGTATACTCCGAAGTCGCATATACGTCCTGCACGTTACCGGCTATTTCCTTGAGCGCGAAGTGCATCTCGTTAACAGATGATGCCGCCTCCTCCACCGCCTCTGACTGCTCCTTGCTGCCGCTCGTTATCTTTTCGGATATATCCCTCACCTGGCTCGAAACGTTCCCCACGCCCTGGCTCACATCCTGCACATTGATGATCATATTCTTGAGCCCTATGATCATGCTGTTCAATGCCCTGCCGAGGTAGCCAATCTCGTCATTGGACCTCACTTTGAAGCTCTGGGAGAGGTCTCCTGCAGCCACATTCGCTGCGACATCAACCGCCTCCTTCGTGGGAGCAACAATCATCCTCCTGGCCATCATATAGAGCACGGTCGAAAGCAGCAACACGATAGCCACGCTCGTGCCGAGCAGAAGGCCGGCGATCTTCAGGGCGTTCTGTATGATGTTCGCCTTCGTAAAGCCCATCCTGACCGCGCCGATCTTGGCTCCTTGGACAGTTATCTCCTCTGTAAGCTCGAGCACATCATTCTTCTCTCTTATCTTCTTGAGCAGAACTTCCACGTCATCGCTCTTTTCCCTTGCCAAGAGCTCCTTCACCTCAGGAGATGTTTCGTTGAAGCTCCCATGCCTCGTGCTCATGATCTTTCCGGATGCATCGGTCACCACGGCATAGAGCACATCTTGTGATTTCACCACCTCCGACACGAGGGAGTCTATCGTCATGATGTCCTTGAAGAGTATGGGATCCGAGACCGCGCGGCCGAGGAACACACCCAACTCGCGGCTCCTGAGCTCGAGTATACGGTACTGGCCTTCCATGATCATTCTCGCCACGAATGCCGTGCCCAACAGCATTAGGACGGCTATCACCACGGTTGTCGCGGCCACGAGCTTCAGCGCCATGTTTCTCTTGATCTTATCTCTCAGCGTCCGAATCATCTCCTACCCCCTGCCGGCATGCCGGAATATGGAATTCGAGTCCACGCATATCATGACCTGAACCTATCGAGCTCGATCTTGAGCGCCTCTGCGCCCTGTTTGAGCGACTGCACCGCCATGTCGAGCTCAACGGAAAGGTCGACACTCTCCTGTGTGATCTTCTGTATGCTGCCAATGGCGCGGCTTATCTCAGCGATGCCCTTCTGTTGCTCCGATGTGGAGCGGGCCACCTCGCCGGCCTGGCCGGTCACAGCCTCCATGGACTTTGCAATCTGCTTGCTCACTGCGGTCTGCTCGCCTGTGGCCTGCTTCACCCTGTGAGAGATATCTTTCATCTGCTCCGCGACCATAAGTATCCTTTCTCCGCCCTTTTTCTGCTCCTCTATGGCGCGGGCAATCTGCTCGATCTGGTCGGTGATGCTCATTACAGCCTCTGTTGTCTGGGAGATGCCGCGCGCCTGCTCGGAGGTAGTCCGCTCTATGGTGCGTGCGGATTCCGCCGCCCTCTGCGAGCTCTCGGCCACCTGTTCAAGCACATCGCTCGTTACGCGCACGAGCTCGGCGCCGCTCTCCACAGCCTCTACCCCTTTTTCCATCGCATGTACGCTCTCCTCGGTCTCCCTTCTGACGACTGTGATAAGACCTGCTATCTCTTGCGTGGAAGAAGCTGTGCGCTCTGCAAGGTCTTTTATCTCCTCGGCGATGACCGAGAACCCCTTCCCATGCTCGCCCGCCTGGGCCGCGAGAATCGCCGCATTGAGTGCAAGAAGGCCTGTCTGGTCCGTAATTTCGTCTATTACCTTCAGAATCCGTCCGATCTCCTGTGAGCGCCTCCCAAGCCGGTTGATGACCTCCGAAGTAGCCAGCACCGCCTCCCTTATGTTCTCCATGCCGCGGATCGCCTCTGTCACCGCTGCCGCGCCTCGCTCCGTCGCCTCCTGCGATACCTTCTCCGCGAGCCTCGCAGAGTCAGCGGCGCTCCGCTGGACCTCTTTGATGGATGCGCTCATCTCGGTGATGGTGGCGGATGTCTGCTCTGCAGAGGACGACAAGGCGTCGAGGCTCATCGATATCTGGCCAACCGCAGCGAGCATTTGGCTCATCGAAGATGCCGCGCCTTCCGCAGCATCGGAAAGCACGAGCGCTATCTGCGCGATCTCTTCTATAGAGGCAGCCATCTCGGTGACCGCCGACGACGTATCTGTGGCGGATGCCGATACCGCACCTGCATTTTCCGCTACCCCGCGTATGGAAGCCACCATCTCATCGGCGGTCATGGATGTCCGCTCGATCGCCTCCTGCTGCACCCTGGCGCCCTCGCTCAATTTGCGTGTAACGGAGATGATAAGGCCTGTAGCCTCACCGAGTCTCGAGCCCATCTCCCTGAGTTTCCCGATTGCCCCCCTGAGATTGGAGGATATGGTGTTTATCGCAGAGCCGAGCTCGGCGATCTCTTTCCCGCCTGCCGCCTGGACCGCCTGCTTGAGGTCGCCTAAGGCAATGAGGCCCGCTGCATGGGAAATCGCGCTTATAGGGGCAGTGACTGTTCTGCCGATGAATATATAGAAAAGGATTCCTGAGACGAGAAAGCTCGCTATACCGACCGCAAGGGATAGCATGAAAAGCCCTCTCGTCTGATGGTTCACTGCAGCCGGGTCGAGGGCGATTCTGAGAACGCCGATCTTTTTATCTTCCAGATCCCGAATGGGAAATACCTTCTCATAATAGCGCTGCTCGGCGTCTTCGTATTCATGCACAAAAGGCCCGTCCGCTGACAAGGCTTTGATTGATGCCTCGTCTCCCCTCACGGAACCCTCTTCAGAAGAATCCGTGGAATACAAGACCCTTCCGCCCGAGTCCATGAGCATCGCATGCGCGATGTCAGTGTCCTTAGATGAAAGTTCCCTCAGCTTCTCACCCATGCCGGAGATGCCGTCGAGCGGTATGCCGAAGCCGATCGCCTTACTGATGTCTTTCAATATCCCTTCGGCTGTTGCGGTCAGCCGGGAAAGGAGCGCATCTTTGTAATGACCCCTTGCAAACAGGATATTCGCCGTCGTGTTGATGCCGAGCACGACAAAAAGCACGACTGCTGTAACAGCGACAGCCCTCGTTTTGAGACCCGACACAGAGAACATGCTCATCTTATCACCTTTGTGGCGTCATTGATTATATCTATAGGGACCTTGATGCCCACGGCGTCCGCTTCTTTGAAGTTCACCACGAGCTCTATCATCTTCGGCATCTCGAGCGGGATGCCTATGGGGTTTTCGCCTTTCAGGATACGTGCCGCGATCTTGGCAGCCGCCTCTCCCTGCTCTTTTGCAGCCGGGCCGAGGCTCAAGACCACCCCGTGCTCAGCCGTGTTGCTCATCGGGCAGGCAGTGGGAATCTTCGCCTCGCGGGCGAGCTCCACTATTGCGTCCAGGGCCTCGCCTACCGCGGCGCTTGTCGTGATCAGCACTGCATCCGCCTTTCCGGAAAACACGAGCTTCTTTGCATCATCAGGCCTCTTTACAGCCATCTTCATGACCTGGAAGCCGTATACAGCCTCGAGCTGCTTGAGCTCCTCCACCTGGCGTACCGAGTCCGGCTCCGTCTCGTTGTATATCACGGCCAGCTTAACGAACGGCTTGAGTTTCTTGAAATACTTGAGCAGGCTTGTCATGGGGACCTTAGAGCTCATGCCTATCGCGTTCTTCGCCGCCACATCTATGGCAATAGGGTCGTACACGCCGGCGAATACGATGGGAATGCTTTTCGTTTCATAGATCGCGGCAAGAGATGCGCCGGCCCCGTATGTCACGAGCAGGTCTGCCTCCGCTGCTGCGAGCTTCCGCGCGGAGTTCGCCCATGAAAGCGTGTCGGGAGACGGCATCTGGAGGATCGTGTCCACCTTGCGGAAGTCGAAGCCCTCCCTAGCAAGGGCCTTTACGAAGGCCTTATGTACCTCTTGATAATATGTGAGATTGCCGGACATGATCACGCC
>JBBIMH010000029.1:0-23600 GCA_037444505.1 Nitrospirota bacterium | reverse complement strand
TACCGTCATCGCTATGATTGTAAGTGATGGTATGATCCGCCTGATTCCGCAAATAGGCATAGCTCGTTGTTATAGAAGAGCGCTTACCCACGAGCACCGTGACACTGCCCAGCGCCTGATCGCGCGATGTCTCGCGGTCGCCGCCCGCAAGAGGCGGCTTGAGCCCCTCGCGCTTCTCGCGCACGCCGCTGTAACCGACGAGGGCGGTGAACTTCGAACTCGGCGACCAGGTCACCGAAAGTCTGGCTGTATCCGCTTTGTCGGGTTCCATATTGTATGCAGGGTCATCCGTTTCGGCATGGCTGTAGTCGGCCCGCGCCGTGAGCTTTTTCATGACACGGTACGAGACCCCTATTCTGCCGATTTTCTTCGTGGTCTCAGGCTCCACCTCCCAGTAGGCCGGAGCATTCGCCGGAGGCGCAGGCAGATTGCCTGGAGGGCCTATGTCCCTCTCCATCTTTTCCAATGAATACTCTCCTCGGAGCGTCAACCGCTCGGTCGTGCGGTACTTGATCGTGCCTGTCATGACATCTCTCTGCGAGGAGATGGATTCTCGGACGTTATAGACATAGGTATTCGACAAGCCGGCCATCGTAGCTGTCGCTGGATTGTCTGGACTCAGGTCGTAGTGCCTGTATTTGAAAAAGAAGACAAGACCCTTGGCAGGCGTGATCGTGAGGTCTCCCGCAGCATTCCAGTACTCCATCCGAGCGCCGCTGTTTTTGTTCTCTCTCTCGCCTCTCGTGTATGTCCCTGCCGCCACGATCCTGCCTGTATGGGAAGTGTGTATCTTTATCGTGTCCGAAGAGGAATCGAGGTCAGGCGTGAGATTATGGGGATAGGTGTCCGCGGCACGGCCTGCCGCCGCCGGATAAGGGTCGTACAGCACCTTCTGTCCCAAGGCCTCGAACCTCTTCTCAATATGGCTATAATCCGCCTCTATGAGGCCTATGTGACTGTTCGCACCGGCCTTGAACTCGACAGTCCGCCAATCTATGCCTCTGGATTGGGACACCTTGTCCAGCTGGGTGAAATATCCAATCAGAGATCTCTGCTGCACGGTGCCCTCTTTTTCTAAACTCCGCGCCTCGGCATACACATGAAGCGGAAAGTCCGGGGTCTTGAGCCTTAAAAAGAATGTGTTGAATGTGTTCTGGGTGAAGTATCGATCTTGTGGATTCCGATCCGTAAAGCTCGGCGATGCCGTGCCTGGGTCATCCGGACCGAATGAGTAGTGGTCCAGGTTATGGAAGAGCCTGCGCGAGATCGCACTAAAGACCACTATGTCGCCGTAAAAATAATCCAGGCTCTTGAAGAAGTCTTTGTCGTTCAGGGTGTGGTATTCCAGCAAAAACCTGTGAGGAAGTCTATCCCACTCCACGACCGCTATAAGAGCGTCGGACTTCTGGAAATATTCATACTCGCCTGAGCGGCTGCCGCCGTCGAGCGAAATCCAGTGATAGCCGACCTTAATGTGGCCTTCGAAACTTTCCATCGCCTGCTCGGCATGGGTCTGGGAGGCCCAAAGCGCCGCGATCATTACGATTGCGATCGTTACGATTATGTAAATATTCCTTTTCATCACCGGCCTCCTTTACTGTATGAACCTGCCAAAGCCGCTCGGCGATGGCAGGTCTGTGCCGTGGATCTGCGAATGGCAGTCCGTGCACCGGGTATAGAACGCTTGCTTTGTTTCGGCAGAAGTAGCTGTGCCTCCCAATGAACCGCTGTTTATCCTGTGGCTCGTATGGCACTGCAAACATAGGAACGGCTCGCGAAGCACGAGGAGGTTGTTATTCACAGAGCCGTGGGGAGTGTGGCACTTGGTGCACTCCTCTGTATTATCCGCATGCTCATAGACGAACGGTCCCTCCTTTTCCGCATGGCACTGCGTGCATGTGGCCTTCACCGTCTCGCGCCTCAGGTTTTTGTCCTGTCCGCCGTGGGCATCGTGGCAGTCCGTGCAGAAGACCTTGTTTTCAGGCACGGGGTGATGGTTGGGCAGAGAGAAGGCCGCCTTGATGTCCTGATGGCACTGATAGCACATTTGCGCCGTCTCCCTATGCCTCACCTTGAGGTTGTGGCCTGCGTGTATGTTGTGGCAGTCCGAGCAGGACACATCGGCGATGCTGTGGCTGCTGGCGTTCCAATTGTGCAGGTTGAATGTGGCATTGGCTGTATGGCACTTGAGGCAGATGAGCGACTTCGCCTGCGGAGGCAGCCTCTTCATATCTATGAAGGTCTTGTAGTCGCATGCAGTCGTGATCCCCTTCGCGGCATCCGCCTGGACCTTTTCGGGTGTAAGGCCTTCTACCGCGAGGCTCCCCGGGCCGTGGCAGCTTTCGCAGTTTACAAGCGGCAGCCCTGACTCGCGCGAAAGCTGCGCGCCCATGGTCGAAAGCTCGAAGTCCTTTCTCTTCTTGTCATGGACATGGCATGCCTTGAGGCAGTTGTCCGTGCCTATGTAGTCCGCGTCGAGTCTGCCTGCTATCATCTTCTCGTATTCTCTGACCGGCAATATGGGCCTCGACTCCTTTAGCGCTGCACAACCCGCTGCTGTAATAAGTCCAAGGGCCGCACAGACCATCCATCCCCTCCATTTGATCCTCATACAGCACCTCCCCATTTTAATTCCTGCTCAAAACAAGCCGGAAAATCTCTCGGCCGCAAACCGGCCCGAACATTCCAGAAAAACTTATTTATTCTAGCACCGTTCTCATCTGCGTCCGTTCGTGTTCGTCCGCAGCTAAAATTTTGTCTTTTCACCGACGTTTTTCCCTTCATCATTCTTCACATCCCCGCCGCCTTCTCCAGATCAATCAGGATATACAGCCTTTCATCCCTACGTACGATACCCTTGAGATACTCTGCGCCTGCTTTCTGCTCGATAGTCTCTGGCGCAGGCCTTATCTCGTCTTCGCGGATGCGTATTACACCCTCTACGCGGTCGACGACTATCCCTGTGCGCTCATCGTTGATGCTTGCAACCACTATCCTGGATTTTTCGCCCCTCTGGCCTTCAGGTATGCCGAGTATCCTGCAGAGGTCGATCACGGGAAGTACAGCTCCCCTCAAGGTTGTGACGCCTAGTACGTGGCCCGGGGAATTAGGAACAGGCGTAATAGCCCAGAGTTTCATCACCTCGCGCACCTGCGCTATCGGCACGGCATACATTTCGCGCCCAAGCTTGAATGCAAGCAGCTCTATCTCCGAAGGACCTGTCCCGCTCGCCTCGACCCCGCTTTGCTTTGTCTCAGGCGGGGCCTCTGCCGTCGGGCATCCTGTCTCATGGATGTCCTTGTTGCTCATATCCTGCTGAGCCTCGGACCTGGATCCAATATCCGGGGTGGGCTGCATCTCTGGTTCGGCGATGCGCACCGCATCATGCCCGGCCTCTGGAGCCCCTTCCTGGCGAACGTCTCGTTCTTCGGGAACACCGGTTGTTTCCGGAGCCCGACCTAGAGGCGGCTGGTTTTCACCCTTTTTCTTCGCCGCCTTCTTTCGTGCAGATAGAATGTCCATTTCGTTGCGCCCCACTAAAAACGCGCATAGGATTTTTTCCGTAAGCGGCCTATGCAGCTTCTTCCGCCACGTCTTGTATGATATCCGGGCCGATCATCTCCGCGCCTCTTCCGAATCCTTCCACGAGTGCATTGCCTGCTATGGTGTTTATAAGCCGGGGCAGCCCGGCGGAATGTTCATACAATAAAGAGAGCGCTTCTTCCTCGAAGAGCGGCGTCTCCCGTCCTGCAACCCTGAGCCGATGCGCCACATAGGCATCCGTCTCTTCCCTGCTCAGGGGGCCGAGATGATATGTAAGGCCTATGCGCTGCCTTAGGGCTCTGTAAGCCCTGCGCTCCAGCCTCTCCTTAAGCTCTGTCTGGCCTATGAGCACGAGCGAGAGGAGGTTTCTGTCGTCGAGCTGGAAATTCGTAAGAAGCCTCAACTCCTCGAACGTAGCCCTGCCGGGTATGAGCTGGGCCTCGTCTATAATAATCACGGGCTTCTTTCCGGATTCATACAGCTCATAGAGCCTTGCATTTATCCCCTCGAGAAGGCCGTGCCTGTGCCTGATCGTATCGTCCATCCCGAGCCTCAAGGCTACGGTACGCACAAGCTGCGAGGGCGACAGCCTCGGATTTATGATCAAGACCGGATGATAGCCCTCGTCCAATGAATCTATCAGTGCGCGGGACAGGAGGGTCTTGCCGGTGCCTATCTCTCCTGTGAGCAGGATGATGTCCTGCTCCTCGACGGCGTGCTGGAGCCTCGCGAGCGCCTCTGCGTGTTTACTGCTCTCGTAGAGGAACCTCGGGTCAGGCGTCTTGTTGAACGGCTTCTCTTTAAGCCCATAGAACTCTTTGTACATAACACCCCTGAACGCCGCAACCGGCGTACGATAGACCTGTAGCTCGTAAACCGGCGCCTTACCCACTCTCCATGTCCATCGTCTGCTGCCTGCCTTTCTTGAACGCCGCATCGATGAGCGACTCCACGTCGAGCACAAGCACCACGCGCCTCTCTCCTGCGCTCAGCTCCGAGGCCCCTGCAATGCCCGGCGTGTCGGCGAGTCTTTTGCCGAGCGGCTTTATGACGATGTTCTGCTGGTCCCTCAGCCTGTCGACCACGAGCCCGAGCCTTCTCTCTGCAAGGCCCACAAGTATTACATAGAAGAGCCTCTGTTTGCCACCGTTCGGGAGTCCGAATACCTGCGAAAGCCTGAGCAGCGGCACGGTCTCGTCCCGGATCACCATCACCTCTCTGGCCTCCACCGTCTGCACCTGTTCAGGGGTTGCACGCACGATCTCGAGCACAGAGCTCAGAGGTATCGAAAAGACCTGGCCGCCGGCCTCGATCACAAGCGCATTGATGATTGCGAGGGTGATGGGGAGCGTGAGGACGAACCTCGTTCCCACGCCCGACTCTGTCTCTATGTCTATGATTCCAGAGAGCTTAGAGACATTCTTCTTCACCACGTCCATGCCGACGCCTCGGCCGGAGATCTCGGTCACCTTCTCGCTCGTGGAGAAGCCCGGCAGAAAGATGAGGTCTAGGACCTCCTTCCTGTCCGCGGCGGGGTCGAGTCCGTGGTCCGCTCCTATCAGTCCCTTTTCCACCGCCTTGGCAAGGATGACGGACGGGTCCATGCCCCTGCCGTCGTCCTCGACTGTTATCACGACACGGTTGCCCTTTGGATATGCAGTGAGCCTTATGAGCCCTTGTTCGGGCTTGCCGAGCCTCCTGCGCTCTTCAGCGAGTTCAACCCCGTGATCTATGGCGTTTCGGATGAGGTGCATCAGCGGGTCCGCAAGGTCTTCTATCATGAGCTTGTCTAGCTCTGTTTCTTCGCCCATGAGCTCGAGCTTTATCTCTTTGCCCGATTCCCGCGCATGCTTCCTTACGACCTGGGCGAGTCTGGTGAATATCTGGCCGATCGGAACCATCCTTACGTCGAGGACGCCGTCCTGGAGCTCGCTCAGCTTTCGCTCGAGATTCCTATGTACCTTGTTCAGATCCGCTGCATATTTGGAAACTTCGGCATGCGCCCTTAAGTCCGTCGCTATCCTGCCGACCGCATTCTTGGCAAGGTGCAGGTCTGCGACTATGTTCATGAGGCTGTCGAGCTTATATATGTCGACACGGACCGTATTGCTCGCGGATCTGATGGCCTGGGCCTCTGTCATCTGCGCCTGCACAGGGTGCGATGTTTTGGGCGCTGCATAGGGCACCTGCTCGATTACGACACCGAAGGAGGATACGAGGGTGGAGATCGACTCAGCACTCTCTGGAGTGCCCACGATGATGGTGAAGCCGATGCCTGTGCCGGACTCCGCTGAGGGCAGGGTGCATATGATCTCGCCATGCTGTTTCAACAACGCATTCAGCTTCTTGATGCGCTCTTCGAAGTCCGAGATGTCGAAGCTCGCCTTTAGTCTAAAGATGTTTTTGCGTTCGTAGAGATTCTCGATGAGCCTGTACTCTTCGTACTCGGTCAGCACTTGGAGAACGGATTTTTCGAGACCTATGCGCTCAAGGATCGAACGATCATGCGGCGACGAGGATTCGGACTTCAGCACCGCATCTATGCTCGATACGGCGGCCGCGATGTCTTCGAACTGTCCGCCCGCGCCCGCCTGCTTCACCAGCCTGCCGAGCACGCTCGTGGTATCGAAAAGCACATCCAGGACATCGCTGTTAAGAGCGATTCTCCCGAGCCGCATCTCATCCAGAAGCGTCTCGAGCTTGTGAGCAAGGTCAGCCGGAGGCTTGAGGCCAAAGACACCCGCCAGCCCTTTGAATGAGTGGACGTACCTGAACAGGCCGTTTATTGTATCAGGGGCCGGACCACCGGCCGATCTCTCCTCATCAAGGGATAGAAGCGACCGGCTCACAGACTCGAGTATGTCCTCCGCCTCTGCAAGGAATTCTTTTATGGGCCTTTCTGTCTTCACCGCTCCCACGGCCTCCCGAATCCGCCATGCGCACGCATGCGGCTATCTGTCACCTATGGCCTTTTTTATCATGGCCACAAGATCTTCTTTTTTGAAGGGCTTTTCTAGATATCCGAATGCGCCGAGGGCCATGCCACGGCGCTTGTCCTCTTCGCTCTTTTCCGTGCTTACTATGATGAGCGGGATGTCTTTGTAGGCTGGATTTGACTTCACAAAGCTGATGAGTTCGAGGCCGTTTATGTCAGGCATATTGATGTCCGTTATGATGAGAGCGAAAGATCTGGTAGGAAGCGTCTTCAATGCCTCGAATCCGTTCTCGGCCTCTACGGCGAAGTAGGACCCCGCCTCCTCCACCGCCACACGGATTATCGAGCGTATCGACCGCGAGTCCTCGACAATGAGGATGTTTTTCATTGTCTCTCCTTCTGTAGCTCGGCCAGTTTTTTCTCGAGCAGCGCCTTTTCGAGCGCCATGCCCGCCTGGTTCATGAATATCTCGAGCGTATCGATGCCCCGGATGGGTTTTTTATCTGGCAGATTGTCTCCATATACGATGAGGGCGATCTTGCCGTCCACTATGAGAGGGATGGCCATGACGGCGTCGGGCCTCGTGCCGCCCAACTCTTTGGCGAGATAGTCGTTCATCACATTTGGCTCGAGCGGACCCGTATATGTACGCCTGTCAGCAATGACCGTCGCAAAAAGCGAGGGCTTGTCCAGCGGGATTTTGATGTTCCTTACGACCTGGTCCGGCGAGCCGGATTTGAGCTCTATGCCGAACTGGCCGAGCCCCCGCACCTCGTCCTTTTTGACCATGAAGAGCACCGCCCTGTTGACCACTTCGCTTGCATAGCGCAGGATGAGGAGAGTGACCTCCGCCGTCGCGGTCGGAAAGCGGAGCTCGTCGAACATGGACTTCAAGGTCATTATCTCCTTGCGGGGCTCCTCTTTTTCTATTCTGGTGCGGAATTCTTCCTTGGCGGGCTCGTAGCTCGTATGCGGGACATGGGGGATCTCGGCCTTTCCAGGGGTTGCAGTCCGAGGCTGGTCCTTTCTCTTCTCATCGAGTATCCGCGTGCCTTCCATGAGCAGATACTCTGCGCTGATGCCGGAGCGAAGCAGGAAGTCCTGCGTGTCTATCTCGATCTTGTCCTTCGGCGCTATCTCGCCGAGCTCAAAGCTGAAAAAACCCTCTTCCCACGCCAGCAGGTCATAGACTATCTCCTCTATCTGCTTGCGTATTACGGCCTCTATGGTCTGCTGAGGCACTGCGCCCATCTCGGCAAGCAGCATCCCGAGTGGCTTGTCCGGCTGCTGTTTTTGGCGCGCGAGCGCCTGGGACAGCACCGCCTCAGAGAGCATGCCCTGGGAGACGAGGATGTTTCCGAGCGAGTCGCGGATGATGTCGCTCGCCGCCTGGATCACCTGGCCGTCCTTGAACACGACCATCCCGGTGCCCTTGCGGCTCCTTACGATCAAGGTGCCTGTCTTCTTGCTCAGACTTATAATCTGGAAGATGTCCGGCAATGCCAGGTCTTCCAGCCTGCCTACGAGACTCATGCCAGCTCCTTTTTCAGCATCAGCCCAAATTATAGCAATTCGGTCATAAAAAGCAAGGTTTGATACGAAGTTACAGCGGCTGTATCAAAAAGGCCGGTTATATTCCAGGGAGAGAGAAGACATAGGATGGTATCGTAGGACATCCGACGATTCTCCCCTCATTTCGTACGACGCCCTCGCAGGAACCGCGCACTGAGGAAGGCTACTCATCCAGGCCGTACTTCTTGAGTTTACGCCAGAGAGACACCCTGTCAATGCCGAGCACCTGGGCGGCGAGCGTCTTATTGCCGCCGACCTCGCTCAAGACCCATCGGATGTACGAAAGCTCCTGCTCCTCCAGTGTGGGAAACTTCCCTTCTTTCTTCCGAAAGGTCCTGATATTCAACGCCTTCAGGTCTTCGGGGAGGTGGCCTGGCTCGATAGCGGCCCCTGTTGCAAGAGCGGAGCCGCGCTCTATGATATTCTCGAGCTCCCTCACATTTCCCGGGAAGTCGTAGTTCATGAGAATCGTCGTCACTTCCGGCGATATCTCGTGGACATCCTTCTTCATCAAGAGGGAGTACTTCTTCAAGAAATAGTAAGACAGAAGGGGGATGTCTTCCTTTCTCTCTGCAAGCGGCGGTATGCGCAGCGACACCACATTGAGCCTGAAGAACAAGTCCTGTCTGAATCTGCCGCCCTTTATGTCGTCATGGATGTCTCGATTCGTGGCGGCAATGAACCGTACGTCCACCTTGATCGGCTCGGTGCCGCCCACGCGGAGGAGCTCCCTTTCCTGTATCACCCGCAAGAGTTTCACCTGGGCCGAGACGGGCATTTCCGCGATCTCGTCCAAAAAGAGGGTGCCGCCGGTCGCGGCCTCGATGAGGCCCTTCTTCATTGCGTTTGCGCCGGTGAAGGCGCCCTTCTCGTGCCCGAAGAGCTCGTTGGAGAGCAACTCCTCTGTGAACGCCCCGCAGTTTATGCCGAAGAAAGGCCCGCCTGCTCGTCCGCTGTTATAATGGATGTACCTGGCGATCAGCTCCTTGCCGGTTCCGCTCTCGCCCGTAATGATCACATTGCAGTCCGTCGGCGCGATCTGCCTTGCGGTCTCCAAGAGACGCTGCATATTCTGGTCCTGCGTAATGATCTTGACCTTGCCCTGATAGCCCTCGAGCTGCTCTCTGAGATGGCGGTTCTCTTTCTTGAGCCTTACCTTCTCTGCAGCCTCCCTTACAACCTTCTTGACCTCGTTCAGATTGAAGGGCTTCGCTATATAGGAAAACGCCCCCCGCTTCATCGCCTCCACAGCGGATTCGAGCGTGGCATATCCGGTGATCATTATCACTTCGGTGTCAGGCGCCGCCTCCCTGCACCTCGAGAGTATCTGCATGCCGTCGACCTTTTCCATCCTGAGGTCGGTCAGGACCACAGCGAACTGCTGCTCCTTCAAGAGTTTGAGTGCGTTGGGCCCGCTCTGGGTCGCGGTGACATCATAGCCCTCTTTTTTCATGACGTGTTCGAGATTCCTGAGGGCTACACGCTCGTCGTCGACGATCAGTATCCTTGCGTGGTTCTGCATCATCTCTCCTTGAAAGGCCGCCGCCGTGGATAATCGCGGATGGACGCAGATAAAATCCAAAACGAATTCCCGCGCAGATTCGCAGAAGTTGTTTTTATTTCACCGGCAACCGGATCAAAAAAATCGTGCCCTTGCCCGGTTCGCTGTCCACGGCGATGCAGCCGTCGTGCTCCCCTACGATCTCACGCACGATGAACAACCCCAGGCCCGAGCCCTTGCCCACGTCTTTCGTGGTGAAAAACGGATCGAATATCTTAGGGAGCGTCTCCGGGGGAATGCCCGGCCCCGTGTCCTTGATCTCGATATCCACGGTGTCATCTTCCAATGTGCATTTGCCTCTGTACCTGACGTAATTGTATATCCCGGCGCCGGGCTCTTCCGACTTCTCCATTGCCCGGGATTTTACTGCATGAATGGATACGGTGCCTTCGCCGCGGCCGATCGCCTCTACCGCATTCTTGATGAGGTTCAGAAACACCTGTTGGATGCGCTGCTTGTCCGCGAATATAGTAAGGTCGTCCGGAACTGAGACTTCTATTTCCACACCGGTCTGCATCTCGCCCCTCACGAACCGGATGGTTTCATCGATGAGCCGTCGCAGGGACAGGGTCTCCTTTTTGAATTCTTTGTTTCTGGAGAAATCCAGCAGGGAACGCACGATATTCCTGGCGCGGGCGGTCTGTTCGTTTATCTGGCTGACCAGCAGCCGCTTGTGATCCATGTCGTCGCCGTCGATCTCATCGGCGAGTATCTGGGCGGAAGAGGAGATATTGGAGAGAGGGTTGTTCAATTCATGGGCCACGCCCGAAAGGAGGGTGCCCAATGAGGCTAGCTTCTCCGACTGGATCAGGTGCCGCTCATGTAGCTCGAGCTCTTTGAGCATCTTGTTGAATGCCGCGGTAAGAGAGACTATCTCTCGATCCTTGGAGTCGATCGCCACTCGTTCGAACCTTCCTTCTGCGATGACGCCCATGCTCTCTTCGAGGGACTTGAGCGGCTTCACCACTATCCTCGCCAGCACCCGGCCTATAGCTATTCCGAGGACGGCGAGGGTCAAAATCGAGATGATCAAGACACGCCGAGAGCGCTCGAGGCTGGCCTGGAGGCTGCGCCGCTCCATCTTGGACATAACCTCTGCTGTCGTTATGATGTCCTTGCCGGCTCTGCGGATCATGCCTTCCAGCTCCACCCTCCGCATCCCGACGACATTCCGTTTGGTGAGCAGGGCGTACTCGCCCATCAGGCGCTCATATTCTGCAAGAGCGTCCTTGAGGGCGGATATCTGCTCGGGCCGTACGACGGCGGTAAAGTCTTTTTCATGTTCGGAGAGGGTCTCCTGCGCCTTCTTTACATGCTTTGCATTCTCCTCAAAATCGAAGTCCTTTTCGTAGAGAAAATAATTCTTCTCGAAGCGCCTTACCTCGAGCGTGGTGTCGAAGAACTCCGAGACCGTCTCGCCGAGCCTGATCTTCTGGTCCATGTATTCGAGCTGTATGAAGGTAAAAATAGAAAGGGCGATGATTATGGCTACGATGGCATAATAACCGAAGAAGATCTTCTGTCTGATGCTCGGCACGAATCTGAACATGACAGATTCTACCACCATCTATTGCAAAAGGCAACGCTCTACTCTCGGGCAGCAACATGGCGGCATCCGATCTCTGGAGGGATTACAAGGCCGACTGCATCGAGCACGTCGTCTACAGGCTGGACAGCCACATCTCGGAAGACGTCTTGTTCAGCTCGGCAAGGGCGATCTTGTTCTTTGCAGGGATGATCACGGTCTTTATCCCTGCACGGCGAGCGGCGAAGATCTTCTCCTTGAGGTGTCCGACAGGGAGTATCCTGCCTGTAAGCGTGATCTCGCCGCTCATGGCGACATCCCTTCGGGCAGGCCGTCTTTGGAGCAGGGAAATGAGCGCCATCACGATGGCAAGCACCGGCGTGGCGCGTCCTACCTGACCGCGCCGGACGGGACATGGATGTGAATGTCATGATATGCGAAGAAGTCTTCCGGTATCCCTAACAAGGCCGCATTGCTCCGGATATAGCTCAAGGCCGCCTGGGCTGATTCCTTCATGACATCGCCGAGCAAGCCGGTGATGAGCAGCTCCTTCTTACCCTTCATCATCGCCGCCTCATCCTTCATGCCGCCCAGCGCTATCCTCAAGAACTTCCTGCCGAGCGCCTTCGCAATGGAGCGGCCGAGAGATGTCTTGCCCGTGCCGGGAGGGCCTGGAAAACAGAGCACCGAGCCCTTAGTGATCCCTGCGCGATTCCTCTCATCCACGGTCTGTCTCACCGCCGTCCTCACTTCATCCAATTTGAAAGGCTTGGATATGTAATGAAAGGCGCCTTTCTTCACCGACTCGACGGCCGACGGCACGGTCGCATACCCTGTCACCACGATAATCTTGGTATCCGACCCCCGGGCCGATGTCTTTTCCATGATGGCCATGCCGTCGACCGGGCCCATTCTCAAGTCCGTAAGCACTACGTCGAAGTTCCTCGCTGCTATAAGTCACAAGGCCTCTTCGCCGTTGGAAGCGAGAGCCGCTATAAATCCTTCTTTCTCCATCAAGTGGGCGAGGTTATTGCGCGCGACCTAATCGTCCTCCACCACAAGCACACTTGGCTTTCTGTTTTGGCGCAGGGCCTTGACAGCAAGGTGCTCGCCGACAAACGTACGAGACTATACCAAAAATTGGCAAACAACAGACCTTAAGTCGTTGCATTATGTAATATTTATGTTGAAAAGGCATCGAAGACGCATCATATTGATAAAACAGGCTAATTAACGGCCTCTCGCACCTTCTATTGCATGATGTAACGCTTCGGATGCGCACGTGAATGACTGAAAGCGTAATAAAGGCAGTGATTCCAATTGGTTTCGCCGAACAACTGATTTGGCACAGGGGTTGAAATAAAGAGAACAGACAGCAACGAATTTTTGATGAAAGGAGGGTCGTATCATGAAGGGGTTGTTCAAGAAACTGGAGACCATGATGGTTGCGGCATCATTCGCTGAAGAGGGCGAATTCGATACAGCCCGCTCGATCCTTAAGCAGGACCAGGCGCGGAAGATCGACAGACCATCGGCGCATGACTATCAGCGTCTTTCGGTGAGCCCCACTCTGATGGCGGACTGATAAAGGCGGCATTCTTTGCGAGGGCGTCATGAAGACCGACAGGTTCAAAAAAATGATGAAACATATAGAGGATGCAATGGCCGCAGTTTCCTTTGCAGAAGAAGGAGAGGCCGAGACCGCCGCGTCCTTGATGAAGCGGGAAAACAGGGTATTGGCGGCCCTCAATAAGGATGCCTTGGATTTCAAGACGCTCAGATACGCCATGAATACGGCCAAGAGGATAGGCGCGTCCCTCGACATCCTCTTGGTATCATCCGGTAAGGCCGGCAATGCGTCGGATGATGGGACAGCGGCGGGTATCGAGCGCAGCGTTGGAGCAGAGGGGGTAGGGTGTCGTGTCATTCAAAAGACAGGCTGCCTAAAACAGCGTGTCATTGAATATACGAAACAGGAAAAAGAAATCGTACTTGTCATCGTCGAGTCCCCCAAGAGTCTAGACGCAGGCTGCAGCACCAAGGACTCGGCGCTGTCTGAACTGTGGCGTAATTTGAACTGTCCGCTCGTGGTGGTGGCGGGAAGCAGAGGATAAATATTCATGCGCGCCTACAGGCATGGGTCTTTGCAGACACGCTCAGGCCCGACCCGAAGGGCGTAGAGGAGGATCAAGAATGGCATATTCAAGTGTAAAGAAGAAACCCGTGGGCAAGATGCTTGTGACGGGCATACTTTCGATCGGATTGTATGCGATGCTCTTGTCGAATCAGGACAAGGTGAATGAAATTTTCGGTAAAGGCGGGTGGTATGCACTCCTGCCTATTGCAACGGCCTTCGTATTTTCGTTCATACATGGCATGTTTACCGGCCATTTCTGGACGGTGCTCGGCATCGAGGCCGCTAAGAAAAAAAAGGAGGTTAAGTAAGATGCATGATGCAGCAGCGGCAGTATCGAATTTCATAGATCTCAATCTCATCCACTTACTATATCTATTCGGTGTGGGTTTCGTGGGCGGACTCGTGAGCGGATTCATAGGCTCGGGCGGAGCATTCGTACTCACCCCGGGTATGATGAGCATGGGCGTGCCGGGCCTCATGGCGGTAGCAAGCAACATGTGCCATAAGTTCCCCAAGGCCCTGGTCGGCGCGATCAAGCGGGCCAAATACGGCCAGGTGGACGTGAAGCTCGGCCTCATCCTCGGCGTTTCCGCGGAGGCAGGGGTCCTCTACGGCGCCCATATCCAGGAGAGGATCAAGGCGGCGTTCGGGGATGCAGGCTCCAATCTCTATGTGAGCGTGGCATTCGTAGTAGTCCTCGCGCTAGTGGGCGGCTTCGTGCTAAGAGATGCGATAAGGGAGTACCGCTCGGGCAATTCTAACGAGGAGGAAAAGGCCGGTAGGCTCGCCCGCTGGATACAGTCCGTCAATATCCCCGGCACGATGGTCTATTTCAAGAGCTTGAACACGCGCATATCCATCCTGTTCACGATCCCGCTCGGCTTCGCAACAGGCATGCTCGCAGCAACTATCGCGGTCGGCGGATTCATCGGCGTACCCTCGATGATTTATGTCCTGGGCGCACCCAGCATCATGGCATCCGCCACTGAGCTTGTAATCGCCTTCGTCATGGGCCTGGGCGGCTCGCTCAAGTATGCAATGCACGGCCTGGTCGATATACGCCTCTCCATGATCATACTGGCAGGCTCGCTCTTCGGGATCCAACTGGGCGCCATCGGAACGACCTATGTGAAGCCATTCATGATAAAGGTAGTGATGGGAGTGATAATGGTGATCGTGCTCTTCTCCAGAGGGCTTATGGTGCCTGTGTATCTCTCGCAGCTCGGCCTTATCCAAAAGCTTGGGGACAATACCGTCACATTGCTCAAGACAGTGAGCTTTGCTATAATGGTACTCGCATTGCTGCTCGGCGCATTCATCGTGCTCCGGGCGATCTGGCACGGCAGGCGCGAAGACAGACTCTTGCAGACCGAGGCGATGGAACATGGGAAAATATAAGAAAATACTTGTTGCATTCGACGGCTCGGAATCCGGCAAGAACGCCCTGCGTCAGGCATTCAAGCTGGCCAACGACGAGAAATGCTGGCTTACGGTCGTCTCGGTCGCTCCTCCGTACCACGGAGACCTGGATCTGATAGCGATCAAGGACGTCATGGCCTCATTGCGCAGACCGTGCGAGGAGGCGCTCAATGAGGCACAGAAGATCGCCGAGCAGGAACGGGCGCTCATCAAGACCGTCTGCGAAGAAGGCGAGCCTTATGAACGCATCGTAGACCTTGCGGACGCGGAGAACTGCGATGTCATAGTAATGGGGCGAAGGGGCCTGAGGAGGCTTGAGCGTGCGCTCGTCGGGAGCGTCACCGCCCGTGTCATAGGTCACACGCAGCGCGATGTCCTCGTGGTACCCAGGGAAGCGCAGCTCAAATGGGGCAAAATCCTCGTTGCCACGGATGGTTCGCGCTACAGCGCCGCAGCGACAGAAAAGGCGATCTCGTTCGCGAAATCATACGGCGGAAGCCTCCTCGTGGTCTCTGTAGTAGATGTCCCTTCGGAATTCTATGCAGAGGCGCCTAAGGCGGTCGAGGATATGATCAAAAAGGCCAAAGAGTACACCTCGGCTGTCAAGAAGCAGGCCGAGGTCGCCGGCGTCAAGGCCGAGACATATGTAGGCGAGGCTGAGCCGGATGCCGCCATCTTAAACCTGGCTGCCGAACAGAAGGCGGACATGATAGTCATGGGCTCACACGGAAGGACAGGGCTCCGCAGGCTCTTGATGGGAAGTATAACCGAAAAGGTCATCGGCAATGCAACCTGCCCTGTGCTGGTGGCGAAATCTTGATGATTTAATAAAAAGTCCTCTAGGCCGTTATGCTGTACAGGCGCTGTGGATCAAGTCTTGAGAGCGCCCCGGGGGGGTGGGCTGAAAATATGAAATCAGATATGGCTGGGGGTCGACTCCCCCGGCCTTTTTCTTTTTGTTGATTTCGTTGGGGAAGGCGTGTTAATGTAGGCCATGTCGCTTAAGAAAAAAATCATCCTGAGCTTTTCAGTGACCGCGTTATTGATCGCCCTCCTCGCTGTATTCGAGTATGTAAACTTCGTTGCGATACGAAACGAAATGCGCTTTCTCGAGCTCACCGACACAATCCGGAGCAAATCCCTTCAGCTTCGCCGCCACGAAAAGAACTTCTTTCTGTATGGGCCGTTGAAGGCGGGAGAGGAATCCAAAGAGGTCCACAGATATTTAGACGAGTTGGGTGGCCTCCTCGCCTTGCCTTTTCCGGACGACAAGAGTATTGAGCGTACTTCTTTGCGCAATCATGTACGGGAATACCGCCGGACGTTCCAGGCCATCGAGGATCTTCTTGTGAGGCTCCGCAGAGAGCTCCATCGCTCGAAGTCCAATCATCCGGATTCCATACGCTTCTTTCCTTTGATCGAGTCTGCCGTCTATGAGAGGCCGCGCCAAACAGCGGATTTTCTCAAAACAGTCTTTCTTTTGCCTGGGCATCACCCGCTCGTGGCCGGGCTGAACAGACTGGACGCTGAAATCAACGGACTCAGAAAGACGGGGGAGGACATCATCGCAGCTTCAAAAGAGCTGGATAAGATCGCACGCGACAAGGCCGAATCCGGCATCCGTATTTCTCAGGCCGCCATTATAATTATCTTTCCGTTGTTTCTCGTGACCGGTATCGCCATGCTTTTTTTCATCACCAGGAACATAGTGAATAGACTTGGCCTTCTCATAGATGTCGTCGAAAAGACGGGAAGAGGGCAGTTCGGTCATGTGGCCGTGCCGTCAGATAGACTCGGGAACGACGAAGTAGACGTCCTCATCCGAAAGTTCGATCACATGGAAGACCAGCTTGCGGAGCGGGCGGCGGAGCTCGAGCGAAAGAACAGAGAGCTGCTCCAGAGCAAGAAACTCGCCGCCATAGGCACGCTGGCTGCTGGAGTAGCGCATGAACTTAACAATCCATTGAACAACATCTATCTCTCGGCCCAGATTCTCGACAGGCAGACCAATGACGCCTGTCCTCCATCCGTTAAGGAGGTCGTGGGAGACATCCTCGGCCAGACACTGAGAGTGAAACGCATAGTCGGCGATCTGCTCGAATTCGCCAGGGGACGAGATCCGAAATTCAGCGAAGTGGAATTGAACACACTCATAGCCGGCGCATTCAAGCGGTTGAGCATGCATACGGACAGGGTGATGTTCTCTCTGGATTCCAATCCGGACGGCGTGCGCGTCCCTGCGGATCCGCAGCAGATAGAGCAGGTGTTTATCAACCTGTTCACAAACGCGGTGGAGGCCATGCCCGACGGAGGCCGACTTTCCGTACGAATAGATGAGAGGGGCGATGTGGTTAAGATTATCGTGACGGACAGCGGCAAAGGCATGCCCAAATATGCGATAGAAAATATATTCGAGCCTTTCTTCACCACCAAGGATAAAGGCACTGGGTTGGGACTGGCGATCGTGTTCAACATAATCAAAAAGCACGGGGGCGACATCGTGGTGGAGAGCCAAGAAGGCAAGGGGACGACATTTACCATTACGCTGCCGCGGAAAAGGTCATAATAAAAATGGCGTTCAAAATTCTCATAGCTGAAGACGAAGATATCACACTCAAGCATCTGGTCAGTACGCTCACGGCCGAAGGCTACAGCGTCACCGGAACGACAAACGGCCTTGATGCGCTCAAGAAGGTGGAACAGGACTCTTTCGACATCCTGATCGCGGACATCAAGATGCCCGGCATGTCCGGTATCGAGCTTATGGAGAAGACAAAGAAGATATCCCCGGAGACCGAGGTGATAATTATCACAGGCTACGGGAGCATAAGCTCCGCGGTCGAGGCGATGAAGAAGGGCGCAGCGGAGTATGTGACCAAGCCGTTCAATCTGGACGAGCTCTTGCTCAAGGTGCGCCGGCTTAGAGAAGGCAGGCAGATCGCACGCGAAAACATAGCATTGAAGACCTATCTGGGCATGGACAAGAAGGTATCTATCATCGCCAAGAGCGAAAAAATGCTCAGCATCCTGGGTATGATAGAGGGCATCAAGGGCTCAGACAGCAATATACTCTTGACCGGAGAGACAGGCGTCGGCAAGAGCCTGCTTGCCAAGATCATCCACTTTACAAGCAAACGAGGGGAACGGCCGTTTCTCTCCATAAACTGCGCCACCCTCACTGAAGAGCTCCTTGCAAGCGAGCTCTTCGGCCATGAGAGAGGCGCATTCACCGGCGCTGTGAGAACGAAGCAGGGGCTGGTGGAGATTGCAAACAACGGCACGCTCTTTCTCGACGAGATTGCGGAGATGACGCCGAATCTCCAGGCAAAGCTCCTCAAGGTTATCGAGGAAGGCGAGTTCTACCGCGTCGGCGGCACCAGACCGCTCCATGTGGACGTGAGGTTCATCGCCGCTACTAATCAAAATGTACGTGAGCTTATATCATCCGGCAAGTTCCGCGAGGACCTCTACTACAGACTGAATGTCATAGAGATATTCATCCCGCCTCTCAGAGAGAGGAAAGAAGACATCGAACCACTCGCCCTCTATTTTCTCGAGAAGCATCTGCCGAAGTCTCATAAAAAAATCACGGGTTTCAGCAAAGAAGCAATGGAGGTCCTCATGCAATACAGTTTTCCCGGAAATGTGCGCGAGCTGGAAAACATAGTCGAGAGGGCCATTATTCTTGAAAAAAAACCGCTTATCACCGCCGACAGCCTCCCGCAGAGCATGAAGTTGTTCCATATTGAAACCCTCGATCCCGGCAAGATCAAGACCATCGAGGAGCTCAACCGCGAATATGTACAGATGGTCCTGGAGATGTTCGGAGGCAATAGATCCAAGGCCGCAGAGGCCCTCGGCATTTCACGTACGAGCCTCTGGAGAATTCTCAAACAGGAGTAGTGTTCGCGTACGTTCCATTCTGAAACCATCCGCAGGAACTATTCTGCATAAATTTCCCATAAAAACAAGGCATTGACATATGGCATAAGGATTGCTTACTAATATCCTCAAGTAAGGAGGGTATATGGGCAAGAGACAGCTGCTGTTTGTCACATATCTCGACGATAACGCCCATGAAGGCTTTGCCTATGCCCTGGATCTCGCAAAGGCTCTAAGTGAAGACATGGTGCTGTTTCTCGTTCCGAAAAAAGGATCTTTTTCCGAGAGATTCGAGCGAATTATGTCCAGCGCCTCATTTGCCGAAGAAGGGAAGCATGAGACCGCACGAGAAATCATAAAATCGGGGACAGAAGGTGCATTAGATCCCGCCAAGATAACGGAAATGGTCATAGAGGCATCCAAGGCGGGCGTGCACTTGAGCAGGGAAATAGGCGGCCGAGATGTCGTTGCCGGTATCCGTTCTTTTCTCAAGAATCATTCAGGCATAGACAAGGTAGTGCTGAGCCCTGCGATTACAGAGGGCGAGATACTCACGACGAGAGACCTTACCCGTCTCGTCAGAAGTGCATCCCGGCCCGTCATAACCATGACCAGGCAAGCCCTTTCTAAGACACGCGAGTCGGCGCCGAAGCGCATGACCGCATGAAACTCGGAATCATGACGGATATACACATAACCATAATTGAAAAAGGAGCAGGAGCGATGTATCTTTATCTACCAGTAGCATTGACCAGCATCAATATCATCATACCCGTGGGTCTCGGTCTGGCGGTCGGCCTTCTCTCGGGCTTGTTCGGAGTGGGGGGCGGTTTTCTTATGACCCCGCTTCTCATCATGTTCGGCATTCCATCAACCGTGGCCGCGGCAACAGACTCGAATCAGATCGTCGCCGCCTCCACATCTGGAACCTATGCGCACTGGAAAGTAGGCAATGTGGATTTTAAAATGGGCTTTTATCTGCTCATCGGCGGATTCTTGGGCGGGCTCGTGGGTGTCCAGGCCATAAAGATTCTTCGCGCCATGGGCAATGCGGATTTCGTCATCAAGATGACATATGTCATCATGCTCGGCGTCGTGGGCGTCTACATGTTCATAGAGAGCCTCCAGAGCATGAGGAAGAAAGAAGGCGCCCGGCCAAAAGAGGCGGAGCCGAAGAAGGAGTCCTCGGTCGGACGATTTCTCAGATCCTTGCCATTCCAGACACGGTTCGAGAAGTCCGGAGTGACACACTCCGCACTGGTCCCGATAGTTCTCGGGGGGGTTGTGGGCATACTGGCCGCGATCATGGGTGTGGGCGGCGGCTTTCTCATGGTGCCAGTCATGGTTTATATGCTGAGGATGCCGATGCATGTGGTGGTGGGGACGAGCTTATTCCAGATATTGTTCACCTGTATCGAGGTCACATTTCTACAGGCCTATACGAATCATAATGTGGACTTCGTCCTTGCCGTTCTTTTACTCCTCGGGTCCACCATCGGTGCTCAGATCGGGGCTGTCTTCGGCAGGAAGCTCAAAGGAGAGCAGCTCAAGATACTTTTGGCATCGATAGTTTTAGCGGTCACCGTCAAGATAATATTCGAGCTCACTCTCACACCATCGCTACTCATATCGCAGGCAGGAGGGCACTGATGAAGGAGTTTACAAAAAACCGATACTCGAGATACTACATCGGCGTCTTGCTGATATTCGCAGTGAGCGTCGCTCAATTTGGATTCGCAGACACGGCGTCTGCCATGTTGACGGCGAAGTCAAATCATGACCATATAAAGATAGATTTTTTCTATCATGGAAGCACCGTAAGCGTGAAGGGGAAGACCGACGCGGGCCGGGATGTCGTAATCAAGATCGCTTCATCGTCCGGCCACCAGGTGCTCAAGCAGAAGGGCAAGGTAGGCGGGCTCCTCTGGATGAATGTAGGGACGCTCAAGTTCGAAAACACCCCGAACATGTATGAAGTCTTCAGCACAAGGGCGCTGGACGACATCCTTGCGCCTGAAGAGCTGAATAAAAATATCATCGGTTACAAGGCGCTCGAGGGGCATGTAACGATCGAGCCCCTGTCCGACCCCGCTGAAAGGTCGAAATGGTTCGGTGAGTTCGTCAAATTCAAAGAGGCCTCGAAGCTATACGCCGTCAAACCGGCGACCGTATCGGTTTCTAAGGCTCAGGAAGGTTATCAGGAATACTCCTTGATGACGGAATGGCCTTATCAGGCCGCGCCCGGAGATTATACAGTTACGGTCTATGCTATCAAGAACAGGAAAGTGGTCGAGCAGGCTCAGGTGAACGTCCGAGTGGAACAGGTCGGCATGGTCAAGGCATTATCCGACATGGCAATGAATAGTCCCGCATTCTATGGGCTTCTTTCGATAGGCATCGCCTTGGGAGCGGGCTTCGGCGTAGGCTTGGTCTTTAGAAAGGGTGGGGGGTCGCATTAATGTATAAAAATATTGTCGTAGGATATGACGGATCCGAATTCAGCAAGGCCGCGTTCAAGGAGGCCGCTCTCTGGGTCAAGAAACACGGCGGAAAGGTCTATCTTGTTCATGCCGTATATTTCGACAGCGAAGAATTCGCCATCCTCCCCTCGCAACTCGAGAAGAGGTTTGAGTTGAGCGGCAAGGTCTGTCTCGAGGCGAAGAAGGCTATCCAGGAAGAAGTGGGTTTGGAGGCCGAGTCCTTTGTCTGCGAAGGCGAGCCCCCGGAAGTGCTCATAGACATCGTCCGTGGAAAGAATGCGGATCTCATTGCACTGGGCACATACGGAAAGCGGGGCATCAAGAGGCTTCTAATGGGGAGCGTCACCACCCAAGTGATCCTCGATGCGCCATGTGACGTCCTTGTAGTCAAACGGCCTTGCAGCAAATGCACCGGCAGCTATGCATCGATTTTGTTGCCGTTCGACGGCTCGGAAACCAGCAAAAAGGCGATGGCCCGGGCAATTGAGATGTCCAAGACGGACGGTTCGCAAATCACCGTATTATATGTGATACCCCGTTATGAGGAAATGGTGGAATTCTTCCGCACGGATTCGATAAAAAACAGTCTCCGCAAAGAAGCGGAAAAGGTGATTAAAGAGGCCGAGAAGGCCGCCAAGGATCACGGGGTGGCTGTAAAGACCGAGATCCGCGAGGGACACGTCGCAGACGAGATCATCCGCGCATCGGAAACTTTAATGTCGGACCTCATCATTATGGGTACATACGGCTGGAGAGGAGTGAACAAGGCGCTCATAGGGAGCACATCCAATCACGTCGTCACTCTCGCCGCATGTCCCATCCTGGTGGTGAAGTGAAGTCAATTCGAGATTTAACGGCATTTTTACCGCGAAGGGCGAGGAAGGCGCAGACAAAGTTCGGGATTTATGTTTCAAGCTCGAATCCTCGTCTCTGAGGTCTTTGCATGCTCAGCGGCAATAAAGTCCGGAGCATTTTGAGGTGATGTAACATGAAAGGCTTTCGAAAGGTACTTATTGCGGTGAACGGGTCTCTGGACGTCCTGAAACATGGGCTCAAGCTCGCCCAAGACGAGAAGACCTGGGTGACGGTCGTTAAGGTCATACCGCCCTATGAAGGAGATCTGGACCTAACAAGCGTCAAGAGCATAGAAGATGTATTGGACAGCGGCGTAGCAAGGGTATTGGCGGACATCAAGAACACCGCCGACGCGGAAGGGGCCCTTGTAAAGACGCGCATTGAAGAGGGCGATATATCTCAAAAAATAGTCGAGGTCGCCGAAGAAGAACGTTGCGATCTGATCATCTTGGGTGCCAAGAAAAAAAATGGGCTTCTTGAGAGGCTTTTCGGCGATAATGTCGTGGAGAAAGTCGTCGATCACGCCCCATGTCCTGTGTTCGTCGTGTAGCGACTTGCAGGCAGGCCCGGGGCCTTCGTGTGTCATATAAAAGTTCAGCCCCTTTTGTGAGCTCGATCTGAGGTAACGGTTTATCCCAAGTTCCGCAGTTCAAAAATCAAAGTTCAGATAAATCGGCAGGTTACGCTTCTTAAAGCGCCTTTTTCCGCACTGCATTTTCGATGATTTCGGTTGATTCGGCAGCGGTTCTGAAGGCGGCCTCCTCCGCCCGGGTGAGCTGGACATAGAGATACCGGCTTTTGTGCATAATCTGATGGGTCAAGCATTAATCGGTTGCTACGCAATCTTGAGCTCTTTCTTGATCTTTTCTGCAAACCATTGCCGCACAAGCGTCTGATAAGGAATGCCTTTCATCGTGGCAACTTTCTTGATGGAGACAAGATAGAGCGGATCGATCTTGATAGTAATATTCCGGAGATTCCTCCTCCGCTTCCCTGACAGAATGTCCTCCCTGAGCGACTCCTCAAGGCTCAGCACGGCGGCATCTTCCACGATCTCGCCCAGCACGCCATGAGTATCGTAGTATTCGGCATCACTAGGTTTTCTTTTTTTCTTCCCGGTTTTCATGCTAATCTCCTCCCCGCTGACTCTTTGCCCTTTCTGCTTACGCCAATAACTAATCTCCGCCCTCGTCATGTCCCATCCGGTAATCACCCGTACCAAGCCGTTTGCCTTCAGCTCGAAGACAATCATCAGATACCGCCCGTCCTTGGTCGGCCCCATTGCCACGTAATGTCCCTTCTTCGTCTTTCGGAACAGCGGCTGGACGGCAAAAACCTCCTCAGCCTCTTCCGGCGTCACTCCGTGGCCGAGTTCTAGATGCACTACATTTCCGTCGTCCCACTCAAAATCCCGTATCTTCAATGGCCGCTCCCAAGATAGTAATACATAGTATTACTTATGCCATTCGCTGTAAATTGTTTTGTTTTTGCCTCATGAACAACCCGGACGCTGAAATAGAAATTTCTGATAACAGCATCTGCGTATTAACCCGAGAGCCACGGGGTCAGGAGAACCACAGGGTTAAGTATTTTATATTGGTGTTACGCCTTCCCACACATCAGATTGCTGATGGTCGAGTGAGTAATGCATGTGTAAACGAGCGGCTATCCGGCGCTGAGTATACACATAT
>JBBIMH010000028.1:0-42000 GCA_037444505.1 Nitrospirota bacterium | reverse complement strand
TAACCTCTACAACTTTTAGACATAAAAAATGTCTTGACAAATGGGGTGCAGTACAATCTAAAAGACGCCTCTGCGCTTGCAACCACAACCATCATCCTTTATGAAGTATATAATAAGATAAAGCGGAAAGGCACGGAGGAAGGGGCACTCTCAGCGGTATCGATCATCACCAGAACAAAGATTATCCCGCTGACCGAAAGCATTGCCCTCCTGGCGGCTGATCTCAGCCTTAAACATTCCCTCCCCATGGCCGATGCCATCGTGTACGCAACCGCTTTGGAACATGACTACACTGTTGTAACGGGGGACGCTCATTTCAAAGGGCTCGAAAGGGCAATCCTCGTCGGATGAGCACCGTAGCATCCAAAAACTATAACGAATGGCGCCTCGAACTTGCTTAGTGCCATAGCCATAGACATCCTTCTCTACTTATTCACTGTCTTAATAATCCGGATTATCCCGACGCTGTTGAGGGGGATGCGCGTGAGCGCTTTCGGCACTGTCATAGAATGAGATCCGCCCCTCTGCCTATTTCTTGGAACCTATAGATGGTCAACGGCTGCGTTGTCTGAGTTCCGCTAACTCGCGCTCCTTCTCATCTAAGAGCCTTTCGAGCCTGACGCGTTGAGATATGTCCCTGAGGACGGCCTGGATGAACCGCTTGCCCATGAGAGTGAGACTCACCGCGCTCATTTCCACAGGGACGCGGGCGCCGTCGCTCTTCCTAAGCTCTCCGTGGCGCAGGGCCTCACGGCCCTCCGAGACCTCTGACACAATCCTGCTTATGTCGGAGCTGTCGGAGAACATCTCAAAGAGGTTCTTGTGCAGAAGCTCATACTTCTCCACTCCAGTGAGCCTTACCGCCTGGTTGTTAGCAAATACGATGTCTCCGCTCTCTGAGATGACGAATATGGACTCGCATGCATTCTCCACCAGAGTGCGGTATCTCTCCTCGGACGCCCGGAGCTCCTCGGTCTTCTCGCTGACCCACTGCTCCAATTCCAGATTCATCTTCCTGAGCTCTGCCTGGAGCTGCTCGTTCTGTATGGTTGTCGATATAATCCCCGCAAGGGTGGTGAAAAAGGTTATCTCCTCGTCCGTAAAGCTTCTCTGCCTGGAATATAGAAGCTCCATCACCCCCATCAACGAGCCGTTGGAATAGACATACAGCGGAAGACAATAGAGAGAATTGTACAGGGACAGATCGAGCCCCTGCGTCTCTCGGTATCTTGCATCGAACCTGAAGTTCTTGAGCATTATGGGTTCGAGCCTCCTGCCCACCCACCCCTCGATGCCATCGCCGAGCAAAACGGAGACCTTCGACACCGCGTCCGAATGAGGCCCGTTCGTAGCCGCAAGGACGAGCCTGTCGCCCTTCTGCTGATACAGATACAGAAGGCATGTATCCGCCTCCATCACCTTCGCGGTGATATCGGCCACATCCCGCAGCCGCTGCTCGAACAGGCGGGGGGAGTTGGCTGCATAGTTGGCGTCGTATATGCCGAGGAACTTGATGAAGAGGTCGTCCTTCGTATCGAGAAGCTCCTCCTGTTTGAGGTGGAGTTCGAGGTTCGCGTCCTCGAGACGATGATAGTATGGATATATCATCCTCTTGTACAGAAGATAAGAGAGCAGCGGTATGCCCGCCAGAAGCGCCGGCAGGACAGACAAAAACACGCCCAGAGCCCTGCGCGCGACTGCGAAACCCATCGCCCCGCCGATCAGGACGGCCGAGATAAGTACGAGCGCTATGGAGACTATGAGCAATCCCTTTCTGTGCATACCGCTTGTGTCCGGCATCCTATCACCTCCATGATATGCAGTATATATGAGACTTCGGCCTCTCTCCTTTTTCAGCCGCGGATGAGGCGGAGTATGTCGCTCTCCGCCTGTTCCAGGCTCACAGGAACATCTACATCGACTCCGTGCTTCTTAAGCCTCAAGAACAGTTCGATCAAGAGCGGCGGATCTATATTGGATGACCTCAGATTCTCTATCCGCCTGAATATCTCCGCCGGCGCGCCCGCGGCGATGATACCCTGGCCCTTTGCAAGGACATACACGCGGTCCGCGAAGCTACCGACGAGATTGAGGTCGTGCGTGGACATTATGATCGTCATGCCGTCTGCGTGCCGCGTGTTCAGTATCGAGACGAGCTCCGCCCTCGAGCGAGTATCAAGGCCCTCGAACGGCTCATCGAGTATCAGAAGCTCCGGCCTCATCACAAGCGCACCGGCCAGCGCCACCTTGCGCTTCTCCCCTCCGGACAGATAATGGCATATCTTGTCCCTGAGATGATAGATGCCGAGCTCCTTCATCACTTCTTCCACCATCCTGGCCGTCTCCTGCCTGGTGTAACCGAGGTTGCGAGGCGTGAATGATATGTCCTCCCAGACGGTCGGCGAGAGTATCTGCTCTTCCACGTTCTGCAGAAGCACACCTATCCGTTTCCGCACATCCTTGTAGCGGACGGCCGGATCTATGCCGAACACCGACACCCTGCCTTCGTCAGGCTTGAGCAGTCCGAGTATGTGATATATAAGGGTAGTCTTGCCCGAGCCGTTCCCGCCGAGAATGGCGATACGCTCTCCACGGTTGACGACAAAATCAAGCCCGCAGATGTGTATCTCGGTCGTGTCCGGATATATGTGCTTGAGACAGCTTACTGTGATGATTGTTTCCATGAGAGTGAAAAATCGCTTTATTGACGCCACGAAATGACCAACCCCAAGACTGCGAGACCTGCGCCTACAGGCAGCCAGTCGTGCCTCGTCAGCCGAAGCCTCTCAGCCTCGGCCATGCTCCCGCTGTAAGAGCGGACGGTCATCACTGCATACATTCTCGAGCTGCTCTCCACAGTCTTTACAAGCAGCATGGCCAATGCGCGTGGGAGCGCGGATATGGTCCTCAATTCGCCCGCCCTCGAAAGCCCGGCCCTGAGCCTCAAGGCGATCGTCAAATGGTGCATGAGGTCCAAGAGGATGAATAATGTCCTGTAGGTCATGAAGAGTCCTGATGACAGCAATCCCGGCAGAAGATTGCCTATGAAGGAGAACAGTCTCGGATACGTGGTGGTGGAGATCAGTATGAGCACTGAAAAGGCCGGGGTCACCGCTTTGAAGATCAAAAGCCCGTACTCCGGCAGACCGGCGCCTCGAAGCGAAAGGCCATAGAGACCGGCGAATACCGCCGCATAGAGGGAGAGGGCGGCCATGCGAAAGAAAGGGAGCCCTGCTGCCGCAGAGACCGCCATCAAGAGCGCGTATCCTGCTGCGAGGGCATGGAACGAGCGCGAGAGCACCGAAGCCGTCACGACCAATACCACGAGTATTAGTTTGGAGAGGACCGATGCCCTATGAAAAAGGCTCGAGCCGCTCGCCGCCCAGAAATCTATTCTGGCGACGTCGATCACAGTTCATCTCCTTTCCCTGCTTCCGTGTGGAGCACATGCATGATGATGTCGGGCTTTACATGTGCTATGAACCTGACCACAGCGCCTGTAATCGCCGCCTCTATAAACCAACCCAACGCACCAAAGCCGAGCACCATAATCGCGAATCTGGGTACAGACACACCGCCCAGAGGCATCTCTTCGTGATCGTGCCCAAGCACGAAAGCCGGGACGGCGCCGGATGCCGAGACAATGCCTATCAGCAACCCGGTCGTAATCAGAAGTGTGACGACGGTAGAGAGCGCCGCCCGCCAGAAGATGGGGAGCTTTCCGCCGATGAGGGTGAACAGGGCATGGCCTAACACCGCCTCGGCGCCCAATAGCAACGTATTGAGGCCAATTACAGTGATGCCCCCGTGCCCCATAAGCGCAAGCATGGCATTGGCTATAAACGCCGAAATGAAGCCCAGCGCAGAACCGAGCAGAATGCCTGTGACGACTGAAAGGTTTATATGATATGCAGGCGGTATGATCTCGAGACTCATCGCAACGAGCATCGCCGCCGTGAGTCCGGCCAGAAGGGGGAGCTTCACCTTCATGTCCATATCCTTGAGCCGCGCAAGGCTTATGCCCAGCGCTATGAACATCAGGAAGAAACCGGACGTCCAGAGCCAGACAGGCAGGATACCGTCCGGGATATGCATGTGGGTCATGGCCTGTTTCTCGCCCTCCTTATATAGACCACAGTGCCGTCGCCTGAGACAAAAAGATTCAGTATCCAGCTCACTATCCCCACTATCAGAGCGCCGAGCAAAGCGGCTCCGAATGTATCTATTCCGAAACCAGGGACGATATATGCGGTAATCTCGAGCATGACAGCGTTTATCACGATTGTGAACAGGCCGAGAGTAATGATATTGATGGGGAGGGTGAGCAGAAGCACCACAGGCCTGATGATCGCATTAACGATCCCGAGCACGGCGGCCGCCAGAAGGCCCGCGCCTATGCTCTGGATCCTCATGCCGTCCACTCCGATGCCCGCAACCACGAGGGCGAGAAAGTTTATGGCCCACCGCAATAGAAATCCGAGCATTGCCCCTCCGAAAGTGAGAGATTCTATCATAGTTCACAGATTATTGCAACGTAATTAAGGCCGTTTTGAATGTATCGGAGCGGAAAACAGCCAGAATGCCCTGATTAGGAGGCCTGCTGCAAGCAGGAGAACCGAAAAGGCGAACCAAGGAAGGAACGGGTCATAAACAGCCTCGAGCAGCACCCAGTCCGCCGGTGGGAAAAAATCCAGCCTCATACCGTTATCGAACGAGACAGAGGAATCCGTCTCCGCCTTCGTAATTGTCTTGTCGCCCTTCACTATTTCGATGCGGTATCGCGGTTTCTTGAGGTTGTATTCTCTGGCCGTCTCCCTTCCCTTCTTCACCGTGCCGCTAGGCAGTATGCTGATATAGAATGTATACGGCTCCATCTCAAATTTGTCGACGCTTCCGAAGGGAGTAAGCCTCAAGGCCACCTCCGCCTTCATAAGCGTCAGGCTGTTTCTGCTTATCTTAACCCCAGGACCTATGCCGAAATTTAGAACATGCATATAACCGGAAATGACTTTCTTCGGCGGATACGCCGTGACATGATATTCATTTCCCCTCCAGTCGGAGATTATTATGCCGGGTTCATAATCGAATATGGCGGATGCCTCAGTCCTGATTGCATTCTTTTCGAGCGCAGACTCGACGCGGACGACCCTGAACATGGTGCGCTCCCAAGGAAGGTCGAACACGTCTCCCTCTCCTAAAATGATCAGACGGTGCTGTCTCGCATTCAAGCTCATAAAAAATGAAAAAAGAAAAAGCACCATTCCGATATAAAGAGGCAGGCGTAGCAGCACCTTAAGTTTCTCATGCCTTATCGAGAGCAGCGATATGGTAGATCTTATCGCGACATTTATGAGAAGGAGTGAATACCACGTCTGAAATACCGGCTTCCGAGAGAGCCCTGAGACGAAATATGCAAAGGCCTCCTTTGACCAGACCGCAGCCGTCAGGTAGTATATGACGAATACACCGGCGAGCCATGCAGTCAGCGTCTTGGAGCCGAGAAAGTATAACAGGGTCTTGATTCGGTTCATCTCTCGATGGACTCCCTTGTCTTGCCGGTCTTCACATCAGACCATTTCAGAGATACCTCTTTCATCTCGATCCTGATGTCCTTGTCCGTCACGAGGGCGGCCAGTGGTATGGGATTGCAACCGCCCGGTTTTCCGAGGGTCTCATATGGTATCGGCGTATTGCAGTACAGGCAGACTACATGCCCCTTGCCCTGGCCGTACCCGTCCGGAGGGCATATCTCGCAGGCATCGAGACACACGGCGAGTGTGCCGTCAGGTCTCTTCATCACCAGTATGCGTATGCTCTCCTCCCCTATCGAGACCGAAAACTTGTGCAGCATGCCGTCGCTCAGGTCCTTAGAAGGAGACTTGATGGGGATGACAACGACCCCGTTCTCCGTCGCCGCAGGGACCGGCTCCGGTACATACAGCCTGTACGCCCCGTCTCCCTTCTGCACGAACCAGTTGCTGAAGATGAAGAGCATGAATACGAAGATAGGAATAGATCTGAGTACCCTTTCATCCCTGAATGCTTTGATGAACTTGCGGCGCATCGCCCCAGATTTAGCCTCGGCAGGCACGACAGGCTCTGCAGAAAAATGCTGCGTCAGAAATATTCCCAAAGGCAACATAAACAATAGAAGCGAAAGCCAGAGCCCCGCCCCTTCCCCGAACAGCACGCCTATGTAGTTCCAGGCCGTAACCGAGAGTATAGGATGGTCCGGCACCATGAGCATCACGAGCATCTGATGCACAGCGTCGTGAGTGAGCTTCATGAGGCCCGACTGCACTGAAGGGATGAGTGAAAACTCAGCGAAACCTCTCACCCCGCCTGCAACAAGCTTGACGAGCGAAAGCATAAGCAGCGTCTGGGGCAGCCCGAAGAGGCGAGTGACACCAACACCCGCCCTCTCGAAAAGAACATATGAGAGGCCCGCCGCCCCAAAGAACACGACCCCAGAGGCAATGAAGACCAATAGATCCCTTCCGGACATGTAATACAGGTCCTTGAGATAGAGGGAAGAGCCCGCCATATCGGGCATAAAATAGATAATCGTCAGAAACAGGATGAGCGAAAACAGCACCGGCTTTTTTACGACGACGTCCTTCAACGGACCTAGCATGTTTGTACCAGACATATGGAACAAGGCTGCAAGAGAAAAGATATAGAAGAGGCCGAATACATATCCCACCAGCTTGGAGACCGTCTCGCGCATCTCGATAGTTGCCTCCGAAGACATTGCTCCGATAGACGATACGAATACGATACCGATGCCCACCAGGACAGACCCTATGAGCTGCTTTCTATCCGCCCTGCGTAAAAGTGATATGACGATGAAGACGCATAGGGAGAGCTTCACCCCCTCCTTCGCGGCTATGAATAGCGCCTCAAGTACGAATCTGCTCATCCTTCACGACCTTTCCGTCCTCCATATGGATCACGCGCTCCGCCCAGCCTGCCACATATGGGTCATGGGTTACTACAACGACGGTGAACTTCTCCTGTTTGTAGAGCTCTTTCAAGAGATCCAGGACATTCTTGGTGTTCGCACGATCCAGATTGCCTGTGGGCTCGTCCGCGAGAAGCAGCGCAGGATTGTTTATGATGGCGCGGGCGATGCAAACTCTCTGTTGCTCTCCGCCGGAGAGCTGCGGGGGCCTGTGCCTGAGCCTGTGGCCGAGTCCTACGCGCACAAGCGCCTCCTCCGCCTCTTTTCTGTCCGGTATGCTGTGGAAATACTGCGCAAGCATCACATTCTCGGTCGCGTCGAGGTATGGTATGAGGTGCGACTGCTGGAACACGAAGCCTATAGTCTCCCTTCTGAATCTAGCGAGACCGTCTTCAGAGAGGCTGTTGATATCCGTTCCGTTTATAAGGACCCTGCCCGACGAAGGCGTATCGAGCCCGCCGATGATATTGAGGAGCGTGCTCTTGCCGGAGCCAGATGGCCCGACGATGCTCACCCATTCCCCTTCCGCCACACCGAGATCAACCCCGCGCAGCGCAAGGGCGGCGGAATATTCCTTTGTCACACCCTCTAATGTTATAAAAGACATATACGCTCCAGTTCATCAATGTATCGGACTATTTATGAGCCCGACAAAGTCGGATTTGCCGCAGAAACTGCGGATAGTATCCGTTCAATATCTCAACGTTTTTCTCCGCGCCCTCTGCGTCCTCTGCAGTAAAAGCCCTTTTACGAGTTTGCCGATTATTCTCCTCTCAATATGACCGCCGGGCCGATCTTTAGTGCATCACGCACCGGATACACGGCCGAAAGCACGGAGATTATCAGGCCAAATATCGCCGCAGCGGGGAGGAAAACGGTACGCGGCGCTATGAAGGAGCCGAATGCGGTCACGGAGACCGCCTCTGCAGACAGCACTCCGAAGACATATCCGGAGAGAGAGCCTGCAAGCCCCGCGGCCGCCGCCTCCGAAACAAAGAACCCCAGGATGTCTCTGCGTGTCGCGCCCAGGGCCTTCATGAGCCCTATCTCCTCCATCCGCTCTATGATAGAGGCGGCCATCGTGCTCCCCAGCGCGATGGAGGATGAGAAGAGCACGATCAGCGAGACCACCAGCATGAGCATCTCTATCCTGTCCAGCACCCTCTCCTCTGCGACGGCCACCTGCCTCAGCGTCTTTACGCGAAGCCGTGGAAAGCGCTGTGATACGGCCCTCTCTATCTCGCCAAGGTATCTAGTGTCGCCGTTGATGAGAATCGCGCTCACAGCATCGATTTTGAACAGCCTTTGGGCGGAGCCTAGAGTCATGACAACCGCAGAGTCCTCTTCAGATCCGCGCTCGAATATCCCTGTTACGGTGTATGCCTTGCCGTCGCCGAGCCGCATGGTCATGCCCGCTTCGATGGAGAGGGCCTCTTTCAGATTGATGCCCACCATGATCTCGTCTTCCCCACGCGGCATGCGACCGGCAACCCGATAGGTCCCCATCCTCTGCGCCTCCATGCCGATTATCTCGACCGATAGGCCTTTCACCCTGCTCGTTCCGTACACATGGAATGCCGCATCCTTGATGTGAGCCGAAGACGACAGCACCTGATTGGCAGTATCCATCGGAATCTCTCCGCCGGAAGCGTCCGTCACCATCATGTTGGCGCCGTACTGCCTGAGCTGAAGACCGATCTTATCGCGTACACCGATAGAAACAGTGGCGAGGGCTGTCATGCTGCCCACTGCGAGCATCACCGCCACGGAAGAGAGCGCGAACCTCCCCTTCCGCTGGGCGATGGATTTCCTCAGAAAGTATATGAGCCAGTTATCCATAGAATCCTGAACACTGATGCCGGATATTCCATATCGTTCTATGCCCGAGCGGATAACGTATTCTCGCGGTCGTTGATGCCGACCGTGAGTATCCGATTTTACTCCCCGCCTTTAAGCGCCACAGCAGGCTTGATCAAGAGCGCCCGGCGGATAGGCAGATATGCGCCCGAGATTGTGATCGCCAGTGACACCAGGAGGCTCAGGGGCAGAAGCACGGCCTTATGCTCCAGGGCGGAGCCGAACACGAGCATGCCAAGTCTCGCTGACACCAAGTGAGAAAGCGCATATCCTATGACGCCCCCGGCCAGGCCTATGATCATCGCCTCGGCGAGGAACACAGAGACTGTCTTGATGCTGTCCGCACCCACCGCCTTCATGAGCGCAACCTCCTCGGTCCTCCTCAGAATGCCGACTATCATCGTAGCCGACACGCCGAGCGCAGACGCAGAAATCACCAGGCCGGTCAAGAGATAAATGAGCAGACTGAGCCTATTGAGCACCTTCCCTTCAGTCTCTGCAACCGGCCAGACAGGCCTCGCAACCGCTCCTGAAAATACGCGTTCATCCTCGAGCTGTTTCGCGATAGAGGTCACATACCCCGTGCAGTACCATTTCTCATATTCCTTCTCTGTCATGGTCTTCGGGTCTCTGTCTGCAAAGTCATCCATCGGTGTCGTCAGCGCGCTCACGAATACCTGCGAGACTTTTCCCTCGAGGCCAGTCATGGCCTGGACATGGTCGAGTTCGGATACGAGCATCTCATCCTCTTTCCCGCCTGTGCTCAGGATGCCCGTCACAGTAAGCCTTCGTCCCATGAACAAGACCGAATCCCCTGCTGAGAGCCTCAGCCTCTCCGCAATCGCGGCGCCTGCAAGCGTCTCTGTCCGTTTCTCCGGCCACCTGCCGTCGATTGACCACCACGGCATCACGGACTCGAACCCGGCGATGAAAGGAGTCTTCTCCTCCGGAATCCTTATCTCTTTTCTTCGCCATGTGCCGAGCATCGCAATCCCGCTCTCCTCGTCCCTGACTGCGAGCATCGGCGCAAGCCCCACTATGTTGTGCCTCCAGAATATGGTCTTCGCCTTCGAAATGTCCGACTCCCTGAGATACCTCGCCTGGCCTCCTATCGCAGCGAGACCGGAGACCCTGGGCTGTACTATGATATTCGCCCCAAACGAGCGGAGCTCCTTAGAAACCTTGTTCGATATATCAAATGCGAGGGACAGAAGCGATGCGGACAGTGCCGTCCCCATCGCCACCGACACGACCATCACGGTCATGGGCTTCTTCTGGTTCATGAAGGATTTCTTTATGAGCGTGAGCAGCATGGCCTATATCGGTTTGTTCCGGCTTTGTCCGCTTTGAAAGATGAAAATATCCGCGATATGTAGGACCGGGCCAAGCGCCAATCCTATCAGAGCGGCATATATAATGAATACGGCGCGGTCCTTCACAACAGCGAGCTCCACCCACTTCTTCGTCCCGGCTACGGAGATAGAGACATCACCTATTCCCGCTTGCTCTTTCTCTTTCAAGACACGATCCAGAATGACCCTGCCGCCCTTCTTCAACACAATATGATAGCTTGGGTCTCGGAGATTATACGAGCGCGCGAGGAGCCTTCCTTTCCGAAACGCCCGCTCATGGGCGAGCGAGACATCCACATGATAACCGTTGCCAAGCCCGAAAGACTCTTTTCTGTTGGGTGGAAGTACCTGTATCTTGGGCAACAAAGTCCTTTTCCCTGCGATGGATATATAAAGGATAGGGGTCATACCCGCGTCATTGATATGGGCAAGTCCTCCCGAGGTATTCACGAACGGCCAGGCAGAGACCTCCATCCGCCGACCTTCATCCTCGATTATCGCCGAGGCGGAGACCCTCTCCATATCCACTGTCTCCCCGACTGCAAGCACGGATGAGGGCATATCGAGCCTGAGCGACCGTATGAGCAGGCGAGCCGGCATGTCCGACTCCTCTGCACGGAGCACCTGTGTCTGCCTGAAGTGGATGGAAAACAGCAGGCCCGAGAGCATAATGCCGAGCGAGATATAGACGACAGCGGCGCCGTATCTCCGGCCGTCCCTCCGGATGATGCTATAAACGCCCTTGAGCAATAGATGTAGTGAAAACAGAATCGTTGTCCCTGACAACCACAGACCTTTTTGAAAGGCCGCTGTAATATCATGCCGTCCCTCCCCTGTGCCGTAAGAGGAGATGATCCCCATGCCGGAAAGAATAGCCAGGAAACAGAGAGTGGCCTCTCCTGATATATAATGCCTGAATAATTTCATCTCAATACAGAACCCGTCTCTTTTCCCGCCTCGCGTCTGTATGCCGTTATTATCTCGCTCTTCTTTATGAGAAGCGCGTCCCCTCTCGTCTCGTATACAAGCGGTATGGGATTGCACCCGCCGGGGCTGCCGATAGAAGAGACGGCGATGGGTGTATTGCAATAGGTGCATATTACATGTCCCCCTCTCTGAATATAGCCCCTCGGAGGGCAGACCTCGCAGGCATCGAGCGCAGCCGCTATCTCACCGTCGGGCCGCATGATGACCATGAATCGCAGCGTATCTTTCCCGTAGCTTATAGAGTACTTTCTAAGCTTTCCGTCTGAGATATCCCCTGTCACGTCCTTGAGCGGGATAGTGACGATGTCTCCGACAGCAATGACAGGCACAGGCTCCGGATCATAGCTCGGCCTCGCCTCCAGATTCACCGCATGGAGAGATATTACACCCACAAGAAAAGAGACCAAAAGCGGTGTTCCTCTGCGCAACAGCTCGTCCCTGTGTATGGAGATGAGCTTTCTCCTGACGGCCTTCTTATCTACATTCCCGACATCTGGCTCCCGAGATAGGAGCAGCCTCACGAAGGCAGAAACAGGGGGCAAGAATATAAGGACGGCTGTGACCGCCATAGCCATGCGCTCGGAAGACAAAAACTCGAATGGCCCTTCTGCAGGTGAGAGTATGGACCCTGCCTCTGGAAACAGAAGCGTCTCTCGCATAAAAGGTATGAAAGATGAGAGAAAAGACGCGATCGTCTGCTGTATCAAGGCTACGAGCCGGCCGCTGTCCTGTCCGCCCGCTCCTGACCAAACAAGCCATATGGCGGCCAGGATGACATATACACTGCGGTTGTCTATGAATCTGCTCAAGTCCATTTTGGACACGGGCCTGGAACCGTATGCGGCAGTTCCGAGGGATAACAGCAGCCCTGCGGCCGCAGCCCCATATGCGGAGGCGCCTGTTAGAGCAGCGGAATCGAGCACAGTCAGGCATGCGTGGAACCAGGCCGGAGAAAGCATAAAAAACACCGCAATATAGGGGAAATATCCCTTCGGCACGGGCATGGACAGATAAAGCAGTAAGAGATGCGACCAGACGAGAAACGCTGCGAGCAGTCCCTGCTTGGGACCGGATACAGGAAATGCAACGACCGCCAAGACGGCGCCCAAAACCGCTGCAAACGCACCGGCGATGAATATATGCCTTCTATCTTTCTGGACCGACGACAGGATGAGCAGAAGCAGCGCTGAAAAGACACCCAAGCGGAGGATGATGAAAAATAGGGCCATAAAAACTAAGCCTTTACGGAATCCAGTATCTTCTTCACCTCGGCGGGCATCTCGCCGACTGCTACGATCTTCTTCTTGATGAATGAGTTGCTCATCATGAGCTTCATAGAGGTCATCATATACTTCTTCTTGAATTCATCCTTCTCCTCCAGCGCCATCTCTGCATAGCGGTGCATATAGAACGCCCTGTAGCAGTCCACGATGGCGCGGTCGAGATCGGCAAGCGTCATGGCCCTGGGCTTTATCACAGGGTCTATGAGGTTGTACTTCCTATAGTCCCGCTCTACGATATAGTCCTGCAGGTCATTGTATATGTCCGCATACGGCCACGGCGCAATAGCCAGAAAGTGCGCGAAGTCCGGATTGAATTCCAGGGCGAGCTCGAGTGTTCGGGCGATGGATTCCTCTGTCTCGTCCGGAAGGCCCAGGATCATGGATGTCTCTGTTATGATGCCGTGGCCCCTGAGCAGCGCGAGCGCCTTCTTGGATTCTTCGATCGAGAGGTCCTTTTTTATATAGTCCAGGCTCTTCTGCTCCGTCGCCTCAGTGCCTACGTAGATGTGGACGATGCCCGCCTTCTTGTATTTATGCAGTATGTCCTCGTCCCTGATGATGTCTTTCGCCCTCGTCTCCATCAAGATGTACTGGCCGAGCCTCTTCTCGATGATGAGGTCGAGAAGCCCCTCCCAACGTTGCCTGTCCGGGGTGGGATAGTCGTCCGTAAACAGGACCACATTCACTCCGAAGCGCTCCTTCAGCTCGAGCATCTCGCGCACGATGTCATTCGGGCTCCTGCCCCGCCACTTCCTGTGCCAGAACTTCTGCTGCGAGCAGAATGTGCACTCCTTGTCGCACCCCCTGGATGTAGAAACAGCGCCGAGCCTCGAGCCAGGGATGATGAAATAGTGATAATCCGACCAGTCGAGAAGGTCCCACGCCATAGGGAGCCCGTCCAGGTTCTCCATAAACGGCCTGGGCTCGGTCGCACGTACCGCCCCGTTGTGTCTGTATGCGATGCCGCTCACAGAAGAGAGGGCATTCGCGTTCGTGACCGCATCCATGAGCTCTACTATGGTCTGCTCGCCCTCGCCCCGCACTACATAGTCCAGCGCCTCGGTGGAGCCGAACATCTCTTCGTACATAAAAGACGCATGAACCCCTCCCAGGATGGTCTTCACTTCCGGATTGATTCTCTTCGCAAGCTCTATTACTTTGATGGCATCCGGCGCAGTGCATGTAATCACAGAGACGGCCACGAAATCCGGCATGGACTGCCTGATCTTCTTTTCTATCTCAGCATAGCTCGCGTTCTTGGTCATGGCGTCATATATCTCGGCCTCATACCCCGCCGCCCGAGCCGCGCCGGCAAGATAGACAAGATACAGAGGCACCCACTTCCCCGCCACCTCCACCACGCCTGCATGAAACGGCGGTGTTATGAAAAGGATCTTCTTCGGTTTCATTTCATCTTCGCCTGTTGTCCGGAATAATGGAAGCAAGCGCATCAAGGAACGCCTTCTCGGAAAAGCCCTTCGGTATCTTGCGCCTCACTATCCCCTCTGCATCTATCATCACCGCGCCGGCGCCGTATGTCACGCCGTACATTTTCGCCACCCTGTCGGCCTTGTCGTATGCCGTCATGCCTTGGATGCCGTGCTTGTCGAGATACTGCCTTATCTTCTCTTCACGGTCCTGGATGCCTATCCATATCACACCCAGCCCTGCCTTTTTGTACTGCTCCTCCGCCCTCTGGACCAGAGGGACCTCATTGTCGCAGCGCTTTCACCAACTCGCAAAGAAATACAGGATCACCGGCCTGCCGTAGAGGCTAGAGAGGCTGATCTCTTCTCCGGTGAACGTATTTCTGATGGTGAAATCAGGGGCGCGCGTTCCCGGTTCCACCCCGCTCGAGCAGCCCAGGGATACGGCCAACACCACAAGCATAAAGGTCACATATCTTCTCACCATATCACCGCCTGTTCTTCGCAATCTTATAGAGTCCAGATATCCAGCCTATCAGAAGACCCAGAAGCGCTCCAGATATTTCATGGATATATGCCATCGGCGCATTGAGCTGGGTCTCCCCGAAGTAAAGTATGGAAAAGAGAATACCGCCCACGAATCCAAGTACAGTCCCTATTATTATGCTCTTTGCCATTCCCCCTCCACAAGCAATAGAAAAGACAACGAAATAGTTTAACCTTGTCGAAACTGCAACCCGACATTACTGCTTCGGTATTTAGTATTATACATCATCAACGCCTGAGTTGTACATAGCAAAGTCCGAGCGCCGCGAGCACGAACATGGCTGCGCCGATTACTTCCCATCTCGCACCGGGATCATATACGATCCCGATGACAGCCGTCTTCCTCTTTTCATTGGCGGACTTAGCAAAAAATCCGATCCCGTCCACGAATGCAGGCTGAGCAGGCTCGAGCGTAAACAGCCTGTCATCGACCTTAAGCCCCACCCGCCATCTCGGTGAATCCTCTCCTTGAACCTGGATGAACTCGAGGTCGTTCAGCATGAGCCTCAAGCCCCTTACCTCTGCAACCGCTCCGGTCGTCATGGGCACGTCCTCCCTGTATGCATATAACGCGCTGACCATGTGACCCAACAGCACGAATAAAACCGCAAGGTGCAGCATCTGCGGCGAAAAAAAACCGATGACGTCCCTGCGACCGGCGCCCCTTGCAAGCGCATCGATAATGCAGGCGATAGTATTCGCGGACAGCACGGCCATCAGAATGATGAGCAGCCATATCCAGCTGTACTGAAGCAGATACCGCCTGTTGAGACTGAACCACTCGAAGAGCGGTATGTCGTTTATCTCGGAGAATACATCGAGATTCGCCGGGATAACGACAGAGCCTATGATATAGACCGCGATGGACAACCCGGTGATCCAGAGATATGTCTTGACGGAAGTAAGAAATTTGATCATCTCTATCCCTATCCCATCCGAGTGGGTCCGCGCCAATCTTAGAACTGGGTCCAGGGACTGCCCAGAAGAGGCCCCACGCCCAGATACGCAAACAACATGACTGCAAGGCCCGTTTCGCCGATGATCGAAGCCGTCCAGCCGCGAAGCTGCATGACCATCCTGCTGTGGAGATAGAAGCCATAGTAGAACCATGCTATGGTCGTCCAGAGCTCTTTCGAAGTCCACAGCCAGTACACTCCATATGCACGGAAGAACCAGATGCCGCCTGCTATGAGAGAGAAGGAGAAAAATATCCAGCCGAACAACGCGAACCTGTACTGGTCTTTTTCGTGATGCGCACCATCGACCAGGAGATAGAGCACGCCCGAAACAGCCGAATATGTAAACAGAACGAAACCAACGATAAACAGCGCAATATGCAGATAGAACCATCTCGTGTTCATGATAGGCTCAATAGTGTCCATGCGCTCCTGGAATACGGCGAGGAAACAATAGAGAAGGACGAAGCCAGAAACAACGTATTGATGACGACGTCCCGCGCCGGACCTTCCGAAAATGAACCGGCCCAGCGCCGCTCCGAACGCGATCGACATCAGGATGTCATGCCGCTCGGTCACGGGCAGCCTGCCGAGAAACACAGCGCGGTATGCAATATAGCCTGCATGCAGCAGCATCCCCGTGTGAAAAAAAATCCTGCCGGATCTGCCGCCCGAAAGCGAAAGCACATAGAGGCTTATGAACAGAAGTGCATAGACGAGGGAAAGCATCAAAGCCTCGACCTGATATCCTTTACGCGGCGTGCCAGCCTGATCCATAGCCATGCACCGAGCCCCACGAGCAGGAACATGAGTATGTGCTTAACGATCAAGGCCGGAACCTGGCCCTTGCCCGCTGCATTGGCCCATTCGAAGCGCGTATAGAAAATCGTCCTCGGGATGCCGCCCAAGATGATCCATATGATTGCGACATGCACGAGCCTCGTCATGCCCTCATAGAGCGATATGAAGTATCTGGCGACCGGCCTTTCAGGCCGATCCTCGAGCCTGCTCGCTATGATCCACATGGCTACGCCGCCTGCGAAAAGGAGCGCGGTCGCCACATCATGGAAATAGTTGTTCATCATAATAAACACACCGATCGTCGGACTCATCATACCTCCTGAGTATAAGGGATCGCGATGCAACACCTCGAACACAGAGCACGCCTATGATTATTAAAGGGCATCATCGCCCCGTTCAGCATCCCTGCGGTTTCTCACACCCCTCCATAGAGAGCCTTCAGCGCCGTCTATACATTCGTCTTTATACTCTCTTCCTGCAGGCCGAGCACGCTCTCCACGATCTCGGCGATAGTCTCGTCATGGTCGTGGTTGAGCGTGAATACCCTGCACTGCACGACCCTCGCAGGTATATAGTCGAAAAAATCCCTCAGGGGCTCCTTCTCCACTTTTCTCGTGGACGGATTGAACACGAACATCTGGCGCTCGCCCATCATCAGCGGGTTGATCGGCCTGGGATCCTGGCTGGCCATGTCCACGCAGAACTGTAGGTCCTTGAGCCTCTGCGGAAGGCTCTTTCTGATGCGTCTTTCGAGCTCTTTCGCGTCTATTATGGTCTTCCCCTTCTCGAACGCCCGCATCGAGAGTGTGACGTCGTATGCCATCTTCCACTTCACCTCTCTCGTGAGTATGGCGGCCCATTCCCTACCCAGGCCAGCCGTTGTCGTATCCTCCTCTGCACGCCACCGCCTCACGCTCTCGAGAAGCGACCAGTCAGTAAGCTCTAAATACCTCGGGAGGTTTTCTAATGGATGATACGGGAACAGGGCGTCCATGGTCTTCCTGAAGACCTCCTTGAGGTGCTGGTCGATGGCCCTTGTCGTCCTGTGGTAATACACATTAGTGTACATATAGAGCCTCGCGTTGAGGAACATGTTCAGGGCGGAGAGGCCGTGTTTGTGCAGGGTGAGCCCCTTTTCTGTGAAGAATGTATAGTACATGAGCCTATCTATGTCCACCGCGCCGACTGCTACACCGCACATGTATGCATCCCTCAGGACATAATCCATGTTGTCTACAGTGTAGATGCCTGACAAAAGCGGCTGGAGGAATGTGAGCCACCTGGGCTGTTTCGCATAAGACGTGGAGCCTTTGCCTATCAGGAAGGCGACATGCTCCGGATTGAGCCTCTCACCCTTATCAAACTCTCCTGAAGGGCTCCTGCGCACCGCCTTTATGAGCTCGGCGAGCTCCGTCTTTATGATGTGCTGGCCCACTTTTTCGTGCGTCAGGCCGAGGGGCTCGAGAAAATTCTCGTCGAAGAAGTGGCCGAAAGGTCCGTGGCCGACATCGTGCAAGAGTGCAGTCACACGTAGCAGCTCTTCGATATAATTGGCAGAGGGACAGTCGGGCACAGCCGCTCGAAGGGATGGATAGAGGTGCCTTGCGAACCTCCCCGCGATATGCATGGCCCCAAGCGAATGCTGGAACCTGGAGTGCTCGGCTGAAGGATACACCCATCTGGCGCTCTGGAGCTGGTATATCTGGCGCATGCGCTGGACCCAGGGCGTATCTATCAGGTCCTTTTCGGTCTTTTCTCCGCTCACGCGGGGCGTGGTAAAAGATATATATCCATGGACGGGATCGCCGAGCAGCGCTGTGCCCTCATAGAACTCTTCTCCCTTCTTGATCTCCCGCATGGCCTTATTATACAGGGAAATAGAGGCTAGTCAATCCCAAAAACCGCCTTGCCAAATACACTGTCCTCCGCTATATTTACAATTATCGGCTAGCTCGAGGAGAGCTGAAGGCTGGCGGATGATCCGCAGTCTCATATATAATGATTGCATAGAATCCATCGGACACGAGAGGCCATATGGCAAAGGCAAGGATCCTCCTTGTAGAAGACAGCAAAGGGCAGGCCCAATCCACAAAGGCCTTCCTCGAAAAGAACGGCTACAGCGTCGTGTGGGCCGAGGACGGGCTCACGGCCTTCAAGATCGCCAAAACGGAAAAGATAGACCTGATATTGCTGGACCGCGTGCTGCCTGACATAGAGGGGAGCGAGGTCTGCCGCTGGCTGAAGCTCAACCAACACACGAGGGGCATACCCGTAATCATGCTCACCGTAAAGGACACCACCACTGACAAGGTGACCGGACTCGAGGCGGGCGCGGACGACTATCTGCCGAAGCCCTATGACGAGGTGGAGCTTAATGCCAGGATATATGCCTGTCTCAGGACAAAGGCCCTACAGGACGAGCTCCGTCAGAAGAACAGGCAGCTCGAGGAGATGCTCACGCGTGTCGAGACGCTTGCGATTACAGATCCGCTTACCGGACTGTTCAATAGGAGGCGTTTCGAATCCATACTCACCCTCGAATTCAAGAAGGCCTCGCGATACCAGACACCGCTAAGTTGCATGATGATAGATATCGACCATTTCAAGTCCATAAACGATGCATTCGGCCACAGGGCCGGCGATATCATCCTGAAGGAGATCGCCAATATAATACAAAGGAACATCAGGGACGTAGACACAGCATCGCGCTGGGGAGGAGAGGAGTTTGCAGTTCTGATCCCGAATACGACTAAAGAGAACGCGATCCAGCCCGCAAACAGGATACTGAAGGCCGTTTACAAGCATTCATTCCCTGACATAGCCGGAAGGAACGTGACCGTGAGCATCGGCATAGCAGACCTCATGGATCCGGCCATCACAGACGAGGAGAGGCTCGTTCATGCCGCCGACCTCGCCATGTACGAGGCGAAACGGAAGGGTAGAAACAGGGTGGAGTGGACATGGGACAGCTCAGAACTCTCCATGGGAGCGGTCAGGCCTAAAAAGCGGGACGGGCAGGGCTAAAAATCATGATGCAATACATACGCCCTGCCGCCGACCTCAAGTGCATAGAACAAGGAGAGCATGTCGCTCTTTTTGAGATAAAGCCTCGGTGTATCGCTCTTTCTCACTGCCTGCCGTCCAGATTCCATGGACTTTAAGATGAGAGATCCGCTGAAGATGAGCGTAAGACGGTTATGATCGCTTCCCAACTTCTTGGAGAGGATGAGGACGCCTCTCGGCAGCGCCTTAGCCTCCCTGGGTGAGGGCGTGGTGAAGCGGAACTCCTTGAGCAGCCTGTTTTTGTATCTGAGCTGGCCTGTCTTGGATACAGGGTCGAGGATGAGATATTTGGAATCCAAGGTATAGAACCCTTTCTTGAACAAGAGAAATTCCTGCTCCAGCCTGAGCCTTTCTACCTTCGCCCCAAGCTCCTTCTCCCGAAGCAGCAGGGCCTGCATATCTTCTCCTGCCTGGTCAGCATAAGCCGGATTGATCATGAAAAACAGAATGCTTGCCGCGCACAGGCCTATCGCGATTCTAATCAGCATCCTAATCTCCGAATCAATATATATACACCTTTGTGCCTATCTTCGCGGCCTTGTACACCGCCTCGAGGTCGTCATCATCCATGGAGATGCATCCATGCGTAAAGGAAGTCCCCAAGAGGTCCTTATATAGCGTGCCGTGTATCTTGTACCCCCCGCCCAGAACCAGGGCGTATTTGCCAAGCACACCCCGTACGATCCTGTCCGGATCGTCCTTTGGAGGCACAGGCATGTTTTCTTCCACATATGACCAGTCTGGCCTGATCCAGACTGGATTCCTCTCTTTCGCAAGCACGGTGAAAGAGCCTATCGGCGTCTCGAAATACCAGTTCCTGCCTGTCTCCTCCTCCACCATCTGCCTGCTGCCTGTTCCCACCACGACGGTACGCAGCACCTTATCCCCCCGTCTAAGTGTGAGCCTGTGATTCTCCGTATCGACGACTATATATATCTCGTCGTCCTCCATCTCCCGGAGCATCATACGAAGGCCGTGATTTTGATCTTCTAGTTCAGCCGCCTCCTTCTCGAGGGCCTGCACCCGCTCCCGGAGGGCGTCTATGGAGGCCACTGTATCAGTCCCCTCGGAGTAAACAGAGAGAGGCGAGCCCATAGACAAAAGAAGAAAAATAATCATGAGCTGCTTCATCCACCGCTCCAGTTTCATGCATCGCCTTCATCCGGAAATATCTTACCCGGATTCATGATATTGTTCGGATCCAATGCCTTCTTTATTCTCTTCATGACGGTTAACGAATCCATGCCTATCTCCATCGACAGATAGGCCGCCTTTGTCAGGCCTATGCCGTGCTCTCCGGATATGCTGCCCTCCATCTCGAGCACCGCCTCAAATATATCCTTCACAGCGGCCTCCGCCTTTTCCGTCTCGGCTTCGTCTATCATGATATTTGTATGTATGTTGCCGTCTCCTGCATGGCCGAAGTTCACTATCAAAAGACCATACCGCGAGGCTATCTCGTCTATCTTTACGAGGATGTCCGCCAATCTGCTCCTCGGCACGACGATATCTTCATTTATCTTCTTGGGCCTCACTGTATAGAGCGCGGGAGAGACAGCGCGCCGGGCCTTCCAAAGCATCTCCCTGCCCCTCTCGTCGAAGGCGGACTGGATATCGACCGCACCCAGGCCTTTGAGAATGGATGATACGACGACGGCCTCCTGCTCTACGAGGCCTTTCGGCCCGTCGAACTCTACCAGCAGCATCGAGTCGGCGCCCGGCGGGATATCCTGTCGTAGATATTGCGAGGCCGCTCTCAAGGCGTGGGAATCCACGAATTCCAGTGCCCTTGGTATTACGCGGGAGGAGGCGATCTTCATCGACGCCGAAACAGCGGTTATCACATCCGGAAAGAACGCACGCACTGTAGAAACGCTCTCAGGAAGAGGCAAAAGCCTCAGCACCGCCCTGGTCACTATGCCGAGTGTACCCTCGGAGCCCACGAAGAGCCGAGTGAGGTCATAGCCGGCAACGCTCTTCATTGTTTTAGCACCGGTTTTTATGACCTCTCCTGTAGGTAGGACGACCTCGAGACCTAAGACATAGTCCTTCGTGACCCCGTACTTCACCGCCCTCAGGCCGCCGGCGCACTCGGCGATGTTCCCCCCGATCGTGCAGAAGGCGCTGCTCGCCGGATCCGGCGGATAGAAGAGCCCGCGTGCCTCCGCCTCGCGCTGCAGATCCACCGTCACCACACCGGGCTCCACAACAGCGATGAGATCGTCTTCATCTATCTCGAGTATCCGGTTCATGCGCTCCAAAGAGAGCGCGACTCCGGATTTGACCGGCACAGAGCCTCCTGACATGCCGGAGCCCGCGCCCCTCGGCACAATCGGGAACCGCTCCTTGTTCGCGAGGAGTACTATATCGGAGATTTGACTGCTTGAGCCGGGCCGCACAACAGCCCACGGAAGGGCCTCCAAGCGGGTGGCGTCGTATGAATATGCAACGAGCTCTTCGGGAGCAGTCAAGACATTTTCAGGACCTACGATCCTCTCGAGTTGCCTGACGACAGACGGCCTATGCATAGATTCTGTAATCGATATCTGGGAATATGTTGTCTCGATATTCTATATCAGCGAGCCATCTCTCGTCAATATTGTTCGCCCTGATGTCGTCATAGAGCCGAGTGAACCTGAGTATATGCTCCTTTGTTCTCTTGACAGCATATTCTACATGGCTGCCGGTCTTCATGATGAAAGCCCAGTCAGAGGACTGGGCGAGCAATAGCTCTCGACAGGCCTGATTCAACGCCCGTTGCAGCACGCCTTCCGCGGAAGGGAAGGTACGCGCAAGCTCCACCATACGCTCGGCGGCCTTGTGGAGGTGCGGGTATATCCAGTCATTGCAGCCGTCGAGCCAGACCTCTGCATAGCCCTTGTAGCCCCAGCTCGATATGGACGGGGTCGATATCTGGCAACGGGGGTTCTCTGCGAGGTACTCGATGGGCGTCACCATCCGAACCGTCTTCTGGTCGTACACCGTCTTCCTGATGAGGAAATTGAGCCAGTCCGGCCCCTCGAACCACCAGTGCCCGAACAACTCGGCATCATAAGGCGCCACGATGATGGGCTTTCTGTCCTTGAACAGACCGTACAGCCACTCCACCTGCTTTTCCCTGTTGAAGAGAAAGTTCCCGGCATGCTCGGCGGCCTTCTCTAACGCCCAGTGCCTGATATAAGGGTCCTTGTGATCCGTCTTGCCGGTGATCTTGTAATATTTGATGCCGAGGTTCACCCTCACGCCGTCAGGATGCAGATACGGCCTGATATAATCATAGTCCAGATCGAACCCGACATCGCGATAGAAGTCCCTGTAGTTGAAATCCCCTGGATAGCCATCTATGGAGCTCCAGACCTGCTTGGACGACTCTATGTCCCTGCCGAATGCAGCAACGCCGGAGGGACAGTAGATAGGCGCATAGACGCCGTATTTGGGCCTCGGGGAGGCGTGAAATATACCGTGAGATTCGGTGAAAAAGAAGCGGATACCCGCCTCTTTCAGAATCTCGTCCAGCCCCTCGTAATAGCCGCACTCCGGAAGCCATATGCCCCTTGGAGGCCTGCCGAGCTGCTTTTCGTGATACTGCACCGCAGCCATTATCTGGCCTCGCACCGCATTTCGGTTCATCATCAGCGGAAGGAAACCGTGAGTGGCGGCACATGTGATTATCTCGAGCTTACCCAGGTCCTGGAATTTCTTGAATGCCTGCACGAGGTTCCTGCCGTATTTCTCCTCGAATACATAGCGTGCGTTTTTGAACATATCCCTGTACATGTGCGCCAGGGGATTGAATTCCGGCATGTGCCGCGTCCGCTCCACCTCTTTTTCCGCCAGCTCTATGAGCTTGCCGATGTGTCGGGCATAGCGGTGCTGAAGAAGAGGATCCGTGAGCATGGCCATGAGTGTGGGGGTGAGGCTCATGGTCAAGCGGAAATCCACTCCGTCGTTGACGAGGCCGTCGAAGACATTTATGAGCGGTATGTATGTCTCTGTAATGGCCTCGAACAGCCAGTCCTCCTCCAGAAATTCATCATGCTCCGGGTGGCGCACATAAGGCAGGTGACCGTGAAGTACGATGCATAGATAGCCCTTCTCCATTCTCCCTCCGAAAGACGAAAAATCATATGATTCTCGAGATCGTGAAATCCGAGCGACAGGGTGTTGTGCAATCTCGATGCGTAAGGCTGCCGCGACGGCAGATTCAAGAAAAACAGACAAAAGAAAAGTCCATCCGAATACAGGGATGGACTTTATCATGTTGTCATGCCCCCAAAAAGACGAGCGGAGAAGCTATTTTCTCCTCGCCCTCTCGCGGGAGAACATCCCCGGCGAGCCCATCTCCTGCATGCGCCTCTTCCTCCACCATTCCCGCACATTCGGCATCGGAGACGAGCCCTCGGACATGCCGTATATCTTCATATAGTCCTCTTCCACGAGCATCCACTCTTCGTCGACATTGTCCGAGACCGTATCCCTGGGCATTGTAACATAGTTCGATCTGGCGAGCGTCAGGAACCTGCCTTCCGGCGAAAGCAGGCCTATGTCCGCACAGAATGAATGCGCAGGCCTGCCGAGGTCGAAATACCAGTCCCCCACCCGGTCGAAAACCTCCTGGTCGTAGTACCCGCTCGCATTCGTACCGTCGAACTGCACGCCGGTGATGTCATATATCCTCACCGCCAGCTTGCTGTCCCAGCCGAACCAGGCCTTTTCCTTCTCCACCCGCTGCGGAGACACCTCCCAGTAGGCGAATGCCCAGTACGGGTCTCGCACCATCAGCACTATCCTGTCGTCTCCATATGCCTGCGGAAGCTCTGCGTATTTCGGCGCAGGCGCCATAGGCCCTGTGTAGTACTTCGACTCCTCTACACGCTCCTTCGCCATGAGCGGCTCTTCCACACCGGCAGGAAGTTTTCTCTCCGGTGCCTGCGGCTCGGGTTTTTTAGGCAACCGTCTACCGGAGGCAGGCCTAGTGACAGGCTTTTTCGACTGCGTCCTGCGCGTGGTCTTCTTCTTCGAAGCGCCTGCCGAAGCCTCGAGCAGTTTATCCACTATATCAGTCTTCTTCGCCCCGGCGGGCAGTTTCACATCCATCTTCGCGGCCAGGGCTTTGAGCTCTGCAACTGTCTTTGATGCCAATTCCGTCCTTGTCATCTCAAACCCCCTTTCTGAAAGCGGCCAGTATATCAAGTACAGTATGACTATAGCACAAAAACCAGTATTGTCAAACCCTTTTCCCGAAGATGGCATGACACAATGCTTTACAAAAGGCTTCATAAGCCGTATATTCATGACCATGAAAAAAAGGGTGGTAATTACAGGGATGGGAGCGGTAACCCCGCTCGGGCTCGACATCAGGACAACCTGGAACGCCCTGCAAAAAGGTGCATCTGGCATCAGGCATATCACAAGATTCGACGCAACATCATTTCCCACGCGCATAGCAGGAGAGGTGCACGGATTCGATCCCCTCCTCTTCATGAGCGCAAAAGAGGCGAACAAAACAGACCCCTTCATCCAATATGCCCTTGCAGCCGCGATGATGGCCGTAGCCGACGGCGGGCTGAAACTTACAGACGAAGAGCTGCTCAGGACAGGTGTGCTCGTAGGCTCCGGAAGGGGCGGGGTCTCGACCATGGAGAAGAATATGATCGCCCTTCTTTCGAAGGGATATAGGGCTGTCTCTCCGTTTTATACCCCCATGTCCCTCGTGAACATGGCATCCAGCTACATATCCATGAAACTCAAGACAAAGGGCCCATGCCTCGATGTATCCACAGCCTGTGCAACAGGCACCCACGCCATCGGCGAGGCAGTAGATATCATCAGGCGCGGGTACGCGGATATAATGATTGCAGGCGGGGCAGAGGCCGCTGTGACGCCTCTTATGCTTGCGGGTTTCTGCCAGGCCAGGGCGCTGTCACACAGAAACAACGAGCCTGAAAAAGCCAGCAGACCGTTCGAGAAAAGCAGGGACGGGTTCGTCCTTTCCGAAGGTGCGGCGGTCGTGGTACTCGAAGAACTGGGCAGGGCATTGAGACGGGACGCAAAAATATATGCGGAGGTGGCTGGCTACGGCCTCTCCTCTGATGCATATCACTATACCATGCCGAATCCGGATGGCGACGGGCCTGCAAGGGCCATGGCCCTTGCACTCGCCGACGCAGGCCTTCTGCCGGAAGAAATAGAGTATGTGAATGCGCACGGCACAGCCACTCTGCAGAACGATATCATAGAGACCAGGGCGATAAAAAAGGTGTTCGGAGAGCATGCAAAGAGGCTCGCAATAAGCTCTTCCAAGTCCATGCTCGGCCACATGCTCGGCGCGGCAGGAGCTGTCGAGGCATGCATAACATGCCTGGCGATTTATGAAGGCGTCATACCGCCGACGATAAACTACGAACAACCAGATCCGGAATGCGACCTTGATTATGTGCCCAATACAGCCAGGAGACGCTCCATTCCGGCGGCAGCCACAAACTCCTTCGGCTTCGGCGGCATAAACGCCTCCCTTATATTTAAGAATTTATGAAACTTAATGGCTGACAAACGTGAGTTTTTTTACTTGATACCTAAAATTGTAGTTACTATTTAAAGTATCAAGTTGCAATTTATTGCCATTGCTCCATTCTTATAACCAAAACAGTCGCGTAAGGGTGAGTGAGAACACCGAGGTCTTTTACTTCTTCATGCAGGACATTCCCCATGGGCTCAGTGGTTGGTTTCCAACAATACATAAAGACAGAAAGAGGTATGGTATGAGATTATTCGGCGGTATCGGAGTATTGTGCCTTATGCTTTCGCTCATTGCATCGTCGCCGTCGGTCGCGGTCGGCGTGGAATCAAAAAAGGCGAGAAGCATCGATGAGCTCGCGAAGATGTACGACTCGAGCTCGTGCAAGCAGTGTCACGAAGAGATATGGAACGAGTGGCAGAAGTCGCTCCATGCGCGTTCCATCTTCGGCACAGGCAGGACAGCGGCGACCATAAAGACCACTGTGGTGAACGGGCTCACTCAGTGGAAGGCATCAGGCATGAAAAAGCCCGAGGACGTGCAGGTTAGACACCTGATGATCTGCGCAAAGTGCCACCTCCCTCAGCTCGCGGATGCAACGGACGAGGTAGCCAAGGAGATAGTAAAGGCCGCCTTCACCTATGCAGATCCCAATGCAAGCGACGCGGCGAGAGACAAGGCGATCAAGACGCTCGAGAAGGTGAACATCGGATGCCTCATTTGCCACCAGAGGAACGCCGTGATCCACAAGTGGACGGACGGGTACCCTGAAAAGACAGTTGTCTACGGAACGAAGGACTCTGACCATCCTGCGCCGGGCTATACAAAGGTAAAAAAGAGTCATGTGATGCAGGAGTCGATTCTCTGCGGACAGTGTCATGGGCTCGGCCCCAACTTCGAGCTCGACAATCCGACGCAGTGCGCAACCCTCTACGGCAGCTACCTGTGGTCATACCGGGCAGAAGGCGGACAAGAAAACTGTCAGGAATGCCACATGAAAAAGAGCAAGCTCGGCCACAACATGCAGAGCTACCGCGCACCCGAGCTGACCAAGACAGCTATCGACTTCCATGCAGAGGCCATGGCATACCAGTGGCGGGACGGCGCCAAGATGATGCCCGAAACGGTCGTGAAGGTCGAGATGGTGAACCGGGCGGGCCATGCCATACCCGACGGCTGACCCACACCGAACCGGCTGGTCTTGGAAGTGACCGCTAAGGATTCGAAGGGCAAGGAGCTTTTCAAGGAATCTAAGATATTCATGCCCATCCCTCATCAGCTTGGCCGCGGGGACAAGATGGGCCGTGGTCCGTACGAAAAGAGCGGCATACTCAGAGACACGAGCCTCCCGCCTGGACGTCCTGTCCATGAATCATTCATAATCCCCTTCCCCGCCGAGGAGGTGAAGAAGGGAGACACGATCGTGAGAAACATCAAGGACCATGAGATGACGGTGGATATTGAGCTGTGGTACCTGCCGTTCGGCACTAAGACGAGTGACGCATTCCTATGGCACAAGACTACGAAGAAGGTGGGTCTGGAGAAAGGCGGGTTGTAAGGACGCTGTCAGTACTGTAGTCCGTATGACAGAGAAACCGGCTGGAAAAGATGCCAGCCGGCTTTTTTCTGTTCTCAAATTCGACCCAGAGGAGCCGCTCCTTCAGCAACTGCATGAGCCGCATGAGCTCTGCTGCATGCCTGTGAGCACGAAGCCTTGGTTTTCACTGAAATCAATCGTCGTGTTCGTGAGCATGCCGTTTGCGCGAGGCTCGAGATATATCTTCAAACCATTCATTTCAAGGGTCGTGTCGCCTTTTTCGGCAGCCTTGGCTATGTCCATAGCCAAAGACGGGCTTCAGCCGCCGGGGATCACGAATATCCTGATGCCGTCGCCTGGCGCGCCCTGCTGATTCACGACCTCCTTGAATTTATTCACCGCGCTCTCGGTAATACTTACCATGAGACCCCCTGAAATATAGAATTTGCACCCTGATGCACTGCAGCGATATAGGGCCGAAAGGGCTTCTATACGATAGGCATTCGGGTTAGTTTAAATGTTTCGCATTAATATAATACCAGATGCAGGGCCTTTACGCAAATATTTTTTGCCGTCTATCCCAGGGCGTACAAAAACAGACCCATGCCCTCTCATCTCCTTCCATGGGCTAATTGGCCGAGGCCATCAAGCGTTCCTTGTCCTGGAAGAGCACATCGCACTTGTTCTGGTGCAGCCGGAGCACCACCCCTTTTCCAAACCTGTCGTGTACGACGATATCGCCGACCCTGAACTTCGCTGCCATGCTGTACGCAAGCTCCTTGCCCTTTGCCGCCTTCAAAGCCTCCTCCCAGGTTACGGCAGGCGTCTTCTGCGCAGCAGAAGCCCTCTTCCCGGCCGAACGCCTCTTGACAGCCGAAGCGCTCCGAAACTTATGCTTGCCGTGGCAGACCAGGCATTCAACCTGTGTTATCGCATCCTTGTCCATCGAGACAATAGTGTGATTCTGGCTGAGCTTGCACTTCATACAATACGAGATCACATTCCCACCTACTGCATATTGCTCCATAATCTCCTCCTTCGCGCCCGATCAATTATATTATTCACGGCACAGCTTTATAATATACGCCTTTTTATCCAAAAAAACCACACCGAAAGTCGGCCGGCAAGCAATTAAGGGGTTGAAAAATGTCCCGCCGCATGGTATTCTCCCGTTGATTAAAGCATGGGCGATGTGATATTCTGCCTGTGCCGTAGAGATCCCCATAGTTCCAACTTCCCTATATCAAGGTAAGCGAAATGCCATATAGAGCGGAATTCAGATGCATAAACGAGCAGTGCGGGGCAAGATACCCCATCAACTCCATCATCTATCGATGCAAAGAGTGTAACTCGCTTCTCGAGGTGCACCACGACATGCACGCCCTTGCCAGACGCGATGCAAAGGCCTGGATGAAACTGTTCGAGGAACGCTACAAATCCACCGAGTGGCCGTACGGCTCTGGCGTATGGGGCAAGAAGGAATGGGTTCTGCCGCAGATACATAACGACAATGTGGTCTCTCTCTACGAAGGAGGCACGAACCTCTTCTGGGCGGAGAGGTTCGGCAAGATGATAGGCCTCGACAACCTGTGGATAAAGCTCTGCGGAAACTCCCACAGCGGCTCATTCAAGGACCTGGGCATGACGGTGCTCGTCTCCCAGGTCAAGCAGATGATAAGCGAGGGCGCTCCAATCAAGGCGGTTGCCTGCGCATCCACAGGAGACACATCAGCCGCCCTGGCCGTCTATTGCGCCGCGGCAGGCATACAGTCCATAGTGCTTCTGCCCAAGGGGAAGATATCGGTCGCACAGCTCGTACAGCCCATCGCCAACGGCGCCCTGGTGCTGTCTCTGGACACGGACTTCGACGGCTGCATGCGCGTCGTGCAGGAGATAACGAAGGACGAGACGATCTACCTCGCCAATTCCATGAATTCTCTCAGGATAGAGGGACAGAAGACCGTCGGCATCGAGATAGTGCAGCAGTTCGACTGGGACGTGCCCGATGTCATCATCATCCCGGGCGGTAACCTCGGGAACGTATCTGCCCTCGGCAGCGGTCTCATGATGATGAGGGAACTCGGGCTCGTCAACACCCTTCCCCGCATAGTCGTGGCTCAATCGGAGCGCGCCAATCCGCTCTACAGGTCGTATCTCAAGAACTTCGAGACCTTCGAGCCCATCGAGGCCCAGAAGACGCTGGCATCCGCGATACAGATAGGGAATCCTGTGAGCGTCCAGAAGGCCATAAGGACATTGAAGCAGTTCAACGGCATCGTTGTGGACGCGACCGAGCAGGAGCTCGCTGACGCCGCCGCGCTCGGAGATACAACAGGTATGTTCAACTGCCCCCATACAGGTGTTGCGCTTGCCGGGCTGCTCAAGCTCCTGAAGTCCGGGAAGATAGACAAATCAGAGCATGTAGTCGTGATATCCACTGCCCACGGACTCAAATTCACGGACTTCAAGGTAAGATATCACGAGGGCGCCCTGGATTTTCCGAGCAGATATGCGAATAAGCCCATCGAACTGCCTCCTACGGTCGAGGCGGTGAAAGAGGCCCTGGCCTACGCCCTGAAGAAGAGAAAGGAAGCGAATGAACAGTAAATCATCAAAAAGTAGGAATTGGAAACCTGCTACACTCAGCATACACGGGACAGACCGCGTGCATCATGCGCACTTCGCCGTCTCCACTCCGATCGTGCACACATCCAACTATTACTTCAACAGCACGCAGGAAGTGTATGAGTTCATGAAGGCGAAGAGCGAGGGCAGGCTGCTCAGGGAGCATGAATACGGCCGCTACGGAAACCCCACACAGACGGAGTGCGAGCGGAAACTCGCCGCCGTGGAAGGGGCGGAGCGCGCAGTGCTCTTCTCCAGCGGCATGTCGGCGGTGATACTCACCATCATGACCTTCATGCGCAGGGACGGGCATATCATATTTACGAGCGACTGCTACCGCCAGACGCGGGACTTCGCCGCAAACCTCCTGGCCGAATTCGGCATACAGGTCTCAATGGTGGACCCTACCGCAGAGGCCATCGAGCGGGCGATCCGTCCGAACACGAACATAATCTTCACGGAATCGCCCACGAATCCATATCTCAGGTGTCTGGATTTGCCTGCAGTGGTTGATGTTGCCAAGAGGCGCAAGGTCATGACCATCATAGATGCTACCCTCGCCACGCCTTACAACATAAGGCCGCTCGAGATCGGGGTAGATGTCGTGATACACTCGGCTACGAAGTACCTCGGAGGCCATAACGACCTGCTTGCAGGAGTCGCGCTGGGAAGCGACAAGCTCATGAACGAGGTCTACAGGATGCAACGCATGATCGGCGCGACGCCCGGGCCGCTTACATGCTTTCTGCTCGAGCGCGGGCTCAAGACATTCGGTCTCAGGATGAAGCACCACAACGAGGCGGGCCTCGCAGTAGCCAGGATGCTCGAGTCGCATCCGAAGATAGAAAAAGTCTGGTATCCGGGACTCGAGTCGCACCCCGACCACAGAATTGCAAAGGAGCAGATGAGGGGATTCGGAAGCGTGATCACATTCCTGCTCAAAGGGGATGACGCCAAAACAAGGAAGTTCATAGATTCCCTAGAGCTTTTTCTTATCACGCCGAGCCTGGGTGGCAGCGAATCGCTGGTGACACAGATGTGGATGATGTCGTTCTTCGACTATCCAGAGGACTACAGAAAGAAGATAGGCATGGAGGACAATCTCGTGAGACTCGCCCTCGGCCTGGAAGATGTGGATGATCTTATCGCTGACCTCAAGCAGGCCCTCGACAAAATCTGAGCCGGTGCAGTCCCTGATATGGTTGAAGCTCCCCGCAGCCCGCTCAAGAGAATGAGCCCGCCAGAATTCAATCAGCCTCTCTGCGACCTTGTCATAGAGATCTTATCGGATGCTTTTATCGAGCCGCTCCAACGATGTGCCTGGATAGTAATGGCGCAGGATAGAGACAAAGTCATGCCCTCTCTGCGCCATTTCCCTCGCACCCCACTGGCAGAGGCCCACCCCATGCCCCATGCCTCTGCCGGAAAACACTATCTCGCCCTTGACGACGGAGACCTCGAAGAACACGCTCGGTAGCACGCCGTAGCCCAGAGATGAACGGAATCTCTCCGCCGGGATCTCGACAATCCGGTCTTGGTCACAGATTACTATCTCCTTCACCCTTCCCGCACGTGTGATGCGGCCCAGCCCCATGGACGTGATATTGTTCAGCCTGTATCCGAGCCCCCTGACTCCGGCGAGAGCCTTGTTTATAGATATCCGCTTCTCCCATACGCCGTATTTGGAAATCTCCTGGCAAGAGCAATCTACGCCTTTCAGATACGGCGCATCGATGTCCCAGAGCTCGCCTGCATCCTCTGTCCTTCCGCCGCAACTAGAATGATAGAACGCGGGGATCACCCTGCCCTGGTATGTGAGTACGAGCCCTGTTGTGTCTCTCACCGCCATGACAGCGGCGTCCCTTTCCGAGCGTACACCTCCGTAGAGCTGGCTCTTAACAGAGGCCGTGATGTGATACGGCCTGCGGCCTGCATTTTTCTTGAGATACAGGGCATATGTCCTCGAGGCGACCGCCTGGGCCTTGAGCGCCTCGGGCTCCCAGTCATGCGGGATCTCCTCGGCAATCACTCCCTTGAGATAATCTTCTATGTCGAGCTCATTGATTACGCGTATTTCAGAATCGCCCGATCTTCTGATCTCGAGAGTACCTCTATACCTCCTGCCTTCGAGACTAACCACACCGTCCACAGACCTGATCCTTACTGGCCTGGTACCGATATAGCCGGGGCCGATGGTGATCCTTTTTCCAGCCTCCCTGCCGGGAGATTGTTCGATGATTAGACCGGAGATGGATTCGATCGTTACGGATTTCGTATGCTCCGCTAAAAGCACCCGGATGTCCTCGGCGGATGCCGGCAGGGCGATGCATATGGACAGGAGAAGGGCTGTGACCGACCGGTTCATCTCGCTACGCCTTCTTCACCTTGCGGGACTCGCACTCAGGGCTTTTTATTTCATAGCGCTCGCGCTCACTGAATATGCATCCGCAATACTGCTGACGATAGAGGCCCATCGCCTTGGATTCCAAAATGCCTTCCCGCCAGCCCAGCCTGAAGTCCTCGTAATAGAACTCCACCCCCTGCTCCTTCGCCATCTCCTCTGCAATGCCGCGGATCATATCGTGCCTCTGGAACTTGCTGTATAAAAGAGATGTGGTAAAGGCCTGAAACCCCTTGAGACGCGCCTCCCGCGAGGCCGCGTCGAGCCTCATGCGGTAGCACTGCTCGCACCGCATGGATCCTCTGCCGACCACCCTCGAGAGAAATTCATCGAGGTCATAGCAGTCACGTATCTCCAGATCTATGCCGGAGCGCTGAGAAAACTCCTTTACCGTATCGAGCCTTTTTTTGTATTCGAGATAGGGATGGATATTGGGGTTATAGAAGAACCCGACCGGCTCGAGACCCTCCTCGAGCATACGGTAGTATGGATATATTGCGCACGGCGCGCAACAGATATGGAAGAGAATCTTCATGGCAATCCCCGGGAGAATCGTGCCTGTAAACTACAGCAGCCTTCCTTGTCCGGGCTCAGGCCTCTTTCTGCCGAAATATTCGTATGCAAGCCTCGTAGCCTGCCTGCCCCTCGGAGTCCTGTCGAGGAACCCCTCCTGTATCAGATAGGGCTCATACACGTCCTCGATCGTGTCCCTCTCCTCGTTAAGGGCGGCCGCAAGAGTATCTAGCCCGACAGGGCCTCCTTCGAACTTGTCCATGATCGTGAGGAGGAGCCTTCTGTCCATCTCATCGAAGCCGTGCTCGTCCACCTCGAGACGATTCATTGCATCTGTGACCACTGTGTTCGTAATCACGCCGTCGGACATCACCTGAGCAAAGTCTCTGGCCCTTCTCAAGAGCCTGTTCGCGATCCTCGGCGTGCCGCGGGAGCGTCGGCCTATCTCTTCGGCTGCCTCAGGCTCTATCTCCACACCCAAAAGCTTCGCAGAGCGCATCACTATCTTCGACAAATCTTTCGATGAATAAAAGCCCAGCCTGTCTATTATCCCGAACCTGTCCCTGAGCGGAGATGTGAGAAGTCCTGTGCGTGTCGTGGCTCCGACAAGGGTGAATCTCGGCAGATCGAGCTTTATGGAACGGGCGGCCGGCCCCTGTCCTATGATGATATCGAGCTTGAAGTCCTCCATTGCGGGATAGAGTATCTCCTCAACGATCCTGTTCAGACGATGTATCTCATCTATGAACAGCACATCCCTGTCCTGGAGGTTGGTCAGTATCGCCGCCAGATCTCCGGCACGTTCGAGCACAGGCCCTGATGTGGACTTTATGCCGACATCGAGCTCGTGCGCTATTATGTTCGCGAGGGTGGTCTTTCCCAGCCCGGGCGGTCCGCAAAAAAGCACATGGTCGAGAGCCTCGGACCTCGACCGCGCGGCTTCGATGAAGACCCTGAGATTCTCCTTGATCCTGTCCTGGCCGATGAACTCCTCGAACCTCACAGGTCTCAGGCCCCTGTCGAGCTGTATGTCCTCTTCGTTCCGCTCTGATGAGATTATCCTCTTGGGCAAGATCCGACTCCCTGTTCGTTGCTCTTTATCTCTTCATCAAGACATTCAGCGCCTCTTTGATGAGGCCTTCGACGCCGAGGTCCGGTCTCTGTGCACGCACCCTCTTCAATGCATCCTCCGCAAGGACCTCTTTGTATCCCAGGCTCACGAGCGCGGAGACGGCATCCGCAAAATGATTATCAAACCCCGCCTCTAAGGGACCACGACCGCCCGGCATAGGGCAGGATATCGTCTTAACCTTGTCTTTAAGCTCGAGGATTATCCTGCCGGCCGTCTTCTTGCCAATACCAGGGATCGAGCAGAGCCTCGAGTCATCCGAATCCCTGATAGCGCCTATGACCTCGTCCACCGGCATGCTCGACAGCACAGCGAGGGCGAGTTTAGGCCCGATGCCCGAGACGCCCATGAGCAGGACGAACAACTCCTTCTCCGCCTCCGTGAGGAATCCAAACAAGGAGAGGGCGTCCTCTCTGATATGCGTATATATATGGAGACTGACCTCCCCTTCATCAGGCATATTGCAGAAAGTGGAGAGAGGGACATGCACCTGATACCCTATGCCGGAGACATCCACTATCACATAGTCCGCCGACTTTCGGGCAAGTCTTCCGGTGATAGATGCTATCATCGCGTCCTGCCGAAGGTCCTGCCGTCATGACGGAGAGAGGACGGCCTTTTTATCATTTCCTTCAATCGAGAGGAATGTATATGGCATATCGCCGCTGCAAGCGCATCTGCGGCGTCAGCCGGATGCGGCGGCTTCGGCATATCGAGGAGGGTCTTCACCATCATCTGCACCTGTTTCTTCTCGGCCCTTCCGTGGCCTACCACCGCCTGCTTCACCTCGAGCGGCGCATATTCGAACACAGGCAGTCCTGCATTCATGGCAGCAAGTATAGCCACGCCCCGGGAATGACCGAGCTTGAGCGCGGACTTTATGTTTTTCGAGACGAATAGGTCTTCTATCACCACGACATGGGGTCGGTACTTCTGTATGATCTTCTCGAGCTCTTCGTATATCTTCTTGAGCCTGCGCGGGAAAGGATGCTTTGCACACGGGCTGATGCCGCCGGAGACGACATGGAAAAGCCTGTGGTCTTCCTCTTCCACAATGCCGTATCCGCTCGTAATAGTGCCTGGATCAACGCCCAACACGCGCATCTTGAGCCTCCATAGGGATCAAATAATGAAGAGCGAAAGGCTGATGTCCCCGCGAAAAGCGGAATAGAAGCCCTTTCAGGCCGACCAGCCCACTTTCTATGAAGCCATCAGGATCAATCAGCCAGATTTCAAAGAATCAAATGGTCTGCGCATCGCACGACGCTTTACGCCGCATTAAGTATCTCGTCCGGGATGTCGAAGTTCGCATAGACATTCTGGACGTCGTCATTGTCCTCGAGGGCCTCCATAAGCTTCAGCATCTGCGTCGCCTCCTTGCCCTCGAGCTTCACATAGGTCTGCGGGAGCATAGTGACCTCAGCGGCGGACAGCACCACTCCGGCATCCTCGAGCGCCTTCTTCACCTTCTCAAAATCAGCGGGCGCGGTAGTTATAACGAAATTATCGTCTTCGGTCTGCATGTCCTCTGCGCCTGCTTCGAGTGCGAGGCTCAGCAGCTTCTCTTCATCGGCCCTGTCTCTGCCCACGACAATATATCCCTTCTTGTTGAACATCCAGGACACGCAGCCTGTCTCGCCGAGGTTTCCGCCGAGCTTGGACAGGATGTGGCGTATTTCCGAGACCGTCCTGTTCCTGTTGTCGGTCATGGTCTCGATGAGGAGCGCCACGCCGCCCGGACCGTAGCCCTCGAATGAGACCTCTTCGTACGATACGCCGGGGAGCTCTCCGGTGCCCTTCTGTATGGCGCGTTTAATGTTGTCGGCCGGCATGCTCACCGCCTTCGCCCTGGCGATCGCGGCCCTGAGCCTCGGATTGCCCTCAGGGTCTCCACCGCCGAGCCTGGCGGCGACGGTAATCTCCTTCGTCAGCTTGGTGAAAAGCTTGCCTCTCTTTGCATCCGCCGCCGCCTTCTTGTGCTTTGTCGTCGCCCATTTTGAATGACCTGACATCTCGCCTCCTGATATGAATGACGCCGAACGTTCTAATAAATAATGACAACCGAAAGGATTCGGATTCTATCCGCTTTCTCGACGCGTCGATGACCGCGTTTCCCGGGGCTACTTCCCCGCCATCTGGTACTCGTGCTCCATGTCTTCCTTGAGCTTCGTGAATATCATCCTGCCTGCCGCTGTCTGGAGAACGCTCGTCACGACCACATCGACATTCTTATTTATATACCGTCTCCCATTCTCCACGACGATCATGGTTCCGTCGTCCAGGTACGCAACCCCCTGGCCAGGCTCCTTGCCCTCCTTAAGGACGAATACCTTCATCCCTTCCCCCGGAAGCGCAACGGGCTTTACCGCATTAGAGAGGTCGTTTATATTGAGCACCTTCACCCCTTGCAGCTCAGCCACCTTGTTGAGGTTGAAGTCATTGGTGATCACCTTTGCGCCGAGCTTCTTGGCAAGGGCGATAAGCTTGCTGTCCACATCGCGTATCTTCGGAAAGTCGTCCTCAACGATCCTGACATCCATGTGATTCATCTTCTGTATGCGGTGGAGGATGTCGAGACCCCTCCTGCCTCGCGCCCGTTTGAGCGAATCGGATGAATCGGCTATATGCTGCAGTTCGTGAAGGATGAAGTTCGGGATTATGATCGTGCCGTCGAGAAACTCGGTCTCGCATACATCTGCTATCCTGCCGTCTATGATGACGCTCGTGTCCATGATCTTGAGGCTTTCATCGGATGAGCCCTTGAGCATCCTCCTGATGTCCGAGAACCGAAACCGGTAGCCCTCTCTGATTCCTATAGTGACCCCGATATAGCCGAAGAATGCGTTCAAAAGAAGCACGATGAAGTTCGCGATGCCCCTCTCGAGCGGCACGAGCCTCAACGGCGTTGCGATGATGTTCGCCGAAAAGATACCTATGACGAAGCCGAGGACGCCGCCCAGGATGACCTTCGGGGAGACCCTGCGGAACAAAAGCTCAGTAAGAATAATGATGACGGAGACGCCGAACCCTACCACCATCCCCTCGGTCTTGCTCACTTCCTCCCCGAGCTGTGTAGAGGCGTAATAGCCTGTGAGAGTGCCTATGCAGAGAAACAGCAGACGGATTATCATTAGCCCCATTTTCGAATCACCTCCTTTCCCGTGTCAGGAAAAATTTTCGAGACATTATGCCTACTCAGGCCTTATGGTCACGAACAAGTCTGAGCCCTTCCTGCGGATCAGCAGGAGTATTCTGTCCTTGGACTTTATTCCAGAAACAGCCTTCTTGTAATCCTCTATCGTAGTTATGTCCTTCTGATTGACCTGGAGGATGATGTCCCCTGCCCTCAAGCCCGCCTCGAACGCCCTGCTCGACTGGCTCACGCGGACTATCACTACTCCCTTTTCGCTCTCGTTTATACCGAAATTCCTCGCAAGTTCCGGCGTGAGTTCGCGCACGGTTATTCCGGCAAGGGCAGTGCTCTCCTCTACTGATTCCTGCTCTTCGAACGGTCCGGCATCCGCCATCTTCTTCGGGAGCTCCGCAATAACCGCCTCTACCTCTATCTCCTGCCGTTTGCGGAGAAGCCTGATCTTCACCTTGGAGCCGATCGCGGTCTGAGAGACCATATTCCTCAAGTGACCCGTGTCCTCGACGATCTTGCCGTTGTACTGCAGAATCACATCCCCCTGCTTTATCCCGGCCTTATCGGCAGGGCTTCCCTTCACAACACCCGAGACGAGGGCGCCCTTGAGCTCCTTCACACCGAATTCCTCTGCAAGGTCAGAGGTAACCTCCTGTATGCTCACCCCCAGCCACCCGCGGATCACCTTCTTGTGCTTTATCAGGCTATCCATCACCTGCTTGGCCATATTGCTCGGCACGGCGAAGCCGATCCCCTGGTATCCGCCTGTGCGGGAGAGTATGGCCGTATTTATGCCCACGAGCTCACCCTTCGCGTTGAGGAGCGCGCCGCCAGAGTTGCCGGGATTGATCGCGGCATCGGTCTGGATGAAATCCTCGTAATCCGCGATGCCGACGTTGGCCCTTCCGACAGCGCTTATGACGCCCATGGTCACGGTCTGGTTCAGGCCGAATGGATTGCCGATTGCAAAGACCACCTCTCCGACCTTCAGCTTGTCTGAATCGCCCCACGACAGGGCTGTGAGGCCCTTCGCCTCTATCTTGATGACCGCTATGTCGGTCTTGGGATCTGCGCCCACAAGCTTGGCCTTGTAGTCGCGCTTGTTGGACAGGAGTACCTTTATCTCCTCGGCCTTCTCGATTACATGATTGTTGGTGACGATATAGCCGTCCTCGGAGACGATTACGCCGGAGCCCAGGCTCTGCTCCTTCCGCTCGCGCGGTATGTTAGGATGCGGAAACTGGTCCCCGAAGAATCTCCGGAAGAAGGGATCGTCGAAGAAATCGAAAGGCGTCTCTTCGCGGGACTTTATAACCCTCGTAGTGGCTATGTTCACCACCGACGGCGTGGCAACGGATGCGACCTCAGACAACGCCTCTGACAGCTCGGACAGCCTCTCAATGGACTTGGATGATATAGAACTCTTTGCAGGAAGGGGGGCCATGATGCCTAAATGGGACGACATGACAAGCCCCACGAAGACGCCGATAAGAAGAATGAAGACGGATGCGATATACCATTTCCTTTTGGTCATATAATCCCCTCCTTGATGCGATAAAATCCCGGTTGATTATAATACCAGAAGCCAGTTCTGAGTTTCAAGCGTTTTTTCTGTTTGACAAACGGCCGGGATGAAATATAATGGCCGCAAAAAACACATGATGCTTCCGGAGGAGTCGGTGGAGAGGAAAAAAGACCGAAAAAAAGAAGAATTCGGGCGAAAGATCGAGCAACTCGACAAGCGGTTTATCTGGCACCCCTTCACCCAAATGAGCGATTGGGAGAGAGAGCCACAGATCGTAATCGAGCGCGGCAGGGGTTCATATCTTATCGACGTGCGCGGCAATAGATATATCGACGGCGTTTCTTCCCTATGGGTGAATGTCCACGGCCACAGAAAGAAAGAGATAGACAAGGCCGTCTCGGACCAGCTCAAGAAGATCGCCCATTCCACCATGCTCGGACTCTCGAACGTCCCGGCGGCCGAGCTTGCCGAGAAATTAGTGGGGATCGCGCCCCCTGGGCTCACACGCGTATTCTATTCGGACAGCGGCTCCACTGCCGTCGAGATCGCACTCAAGATCGCATTCCAGTACTGGCAGCAGAAGGCACCGGAGTTCCGTTCGAAGACGAGATTCATCTCCCTCAAGGAGGCGTATCACGGAGATACCATCGGCTCAGTGAGCGTAGGAGGCATAGACCTCTTCCATAAGATATACAAGCCGCTGCTGTTCGACTCTATCAAGATCGAGTCTCCCTTCTGCTACCGCTGCGGCCTCGGCCTAAGCCAGCCTGAATGCAACATGGTCTGTCTTCGAAAGGCCGAAGAGGTAATTTCCGCGCATGCCCACGAAACAGCGGCCCTGATAATCGAGCCCGTTGTGCAGGGCGCGGCGGGCATGATCGTCCATCCGCCGGGATTCCTCCGAGGCATCAGGGACCTCTGCACAAAATATAATATATTGATGATAGCGGACGAAGTGGCGACCGGCTTCGGAAGGACAGGGAGGATGTTCGCGTGCGAGTACGAAGGCGTGTCTCCGGATATGATGGCGGTGGCGAAGGGCATCACAGGCGGCTATCTCCCGCTTGCGGCCACACTCGCGACTGAAGAGATATATCGGGGATTCCTCGGTGAGTACAGGGAGCTGCGCACATTCTTCCACGGCCATACATATACAGGCAATCCGCTCGCATGCGCAGCCGCCCTGGCAAACATAGCTCTATTCGAAAAAGAGAAGACACTCCAGAGGCTCCAGCCCAAGATAGAGGCCCTGCAGGCCGAACTCGAAAGGTTCACAGAGCTTAAGCATGTCGGAGACATAAGACATAAAGGCTTCATGGTGGGCATAGAGCTCGTAAGAGACAAACAGACGAAAGAGCCATATCCCATCGAGGAGAAGACCGGGATAAGGGTGATACAGGAGTGCAGAAGGCACGGCCTGATAATAAGGCCCCTCGGAAATGTAATCGTGCTCATGCCGCCTTTGGCTATATCCATGAGGGACCTGAAGCTCATGACGGACATAGTGTTTCGTGCGATCAGAAAGATTACAGAAGGCGTATGAATAGAAAACAGGTCATAAGCTGGTGCCTCTTCGACTTCGCAAACTCGAGCTACTCCGCGGTCATCGCCGCGGTCGTATTCCAGGTCTATTACATAAACCGGATCGTCGGAAACGAAACAGGCCGTGGAGACATGTGGTGGGGCGCGGCTATATCAACGAGCATGTTCATTGTATCGCTTTCATCCCCTTTTTTGGGAGGTATTGCAGACTACACAGGCCTGCGCAAGCGGCTGCTCATTGCGTATTCATATGCCTGCGTCCTTGCAGTGGCCGGATTCTCCCTCCTCGAACCCGGCGCGGCCGTCTTAGGCTTCATACTGATAGTGACAGCGAACATAGGCATGGAAGGAGGGCTCGTATTCTATAATTCCTTTCTTCCGAGGATCGCGCCCCCTCATTATCACGGCAGGGTGTCTGGATGGGGGTTCGGAGTCGGTTATGCAGGCTCCATCCTGTCTCTTCTGATAGCGATCCCGCTCGCAAAGGCTGAAAGATTCGATTCCATATGGTTCATGGTTGCGGCATTCTTCGGCATCTTCTCGCTGCCTGCATTCATGTTCCTGCCGAGAGACGAACGAACAGGCGTCGCCCTCGGAGAGGCCGGCCTCTCCGGCATGAAAAAGGCATGGCATACCCTCAAAGAGATATGGTCGCGCGGTGAGGCCAGGAAATTCCTCATTGCATATCTTATATACGAAGACGGTGTGAATACAGTCATCGTATTCTCGAGCAGCCTCGCGGCCACCACCTTCGGCTTCGGTCAGACAGAGCTCATCGGGCTGTACCTTGCAGTACAGGTCACCGCTCTCACAGGCGCGTTTCTGTTGTCCAAACCCACCGACACATGGGGGCCGAAAAAAGTCGTGATGGTCTCGCTCCTTCTATGGTCATTGGTCTCGGTCTCCGCCTACTTCGTTGCGGACAAGGGCTCGTTCTGGGCCATAGCCTGCGCAGCCGGACTGGGGCTCGGCAGCGTGCAGGCCGCAACAAGGGCGTTCTTCACCCAGTTCGTTCCAAAGGGAAAGGAGGCGGAGTACTTCGGCGTGTACTCGCTCGTTGGTAAGTCCTCGGCCGTGATAGGCCCCATAGTATTCGGCCAGGTCTCCGCGGCCTTCGGAAGCCAGCGTCCAGCCATCCTCTCCATCACCGCCTTCTTCGTCATCGGGCTCGCGCTCGTGGGCCTCGTCAAAGCAGGCGGCCCGAACGTAGAGACGTAGAGCCCGCCCCCTTGCCTCTCTCGATTCCCATGGAGAGACGATCTGATCTTTAGAGTAGGGCCTAACGATCCGCAAAAGACCGCCTCTATTTCCGTGCTTTACGTTTTCCCTTTCAGCCTTTTAAGAAATTCAATAAAGACTTCTTCCTTGACGCGATGGCCTTTTTTCTGGAGCAGTTCAAAAGCCAGAGATTCAAGAGTGTCCCAGTCGATCGAGCCGGTCCTATAAGCGTCCCACAATATCCCGAGCGTCCCTTTGGGATCGAGTCCTTTGAGCCGAACGACAGTTCTTGCCTTGGCTTCGTCTATCAATACCTTTTTATATGCTCTTTAACCGCAAGGCTTATGGCAGAGCATTCCCCTTGTCCAATGGAGTTGGGAAGGCCGCGCAGTAAGGCAACCTTTACCAGCTTGGCGTTGCGTGCGTGAAAATACTCCGTAATTTTCGCCGCATCTTGTTTTTTACGTTTGACGCCTTTGAGGATTTCAGTTAGACTTGAACATGGGCATGCAGTTCATAGTCATCAATGAGAGACAGTTGATCGAGCTTGGCAAGAAAGATAATCCTAAGATCGGCAGTTAACGCTTGCAATGCGGCGGCAATTATCGGATAGTA